>NZ_JBJNLK010000012.1:0-132165 GCF_052169115.1 Serratia sp. CY33525 | reverse complement strand
AGCGATACGCTGTCTAAAGCGATATATCTCCCGCGAAGTTTACACGTTACTGCGCAATCAAAACAGGCGGATCAACAGTATCCCGATAACAGCTTGACTCTTAGAAGGGCGTCCAGGGCAGCCAGTACGGCAGTGACGACTGGCAGCGCTTCTGCCGGGCCAATAACCTGGCGCCAAGCATGAGCAGGCGTGGCAACTGCTGGGATAATGCGGTGGCCGAATCGTTCTTAAGTTCGCTGAAAAAAGAACGGATCAGAAAACGCATATATAAAACCAGGGATCTGGCCCGGGCGGATATCTTCGATTACATTGAAGTGTTCTACAACCGGGCCCGGCGCCACAGTCATCTCGGCGGCGTCAGTCCGGAGGACTTCGAACAGGCCTCGTCGTGAGGACAGAATTTGTCTACGGGCATGGGGTCAGTCCAGTGTCCCTAGTGTACGAACCATGACAGAATTTTTTTACTAAGGTGAAGGCGTGGCAATCTTTGACATTGAAAAGGACGAATTACTTCGGCTCTCCGATACTCAGCTAGAAGAGCTGATTGCCAGGCTAGCGGAAGCTGAAGTAGCAATGCATGGCCATAGCCCTGCGTGTGTAAATTGGTCTGGTTCAATCACTGCTCCTGACGGAGGAATTGATATCCATGTTCAGGTTCCAGTTGAGCAACTGAATAATGGCTTTCTTGTAAGACTTGATACCGTATTTCAGGCAAAGAAATCTACAATGCCAAAGTCTGCAATCGTGAAGGAAATGGGCACTGGCATAGATCTTTCACCCATCATATCTGAACAAGCCAGAAAAAAAGGCAGCTACATCATTGTCAGCATGGGTGATGATTGCTCTCCGTCTGGAAAGAGAGATCGTCTTAATGCGATGAGGGATGCAGTAAAAGATGATCCTAACAAAAACAATCTTCATCTTGATTTCTACGACCGTTCCAAACTCATTCAATGGCTGCGCCAACATCCATCAGTCATGCTGTGGGTAAAAGGGAAGCTTGGGCAAGGGTATTCCGGCTGGCAACCATATGGAGCTTGGAGCAATCCGCCACAAGGTGTTACAGACTCTTTAATCTCAGCCCCAGGTGTAACCATTACTTTACCGTCGGGAAAGGGAAATAAACTCAAAATTGATGATGCAATTAGCCCAATGCGTGCCCTTATTCGTTCGACGAATAAGGCAGTTCGTATTACAGGATTGTCTGGTGTCGGGAAGACTCGGATCGTTCAGGCGCTCTTTGATGAAACTGTTGGAACAGATGCGCTTGACCGGACAGTAGCTATTTATGTTGATACTGGCTTTGAGCCAGTACCTTCGGCTACAGCAATGCTTGATAAACTGATCGCTGAGGACCGACGAGCAATTATGATCCTTGATAATTGTCCATCAGAACTCCATGCTTCGCTTGCCAGCAAGGTATCAGCCGCAGGAAAAGAAGTAAGCCTCATCACAATCGAGTACGACATAAGGGATGACAAACCACAGACAACTGAGGTCATCCATATTGAGACAGATGGTCCAGAGGTGGCAGAGCAACTTCTTATCCGTCGCTTCCCTTCTATTGGTCAGAATAATGCCCGTCGTATTGCTGAGTTTGCAGCTGGGAATGCAAGAGTTGCTTTGGCTATAGCTGAGAGAGGAGAGGAAGGCGAGAGTTTGGCTCTACTTTCTGATGCGCAGTTGTTTAATCGCTTGTTTGAACAGCGTAATCATCCTGACGGTAATTTACGGGAGCAAGCTGAGATATTGTCACTGATGTATTCATTCTCGGTATCTAGTCCAGATGCTGCTACCGATGAACTGGAAATATTAGGGGCGTTTTTTGGGTATTCCAGAACCCAGTTATTTAAAGCCGTTACGAAGCTGATGGAACGTCATATCGTTCAGAAAAGATCTCACTGGAGAGCTATCTTACCTCATGCTATTGCTAACAGATTGGCAGCATCCGCACTCGACAGTATTCCCGTTGATCAACTTAGGGCGACTTTTGAAGCTCCGGATTGTGAGCGTTTATTAATGTCTTTTTCGCATCGCCTAGGGTTGTTGCATGACCATCCTGTTGCGAAAGAAATTGTAGAAGCTTGGCTACAGCCTAAAGGGATGTTAGGAAGAATAGCCGAGTTAAATGATATTTCGTTACGAATACTTGGGTATATCGGACCGGTTGCACCTGAAGCATTGCTCAATAGAATTGAGACCATGCTCTCATCATCTGATTTCAAAAGTATGGAACCGGGCTACAATCCGCAGCGACGTAGTATTCTGCGTCTTTTACAATTGATGGCATACGAACCGGACGCCTTTGAACGATGCGCCAGGCTTCTTATTCAAATGGCAGAAGACGAAGCCGATAATAATGACCTGGATTCTGCTCGAAACATGGTCCCGAGGTTTTTCCAGGCGTATCTGTCTGGTACTCATGCTTCCCTAAGCCAGCGTATTGCTTTAATGAACGAATGCACTGCATCAAGCATTATTACGCGTAGATCTTTGGGCTTAAAGATGCTGTCAACTGCCCTGGATGGCCCACCGTGGTCAGGGTTTGGGGTTGGTGAGTTTGGAGCTCGACCAAGAGACTATGGATACGAACCCAACTATGATGAACTTGTCGAATGGCGCAGCGCCTTTATTGACGTCATTATCCAATTAGCGGCATCCGGAGATCCTGAGCTTGAAAGGTCGGCACGATCAATCCTGGCTGACAAATTCAGGGGAATTTGGTTTCAAGAAGCAATGCGAGACAAACTCGTCGATGCTGCCCGTACATTAAATGCTATAAGTCCTTGGGGGGAAGGTTGGAAAGCCGTTCGTTCAACGGTCTATTTTGACTATACCAAGCGTAGCGATGGAGATGATGTAGAGCCGTTGCCGGATAATCTTGCTGCCTTAGATAAGGAGTTGGAGCCCATTGCGTTAATTCCAACAATAAAGACATACGTGTTGAGTAAAAATCATGATTATTGGGCACTGGATGCTGATTTTGATCATGAGGACTCCGTTAAATATACCTCAGCCGGAAAAAGACTTGAAGCTAAAGCACTTCAATTGGGACAGGGCTTTTCTTTATCAAATCATGCATTTGAAGAGTTAGGGGCAGATCTGTTCTCCATCGGTGGAATGCCTTATCGTGCTGTCTTTGGTCGAGGACTTGCTCGAGGGGCACATGATCTACGTATTGTCTGGCAGCGACTTGTTGAACAAATTGAAAAACAGCCAGATGCTAACAAAGATTTTGGAGTTATTGGGGGGTTCATCGAAGAAGTTGACTCTGTCGATCCATCATTAGCACAGAAGTTTCTCGACCAATGTGCGCAGCATCCTGAACTTCGACAGGTATTGGTTGGCTTGCATCCTTGGGTGAAATTTACAGTAAATGATTTGGATCGCTGCATGAAGCATTTGGATGATCCAGACATTCGCCCTTTCATGTATGAGCCAATTCTCTGGAGAGACCAATACGCCAATTTACCGAGAGTCCGTTTACTTGATCTTGCTAAGCGCCTCCTAAATAAAGTTAGCGGCAACGATGTTATTTTGGATGCACTATCCATGAAGCTTCATGGTAAAGATGAATCTACAGATACGCTTGGTGGAGACTTTCGATTAATCGGTCTCGCTGCAGCCATCCAGAGGATTCAAAACAGCGACAGAGACCAAGGGGGGACAATCGATTATCGCATGGAACAAGTTATCGATGCTGCGTTGCGTTTCGATGGTAATGAAGCGAAAAAAATAGAGTGGTTGGACACAATATTCAGCGTAATTGATGAAAATTATGGATATGTGTCTGGATTTCATAAAACTATAGCTACAACTGCTGCATCGATGCCAGAAGCATTTCTCAATCGCATTTTTGAAGGTACTGAGGAACAGCGGCAAAGAAGACAATTCTTTATTGGACGTGGTGGCTTACGTACCTATCCCCTAGCAAAGATAAATATAAGCGTTCTAATTGCATGGTGCTACGCCAGAAATGATCCCTTTGTCTGGCCCGTTGTAGCTGGTGGAGTCAATCTTTGGTCAAAAAATGTTGAGAAGAGCGCACTGACCATACACGAAACGGCTTTAAAACTTCTAGAGGCGTCCCCTGAGCCACTAGCTGTTCTGGAGTCTTTTGCTGAGCGTATTACTCCATCATCCTGGACTGGTAGCCTTGCGAACATAATGCAAGCTAGATCAAGGACTCTAAGTACATTGATTAAACACGAACGCACTGATATTGCAGAGGCTACCAAAGTAGTTTGCGAAAAAATGATGCAGTGGGTGGAATGCCAAAAAGAACGCGAACAACGAGAAGATAGTGAAAGGGAACAGAGGTTTGAATAAAGGCTAGAATGACCTGCACCCAGGATTAGATACAACCTTCAGTTAGTAATGTCGGTTGGTTTTTCTTCATATTTCCTGTTTCGCCAGTCCGTTGCGAATTCAGCTGGTGTCTGGTAATCCAGTGATGAATGGGGACGGCACTTGTTATAATCCTGCCGCCAGTCATTAATTGTTTTCCGGGCATGAAGAATATCGCTGAACCAGTGTTCATTCAGACACTCATTGCGAAAGTGTTCGTTAAAACTCTCAATAAATCCGTTCTGCGTTGGTTTACCTGGCTGGATAAGCCGTAGTTCTACACTATGCTCAAAGGCCCATTGATCGAGCGCGCGGCAGGTAAATTCCGGGCCCTGATCGGTTCTTATTGTCGTCGGATACCCCCGAAACAAGGCGATGCTGTCCAGAATACGCGTGACCTGAACGCCTGAAATACCGAAAGCAGCGGTGATCGTCAGACACTCCTTCGTGAAATCATCCACACAGGTCAGGCACTTGATCCTGCGACCGTTGGTCAGTGCGTCCATAACGAAATCCATCGACCATGTAAGGTTCGGTGCATCCGGGCGCAGAAGCGGAAACCGTTCGGTCGCCAGCCCTTTACGGCGTCGTCTGCGTTTTACGCTCAGTCCATTAAGGTGGTAAATACGGTATACCCGCTTGTGATTGACGTGAAGGCCCTCCCTACGCAGCAACTGCCAGATGCGCCGATAACCAAAACGTCTGCGTTCAAGCGCCAGCTCAGTAATACGCCCTGATAAATGTGCATCAGCAGCCGGACGCTGAGCATAATAACGGCAGGTCGACAGGGACAAACCTGTAAGCCGGCAGGCACGACGTTGCGACAGACCGGTCGCATCACACATCAACACCACGGCTTCCCGCTTCTGGCCTGTCGTCAGTACGTTCGCCTCAGAGCCACCTGAAGCGCCTCCTTATCCAGCATGGCTTCGGCAAGCAGCTTCTTGAGCCTGGCGTTCTCTTCCTCAAGCGACTTCAGGCGCTTAACCTCGGGCACCTCCATACCGCCATACTTCTTACGCCAGGTGTAAAAGGTGGCGTCGGAAATGGCGTGCTTACGGCAGAGCTCACGGGCAGAAACCCCGGCTTCAGCCTCGCGGAGGATACTGATGATCTGTTCGTCGGAAAAACACTTCTTCATGGGGATGTCCTCATGTGGCTTATGAAGACATTACTAACATCGTTGTGTATTAATCAACGGGGAACAGGTCAATTCACGTATACAATAACTAACTGATTTAAAACGGCATTATTGGTTTTTGCAAAAACAAAAAAGCCCACAACCGAAGTCGTGGGCTTTTTCGCTATTATCGCCGGGTCTATCTGGTTCACTGGCGACGTATTTGGTGGGGCTGGCGTCCCTGTAATTAGCCATTCATTCCATTGATTTTTAATGTTATTTATACTTTGAATTTTATGTGTGGTTCTAAAAAGGAACCATAAATCGTAATGGTATGGGTTATCACGATTAGCGGATTGGAGAATTGTATCAAAAGGAAACAAATTCTTCAGTTCAACTCCCTGCTAGTAGCTGAACTGCGCAAGCACGATCTGCTTTTCACCGATTAGTGAATGCGGTAGTTTTTCAGCGAAACTGAATTCTATCCGTAGGGCAGTACCAGCATAGGTGGGGAATGGATTTTGAACAACTGGTCACCAGAGCACACAAAAGACATCAAGAGTTGGTTTAAGATTGATACATATCGCAAATTTGAAGACCTCTCATTGCTCCAGTTTTACCATGAGATATGGGCTCGTAACTTGTTCTTTAAGGAGTATCGGGAAGAGTTTGAGAGCAGAACTCTTATGGGTTACTTCTCAAAAATTTTCAGTGGCAATCCTTTTTTAATTGAAGAAGGGCAACTGGGATACATGACTCCTGCCAATAAACTTTTTCAGCCTCCCCATTTTTTTCTAACAACTCTTGATCGCCTTGCTGAAACGAGCATCATTGCTATGCAACGCGGAGGTTTTGTTTGGGATGGTGATGACAATTATTCAATAAACAGAGATCTTCGGGAGGAATCACTTTCAGATATTATGCCAGATCAGTTTTCACGAACAGTCATGTTCGAGATTGATTTGGCAAGTGGCACAGACGAAGAGATTGCAGAGTCGCTTAAAGCTGCATTACCGCAGTGGCGTAAAATCAAAGGTATCGAACCAGATCCTTTAGAATCAGTTCGCTTTGGGTATGGAACTATCAAGAAACTCATCAGTTATCGTGTGATACCTATGCTGGATATCCTGGTGTGGGCAGCCGTTAAAAAAATCCGTGTCTCTGACGACAGGTTATCCAGACTGCTATATACAGACGATGACGAAGAAAGCGAAATGAGGCAGTCTAGCCAAATCAAAGATACCGACAGGCCTTTGGCTCTTAAATCCTGCACAACTGACTTTATCCGACAATTCCATTACTTCATGAACAAAAATAGCCATTTGAAGCAAATGAAAGTCTCTGATGTAATGAAACTATCTGATTAGAATTACATGTATAACTATTTGTTTTAATTGTTAAATTTAACTAAAGGCATCATTGTGAATGGTGCTTTTTTTTGCGATTTTTACTTTAAACCGGGCATTTTGACACTTGCTATAAAACGGGGGAATTTCAGCTACTCTCAAGTTCCCCTTTTCTGTACGGCACCAACTTCGAGAAAACCATCCTGCATAGCTACGAAGAACCTCCGCTTCAGGAGCTTCGCTCTTTTCTTTTCCCAACTGTTCGTATAGTGACTTCACCGCAACGACAAGGGATAACGAAATGAAAAATCAAGCAACCCGCCTAATACGATTACCAGAAGTTCTCGAACGAACTGGCTACGGAAAAGCCTGGATATATCGTCTGATCAACGATGGTAAGTTTCCTGCTCCTGTCAAAATTGGAAGTCGTGCAGTAGCTTTCGTTGAAAGTGAGATTGATACCTGGATTCAGTCTGTTATCGAAACAAGTCGAAATAATGTTGCTTAATTGAACTTAGGAGTGATTTTATGAATATCGAAGAATTTGTAAGCGAAGAAAACCATATGTGCAATTTATGCGGAGATCTTTTTTACAAGATCTTTGACCAAGAAGTGATTTATGACTTACCTAATAACGAGTTTAATAAAGAAATCATTTACTGGCTCAGTCAGTACCTTGTAGGAAATCTGAGAGAACCTTTAGACTCGATCTCTGAGCTTAATGCTTGCAAACAGATATATGTTTACGAGACCTGGTTATCTCTAATTAAATGTCCTGATGAATTGAAACTCCTAGCGAAGCGGATAATTTTATATCTAATGGATTAAGAGCTTTTTATGAAAATGTAAAGTTTGGCTGCATAATTTATCTTAAAACTTTACAGAATAACTTACATTATTTTGGTTGCCGTTCATTAGCAAGGCAGTGAGATAGTTTTCGAAGTATTAGGTGTACATAATAATGACTAGATCTACCAGATGATAATTTGACAGGAATAATCGTCTATCTCACTGTTTTAATTTAAATAAATATCGTAATCGATCCAAATAAATTTGTAAATCTACGAAATGCTTATTATTAATATATTGGAATTATACTTTTTGTAAGGTTTAGGAGGAAAATATGAGCAGTATTTGTGTAGATTCGTTTATGTTGGAAAATGGTGAGAGGTATTGTCATGTTGTAAATAAAAAAACTGGTGAGCCATTGTATTATCCAAATTTGTATATAACAACACAAGTCAGAAATCGGTCAGAGTCTATATCAACAATGAAAGTTATTGCCGGTAGCATTTCATTGTTATATCGATTCTTTATGAGGAAAGAGATCAATATTGATGAAAGAATTCAGAAAAGGATATTTCTGGCTCCTCATGAAATTGATGATTTGATTGAGTTTACTTCATTCAATTTTAAAAGTGGTGTAGATAGTGATTTTTGCGGTTCAAATGTCAAAAAACCAACTAAGTATTTTCGGATTACAACAATAGCTAACTATCTGGAATGGCTATGTAAAATACTTCTTTCTCATACAGGTCAGAAAGATACAATCAAAGAGATACTTGTTTTCATTAACAACATAAAAAGAAAGAAACCAAGAAACAATGACAAATATGTTATGGATATCGAAAAGAGCTTAGACAAAGCTCAACTGGATTCTTTGTTTAGCATTCTTTCGCCAGGAAGTAACTTGAATCCGTTTACGGAAATAGTACAAAAAAGAAATAACCTAATATTCCTATTATTACATTGCTTTGGCATGAGAGCCGGTGAACTTTTGAATCTGCGAATTGGTGACATAGATTTTGCAGAATCAACAATAGCAATAAGGAGGAGAGCAAATGATAAAACAGATTCACGAGTTTATCAGCCATTAGTGAAGACTTGTGAGAGGAAGTTAATTGCTCATGCGAACCTTATATATGAAATTTCAGATTATATCTTGAATGATCGTAGGAAAGTCAAAAATGCTAATAAGCATGACTTTCTTTTTATTACCTATAAAGAAGGGAAGACTCAAGGGCAACCGCTGTCATTTTCTTCATACCATAAGATAGTGAGTGTTGTTCGTCAATCATCCTCGCTTCTAAGTGGATTAACAGGCCATAAATTACGACACACATGGAATTATGAGTTCTCGAAAACAATAGATAAGGCTAAGGACATATCCGACGAAAAAGAGCAACAAATCCGTTCTTATCTAATGGGATGGTTACCAGGTTCAGACACTTCAATAATCTATAATCGCAGGCATATTTTTGAGCTATCGAAAAAAACTGCACTTGAGCAGCAAGAGCAACTATTTAAAGGAGGATTTGATGAATAATTTAATTAAACAAAACTCTGATAAAATGTCAATTCATGAACAAAAAATCGTCACTTTGATTGAGAGCTATGGAATCAATATTAGAGACTTGATATGTGCTATGAACAAAAATTTGGTTTGTGGATTTGTGAATACATTACAGTATTATTTTTGTAGTAGAAGCCATTTGTATGTAAAAACAATAGTTAAAAATATGAAGAATTTTATTAACAATGTTTCTCCTAATTACATTGATGATAAAGTAATAATCCAATATCAAAATATGCAATCAGCAAATAAACCATCATATTTTCGAGGTTTACGGCCATTTTTTACTAAATGGTTTGAATTAGGATACCCCGGAATAGATGAAAGTGCTGTTGAAATAGCAAAGCATTTTGACCTAAAAATAAAAAAAGCTGGTCAACCTATATTACAAGATGATCCAACTGTGGGTCCACTGACTAAAGAGGAACACACTTCCTTGATCAAGGCTATGAGTCACGCATATAGCATAGGTGAACTGTCACTGGCAGATTATGCGATATCGCTATTAATAAGTCTTACCGGTAGAAGACCTCAGCAGTTAGTTATGTTGAAATATAAAGACCTTCTTCAAAAGAAGTTAGATAATGGTAAAGTAGAATATTTAATTTCAGTACCACGAGTTAAACAAAGGGGTAAACAACTACAATATCGAGAACTGCCAATAATCTCAGAGGTTGCATCAATTGTTCAACTTCAAGCTAATCATTCCGTGAGGCTTGTTGAGCAAAACCTTGGCAAAACCCTTGATGATCATGCCAAAGGCAAGGTTCCAGTTTTCTTGAACGAGGAAAAACTGCTTGATTTAGCCATAATAGATTTTAACTTCCTGGAATCTAATAAAATATATGCAAAACCAACAATTGCTAATCGAGCATTAAAGAATATTGTTAATACTGGGAACTTAATTTCAAATCGTACAGGTTCTCTACTCAATGCTACTCCTCGCAGGCTTCGTTATACAATAGCAACTATGCTGGCTAAGGATGGTCATAATGCCAATACTATAGCTGAATTGTTGGATCATTCTTCTACTTCAAGTACGGGAATTTATATTAAAAATCTTGCTGAGAGTGTTGAAAGGATTGATTCCGCTGTTTCAGAACAATTGTCATTTGTCGCTGAAATTTTTATGAATGGAATAAAATCAAAAGAGATGATGAATTTCAAGTTTTGCTCCTCTAGAAAATGCCAAAGTCAGAATTTAAATGTAAATTTTCCTTGTAATGAATGTGCTTTCTTTATGCCAGTTGATATTGACGAGGTAAATCCCCGATGAACAATATTATTTTATTTAAATCTAAAAAAGAACTTACGGCTGAAAACAATTATAATGAATTCATAAATTTTTGTCGCTATCAACTATCAGGGCTCACCCAAACTCAGGATTGGGAACAATATGTCTGGAAAGGGTATGTAACCTTTAGAAAGATAGGGGTTGGACATAAAGCATTTAACTCCAAAGATGCAATGCATGAAGATTTTCTCGATTTTGCAAAAGCATATATCAGATATCAACACTCATTGAAACCCTTGAAAAATTATGGGGCAACAATGATGGCTTTGAGATGTCTCGAACAGGCTCTTTTGCAGGTTCTGAACAGTGGTCTCATTTATAATGTTACAGCCGTTGTTTTTGATGAGGCAATGCAAATCGGAAGCAAATATTTTGAAGGTAATGTTCTCGCTCAATGTGGGATACAGCTTGAAAAAATATCAAAATTTCTATGTGAACATAACCTTGTGAAATCAGGATACATATCCTGGAAAAACCACGTGAAGCAGAAGGTCAAAAACAACTATCTTCCTGAGATTGAGGACTATCACAGAAACGATAAGTTACCCGATGAAGCAGCATTACTTGCTATTGCTGATATTTTTTCTAAAAATGATGAGCTACTGAGTCCAAGGGATAAATTCACCAGTGCAGTATTTGCACTTCTGCTTTGTTGTCCGAGCAGAATTTCTGAGATTTTAGCCTTACCTGCTGATTGTGAGATTACACAAAAAGATGAGAAGGGTATCGAAAGATATGGTCTGAGATTCTATTCGGTTAAGGGGTATGGCCCTAATATCAAGTGGATTCCACAGGTTATGATACCAGTTGCGAAGAAAGCGATTAGAAGATTGCTTTCCTTATCACAAAATGCAAGGGTGTTTGCTCAATGGTGCGAAAAATATCCTGATAAATTTTACCAACATGAACTTTGCCCAAAAGTTGATGAAAAATCAAAGTTGACAGTTATACAGGTTTGTCATGCACTTGGCTACCCTTTATATGATCACAAATCATGCGTTCTAAAAATTAAAAAGACAAGTTTGGATGGTGGGAAAAGTTTCTTAAACCCCAATGATTATAGCTATTCATTAAGTGAGTTATGGGAAATAATTATCTCTGGTTTTAGTAAAGACTTTCCTTGGTATGATGAAGAAAAATCCATAAGATTTAGCAATGCATTATGTTTATTAAATCCTCGCCAATTTACCTTATCCCAAATGATTGATATCTACTCATTTCATAAGCCAACTAAAGGATTCTTTTTTAATGATATACAAAATAAAAAACGTCATGAGCATGGATTTAAAAATATTTTCGCCCGACACGGGTATTATGATAGCGAAGGTCAACCACTACTTATTCGCTCACACCAACCAAGACATCTTTTAAACACAATAGCCCATTATGGTGAAATGTCTGAACTGGATATAGCTAAATGGTCTGGTCGTGTCAATGTGAATCAGAACAGAGTTTATAATCACGTGTCAGAAGAAGATATGTTAGATAAAATCAAAACTATTAAATTGAGCATGGAAAATTATTGTCAAAGGAAGTCAATACCCACAAATGAATTGACAGTTGATTTTGATAACCTGAATCAAGGAGCAATTCACTTAACAGAATTTGGCTACTGTGTGCATAACTATTTAGTTCGTCCGTGTACTAAAATCAATGAATTTATAGAATATGATAATGAAACACTGGACATGAAATCAGTAGATAGAATTAGACTGGAATCAATGCGAGAAAAATTAATGCAATTGATAAATATAACTCAGATCGCTTTTGAAAATGGTGACTATGGGGCTGATAAATGGTTGCAGCACCACGAAAAAAACTTAGAAAGAATTAATAAACTTTTGAATAATTGAAACAGGAGATGCATATGGCAAAACATTTAAACAGGAGTGAAATAAAGGCAATTACACACATGATACTGACTTGGGACGGCAAAATCACATGGAGTGATTTATGTGAATCAGTTTATAAGAATCTAAACAGAACTATCACAAGGCAATCTTTAAGTGCTCATGATGAAGTTGTTGAAGCATATAGAACAAAGAAAAAATTGTCCAGTTTGAAAAAATCTGGTCTTAAGAAACCAGCTAACTTAACTATTGCGGCACAACAAATAATAAACCTTAAAGCCGAAAACGAAATGTTGAAGAAACAGAACAATAGATACAAAGAGCAATTTAGCTATTGGCAGTATAATGCTTATAGACATGGCCTTTCTATGGAACAATTGAACAGGCCATTTAATAAAAAATGACAATTGATAGGTTACACCTATTGACAAGCTAAATAAATACGATAAATATAAATATATGGTCAGGATGACTATTTCAATTATGCAAGGATGCATTTTATGGACAAAAACATCATCAATTCAGAGTTTACTCTGGAAGAGCAACTTATCATTATAATTGATAAATATATCTCAAAACGGTACCAGCCCGGAGATAAAAGTTTTTCATACCAGCTATACTTAATTTTTGTAGGATACCATTTAAAATATTTCTACCCTAAAAGGATTTATTCCAAATCTAATCGTAATATTGATAACATAATGGCTATGTTTAGCTCGGTATACAAAAGTCTGACAAGCAATCTACTACAACGATTAAATAACAAAGAAGGGGTTCTTAGAGAGCTAAACTCGCTTGTTAATTACATAGATAACAACCAGGAAAAAGCAGAAGAAATCTATGCTACTGTCAGAGCACAATATGAAATGAAAGTAATTGAGGGTGAGTTAACCCATGAAGTTCGCGTGAGAACCGTCAGGTTATAGGCAATAAAAAAGCCCCTATGCAGGGGCTAAAAGAGACTTCTTGATATAGAATACTACTGAACTTCTTTCCAGACACCATCAGCTTTCACAAGCTTAACAGGCTTTGTTTGTTTCATGTTGCTAATTGAAGCATCGACAATGCAGTTGTAAACATTGTTTGCTTCTTCTGTGCAACTTAGTTTCTTAACATAATCTATTCTTAAAAGATCTTTTTCGGGAATACTTGAGTTCAGAGCTTTCATACTTGCATTTGATCTATCTACAACACTTTTGAAAGCATTGTATATGTCTTTTTCAGAAGGTTCGGAATTACAGGCTGTTAATAGAAAAGTAGAAAGGATAACTGCGAGAATTGAGAATGTTTTCATTTTCTTGTCCAGGAAACGATTAATTAAGAATGCCAGATTTTGTATTGTTATTATCAGTAGAGAATGTCCACTTGCTTACGGTTTCTCCATTGAAGTCGATTTCGAGAGTTTTAGACTGAGTCTGGGAACCGCCAGTTAGCAAACCGACAACAGGGATAAAAGTCGAGGCATTGAACTGATTGTTATACATAAAGTATCTCCACTGCTCATTTCCGTCATCAAGTGTGGTTCTTGTATCAGGCTCACCTAACTTAGTGAGTAATTCCGTCTTAGTTGTTTTGTTTTTAATGATCTTCGACTGGAGGCTTTGTGGTGTTTCGTTTTTAAGGTTCTGGTTCCCTGATGTTGAACAGCCAGAAATTAAAAATATTGCAATGAAAAAGGAGGTTATAATAAATTTATTCATTTTATCTTCCTTATTATATTTGATTAGGGTTAGCTTTTATGTGTGAAAACGGCTCTGTGTGCAAATTTCTTACGTAAATAGAATCTTAAAGAAATTGCTGATGCAAAATAGATAACGACAGCAAATATAAAACTTTGACTGACAGCGAATATGAAGAAAGCTATCGCCAACAGCACAATTCCTATTAGTAAAGCTAACCAAGATGAAACGGCTCCATATTTGATGGTTGAATGACAGCCAGTGCAGACGCTAACTCCAAACTGGCTCTCTTTGAAGCAGAACGGGCACTTTATTGTTTCGTTTTTCATATCAACCTCAAGGTTGCAGATTAAATGGTGCGTTTACAGAGATTCTCGATGACCGACTCGCTTTAGTAAAATTGCTTGTACCGATCGATGTTTGAATCATGATAGGTAAAAGCTATCATAACTAGCTTATCGATCTGTAATAACGATCAATTTATTGTTGATTTATCCTGAATTAACCACTACCCAAACGATAATGCTGTCAGGAATAAGCGGTAAGATTCTGTTTATAAATGAATTTTCCTTTCTTTATGTAAAGGTCGGGTTACATAGAGATTTGAGAATCTAGGGAGGGGCTTGTGAAGAATGCTCTTACCATAGCTTCGGAGAAGCTCTGCAAGCCTTCTAAGAAATGGAATCCAGCCGATAAGCCTGAGATGCTTTTGCTGTTGTACTGAGTTTTTTTGAAGAATCTTTTCTACGATTGCGGTCCGTTTGTCTTCTCTGAGCCGTAATTCCAGTTCTGCAATTTTTCCACCGATACTTTCCCTTCTCTCAGTTGTCCTTAAAATCGTTGCAGGAGCAGGAGCAGGAGCAGGAGCAGGAGCAGGAGCAGGAGCAGGAGCAGGAGCAGGTATTGGCATAGAAGCAGGAAGAGCTTCCTTCGTCTGTATACCCTTTCGCAGAACTTCTAAGTGGTCGGGGTTGTAGTTGAGTCGGTTACTAAGGTTTGCCCAACTGTAGCTCTTACCCAATTGCGAAGCTTTGAAAGCTATTCCTGTGTATTCGAAAGAAAAGCCGTTCATTTTACCAGTAGAGGCAATATTGGCCTTCCAGGATACTTCAGCTTCTTCCAGCCTCTTGATAAAAGTTAAAAGGTCAGGTGTATCTGCCAAACTTTTATCAAGTACCTGTTGGAGAGCTTCCTTAGAGGCGGGAAGACCAGTCCGTTCTGATAGCATTTTTTCGTTGCGAGAGATTCTTTTCCGCTTCGGTTGCTTTGGTGCAATGGAAGGTGCTGTCTTGGTCACTGTTAGATTATGAGTGATTTCAAGCTCACTGATTATGCGGGTACTTATAAGGTTCTCATTCTTGCCAAGATAGAGCTTCCCTCCATTGAGGTCTATGCGACTTGCGATAATGTGTATGTGCTGACCAGCCGGATCGTCATGAAGCACATAGCAACGAAGGTGAGTATCACTTAATCCCATTCTCCTCATATAGTCATCTGCGATGCTGGACCATTGTTCAGCCGTTAGGGATTCTCCACTAGGCAGGCGAAGCGAATTGTGCCATACGGCCTTCTGAACATCTGGGCGAAGATGCTTACTGCCATCGAATTCAGCAATGAGTTCAATGGCAGTGTCACTTAACATGTTCCCACCAATGATAACTGGATCACTTTTATGGTGTACTCCGGGCTTCAATGCATACTGAACGACACCAGCGAAGCTCTTACCTCTTTTGATCTTCTGCATACCTTTCATGCGAAAAAACTACTTTACGGACGGATCAGAAGCTGTAAGACATGAGCGAAGCTCTTTAATCTGCTTTTTGACAGCGAATATTTCTGTTTTCGTCAATTCACTATTACTGCTTTTAGTATCAAGGTGGATTATTAGACGATTTAGCTTTTGAGATATATCAGACAATGATTGCCAAACTTGTAAATTGATTGCAGGAATGGCAGGAGGAAGCTTTTGAAGTGATGCCATGCGAAGCCATTCACCTTTACGTTTATCACCACGGCTTGCATTGAGAAGCTCTAACTCTTCTTTATTTAATCGTACACTGACACAGTGTATTCGCAATGATTGAGAATGATTATCGCTAATGGGTTTAAAATTATTTGTATATGACAATGCTATTATTTTACTCATATAAACTCCTTTTCATATGTATATTCACTTTAAAGTGAGCAATTCCTTTGCAACACATTATATATTTATAGTGGAAATACAATACATGTCAATGAGTTAGGTGCGACTTTGACTTTCTTTTTTCAACCGAAGGGCGAAAAACAAGGGAACTCAAAGAAGCGAAGCTTCGATGAGTTAGCCCTTGCTTGATTTAAATATTTGACATTCCAATTTTGTGAAGTTATTAATTTAACTGTTAATGACTGAGGAGATAAATTATGTCAAAAGAAACCAATTTGAATAAAGACTTGAGATGCCACTTTGCCGTGTTACTTGTTATAGCTATATGCGTTCCAAATATAATTCCATTATTTTTAGGCGTGACAGGTATTGTTATTTTACCTGTCTTTATTATTGAGGTGATTGATTCAATTAAAGAATATTATCAAAAATAGACTAAGATTTTTCTTTATATTTTGATTTAAATGTACGATAGGCTATTATTGCTTTTGCTAATGTACAAATAGCTACAAGGAAAAGTACTAATAGGTTGAAATACTCTATTTTATTATCCCCATTCCAAAGATCTTGGAAAGAAACATTAACCGGTAGTTTTAAATAAGTATCATTCGGCACCAAGATTTTATTTAAAGCTAAATAGGCCGCATAAAAGAAAAGGAGACAATCATTTAATTCTTTAAATGATTCATCAAGTTTCCATAAAACTACAATCAATAGTGCTGCTAAAATGCAACATGTAGATATAATATAAAAGCCTATTGTTTTTTCAGGAATTAAATAAGAAATTGTACATAATAGTAATAAGAAAAAAACACCAGAAATAAGATTTTTTAAAAAAAATGAACAAATATACTTTAAGTTTAGTGCTGATTGCTTAAAGTTAATCATTATATTCTTCCTTTAAAATCATGGCCATTAGAATGAAGGCCATCGTGTAATGGCCTTAAATATTATCAATTACAATATCTATCATGAGTTGTAAAATCATAATAACCAATAACAGATTGATTTGCTCTGCGGGGAGAATCAATGCAGTTAAGCATTTTTGTAGTTACTTCATTAGCCCATAGACCAACTGACCTCAATGTTCGTTCTTCAACATAACTGGGCCAAACCGTACCATCATCCATTTGTGTTAATAACAAAAACACTCTGTTGGTTGTACTGGAGTTCGGCATAAGGGCTGTTGATAAGCAAGGATGCTCGTGAATTTTTGTAATTCTGCCCTCTTGTGGACGAGCATCGGTCGGTGGTTCGAAATAAGATATCTGTCTTAAAGTTTGACCTGTCACAGGATCTTGCCAATAGAAATATCCAGAATAAATAGTAACTAAAGATGTCACACCACTTCTTCTGCGATAATCCTGTATTGGAGATGGAAACATAGAATGAAAAATATGTTCTAATTCAGAGTATGACCCAAAACGGAAATCGCGGGCACCACCACCAGTGTCGCTGTCATTGGAATCTGCATGTATTTTTCTTACATCGCCATCCACAATCTCTTTAAACAGAATTCGTGAAACACTACTTGCTGTATTAGTCATTATTGACAACCTTTTTAGTAACGATACTACCTTCTTTAAAAATGGCCTGAGAAGATATATAAGCAACCGCACCACCAGATGTTGCTTCATCCTTTCTGACCTGCCATGTTGTTGAATTAAATCCAAGTTTTCTCGCTAATGTTGCTAATATCAAATCACGAGTTATCGTAGATTTTTTTTCGCCTCTTAGTGGCGTTTGACCTCTATCTAATAAAGGAAAATCAGACATAATGACTTCCATATCTTCAATACAAAGCCCATAAGCAATAGCTATTTCTGCATCTATTTCCGCTCTTAAATGGGATATTCTCAACAAATTTTCATATGAGTATCCAACATTGTCTAACGATGAGAGTTCTTTTGCTTTTTCAAGAAGACTATGCCATGGTAGGCCCCCTCTGATTATACGGGGGAAAGGTATGCTTTGTAATAAGAAATAGTTCACCGTAGTGGTCAGGATTCTGCGTATTGCCCAGTCAAATACAAAACTATTTGTTATGGCTAACCAAACATATAAACATTCATTATTGTTATCTTTATCAAAAAGAATGGTTGGCACTTTATTACCACAAACCACATCTTCGGGTATTAAAGCGGCCATGAAGGTTCTTTCATTAGTTTGACCTGAAATATCACAAAACCCAACTCTTTTCGATTTAATTCTTTCATGGGTTGATGAAGATAGCTTACTTTTAGCAATCCAGAATTGTGGGCTAATTACTGAATTACCAATGGGGTAACTTTCCCAAAGAGCACTTCTTCCAGATCCTGATATATAGCCTTTACAGCCAAAACGATATTGTGAAACCATTCTTCCTTCGATTACAGGTATATAATTAGATGTAAACGTTTTTTGGAAATTTATTTTATCTTTCGTCATATCAACTTCACGACTAAATTTAACATTCCAACCTGATTGTTTATCGTCCCACTTAATGCCTGAATCGTATAATGATAAAAATAGTCGCCATTCAGTAATGTTTTTAACTTCAGGAATACTAAAGTCTGGTCTAATATTCGCCAAAGCTTTACGTCCTATATGAACATTACCTAACGTCTCTAAACCAATTAGGTTTCCTTTCTCATGAGTTAAATGTAGATTTTGCTTACTATAGTCAATAAAATCATATTTTTTTTGCATAGAGATAATTAAGAATTTGAAACGGCTATCAATTTCAAAAAACTTTGCTTTATTATCAATCACTGAAACTTTTACATCTTCACTTTCAGAAATGAGTTTATTTCTCACATAGCTTGAACCTTGAGAGCGGATAAAACCACCAGGAAGGATCGCAACAATTACTCCACCCTTTCTACAAATCCTGAAAAAAAGCTCAGTGAATGCGATATACAAGTCAGGCTCGCCAAATCCTAATGACGGATATCTTGTAAGAAGTTTTTTATTATATTTGGCGATTGCATTTTGTTTTTCTCGGAATTCATCACCAATAAAAGCTTCTGTACTTTGTCCGTAATGTCTTTTAATTCCTGATGATTTTAAAAATTCATGCTTAGTTATTTTTATTTTTTCCCAAGGAGGGTTGCCTATAACGGCATCAAAACCATCTTTATTCAAATTATTCCAAAAAAGATCATTCTGGATTAAGCTGTCACCGCAAAACCAATGCCCTCTCATAATCTTCAAGATGCAAAGATCATTAGTAAATGCTGCTAAACTTAGTAAAGCTCCACGTAAAGAGTTACTAGAAAGATCACAGGCATATATAGAGTTTTGCAGCCATGAATTAGCAATATTTCTATCTTTTCCACAGATTTCGATTGTAAGTGCAACTAACAGTATCCCTGTTCCACAGGCGGGGTCAATAACCTTACTTGTAGGGTTAACCTTATTATTACTAATACATTGGTTAGCAATTCGTTTAGCAAGGCGAAAATCAGTGTGATAGGCACCCGTTAATTTTCGATCATTTTCAATTAAATTTTCACGGGATAAAATACTTAGAATAATTTGTGGGGGGATCGGGATAGTAGCTATCAGGCTCACTAATTTTTCTGACTTATTCAGTATATCAGCTAAAATATGTTTCTCACATGATTTATTAAATTCATTTTGATATTCTAAATAATCAAACCCACCAAATCTTGAGGATACAGCTTCTAAAAGAAGCATTCTAGCCTCAAATCTATTCAAAGAATACTTGATAACATACTCGCCTGAGAATCTTGCAAGCAAATCCTCTGCTTCTTTTGTCAGGTCATGCTCTAATGGGCGAGGTGCTGCCATTTCTTAATCCTATAAAATTCAAAATATGTTTCTGATATCTCTATTTTATAGGACTATTTCTCAATTTCAACCAAAAACTCATTCACATTACTTATTGATTTTAAAGGTTTTTTGTTGGGTTCGTATCTGTTAATCTCTCCTAAAGATCTGACTTTGACCATACCAAAATTATTAAAAGCCGCTATCATTTCATCCATTTTGATGTGACCGTCATTACTATAGGAAACTAGCACTTTCTTGGCCTGAATTTCTGATACCAAGTTACTTAATGTTATCAATGCCTTACGTTTGTAGCAAAAGGCAGATGCCTTATCTTTCCAAGGTCTTAATCCTGAAACTCCCTCTATTATAGGCTCATCTCCGAAGGCGATGGTTTCTAAAATATGATAATAGCTTGCATATTGTCTTTTGGTATATGGGGGGTCTAAATAAACTAAGTCATAGGCTTTGTTTTTAACAGAAAAGACATCTCCGATGGATACATCTATCTTGATGTTATAATTTTTTAATTTACGACACTCTAATTTTAAAAAACCTTTTGATTGTGGTGTCCATTTTGAAAGAAAACAACCAAAAGTACCGGCTATATTAGCTATTCTGTTTAATGCTTTCAGAAGATCTGCGATAAGAAGTTTCTCTTCAGTATGACTAATTGTAGAAGCATCTCTCCATTCTTTAATCTGCCTCCGTACGCTATCAATCTTTATGGCATTTTCTTCTGAAAAGTATTTTCTCTCAACACCATAAAATTTTAATGAAGCTGGGCTATATGCCCTCCATACGAAACCCGGCTCTAAAACAACAGCATTTAATTTTTCAATTGCTTTATCGTATCCGCCTAAATTTTCGAAAGAAACTTGATGTATACTCATTAGTCTTGCTTCGGAGGTTATGACGGCAGAATAAAGAATATCATTGATTCTGATATTCCAACCCAGTTCGGCAGCGGCCTCAGCAACAGAACCTGTACCGCAAAAAGCATCAATGAAATATGATTCTTTTGAGTATGGCTTTCCGATAAACTCACCAAGTTGATCTACTAATCTGGCTTTTGACCCTATATATCTGAATGACATGTTATTCGCTGCTGTATCATAAATTTTATCAATTATACTATTATCTAGATTAAAAGCAATAACACTATGTGTGCTCTAAAAATATCTATGCTTTAAATAATTTCATTCTAGTGAAAAGTGGATTTGACTCTCTACTTATAAAAATGGCATTATCTGTCATGTATGTAATGATATATAAGTTTTTATTTTAATAATGCGAAAATAAAATGTATTTAAATTGACTGGTTTAAGAGGGTTGTATGAATAAAATTATCGACATTTCTAAAAACGGATTCAGGGTTTGTGAGTCACGCGAAAATGAACTTGATATTGCTTTTATTTCACTCAGGCTTGCGCTTAAAGCATATTTTTCTACTTATCGTGATCTCAAACTAAATTTGTCATCCCTTAATAGTAATATTTTTAATATTGAAGATGTTGATAAAAATTATTCTCTTTCTTATTATGAGTCTTGTACAGAGACTATCGTTCATTTTCAGCATTTCTTTGAACTTGCCTGCAAACATATTTTAAAAAATGAACACCCCCTTTTAGCTGACGTTGCATCTAAAAAAGCCGTTGTTCTATCAAAGCTTTTGAAAGGCGAAATTCTAAATGAGATTGAAGATAATAGTTTACAGTCAATAGAGTTCAGCGAAGCAATATCCAGATTGTTAGAGTTGATTAAAAATGAAAGTATCAATGATTTCAAATTATTAAATTTTATCCTTTCTGGTGAAGAAGTGTTGAGAACTGTAAATTCACTTAGGAATAGAATCTGGCATAGAGGGCTTTTTGTTTTACGCTACGAAGCACTTGATGAGTTAGTTTGCCGATTTATTTTACCGTTAGTCAGTGAGTTTTTATCTCTGAATGTATTTTATGGTAATGAAATAAATTGGAAATATAAAGATCTACACTGTAATGTTGACCCGATTTCTGAATTAAGCAATATTAATTTCAATACGGCTTTTGAGTTGGATAAAGTTGCATTTTTAAAAGAAATGGGAAGAGCTGCATATAATAATCCTTTATATGAAACTGTTTTAAAAAGAACAGGAAGACAAAACTTCTCTTCATTATTTGATAATGCTTCTATTCAAAAAGCTGAGGATGTCGCTAATCAGGAATTACAGAAACATCATGCAGAGTTGAAGACTTGCCCTGTATGCGGTGTAAATTCTTTGATTTTATACCCTGAATCAGATTGTGAGTATAATAATGATAACGAGGTAAGCAATGTCATTACTTACATATGGAAAATAACATGTGAATGTTGTGGGTTTTCGTTACATAATGAATTTAAAAATGCGAAAGATTATGGCTTCAATAATATTGAAGATTTTTGGGTGTAAATCCCCTATGATTTCTTAATTAGATAATGAAGCCCTACATGGTTAATGCATGGCTTCATTCGAATTTTAATATCTATCTTATATTTATTTTTCTTGCTGTTCTTTTTCTTTTTTTTGCCAACTCTAATATTTCTTTGAGATATTGAAGGTGGTTGGATATATGTTTGAGTGCTAATGCTCCAAGTGATAATCCTAAAAGAAAAGCTAATCCAAATACGATTAGTGTATTTGCTGTGCCGGAATTGAAGATCCCTTTTGATATGGTATCACCCAATTTGTCTAACCCACCAAAACCTTGAACTGCTGAGTATGCCAATCCAATTATTGATAAGACGGCAGTTTTTTCTCCAAAAAAATCATTTATCCTTGATTTCACTCTTTGTATCTTTATGTTTAACCAATCTATTGAATAGTTTAATTCAGTCAACGAGTAAGGCATCAGTTTTTCTATGTTTTGTTCATCATTGTCAATTTCACAAATTAGATCATTGAAAATTTCTTTTTTGAAGTTGAGCATGAACTTCACACCTGGAATTATAGGTGTAAACAAATAAACTATACCGGCAAGCGAATTGAGGGCATACAGAACGAGTGCTGGTAAAAGAAATGGCCCCTTGGGAAAGTTAAAAATTTTATAGATAACTGCCATTATCACCATTAAAACAAGAGAAATGAGTGATGTGAGAAATGAAAATACTTGAACCTTTCTAAGTAAGTTGCTTTTTTTATTTATTTGATTATAGGGAGCATAAGAATTCATTTTACTTATTGTTTTGATGATTTGATTTACTCTATACATTGTTTATAATTCCATTAATAAAATTAATTTCTATACAATTAGGCAGCAATAGCTTTTAGCCTTTGAGTTTGCACATAGTCACTCCACCACTGCATGAGAACCACTCGTTCTGCCAGATACTCTGCACGATTATAAGCGGCAATTATTTCATCCTTCTTCGAGTGGGCAAGGGCTGCTTCTAAGACGTCTGTCCTGAACCTTCCAGACTCCTCAGCAGCCGTTCTAGCGATGGAACGCATACCGTGAGCTACAAGCTCACCTCCGAAGCCCATACGGATTATGGCCGCATTAGCTGTTTGTTCATGCATATGATTAAGAGGAGCCTTTATGCTTGGAAACACCCATTCACGATGCCCACTTATCGCTTTCATTGACCCCAGGACTCTCAAAGCTTCTTTGCTTAGTGGAACTTTATGAGGCTTCTTCATTTTCATAAATTCAGCCGGGATGTTCCACATGCCGGTTTCTATATCAATATCTGTCCATCTTGCGCGAACCGCTTCACCGGGGCGGACCCAAGTTAGTAACTGCCATTCAATCAGTAATCGTGTCTCCATACGGACTGAGGCATTATTTAACACCATTAGGAAGCGGGGCAGTTCGCTTGGGGGCAGGGCTGGCATGTTCTGTTTCTTCGGCTTACTAAATCTCTGGGCAAGATTGTCAGCCGGATTGAATTCTATGAGTTCTTCTGTTGCTGCATAGCGGAAAATTTCATTCAGGCGGGATATGATGCGGCGAAGTGTTTCAAGGACACCTCGTTTTTCTATGGGGTCTAAATGCTGTTTAAGCATTTTAGGGCGAATCTCCTTAATGGGGGTATCACCCAACGTTGGAAAGATATTTCTCTCTAGGCTTCGCCAGATGTCGTTAGCATGATCCTGGGAGATGCCTGACGTTTTGGCTTTCTCATCAAGCCACTTCTTGGCTACTGCTTGAAATGTATGCTCCGTGGCATCTTTCAGGGCATTGGCTTTCTGGGTGTTATGAACTTGTGGGTCTATACCATTTGCAAGCAACGACAAGTATTCATCACGTAAAGCTCGTGCCTTCGCAAGTGTAAGGTGAGGATAGGTTCCTAAGCTCACCTTAGTTCGCTTTTTGGTCACAGGCACTGCATATCTGAAATACCAATTTTTCTTCCCTCCTTTTGCGAAAGGAGCGATTCGCAGGAGCAAACCATCGCCGTCAAAAAGGTTAACCTCTTTCTCGGCAGGTTTGGTGCTTTTGATTTCAGTGTCAGTGAGCTTCTTAGCGATTTTTGCCATGTTTGGGACCCTCTTGTTTTGGACCCTTTGTGTTGGGTCCCAAAAAGGGTGCCATAACGAGTAGCTTCTAGCAATTCTCGGTAGACTACTATAGACGTAAAAAAGCCCGCAAGGCTGGTTCCATGCGGGCTTAGTAGACTTCATTGAACTTCAAACAACTAAAAAGTGGTGGAGCTGGCGGGAGTTGAACCCGCGTCCGAAATTACTACACCGTCGGCACTACATGCTTAGTCCAATCTTTACATTCGCCGGCCAGCTGCGGATGGACACGCTACTGACAGACTAGCCTGATTGAGTTTAACGCTTCAGCCCCAGGCAGGACATCCACGCGATCTCTTTTGGGTTTGACCTCTCTTGATCCCCGTCCTAAGAGCGGAGGCTAGGGAGAGAGGGCTCTAAGCAGGGTATTAAGCTGCTAAAGCGTAGTTTTCGTCGTTTGCGACTATTTTTTTGCGGCTTTTTACGAGGCCAACCGCCCCTCGGCATGCTCCTAGGGCTTCGCAAATCCCGTCGAATCCAGAATCAGCCCCAAGTAACTTTGTGCAGTATACCAGAAGTTTACTGCGATAAGCCAGCGGCTTAACGATTGGCGTGCTTCATGATACGGGCTTTCGCCGTCTGCCATTCGCGATCTTTGATGTCATCGCGTTTGTCGTGCTCTTTCTTGCCTTTGGCTACGCCGATCTTGATCTTGCTCCAGGCATTTTTCCAATACAGGGATAAGGCCACCACGGTGTAACCATCGCGGTTGACGCGGCCGAGCAGGGTATCCAGCTCGCGTCGTTTCAGCAGCAGTTTACGGGTACGCGTCGGATCGCACACCACATGCGACGAAGCCACGTTGAGCGGAGTGATGGTGGCGCCAAACAGATAGGCTTCACCGTCACGGAACGTCACGTAGCTGTCGCTGAGGTTGGCTTTGCCTGCACGCAGCGATTTAACTTCCCACCCTTGCAGCGACAGGCCCGCCTCGAACTCTTCTTCAATGAAGTATTCGAAACGCGCGCGCTTGTTTTGAGCAATGGTGGCGGAACCGGGTTTGTGTGCTTTTTTCTTTGTCATAGTGCGTTCATTATACTGGATGCTTCAGCGAAAGAAATCCTTTCCCGTTCAGCACCTGCGCAATTTTTCGCATTTTTGGCGCCTTCATCCCTTAGCAGATTTTTTGTTTGCCGCCAGATAAATGGTATTATCTGTACGTTTTATGTCTCACAGGAAATGATATGCCCCAGATCAGTCGGTCTGCATTAGTGCCGTTCAGCGCCGAGCAGATGTATCAGTTGGTTAACGATGTTCACTCTTATCCCGATTTTCTGCCAGGTTGCACCGGCAGCCGGGTGCTTAACGCTACCTCCAACGAAATGACCGCCGCGGTGGACGTCGCCAAGGCCGGTATCAGCAAGACCTTCACCACGCGCAATACGCTGCTGGATAACCAGAGCATCAATATGCAGCTGGTCGATGGCCCGTTCCGCAAGCTGATGGGCGGTTGGCAGTTCACGCCGCTGAGCGAAGAGGCCTGCAAGGTGGAGCTGCACTTGGACTTCGAGTTCACCAACAAACTGATTGAGCTGGCGTTCGGCAAGGTGTTCAAAGAGCTGGCGGGCAACATGGTGCAGGCATTCACCCAGCGGGCGAAAGAGGTCTACAGTGTCTGACATCCAGGTCGAGGTGGTGTACGCCTTGCCGGAGCGCCAGTACCTGCGCAAGGTGAAGCTGGCCGAGGGCAGCAGCGTCGAGCAAGCGATCCAGGCTTCGGGCCTGCTGGAGCTGCGCCAGGATATCGATCTCAAGAGCAACAAAATCGGCATCTACAGCCGCCCGGCCAAGCTGGGCGATACGCTGAACGACGGCGACCGGGTGGAGATCTACCGGCCGCTGATAGCCGATCCGAAAGAGCTGCGCCGGCAACGGGCAGAAAAGGCAAAAAAATAAGGCGCTTATAGCGCCTTATTTTTTTATCTGAAACTGATTTTCTCTTCCGCGTTGCAGCCTGCGACTGTCATGAGGAACAGCATGCCCCCTCATGGGCCGGAAGAGCGGCGCCGATTACTTGGTCAGCGCCGGTTTGTTCTGGATATCGGTCAACACGCCTGCGCTGTCGAAGGTTAGCGTCAGCGTCTGCTGGGTGATGTCTTCATGGCCAGGCTGCTGGCGGAACACATAGAACCACGTCTGAGTCCCGAACGGGTCTTGCAGCATTGGGGTGCCCAATGTGTAAGCGACCTGTTGCTGGGTCATCCCTTTCTGAATTTTCGCCACGTCGGTCGACGTCAGGTAGTTCCCCTGGTTGATGTCAGGACGATAAACCACCTTTTCAAAAGTAGAACAGCCTGCAGTCAGCATCACAAGAACTACAGCGGCGGCAGTCAGCGTTTTACAGCGCATAGTAATCACATTCCTTTAGGGCATAGGATGCCGATGATAATAGACCTTGCGGCAGTTGGAAACCTTTATACCCTTCATCTTTCAAGTTGCGACGCGTTGGCTTTCTTTCAGCACCTCAAGCGCTTGGCATGTTTCAGGCCGTTGAGGAGGCTTAGGATCGCCGCCGCGCCGCACTTTAGATATCTTTCGGGTCAACAGCGTCACTGTCAGACCGCAGGAAAGTGAAAAAGTTGAGCTTTTTTATGCCGCCAGCAGTTCTTTGGCGTTCGCCAACGTATTGCGGGTGACTTCACTGCCGCCGAGCAGGCGCGCCAGCTCCTGCAGCCGGGCGCGTTTATCCAGCGGCGCCATCTGGGTTTCGGTGACCGTGCCGTCGGTCTGCTTGCTAACGAACAGGTGCTGATGCCCGCATCCGGCCACCTGCGGCAGGTGGGTCACGCACATCACCTGGGTGGATTCGCCGAGCTGGCGCAGCAGGCGGCCGACGATGGCGGCGGTCGGGCCGCTGATGCCCACGTCCACCTCATCGAAGATCAGCGCCGGGGTTTCCATCTTGCGGGCGGTGATCACCTGAATCGCCAGCGCGATGCGTGACAGCTCACCGCCGGAGGCGACCTTCGCCAGTGGCTGCAGCGGCTGCCCCGGGTTGGTGGAGACGCAGAACTCGGTGCGGCTGGCCCCTTCGGCGCTCAGATGCTGCGGCTCGAAACGCACGTCGATGTTGAACTTGCCGTGCGGCATGGAGAGCGCCTGCATGCTGTCGGTGATGAGCGTGGTCAGCTCGGCGGCGTAATGCAGGCGTTTCTGATGCAACTGTTTCGCCAGCGCCAGCGCCTGCTGGTGATGCAGGGTGACCGCCTCGTTCAGGTGCTCATGGTCGCTTTCCTGCTGCGACAGCAGCTGCTGTTCATCCAGCAACTGCTGATGCAGCTGCGGCAGCTCTTCCGGCGCAACCTGGTGTTTGCGCGCCAGGCCGATTTGGCGCGACAGGCGCTGTTCCAGTTCGTGCAGGCGATTGGGATCGAGATCCATGCGATCGGCGTAGTGGCGCAGCTCGTCGCTGGCTTCGCTGATCTGGATAGAAGCCTCTTCCAGCATGTCCAGCAGGCCGCTGAGCTTGTCGTCCAGCCCGGCCAGCTCGAGCAGCAGGTGCTTGGCGCTGTAGAGCTGGCTGAGCATGTTGTTCTCGTCGCTGTCGGCCAGCAGCTGCAGCGTCTGCTGGCTGAGGGTCAGCAGCTGGCCGCTGTTGGCCAGGCGCTTGTACTCGGCGTCGGTCTGTTCGAACTCGCCGGCCTGCGGCGCGAATTCGTTCAGCTCTTTCAATTGGTATTGCAGCAGCTGCTTGCGTGCTTCGCGCTCGATGGACTGCTGCTGATGGTGCGCCAGCTCGCGGCAGCTCTGGTGCCAGCGTTGGTAGGCCTGGCTCATCGCCGCCAGCAGGGCGGGTTCGTCGGCGTAGGCGTCGAGCAGCGCTTTTTGGTGCTCCGGTTTGAGCAGCAACTGATGGGCGTGTTGGCCGTGGATTTGGATCAGGCGTTGCCCCAGCTCGCGCAGCTGCGACAGCGGCACGGCGGTGCCGTTGATAAAGCCGCGCGAACGGCCGTCGGCGTTGATCACCCGGCGCAGCAGGCATTCGTTGCTGTCGTCCAGCTGGTTCTGCTCCAGCCACTCGCGCGCGGACGGGGTGTCCGCCAGCGAGAAGCGGGCGCAGATGTCGGCGCGGGCGGCTCCCAGGCGCACCACGTTGCCGTCGGCGCGGTTGCCGAGGCACAGCCCCAGCGCATCGATGGCGATGGATTTGCCGGCGCCGGTTTCACCGGTGATCGCCGTCATACCCGGTTGAAAATCGATTTCCAACTCACGAACGATAGCAAAGTTGCTGATGGTTAATTGCGCCAGCATGGGAACCTTCCTGTGTATAAACACATAACTGTAGTTTCATACAGTATAAACTGGTTTTATATACAGTAAAGTGGCCGGCGCAGATTTTAGAACAATTTTTTCGACCAGCCCAGTTTGGTGCTTAACGTGTTGAAATAGCTGTAGTCCTTTGGGTGAATCAGGTTCAGGTGGAAATCGCTGCGGCGGATCAGCACTTCTTCGCCTTCCTGGATCGGCAGCGCGATCTGGCTGTCGCAGCTGATCTCCAGATCGCTGCCGATCTGCGAAAACTTCAGGCGGATGGTGCTGTCGCCGTTGATCACCAGCGGCCGGGCGGAGAGGGTATGCGGGAACATCGGCACCAGCGCGATCGCTTCCAGCGACGGGGTGAGGATCGGCCCGCCGGCGGAGAGCGAGTAGGCGGTGGAGCCGGTTGGCGTGGCGATGATCAGGCCGTCGGAGCGCTGCGAGAAGGCGAAGCGATCGTCGATGTACACCTCGAATTCGATCATGTGCGCCACTTTGCCGGGGTGTAGCACCACTTCGTTGATGGCGGTGCTGATGCGGCACTGCTGGTGCTCTTTATGCACGATGGTTTCCAGCAGGAAACGCTGTTCGTCGATGTACTCGCCTTCCAGCACGTCCGCCAGCTGCTGCAGGGCGTTGTCGGGATCGAGATCGGTGAGGAAGCCGAGGTTGCCGCGGTTGACCCCGATCACTTTGATCTCGTAGCGCGCCAGCACGCGCGCGGCGCCGAGCATGTTGCCGTCGCCGCCGACCACCACCGCCAGGTCGGCGCGCTGGCCGATATCCGCCAGGCTGCCGGTCACGGCGTCTTTCAGCCCTAAATCATGAGCGATCTGGCGTTCGACCATCACCGAATAGCCGCGGGCGACCAGCCAGTGGAACAGCATCTCGTGGGTTGCCAGCGCTGAAGGGTGACGCGGGTGGCCAACAATGCCAATACAGGCGAATTTTTTATTCATTTGTTGTGATTTTCCTCACCGGGAGCCGTTTATGCCCCACATTGTGACCGGTTGACTTGAAACCCCGGTTTTGATCCCCATAATAAGCCAAGTTGCGAGATTAATGCTAAAACGCGGAGATATTCATGAGTAGTAAAGAACAGAAGACGCCAAACGAGCAAGTCTCGGAAGAAATGGAACAACACGCTCACCACGAGGATACGCTGCCGGAAGCGGCGGAAGGCGTCGATCTGCGCGATGCGCGTATCGCCGAACTGGAAGCCCAACTGGCGGAAGCTCAGCAGCACGAGCGCGACAGCCTGCTGCGCGCCAAAGCCGAAGCGGAGAACATCCGCCGCCGCGCCGAACTGGACGTCGAGAAAGCGCACAAGTTCGCCCTGGAGAAATTCTCCGGCGATCTGCTGCCGGTGATCGACAACCTGGAGCGCGCGCTGGATCTGGCGGATAAAAACAATCCGGAACTGGCCGCGATGATCGAAGGCATCGAGCTGACGCTGAAATCGCTGCTGGGCGTGGTGCGTAAGTACGGCATCGAAATCGTCGGCGACGTCAACGTGCCGTTCAACCCGGAAGTGCATCAGGCGATGAGCATGATGGAATCCGCCGATCATCAACCGAACCACGTGATGATGGTGATGCAGAAAGGCTATACGCTGAACGGCCGCCTGCTGCGCCCTGCGATGGTTGCGGTCTCCAAAGCCAAGGCGTAATCGCCCCGGCAACGGCATAAAGAAAGGCACCCGAGGGTGCCTTTTTTGTTTCTGGGTTACGCCTGCGGCAGGCGCGGCATCCAGTCGATCGGCGTGAGCCCTTGCTGCTCCAGCAGCTGATTGGCCTGGGAGAAGTGGCGGCAGCCGAGGAAGCCGCGGTGCGCGGAGAGCGGCGACGGGTGCGGCGCCTTCAGCACATGGTGGCGGTTGCGGTCGATAAAGTTGCCTTTCTTCTGCGCGTGCGAGCCCCACAGCAGGAACACCACGCCTTCGCGGTTCTCGTTCAGGGCGGCGATCACTTTATCGGTAAAGGTTTCCCAGCCCAGGTTGGCGTGCGAGTGCGCTCGGCCGCCTTCCACCGTCAGCACGGTGTTGAGCAGCAGCACCCCCTGTTCGGCCCAGCTTTGCAAATAGCCGTGATCCGGGCGTTCGAAACCGGGAATGTCGGTCGCCAGCTCTTTATACATGTTCACCAGCGACGGCGGCGCCGGCACGCCGGGGCGCACCGAGAAAGAGAGGCCGTGCGCCTGATTGGGGCCGTGGTAGGGATCCTGGCCGAGGATGACGACTTTGACGTCCGCCAGCTCGGTATAGCGGAAAGCGTTGAACACGTCCTTCTGCGGTGGATAAATGGTCTTACCGGCCTGGCGTTCAGCGGCAACAAAGGCGAGCGTTTCAACAAAATAGGGTTGCTCTTTCTCTTTGCCGATCACGTCATGCCAGGTGAGGGAGGTGGCCATAAACGCTCTCCTTTGTTTTCTTTAGCAATTCATGGGCTATAGCTTACCGTGTCGGCTCGCGCAGCGAAACCCGCTTTTCATTTCTCGCCGCTGCGTCTTATGCAATTAATTTTGAAAATTTACAAAAAATAATTGGTTTTTGCCGCAGTGGGAAAATTGATATAAAACATAAATTTGCCCCTTCACGCCTTGTGCCTACCCGGTAAAAATTGACTTTAATCAAGGAACTGGCTTAGTCAGGCTGGTATACAGAACAACAAGACAACAATGGTTTTACCAAATGGCCGAAACCAGAATTGGGTTTTCTCACGACGTGAATTTTTACGCCCTTGTACGGAGGCAACATAATGATTACCGGTATTCAAATTACCAAAGCGAACGACCAGGCGCTGGTGAATTCTTTCTGGCTGCTGGACGATGAAAAAGCGGAAGCTCGCTGCGTGTGCGCCAAGGCCAACTACGCGGAAGATCAGGTTGTCGCGGTGAGCGATCTGGGCCAGATCGAATACCGTGAAGTGCCGCTGGAAATGCAGCCGACCGTGCGCGTGGAAGGCGGCCAGCACCTGAACGTCAACGTGCTGCGTCGCGAAACCCTGGAAGACGCGGTCAAGCACCCGGAAAAATACCCGCAGCTGACCATCCGCGTGTCCGGCTATGCGGTGCGCTTCAACTCCCTGACGCCGGAACAGCAGCGCGACGTTATCGCCCGCACCTTTACCGAAAGCCTGTAATTTGCGGCGCAGTCAATCAGGGAGCTTCGGCTCCCTTTTCTGCGTTTGACGGCCGAAAATCGAACGCGGATCACATTCTGCACAAAGATAAGCATTTCTAATACAGAACTCATCCGACCTGCCGATAGCTAAATCAGCACCTATTCAGGTGCTCAATAAAAAGTCTATCGACAAGGAGTCGGCATGAGTATGCCTTTAAGTTTTACCTCTGCAGTATCCCCGGTGGCCGCGATCCCTACGCCTCGCGCCGCTGCCGAGACGGCGACGGCGGCGCTGCCCGCGGCAACGCCGGCAAATTCGGCGCCGGTAGCCACCCCCTCTCAGAACACGCTCAATGCGCAGAATCTGTTGAATACGCTGGTCGGCGATATCTCAGCGGCGGCACCGACGGCGGCGGCAGCGCCGGGCGTGACGCGGGGGCAGCAATCGCAGGAGGGGGATTATGCATTGGCGCTGTTGGCCAAGGACGTTTATTCACTCAATGGCCAGGGTGCCGCCGGGTTCAACCGCCTGAGCGACAGCGCGCTGCTCGGTTTCGGCATCGATCCCGCCAGCCTGCACGACGCGGGCAGCGGTTTCCAAGCTGGGATTTACAGCAACGACAAGCAGTATGTGTTGGCGTTCGCCGGCACCAACGACTGGCGCGACTGGCTGAGCAACGTGCGGCAGGCGACGGGCTATGACGATGTGCAGTACAATCAGGCGGTTGCCGCCGCCAAAAGCGCCAAGGCGGCCTTCGGCGATGCGCTGGTGATCGCCGGCCATTCGCTCGGCGGTGGTCTGGCGGCCACGGCGGCGCTGGCGACCGGCACCGTCGCGGTCACCTTCAACGCGGCCGGGGTCTCGGATTACACCCTGAATCGCCTGGGCATCGATCCGACGGCGGCGAAGAAAGATGCCGAAGCCGGCAGCATTCGCCGCTACAGCGAGCAATATGACATGCTGACCAGCACCCAGGAATCGACCTCGCTGATCCCGGACGCCATCGGCCACAACATCACCCTGGCCAACAACGATACCCTGACCGGCATCGATGACTGGCGGCCGAGCAAGCATCTGGATCGCAGCCTGACGGCGCACGGCATCGACAAGGTGATAAGCTCGATGGCGGAACAAAAGCCGTGGGAGGCGAAGGCCAATGCCTGAAGGGCGTCGCTTGCGGTGGGCGCTGGCGATAGCCTTACTGGCGCTGGTCGCGGTGACCGGTTTACTGATGATGGCTAAGGAGCAACAGATGGGGCAGGAGATTTCGCCGTTTGACGGCCACAGCAATCTGGCGCTGGCTCAGGCGGTGGCGCGCGGCGATACGCAGGGCATCCGTGCGCAGGCCACGCAGGATCGTTTGCGCGAGCGGGGCGATCGGCAGGTCACGCTGTTGCAGTGGGCGGTGCTTTCGCAGCAGCCGGGTAGCGTGCAGGCGTTGCTGGATCTCGGGGCCGACCCGGCGGCGGCGGGGCTGGACGGCAACAGCGCGCTGCACACCGCGGCGATGTTGCAAGACGCGCAGTACCTGCGGTTGCTGCTGACCGAAGGGGTGCAGGTGAACGTGCGCAATGCCGTTACCGGCGCCACGCCGCTCGCGGCGGCGGTGCTGGCCGGGCGCGAAGATCAACTGCGGCTGTTGCTGGCGGCCGGGGCGGACACCACCTTGAGCGATCGGCTGGGGGATACCCCGCTGCATCTGGCGGCGAAGATTAACGCGCCGCACTTGGCGCTGCTGTTGTTGCAGGCCGGGGCCGATGCCCGGGCGCGCAACCAGCAGGGCTTTGCGTTCCAGTTTTATTTCTCGCAAACGCCGGCGCATTTGCAGAATGACGAGCTGAAGGCGCAGTTCCGCGAACTGGACAAATGGCTGCAGGGGCACCGCTTGGCCACGCACTACGCGCAGCCGTAAACGCCCATAAAAAAACCGCCTGTACAGGCGGTTTTTTCTTAGGCAGCGGGGGTTATTCCGCGTCGCCGGCCGGTTTGGCCTTCGCCTGACGGCGTTTGCCGACGTTTTTGGCGTCGCGATGGCGCACTTTTACCTTGGCCTTTTCTTTGTTCTTCGCTTTATCTTCCGCGCGTTTGGCCAGCACTTTTTTCGACGGCTTGCCGTTGCTCTTCTCATTCGGCACCTTGGTTTTTGGCCGCAGTTCGTCGATCACGCGCGCTTTCAGCGGCTCGTTCAGGTAACGGCCCACTTTGCCCAGCAGCAGATGGTCGTGCGCTTCCACCAGCGAAATGGCGGTGCCTTTGCGCCCGGCGCGGCCGGTACGGCCGATGCGGTGCAGGTAGGTGTCCGCCGTGCGCGGCATGTCGAAGTTGAACACGTGGGTGATATCGAGGATATCCAGGCCGCGTGCGGCAACGTCGGTGGCCACCAGCACGTTAACCCGGCCATCCATCATGCGTTTAACCGCTTCGTTGCGTTTGGCCTGCACCATTTCACCTTCGAGATAGCAGGTGTTAATGCCCGCTTCGCGCAGCCAGGTGGCCAGCTCGTGCACGCGCTCGCGTTTGCGCACGAAGATCACCGATTTCTGCACGTCCGGCTGCTGCAGCAGGTGGATCAGCAGCGCGGTTTTGTGCTGCACGTCATCGGCGCGGTAGTACCACTGCAGGATCTTTTTGCGTTCGCGGCGCGACGGATCGGCCTCCACTTCCACCGGCTCTTTCAGGATGCGCTCGGCGAATTCGCGGATCGCTTCGCCTTCCAGCGTGGCGGAGAACAGCAGCGTCTGGTTGCGCCAGCGGGTTTCGGCGGAGATGGTTTCGATGTCCTGCGCGAAGCCCATGTCGAGCATGCGGTCGGCTTCGTCGAGGATCAGGGTTTCCACCGCGCGGCAGTCGAAGTTCTCTTCTTTAATGTATTGCAGCAAACGGCCGGTGGTGGCGACCACCACGTCCTGGTTTTCGCTGAACACTTCCGCGTGGTTCATGTAAGCGACGCCGCCGGTGATGGTGGCGATATCCAGCGAGGTATGAGCAGCCAATTCACGCGCCTGATCGGCGACCTGCATCGCCAGTTCACGCGTTGGCGTCAGGATCAGTACGCGCGGCGGGCCGGATTTCTTGCGTGGGAAGTCCAGCAGGTGCTGCAACACGGGCAGCAGGAAGGCGGCGGTTTTGCCGGTGCCGGTCGGAGCCGAACCTAAGACGTCGCGCCCGTCCATCGCCGGCGGGATCGCAGCGGCCTGAATGGCGGTGGGGCGATCGTAGCCTTTGTCGCGCAGCGCGTCGATCAGGCGATCATCGAGTTCGAGTTCGGAAAAAGTGGTTGCTGTCATGGTCTACCTCTACTTGGGGCGCCGATTATAGACGGGTTGGCCGCGATCTTCACCTATTTAAGCGGAAAGCCGCTCTTTTCCCGTCGATCAGATTGCCTTATGCTACGCCAGTTTTATAGCCAGGTGGTGAGTGTGAGCAAGCGATCGAAAGCCGATTTTACCCCGCGCCGCGGGGGTTTTACCTTTAAACAATTCTTTGTCGCCCACGATCGTTGCGCCATGAAAGTGGGCACCGACGGGGTGCTGCTCGGCGCCTGGGCGCCGCTGGGGCAGGCGCGCCGGGTGCTGGACATCGGCAGCGGCAGCGGGCTGATCGCGCTGATGCTGGCGCAGCGCAGCGGCGACGAAGTGACCATTGACGCGGTGGAGCTGGACGAAGCCGCCGCCGGCCAGGCGCGCGAAAATGCGGCGGCATCGCCGTGGCCGCAGCGCATCCGCGTGCATGCGCAGGATATTCACCATTATGCGCAGCGGCATGCCGCTGAGTATGATCTGATCGTCAGCAATCCGCCGTATTTCGAGCCGGCGGTGGCCTGTCGCGACCAGGCGCGCCACAACGCGCGCTACACCGAAACCCTGACACACGAGGCGCTGTTGGCCTGTGCGGCGCAGCTGCTGACGGAACAGGGGACGTTCTGCGTGGTGCTGCCGCACGATATCGGCGCCGAATTCGAACGCCTGGCGCAGCAAAGCGGCTGGCACACGGCGGCGAAAGTGAACGTCAGCGATCGGGCCGATACGCCGCTGCACCGGGTGCTGCTGGCGCTGACGCGGCGGGAAACGCCGCTGCAGGCGCAGGCGCTGGCGATCAAGCAGGCCGACGGCAGCTACACCGACGATTTCCGCCATTTGATCGCTGACTTCTACCTGTTCTACTGAAAAGAAAAGGGCGCCGATTAGGCGCCCTGTCGCAGAGTTTAAGGCTGCAATATGGTCGGCAGCGCTTCCGGCAGTAAATCCGGGTAGTCCAGCGTGTAGTGCAGGCCGCGGCTCTCTTTACGCGCCATGGCGCTGCGCACGATAAGCTCGGCCACCTGCACCAGATTGCGCAGCTCCAGCAGGTTGTTGGAGATGCGGAAGTGAGCGTAGTACTCGTCGATTTCCGCCTGCAGGGTGTTGATGCGGCGCAGGGCGCGCTCCAACCGCTTGGTGGTGCGCACGATGCCGACGTAATCCCACATGAACAGCCGCAGCTCGTGCCAGTTGTGCTGAATCACCACCCGTTCGTCCGCATCGTCCACCCGGCTTTCATCCCATTGCGGCACCTGTTTGGCCTGCTGAATGAACGGCAGGCGCGGCAGAATGTCTTCCGCCGCCGACCAACCGTACACAAGGCACTCCAGCAGCGAGTTCGACGCCATGCGGTTGGCGCCGTGCAGGCCGGTATAGCTGACCTCGCCGATGGCGTACAGCCCGTCGAGATCGGTGCGGCCGTGCTGATCGACCATCACGCCGCCGCAGGTGTAGTGCGCCGCCGGGACGATCGGGATCGGCTGCCGGGTCAGATCGAAGCCCAGCGTCAGCAGCTTCTCGTGGATCATCGGGAAGTGCTGGGTGATGAACTCCGCCGGCTTGTGGCTGATGTCCAGGTACATGCAGTCGGCGCCCAGGCGCTTCATTTCATGGTCGATGGCGCGGGCGACGATATCGCGCGGGGCCAGTTCGCCGCGCGGGTCGAAATCCGGCATAAAGCGGCTGCCGTCCGGGCGCTTCAGGTAAGCCCCTTCGCCGCGCAGCGCTTCGGTCAGCAGGAAGTTGCGCGCCTGCGGATGGAACAGGCAGGTCGGGTGGAACTGGTTGAACTCCAGGTTGGCGACCCGGCAGCCGGCGCGCCAGGCCATGGCGATGCCGTCGCCGGAGGAGATGTCCGGGTTGGTGGTGTATTGGTATACCTTGGCCGCGCCGCCGGTCGCCAGCACCACCGTTTTGGCGCGGTAGGTTTCCACCCGCTCCAGCTCGCGGTTCCAGACGTACGCGCCCACCACTCGGCGGGTGCCCGGCAGGCCGATTTTGTTCGAGGTGATGAGGTCAACCGCGTTGCGGCGCTCCATCACGCAAATATTGGGGTGAGCGCTTGCTTTCCCCACCAGCGTGGTCTCTACTTCCTTACCGGTCGCGTCCGCGGCGTGCAGGATGCGGCGATGGCTGTGGCCGCCTTCGCGCGTGAGGTGATAATGCTCCTCGCCCTGCGCGTTGACCTCGGTGTCGAACAGCACGCCCTGATCGATCAGCCACTGCACGCAGTGGCGCGCGTTGCCGGCGATGAATTCGACGGCCTCTTTGTCGCACAGGCCGGCGCCGGCAATCAAAGTGTCATCAACGTGTGAGGCAATGCTGTCCGTCTCATCGAACACCGCGGCGATCCCGCCCTGGGCGTAAAAGGTGGCTCCCTCGCTGAGCGGCCCCTTGCTGAGAACGGTAACCTTGCAATGCTGCGCCAGGCGCAGCGCCAGTGACAGGCCCGCAGCGCCGCTGCCGACGATCAGTACATCGCTTACATGTTCAGATGATGGTTGCATAACGTATGATGTGTGCAGAAGAAGAGTGAATTTCATGTTAGCCTAACTGTCCGGGCAAAAGCCACGGATAGGGTGACATCAACAGAAAAAATGGCGATATGGAACTTCGTGTTCTATATGAACTCCAAGCGAGTGCTTGCTCAGGAAAATAATGTATGGCTGGCAGTACAATTTTACGCGTGGAGACGGATTTGGGGAGAGTTTACCTCGGATGAGCGAGCAGTTAACGGATCAAGTTCTGGTCGAGCGGGTCCAAAAGGGCGATCAGAAATCGTTTAACCTACTGGTAGTGCGCTATCAGCATAAGGTGGCGAGTCTCGTTTCCCGCTATGTGCCGCAGGGCGATGTGCCCGATGTGGTGCAGGAGTCGTTTATCAAGGCCTATCGCGCACTGGAATCGTTCCGTGGCGACAGCGCTTTTTATACCTGGCTGTATCGAATCGCCGTGAACACGGCAAAGAATTATCTGGTTGCTCAGGGGCGCCGTCCGCCATCCAGTGATGTGGACGCCAACGATGCGGAAAATTACGAAAGTGCGGGCGCACTGAAAGAAATTTCGAACCCTGAGAACTTAATGTTGTCAGAAGAGCTGAGACAGATAGTTTTCCGTACCATTGAGTCGCTCCCCGAGGATCTTCGCATGGCGATTACCCTGCGGGAGTTGGATGGTCTAAGCTACGAAGAGATAGCCGCCATCATGGATTGCCCGGTCGGAACCGTACGTTCGCGTATTTTCCGCGCCCGGGAAGCTATCGATAATAAAGTTCAACCGCTGATCCAGCGTTAGCAATGGCGGGCACAGGAAGGGTACTTAGGCATGCAGAAAGAAAAGCTTTCCGCTCTGATGGATGGTGAATCGTTCGACAGCGAGCTGTTGAGTTCTCTGTCGCAAGATCGAACGCTTCAACAAAGCTGGCAGAGCTATCACCTGATACGTGACACACTGCGAGGTGATGTCGGGCAAGTGATGCATCTCGACATCGCCGATCGCGTAGCCGCTGCACTTGAGAAAGAACCCGCCCGGCTGGTGCCTTCCGCCGTTCAGGAATCTCAGCCGCAGCCTCACACCTGGCAGAAAATGCCGTTCTGGGACAAAGTGCGTCCTTGGGCGAGCCAGATTACGCAAATCGGTATGGCGGCCTGCGTGTCGCTGGCGGTGATCGTCGGCGTGCAGCAGTACAATCAGCCTTCTGCGCCCTCGAACGCGTCCGAATCGCCGGCCTTCACCACGCTGCCGATCATGGGCCAGGCCTCGCCGGTCAGCCTGGGCGTCCCGGCCGACAGTTTCTCCACCGGCAGCGGCCAACAGCAGCAGGTGCAGGAACAGCGCAAGCGTATCAACGCCATGCTGCAGGACTATGAACTGCAACGTCGCCTGCATTCGGATCAGCTGCAGCTTGAGCAAGGCAACCCGCAACAGGCCGCCATTCAGGTTCCCGGAACCCAGTCTTTAGGAATGCAACAGCAGTAATGAAGCAAATCTGGTTCTCCGTTTGTTTATTGACGGGCAGCCTGCTCTATTCCAGCATCGCCCCGGCGCAGCCAACTGCGTCCGGGGCGTTATTGCAACAGATGAGCAGCGCCAGCCGTTCTCTCAATTACGAGCTCGCCTACATCAGCATCAGCAAGCAGGGAATCGAGTCGTTGCGCTATCGCCATGCGGTGATCGGCAACGTGCCGCTCGGCCAGCTGCTGCATATGGACGGCCCGCGCCGCGAAGTGTTGCAGCGCGGCGGCGGGATCAGCTACTTCGAACCCGGCCTGGAGCCGTTCACGCTCACCGGCGATCACATCGTCGATGCGCTGCCGGCGATCGTCTATGCCGATTTCACCCGCCTGGCCAAGTACTACGACTTTATCTCCGTGGGCAGCACCCGCATCGCCGATCGGCCGTGTGAAGTGCTGCGCGTGGTGGCGCGCGACGGTTCCCGCTACAGCTATATCGTTTGGATGGACGAGGACACCAAGCTGCCGCTGCGGGTGGACCTGCTCGATCGCGACGGCGAAACGCTGGAGCAATATCGGGTGATCTCCTTCGCGGTCGGCGCCGACGTGCAGGGCGCGATGCAGGGGCTGCTCAAAGCCAACCTGCCGCCGCTGCTGTCGCTGCCGGCGGTAGAAAACGTCAAGCTCAGCTGGAGCACCGGTTGGCTGCCGGCCGGGGTGGACGAGGTGGCGCGCAATCGCCGCAAATTGCCGAACGTCGCCGTGCCGGTTGAATCCCGGCTCTACAGCGACGGCCTGTTCAGCTTCTCGGTCAACGTCAGCCCGGCGGGCAGCGGAGCCGGACAGCAATACTACCGTCAGGGGCGCCGCACCATTCAGACCGAAGTGCGCGCGGGCAACGAAATCACTATCGTGGGCGAATTGCCGCCGGCTACGGCCAAGCGCATCGCCGACAGCATTTCTTTCAAGGTATCGCCGCAATGATGAAGGAGTGGGCCACGGTGGTTTCGTGGCAACAGGGCGTAGCGCTGCTGCGCTGTGAACCCAAGGCCGGCTGCGGCAGCTGCACCGCGCGTTCCGGCTGCGGCGCGCGCGCGCTGAACGAACTGGTGCCGGAAACCGAGCATCAGCTGCAGGTGCATATCGATCAGCCGCTCGAACCTGGGCAGCGCGTCGAGGTCGGCATTGCGGAAGGCAGCCTGCTGCGCTCCGCCATGCTGGTTTACCTGACGCCGCTGCTGGGCATGATGCTGGGCGGCACGTTGCTGCAATATTGTTTCGGCAGCGACGCCTCGGCGGCCGTCGGCGCCGTACTGGGCGGCGGGGCGGCCTTTATGCTGGCGCGCCGGTTGGCCCGGCGTCTGGGTGAGCAGGCCGATTACCAGCCGGTGGTGCTGCAGATTGGGTTGCCGCCTACCGCGATGCGCATGCAGGCGGAAAATTCCCCGCTGATTTAAACCGACGGCCGCGTCATCGCCGGGTTGTGATAGGCGGGGATGCGGTTGTGGATCATATGCTCCAGCAGCGCGATGAACAGATCGGCGCTGAGCAGCGAATCGTAGTTAATCGCGAACAGCACATTTCCCTGGCCGTCGAGCAAACGGATGCCGCGCTGCGGATGGTTTTCCACCGCGCGGATCTGCTCGAGCGGCACGTTGCCCCGCTCCGTGGTCAGCAAGGTGGCGCTCAGCCGCAGCGTTTCGGTCGGCGTGCCTTGCCGCTTGCCGAGCAGCAGTTGCCACAGCCAGCGCGCGTCGCCCTCAACGGTGTGAAACGACACCGTCTCCCCTTGATAGAGCGCATTCAGCGCCAGCGGCCCGCGCTGCTGCAGCTGTTGGTCGACGATCACGTCCGCCAGCCGCCACGAATGGGCGACATTGCTGAAAACCGTACACCAGGGCTGATCCGCGCCGGCGCGGAACGCCGTGACGTCAAACAGCCCGCCAAAAGCCTGGCCGCCGCGAAAGCGATAGATATCGCCGATCTTCTCAAACGGGATGAAGCGCTCTTTATGATGGTGGCCGTCAAAGACCCGCACGCCGTGCTCGTACAGGCGATAGGTCAGCGTCGGGCGCAGATAATGCCGCAGCGCCAGCAGCGTACAGCCGAGTAAAATCGTGCCCGCGCCGGCCTGCAATAGCGTGATGACCTCGCTCTCATCAATGCTGCTCAGCAGCGGCAGCACCAACAGCGCCGCCCCCACGCTAAACAGCAGCGCCGCCGCCGCCAGAATGCCCCAGTTGACCTTTGAAAAATCGTGCCGGCTCAGCATTTGCCCTTTATCGATCATAATGCACCTTCCAATCAACGTACGCAGATATGCTGGTGAACCCCGGTAGGCTGCCGATGTAGTGCCCTGAATAATGTTTTGTCGCGGAGTTCATGCCCTTTCTATCCGAGGGGCGGTGGTGGCGTATATGGGGTTTTTCCTAAAGGAAGATGGATGAGATGGAAATCTAAGAGGTTGATCCAAATATTCTTTTTTTATTATTTCGGAGAGGGTTTATTGCGCTGCGGCCGGTTATGTATTAGCGCCGGAGTTTGGTGGCCACGAATCATCGGCAAGCCTTGGGTTCAGGCCGTATCGTCCGCGTTAACATCTGTTTTCACCCGCCGGGGCGCCCTGTAACATTTAGCGGCGCATAATAGAATGCCTTCACTGCACCGATCGCTAGGTTTTCAGTGGTGTGGCATGTAGAATGCAGCGATTCAGGTGCAAGACGGCCTAACCCATTCACTGTCGCTTTAGGTCCATGCGGGTTTCTATAGGCGAGTAATTCAGAAATACCAAGGCAGAAAAACTTTTATAATGAAGCATATACGAAATTTCTCCATTATTGCCCATATTGACCACGGTAAGTCGACGCTGTCTGACCGCATTATCCAAATCTGCGGCGGCTTGTCTGACCGTGAAATGGCCGCGCAGGTGCTCGATTCCATGGATCTGGAGCGCGAGCGCGGCATCACCATCAAAGCGCAGAGCGTGACGCTGGATTATAAGGCGCTGGATGGGCAGACCTATCAGCTCAACTTTATCGACACCCCCGGCCACGTTGACTTCTCCTATGAAGTTTCCCGCTCGCTGGCGGCCTGCGAAGGCGCGCTGCTGGTGGTGGACGCCGGTCAGGGCGTCGAAGCCCAGACGCTGGCCAACTGCTACACCGCGATCGAAATGGATCTGGAAGTGGTGCCGGTGCTGAACAAAATCGACCTGCCGGCCGCCGATCCGGATCGCGCCGCACAGGAAATTGAAGACATCGTCGGCATCGACGCCACCGATGCGGTGCGCTGCTCGGCCAAAACCGGCGTCGGCGTGCCCGACGTGCTGGAGCGCCTGGTGCGCGACATCCCGCCGCCGCAGGGCGATCCCGATGCGCCGCTGCAGGCGCTGATCATCGACTCCTGGTTCGATAACTACCTGGGCGTCGTGTCTCTGGTGCGCGTCAAGAACGGCACGCTGCGCAAGGGCGACAAGATCAAGGTCATGAGCACCGGCCAGGTGTACAACGCCGACCGCCTGGGCATCTTCACGCCGAAGCAGGTCGATCGCGACGTGCTGAACTGCGGCGAAGTGGGCTGGCTGGTCTGTGCGATCAAAGACATCCTCGGCGCGCCGGTGGGCGATACCCTGACGCAGGCGCGTCAGCCGGCGGATAAAGCGCTGCCGGGCTTCAAGAAAGTGAAGCCGCAGGTGTACGCCGGTCTGTTTCCGATCAGCTCCGACGATTATGAGTCCTTCCGCGATGCGCTGGGCAAGCTGAGCCTCAACGACGCTTCCCTGTTCTACGAGCCGGAAAGCTCCACCGCGCTGGGCTTCGGCTTCCGCTGCGGCTTCCTCGGTCTGCTGCACATGGAGATCATTCAGGAGCGTCTGGAGCGTGAATACGATCTGGATCTGATCACCACCGCGCCGACGGTCGTCTACGAAGTGGAAACCACCGGCAAAGAAGTGATCTACGTCGACAGCCCGTCCAAGCTGCCGCCGTTGAACAACATCCAGGAACTGCGCGAGCCGATCGCCGAATGTCACATGCTGATGCCGCAGGAATACCTGGGCAACGTCATCACCCTGTGCGTTGAAAAACGCGGCGTGCAGACCAACATGGTCTACCACGGCAACCAGGTGGCGTTGACCTATGAAATCCCGATGGCGGAAGTGGTGCTCGACTTCTTCGACCGCCTGAAGTCCACGTCGCGCGGCTATGCGTCGCTGGATTACAACTTCAAGCGCTTCCAGGCCTCCGACATGGTGCGCGTGGACGTGCTGATCAACAACGAGCGCGTGGATGCGCTGGCGCTGATCACTCACCGCGACAACTCGCAGTATCGCGGCCGCGAGTTGGTGGAGAAGATGAAAGATCTGATCCCGCGTCAGCAGTTCGACATCGCGATTCAGGCGGCGATCGGCACACACATCATCGCGCGTTCCACCGTGAAGCAGCTGCGTAAAAACGTGCTGGCGAAATGCTACGGCGGTGACGTCAGCCGTAAGAAAAAGCTGCTGCAGAAACAGAAAGACGGTAAGAAACGCATGAAGCAGGTCGGCAACGTCGAACTGCCGCAGGAAGCGTTCCTGGCCATTCTGCACGTCGGTAAAGACGGCAAGTAACCGCGACGAGTTCGCGAAACGAGGGAGTTTGCATGGCGAATATGTTTGCCCTGATCCTGGCGTTGGCCACCTTGGTCACCGGGATCATCTGGTGCTTCGAGCGCTTCAAATGGGCGCCGGCCCGCCGCGCGAAGATTGCGGCGGTCAACGCACAGACCGCGGGCGCCGTAGACGATAAAACGCTGGCGAAAGTGGCGAAGCAGCCAGGCTGGGTGGAGACCGGCGCATCGGTGTTCCCGGTGTTGCTGCTGGTCTTTGTGGTGCGTTCGTTTATTTACGAACCGTTCCAGATCCCGTCCGGCTCAATGATGCCGACGCTGTTGATTGGCGATTTCATTCTGGTGGAGAAATATGCCTACGGCATTAAAGATCCGATTACCCAGACCACGCTCATTGAAACCGGCCATCCGAAGCGCGGCGATATTGCGGTATTTAAATATCCGCTGGATCCGAAACTGGATTATATCAAGCGCGTGATCGGCCTGCCGGGCGACCGTATTACTTACGATCCGGTGAATAAGCGCGTTACGGTGCAGCCGTCCTGCAACAGTGGGCAGTCCTGCGATACCGCGCTGGCGGTGACCTACGCCGACGCGCAGCCGAGCGACTTCGTGCAGTTGTTCAGCCGCAGCGGCATGGGCGAGGCCAGCAACGGCTTCTACCAGATCCCGCTGAGCGATAACGTGCCGCCGGGCGGCATTCGCATGCGCGAGCGCCAGGAAAGCCTCGGCAACGTCACGCATCGTATCCTGACCGTGCCGGACGCGCAGGATCGGGTGGGCGCTTACTACCAACAGCCGGGCAAACCGCTGGCGGAGTGGGTGGTGCCGGCCGGGCATTACTTCATGATGGGCGACAACCGCGACAACAGCGCGGACAGCCGTTACTGGGGCTTTGTGCCGGAGAAGAATCTGGTGGGTAAAGCCACGGCCATCTGGATGAGCTTTGAAAAGCAGGAAGGTGAGTGGCCTACCGGCGTGCGTTTCAGCCGGATCGGCGGCATTCATTAATCGCTGACTGATTCCCTGTTAATTTCACGCCGCAGCCTACTGCGGCGTGAAAGATTAAGGGGATATAAAACACAGCATTATGTTTCCACTCGTTGTAGAATACTTTCTCGAGCGATAAAAAGTTGGCCCCTGCTGGGAGCCACTGCAAACGAAACAGCTTTGGATCGGCTTTCGGCGAAGCAGGCCTGTTCCGTATGCTGCAAGTTTTTGACGCATTCTTGATCTATTGGTAACTCATGAACCCCATCGTAATAAACAGGCTGCAGCGGAAGCTGGGCTACACTTTTCAACAGCAGGAGCTTTTACTGCAGGCTTTGACTCACCGCAGCGCCAGCAGTAAACACAATGAACGTCTTGAGTTTCTGGGTGACTCGATTCTGAGCTTTGTCATCGCCAATGCGCTCTATCACCGCTTTCCTCGCGTCGACGAGGGCGATATGAGCCGCATGCGCGCCACGCTGGTGCGCGGCAACACGCTGGCGGAGATGGCGCGCGAGTTTGACCTGGGCGAATGTCTGCGGCTTGGGCCGGGCGAATTGAAAAGTGGTGGGTTCCGCCGCGAGTCAATCCTGGCGGATACGGTGGAGGCATTGATCGGCGGCGTGTTCCTGGACAGCGATATCCAGACCGTCGAGCGTCTGATTTTGGACTGGTATCGCAGCCGGTTGGACGAAATCAGCCCCGGTGATAAGCAGAAAGACCCGAAAACCCGTCTGCAGGAGTTTTTGCAGGGGCGTCATCTGCCGTTGCCTTCTTATTTGGTAGTGCAGGTTCGCGGTGAAGCGCACGACCAAGAGTTTACCATCCACTGCCAGGTGAGTGGTTTGAGCGAGCCCGTAGTGGGCACCGGCTCGAGCCGCCGTAAAGCCGAGCAGGCGGCAGCGGAACAAGCGCTGAAAAAGCTGGAGCTTGAATGAGCGAAGTAAAACAACACTGCGGGTTTATCGCCATCGTCGGCCGCCCGAACGTGGGCAAATCGACGTTGCTGAACCAACTGCTGGGGCAGAAGGTTTCCATTACGTCGCGTAAGCCGCAGACGACCCGTCACCGCATTATGGGCATCGACACCGATGGCGCCTATCAGGCGATCTACGTCGACACCCCAGGGCTGCACATCGAAGAAAAACGCGCCATCAACCGCTTGATGAACCGCGCGGCCAGCAGCTCGATCGGCGACGTTGAACTGGTGATCTTCGTGGTTGAAGGCACCAACTGGACCGCCGACGACGAAATGGTGGTCAACAAGCTGCGCAGCCTGCGCTGCCCGGTATTGCTGGCGATCAACAAGGTCGATAACGTCACCGACAAATCCAAGCTGTTGCCGCACATCGCGTTCCTCAGCCAGCAGATGAACTTCCTCGACGTGGTGCCTATCTCCGCCGAAAAAGGCATGAACGTCGACACCATCGCCGGCATCGTGCGCAAGCTGCTGCCGGAAGCGGAGCACCACTTCCCGGAAGATTACATCACCGATCGCTCACAGCGCTTTATGGCGTCCGAGATCATCCGCGAGAAGCTGATGCGTTTCCTGGGCGAAGAGCTGCCGTACTCGGTGACGGTAGAAATCGAACAGTTCGTGGCCAACGATCGCGGCGGCTACGATGTGCACGGCCTGATCCTGGTCGAGCGCGAAGGCCAGAAGAAAATGGTCATCGGCAACAAAGGCGCCAAGATCAAAACCATCGGCATCGAAGCGCGCCAGGACATGGAACAGATGTTCGACGCCAAAGTGCATCTCGAGCTGTGGGTGAAAGTGAAATCCGGTTGGGCGGACGACGAACGTGCGCTGCGCAGCCTGGGCTATGTTGACGATCTGAAGTAACGATCCGTGGACGGCTGGGAGCGCGCTTTCGTCCTGCATGGGCGGCCGTACAGTGAAACCAGTCTGATGCTGGATCTGTTTACCGAAGGTCATGGGCGGGTGCGCTTGCTGGCGAAAGGCGCGCGCAGCCGCCGCTCCAATCTGAAGGGTTGCCTGCAGCCCTTTACTCCTCTGTTAGTGCGCTGGGGCGGCCGCGGCGAAGTGAAAACGCTGCGCAACGCCGAAGCGGTCTCCCTCGGTTTACCCCTCAGCGGCATGATGCTGTACAGCGGCCTGTACGTGAACGAACTGCTGGCGCGCGTGCTCGAGCAGGAAACCAACTACTCGGTGCTGTTCTTCGATTATCTGCAATGCCTGCAGGCGCTGGCGGCGGAAGACAGCTCGCCGGAGCAGGCGCTGCGCCAGTTCGAGCTGGCCTTGCTGCACCACCTGGGTTACGGCCTCGATTTCCTGCACTGCGCCGGCAGCGGCCTGCCGGTGGATGACGCCATGACCTACCGCTACCGCGAAGAGAAAGGCTTTATCGCCAGCTTGGTGGTGGATCACTACAGCTTCACCGGGCGCGAACTGCGCGCGCTGGCGGAGCGGCAGTTTCCCGATGCCGAGACGCTGCGCGCCGCCAAGCGTTTCACCCGTATGGCGCTGAAACCCTACCTCGGCGGCAAGCCGTTGAAGAGCCGCGAACTGTTCCGCCAGTTCGTGCGCAAACAGCCGAATACGCCGGTCGACGACGCCTGACCTTTTCCCCTTTTGCCGCCTTGCGCCCGCGTGTAAACTGCTGGCACTGAAAATCGTATTTAGAGGTTGTCATGGCTGATTTGCTGCTGGGCGTCAATATCGATCACATCGCCACGTTACGTAACGCGCGCGGAACCCAATACCCGGATCCGGTTCAGGCGGCATTCATTGCCGAACAGGCGGGAGCCGACGGCATTACCGTGCATCTGCGCGAAGACCGCCGCCACATCACCGACCGTGACGTGCGCCTGCTGCGCCAGACCATCCAGACGCGCATGAATCTGGAGATGGCGGTGACCGACGAGATGCTGGACATCGCCATTGAGCTGAAGCCGCATTTCTGCTGCCTGGTGCCGGAGAAGCGCGAAGAAGTGACCACCGAAGGCGGCCTGGACGTCGCCGGCCAGCTGGACAAAATGAGCGTGGCGGTCGAGCGCCTGGCGCAGGCGGGCATTCTGGTCTCGCTGTTCATCGATCCCGATCATCGCCAGATCGACGCGGCGGTGGCGGTGGGCGCACCCTATATCGAGATCCACACCGGCGCCTACGCCGAAGCGCAGGGTGAGCTGGCGGTACAGGCCGAGCTGCGCCGCATCGCGGTAGCCGCCGCCTACGCGGCCGAGAAAGGGCTGAAGGTCAACGCCGGCCACGGCCTGACCTACCATAACGTGCAGCCGATCGCCGCGCTGCCGGAGATGCACGAGCTGAACATCGGCCATGCGATTATCGGCCAGGCGGTGATGAGCGGGCTGCCGGCCGCGGTTGCCGACATGAAAGTGCTGATGCGGGAAGCGCGCCGGTAATGGCGGTGCTCGGGCTGGGAACCGACATCGTTGAGATGGCGCGTATCGAAGCGGTGGTGGAGCGCAGCGGCGATCGCCTGGCGCGCCGCGTGCTGAGCGACGCCGAGTGGGCGCTGTATCAGCAGCACCAGCAGCCGATTCGCTTTCTGGCCAAACGTTTCGCGGTGAAAGAGGCCGCCGCCAAGGCGTTCGGCACCGGCATTCGCAACGGCCTGGCGTTCAATCAGTTCGAAGTGTTCAACGATGCGCTGGGCAAGCCGAATATTCGTTTGCACGGCCGCGCCGCCGAGCTGGCCGGGGAGATGGGGGTCACCGCGATCCACGTTTCGCTGGCCGACGAACGGCGCTACGCCTGCGCGACGGTGATCGTCGAAAGCTGAAAATAGCAAGGGCGCCGGTGCGCCCTTGTCAGTCCTGCGGCAAATTAAATGCGATCGGCGTGGTACAGCACCACGAACTTGTCCCACAGCTGTTCGTTGGTCTCGCGATGCTGCGGATCGGTGATGATGGTGTTGTCGATCGGGCAAACCTGCTGGCAGGTCGGCGTATCGTAATGGCCGACGCACTCGGTGCAGCGATCGGTATCGATCTGATAAATCTCATCGCCCATCGAAATCGCCTGGTTCGGGCATTCCGGCTCGCACATATCGCAGTTGATGCATTTCTTGGTAATCAGCAGTGCCATTGTCAGTTATCTTTCCATCGGTGTGCTCGGGCTGGCGCGCAATCTATCATAGAATCACCGCGCGGCGGGCGTTTTTTCGTCATCTTACCGCTTAGGGTAACTCAGGTGGGTCGTCAGCCAACTGATCGAAATCAACCCTTCTCTGCCCGTCAAACACCCAGCGCTTATCGGTATCCGCCATACGCATCGTAGGCATCACCTCCGGATGGGTAACCCGTATTCCCGCCTCTTGAGCAAACAACCCGATAAAATCGAACGCGCTCAAGGGATCATCAATGATCTGGTGCTGTTGGTCGCGATCGCTCAGCACCAGCAATGGCACCTGGTAATTCTGCCGGGTATCGCCGCTGTGACGCAGAGAACGTATGCCGCCGATATCCTTATGGGAAAGACCGTGATCGGAGAAATAGAACAGTTTAAACGGCGCGCCGGTCTGTTTCAGACTGTGATAAACCTGCTCGATAAAACGATCAGTCTTGCGATAGGTAGAGAGGTAGCAGGCCAGCTCCTTATTCGGCGACTCGACGCTCGGCGGTTCGCCGTTAAGCCGCTCGCAAAAGTCGGCGTGCGAGCCCATCAGATGCAGCACATACAGGTTGCCTTGCCCCTGGCGGCTCAATAATTGGTCAAATATCGGCAGCAGTGCATCATCATCGGTGTTGCGCGATTGATAGTCGCCTTTCTTCAGGAAGTAATGGTTATCGCTGAACATAGCGATTTTTGATACCGGCGTATCGAATTGCCCGAACATGCCCTGATTGGACAGCCAGTGGGTATTGAGGCCGGCGGCTTTTGCCAGGGTGATGATATTATCTCCGAGGGCAATGCTGTGGCCGTTGCTTAAAGCCAGCGTGCGGGGGAGCGATTCGAATGTATTCGGCGCGGTGGAAATATAATTACTGTAAAACCGTCCCTTGGCATTATCCAGAAACGGTGTAGTGGACACCGGATAACCAAATAAGGACATATGATCCCTGCGCATACTTTCGCCGACGATAATGACATAGTTCTCATTCGTTGGTGCGCCGGCGGTAAGCGACCAGCGGTTTGGTGCTGAAGCGTCGGTGTTTAATTCATCAATCTGCTGTTGGTATTGATGGTAAGCCGAATAAGTGGATAAAAAGAAGTCAGGCAATCTGAGATTGCTCAACCCACCGCTGAATGCTCTGGCGATAGTAATCGCCGTAAGCAGGGCCAATGCGATCAATATTGTTTTCTTTGACAGGGGGTGTCGCCAAATAAATCGACCGAGAATGACCGGCGTAACCAGAATGGCGATAGGCAACAGATAACAGCTGACTGGGAGGGTTTGCAAAAACTCCCTTGCCTCTATCGGGTTGGATTGCAGCAGGGCTGACACCACGATGGCTGATGGGGAACCGTATATGGCCCCGACTGGCGCATACAGCGCGCACAGCAGAATAAACGGAATAATCAGGCCGTAACGGGTAAGCGAATGGATAGATAATAATAACAAGATAAGTGCAATAAAAAGAATATCAATGCCTTTTCCACCGCTGTATCCCATCGCTTTGATCAATATCAAAGCAATAATGGCGTAAAATAAAAAAGTGCGCAGGGTCGGGTGAGTCACGGAGTGCCGCAACTTATCTAAAATAACAGTGTGTGTATTCATAATGGTATCGTTAAATAATGCTGTCCATGCATGCTCAATTATTGATTGATAATTGAGCGAGTCACCGCCCGCACATTATTTTTCGAATGCAGAGAAGGGAAATAATTGAGCTGGCGGCGTTTTATCGGCCGCCATTATACGCCTCAAACCAACTTTTTCATTAACTGTTCGCTGTGCTTGATGCGGTCGCGGGCATGATCGAGATCGTGCTGGATCAGCGCCATAAACAGCAGATCGGTGAGAGCGTACTGGGCCGTGCTGGAAGAGATGGCCGCGCTGCGGGTGTGGGGCTCTTCGGCGATGGTGTAGAGGCAGTGATCCGCGCGCTGCTGCAGGCCGTTGGGAGAAAAGCTGGTCAGCGCCAGCACCCTGGCGCCGGCCTGGCGCGCTTCTTCCGCCGCCAGATTGATTTCACGCCGTTCGCCGCTGAAGGAGATAGCCAGCAGCAGATCGCGTTTGTCCAGCGCCTGCACCGCCGCCAGCTGAACGTGCATGTCCGCTTCGGCCACCGCCATCACGCCGATTTTCAGCAGCTTGAAGGAAAAATCCTTGGCCACCAGCCCGGAAGCGCCGATGCCGATCAGCATTACCCGGCGCGCCTGGCGCAGCATGTCCAGCGCCTGATGCAGCCGCTCTTCGCTGTTGATGTCCAGCGTCGCGCGCAGCGCCGCCTGCTTTTCCGCCAATAGCTTTTCACCGACGGTTTTCAGCGTGTCGCTGCTGAGGATGTGGTTGTGAACGGTCACGACCGGTTCGGCCTGTGGCTGGGCCAGCGTCTCGCTCAGCGCCAGCTTCAGCGCCGGGAAACCTTTATAGCCCAGCTTTTGGGCGAACTTCACCACGCTCGACTGGCTGATGCCGGCCAGCTGGGCCAGCTTTTGTGAGCTGAGATGGCGCGCCTGCTCGGCGTTGTTCAGCAAAAAATCCGCCAGCTTGCGGTCGTTTTGCGCCAGTGTCGGATACATCTGGCGAATGCGCAGAAGGGTACTCATTGATCTTTCCCTGGAAACCAGCGGCCATTTTGCCACGCAGGCGGCGAAAACGCGCGGTGAAAATTTTTGTGAGCTCGCCGTTAAAATAGCAAATAGCGCTCGCTTTGTTGAATAAAATATTCAAATATTGATTTAATTTTGTGAATTAAAAATTCAAAGGTGAACAGATGAACTTAGGCGCACTGGTATCGGAAACCCGCAACCCGGCCACCATGAGGCTGGATGAGATGTCGACGCTGGAGATGGTCCGCTGCTTTAACCAGGAAGACCGCAAGGTGCCGGAGGCGATCGAAAAGGTGCTGCCGGCGATTGCGCAGGCGGTCGATTTGGCGGCGGCGGCGTTGAAGGCCGGTGGGCGGCTGATTTATTTGGGCGCCGGCACCAGCGGCCGCCTGGGCGTGCTGGATGCCTCCGAGTGCCCGCCGACCTTCGGCGTGCCGCACGGCGTGGTGGTGGGCTTGATCGCCGGCGGGCCGGGCGCGTTGCTCAAGGCGGTGGAGGGGGCGGAAGACGACGAAGCTTTGGGCGAAGCCGATCTCCGGGCGCTGAACCTCACCGCCGTCGATATGGTGGTGGGGTTGGCGGCCTCAGGGCGCACGCCTTATGTGATTGGCGCACTGCGCTATGCGCGCGGGCTGGGCTGCCCGACGGCGGCCATCTCCTGCAACCCGGATTCGCCGATCGCGCACGAAGCGCAGGTGGCGATTTCACCGGTGGTGGGGCCGGAGGCGCTGACCGGTTCGACGCGCCTGAAATCCGGCACCGCGCAGAAGCTGGTGCTCAACATGCTGTCGACCGGCGCGATGGTTAAGCTGGGCAAGGTCTATCAGAACCTGATGGTGGACGTGAAGGCCACCAACGTCAAACTGGTGGATCGCGCCTGCCGCATCGTGGTGGAGGCCACCGGCGCCGAACGCGCTCAGGCGGAGGCGGCGCTGGCGCAGACCGGCTTCGAGGTCAAGCCGGCGATCCTGATGATTCTGGCCGGCGTCAGCGCCGAAGAGGCGCAGCAGCGGCTGCAGCGGCACGATGGCTACCTGCGCGCGGCGCTGGCGCGTTAACTCACGGTGGGGGCGGCGATGGACAAGACAACGGCATTGGCGACACAGATCCTGGCGGGCGTGGGGGGCGAGGGCAATATCCTCAAACTGGAGAACTGCATGACGCGGGTGCGCGTCGAGGTCAGCGACGAGCAGCGTCTGGACTTGGCCGCCCTCAAGCAGCTGCCCGGCGTGAAAGGCTATATCAAACAGGGTGAGCAGCATCAGTTTATCGTCGGCCCAGGCGCCGCCGCCAAGGTGGTGGACGCCATGCGCGCATTGCTGAGTGGTAGCACGCAGCCTGCCGTCGCCGTCGGTGACGCGGCCCGCACCAAGGCGCAGGCCAAGCAAAAATACGCTGCGCCGATGAGCGGTGCGCTGAAAAAGCTGGCCGATGTCTTTATTCCGCTGATCCCGGCGTTTATCGCCTCGGGCCTGATCACCGGCATCATCAACCTGCTGAAACGGCCCGACATCGCCGGCCAACTGGCGGTGGACTACCCGAACGTGCTGGGGTTGCTGGCGATCTTCGGCAGCGCGGTGTTCGCCATCATGAACATTCTGGTCGGGGTCAACGCCGCGCGGGTGTTCGGCGGCTCCCAGGCGATGGGCGGCGTGATGGCGGGCATTCTCTCCAGCCCGGCGCTGGCGCAGATCACCTTGTTCGGCGAGGCGCTGCAGCCGGGGCGCGGCGGGGTGATCGCCGTGCTGCTGGTGGTGGCGTTGATGTGCTGGGTGGAGAAACGCCTGCGCGCGCTGCTGCCGGAATCGGTTGAGCTGATCCTTAATCCATTGCTGACCACGCTGGTCACCGCCTCGCTGGCGATCCTGATTCTGCAGCCGATCGGCGGCATTATCTCCGACGCCATCGCCCACGGCGCCAATCTGGCGATCGACAAGGGCGGGCTGCTGGTGGGAGCGCTGCTCTCGGGGCTGTTCCTGCCGCTGGTGCTCTCCGGTCTGCATCAGGGGCTGGTACCGATCCACGTCGAGCTGGTGCAGGCGCACGGTTCCAACCCGCTGCTGCCGATCCTGGCGATGGCCGGCGTCGGGCAGGTGGGGGCAGCGCTGGCGGTGCTGTTGAAAACCCGCAATGCGCGGCTGAAAAAGGTGATCAAAGGGGCGTTGCCGGTCGGCATTCTCGGCATCGGCGAGCCGCTGATCTTCGGGGTGACGCTGCCGCTGGGCCGGCCGTTTATCGGCGCCTGCCTCGGCGGGGCGGTCGGCGGCGCGCTCATCAGCTACTGGAAGGTGGCGACGGTGATCACCTTCGGCATTTCGGGGCTGCCTTTGGCGTTGACCATCGTCTCAGGTAAGGTGATGTTGTATCTGGCGGGGATGCTGATTACGATTATCGCCGGTTTTCTCTTCACCTGGATGATGGGGTTCAACGATCCCGAGGAGTAGCGTTTGAGCGACAAGCAGCAACAACCGGCCGCAGAGGGGCGCCGCGTGGTCTTTTTCGATCTGGACGGCACTCTGCATCAGGAGGATATGTTCGGCAGTTTCTTGCGTTTTCTGCTGCGCCGCTTACCGCTGAACCTGTTGCTGGTGATACCGCTGCTGCTGCCGATCGGTCTGGCGCTGCTGCTGTTGGGGCGCGCCGCGCGTTGGCCGATGAGCCTGCTGCTGTGGGCGATCACCTTCGGGCGTTCCGAAGCGACGCTAAAGGCGCTGGAGCGGCAGTTTATCGAGGCCTTTCGCCAGAAGGTGACCGCATTTCCGGTGGTGCAAATGCGGCTGCGGCAGTACCTGGAGGAGCACGATGCCGAAGTGTGGTTGATTACCGGCTCGCCGGAGCGGCTGGTGGAGCAGGTGTATCGCGATTCGGCGTTTCTGCCGCGGGTACGGTTGATCGGCAGCCGCATCACGCGCCGCTGCGGCGGCTGGGTCTTGCCCCTGCGCTGCCTGGGGGCGCAGAAAGTGGTGCAGCTGGAGCAGCGGCTCGGTGCGCCGCTGAGACTATACAGCGGTTACAGCGACAGCAAGCAGGATAATCCGCTGCTGTTCTTTTGCGAGCACCGCTGGCGGGTAAGTAAGCAGGGCGAGCTGCAGCAGCTGGAATAAGCCAAGGGCGGAGGATTCCGCCCTTGCTGTTTTTATCAGTACCGCGATCGGTCGTCGGTCACGTCGTGCGGCTGGCGCCCCAACTGCCAAATTTTCTCCGCATAATGCCCCAGCGCCCACAGGCTCAGGCCGAGCAGCGCGAAAAAAATCGTCTTCGGCATGCTGTCCCAGAAAAACTCGAACAGGCGGGTATACAGGTTAATGCCGAGGAAGGTTAGCCCGAAGCCGCGCAGCATGGCGTCGTCATGCTTCAATCCCAGCCAAATGGCGGCGAGGGCGGCCAGCCCGAACAGCAGGCTCCAGTGGAACAGCTCGATCTGGCGCGCGCGGTACCAGCTGTCGAGGTCGCCGTAGTTGCCGAAGATAGACAGCAGCCACAGGGCGATAAACAGATACAGCAGGCCCATCGCCAGCGACACCCGCTGCAGGCCGCGTTGCGCCAACAGCGGCCGCAGCAGCAGCGCGGCGGCGATCAGCACCGCGCCAAAGGCGATAAAACGAATCGGGTAGCTCATGCCGAGCCAGTAGGCGCCCCAGCCGGACAGGTAGCCGGTCTCGGCGCCGAAGGCGTTGCCGAGCGACAGCAGGGCGAACCACCACACCAGCCCGGAGCGGCTGAACCAGCCGATCGTGCCGTACAGCAGCGCGGCGAACAGCAGCAGCACGGAAACCCGGCCGCTGCCGTTATCCAGCCAGACCCCCAGCTGCCATAAGGCGCAGGCGGTAAGCAACACGGCGACAAACAGCGCCGCCTCATTGCCGTAGCGTTTTTCCGGGTGGCGCCGGCGGCGACGCAGCGCCCAGACGTAGGCCAGCGCCGCCAGTACGCCGGCGATCGCCATGCGTACCGGCGCGTCGAAGCGGAACAGTCCGCTGAGCCATGCAAGCAGTTCGCTGTCGGCGAACAGGCTGGTGACGGCGATCAGCAGCGAGGCCAGCGCGGCAAGAAACGCATAGCGCGCCAGCCGCCGCCAGTCGAAAGGCTGCACGGCCACATGCTGCAGCAGCTGCTGCCGTTGTGCGGGCGTCAAGGCGCCTTCTCCCACCCAGCCGTCCAGCGCCTTGCGCACCACGACGGCGTTCTTTTTACTGAGTTTCATGCTTCTTGTCCCTGAATCACACGCTGATTCGGCCAGTATAGCCATTGGCGGGCGGCTACGACAAAGGAGGGCTAGTGTGTATAATGCCCGCCGCAAAAGCGCACGAGGAATTATGCGATGACTGAATATAACGATGAGTACTGGATGCGTCAGGCATTGCAGCTGGCCCTGCGCGCGCAGGAAGAGGGCGAGGTGCCGGTGGGGGCGCTGCTGGTGCTGGACAATCAGGTCATCGGCGAGGGCTGGAACCGCCCGATCGGCCGACACGATCCTACCGCACACGCCGAGATCATGGCGCTGCGCCAGGGCGGCGCGGTGCTGCAAAACTACCGTCTGCTGAATGCCACGCTGTACGTCACGCTGGAGCCCTGCGTGATGTGCGCCGGTGCGATGGTGCACAGCCGTATCCGCCGGCTGGTGTATGGCGCCGCCGACGAGAAAACCGGCGCGGCCGGTTCACTGGTGGACATTCTGCGCCATCCGGGCATGAACCATCAGGTGGAGATCGTTTCGGGCGTGCTGGCGGAGGAGTGCGCCGCCACCCTAAGCAATTTCTTCCGCCTGCGCCGTGAACAGAAAAAAGCGCTCAGGCTGGCGCAGCGGGCGGCGGATAAGCCGGAATAATCAGTAGTTGAGCGCCAGTTCCGGCATCACCGTCGGGTAGCCTTTCCCCAACGCCTCCTGCTCGGCGGCCGCTTGCGCCGCCTTTCTCTCTTTTTCCTGCAGATAGCCCACCAGGCTGACCTGGTAGCGGCGAATGTTTTCTACATAGTTGTAGGCTTCACGCCCGCGCGCATAGCCGTAGGTCAACTGCGGGTAGTAGCGCTTCTGGCTGAGCATCGGCAGGCGCTGCTTGACGTCGACCCAGCTGTCCGGGTTGCCTTTTTGCGTCTTGGTCAGCTTGCGCGCGTCCAGCATGTGGCCCCAGCCCATGTTGTAGGCCGCCAGCGAGAACCAGATGCGCTCGTCTTCCGGCACGCTGTCCGGCACCTTGGCCATCAGCCGCTGCAGGTAAAGGGCGCCGCCCTGAATGCTCTCTTCCGGATCGAGGCGGTCGTTGACCCCAAGGCCGTCGGCGGTGGCGCGGGTCAGCATCATCAGGCCGCGCACGCCGGTGGGTGAGGTGGCCTGCGGATTCCAGTGCGATTCCTGATAGGCGATGGCCGCCAGCAGCTTCCAGTCGATCTCGTTGGCGTGCTTCTCGAACAGCGGGCGGAAGTTGGGCAGCACCGAGTCGATGGCCGACAGGAAGGTTTTGGTGTCCACATAGTCGAAGCTGCCGACGTGGCCGAGGTATTTCTCTTCGAGCCGCGCCAGGGTGCCGTCGTCCACCATCTGGCTGTAGAAGTCCAGCATCGCCGCGTACAGGCTGTCGTCGCCGTCGCGTTTCAGATACCAGGTAACCGGCTCTTCGTCGGTGACGTCGAACGCCACCGCCAGCTGCGGATGGATGCGCTGCAGCAGCGCGATGGTCACCGAATCGCCGAGGGTGTAGTCCAGCTTGCCGTCGGCCACTCGCTCCAGCAGCTCTTTGGAGGTGAGATCGCTGGAGGACTCCCAGGCGAGATCCGGGTATTTATCCTGTTTGAGCTGCTTGAGGGTGCTGACGTGCGCGGAACCGGAAGCGACCGCCAGCTTGCCTTTAATGTCGGCGAAACTTTTCGGCCGCGGGGTGCCCAGCCGGTACACCAGCTGTTGGGAAACGGAGTAGTAGGCCGGGCCGGTACGCGCGCGGCTGAGGCGCTCCTGGTTGTAGATCAGGCCCGCCGCCAGCAGGTCGGCGTCGTCGTCGTCCAGATCGTCGAACAGGTCATTGATGTTCTGATGGGGGATCACCACCAGCTTCACCCCGAGGTAGTTGGCGAAGCGCTTCGCCAGTTCGTAGTCGAGCCCACCCGGCCCTTGCTTGGTGTTGAAATAGGTCAGCGGGGAGTTCAGCGTGCTGATACGCAACTCGCCGCGGGAAATGATCTCCTGGAGTTGCCCGCCCTGGCCGCTGCGCCAGGTGATATTGGGCCACAGCGCGAGAGCCAGAAGCAGGGTGACAACGCCGATGAGGATGTAGTTTATTTTAAGACGTTTCAAATAGTTATCCAGTGGTGGCACAGGTACGCCGGCGACGATAACCGCGACTTTTCTCATGGTTAAATCACCAGTGCGGGGGCATTTTGCGCAACAAAACGCCAGTGTGCAACTTTATTGACACGTTATGACAATTCGACGGTGCGGCACGCTTTTATCAATTATCCCTACGCAAACGGTTTCGTCGGCGGCGAGGATTCTCTATAATGACGCGCGTTTTCCCCTGTTGCGCCCAATGAAGCGTCTTATCCGTCGCTTCGAAGACGAGAGAACTTTGATTATGGAAATTCTGCGTGGTTCGCCCGCTTTATCGGCTTTTCGCATTACCAAACTGCTGTCCCGCTGCCAGGACGCTCACCTGCCCGTCAGTGATATCTACGCCGAGTACGTCCACTTTGCCGATGTTAGCGCACCGCTCAGTGCCGAAGAACACGCCAAGCTTCAGCGGCTGCTCAAGTACGGTCCTTCTCTCGCCGAACACGCCCCCGAAGGCCGGTTGCTGCTGGTTACGCCGCGTCCGGGCACCATTTCTCCCTGGTCTTCCAAAGCCACCGACATCGCCCACAACTGCGGTCTGCAGCAGATCGTGCGCCTGGAGCGCGGCCTGGCGTTCTACGTCAAGGCGCCCGAGCTGACGGAAACCCAGTGGCGGCAGCTCGCCGCGCTGCTGCACGATCGCATGATGGAAACCGTCTTCAGCGAACTGCAACAGGCCGAACAGCTGTTCGCGCACCATCAGCCGGCGCCGTATCAGTCGGTCGACGTGCTGGGCGCAGGGCGCACCGCGCTGGAGCAGGCCAACGTCCGGCTCGGCCTGGCGCTGGCGCAGGACGAGATCGACTACCTGCTGAATGCCTTTACCGGTTTGGGGCGCAACCCGACGGATATCGAACTTTATATGTTCGCGCAGGCCAACTCCGAGCACTGCCGCCACAAGATTTTCAACGCCGACTGGATCATCGACGGCGAACAGCAGCCTAAATCGCTGTTCAAAATGATCAAGAACACCTATGAGCAGACGCCGGACTATGTGCTGTCGGCGTATAAAGACAACGCCGCCGTGATGGAAGGCTCGCAGGTCGGCCGCTTCTTCGCCGCGCCGGAGACCGGCACCTACGATTACCATCAGGAAGACGCGCACATCCTGATGAAGGTGGAAACCCACAACCACCCGACGGCGATCTCGCCGTGGCCGGGCGCCGCGACCGGCTCCGGCGGCGAGATCCGCGACGAGGGGGCTACCGGCCGCGGCGCCAAGCCGAAGGCCGGCCTGGTGGGCTTCTCGGTGTCCAACCTGCGTATTCCCGGCTTTGAACAGCCGTGGGAACAGGATTTCGGCAAGCCGGAACGCATCGTCACCGCGCTGGATATCATGACCGAAGGCCCGCTGGGCGGCGCGGCGTTCAACAACGAATTCGGTCGTCCGGCGCTGCTGGGCTACTTCCGTACCTATGAAGAGCGCGTCAACAGCCACAACGGCGTTGAGCTGCGCGGCTACCACAAACCGATCATGCTGGCGGGCGGCATCGGCAACATCCGTGCCGATCACGTGCAGAAAGGGGAAATCACCGTCGGCGCCAAGCTGGTGGTGCTGGGCGGCCCGGCGATGAATATCGGCCTGGGCGGCGGCGCGGCCTCGTCGATGGCGTCCGGCCAGTCCGACGCCGATCTGGACTTCGCTTCGGTGCAGCGCGACAACCCGGAAATGGAGCGCCGCTGTCAGGAAGTGATCGACCGCTGCTGGCAGCTGGGCGATCAGAACCCGATCCTGTTCATCCATGACGTCGGCGCCGGCGGCCTGTCCAACGCCATGCCGGAGCTGGTGAGCGACGGCGGCCGCGGCGGCCGCTTTGAGCTGCGCGATATCCTCAACGACGAGCCGGGCATGAGCCCGCTGGAAGTGTGGTGCAACGAATCGCAGGAACGTTACGTGATGGCGATTGCCCCGGCGCAGATGGCGCAGTTCGACGAGATCTGCCGCCGCGAGCGCGCGCCTTACGCGGTGATCGGCGAAGCGACCGAAGAACAGCACCTGACGCTCAACGACCGCCACTTCGACAACCAGCCGATCGACATGCCGCTGGACGTACTGCTCGGCAAGACGCCGAAAATGACCCGCGACGTCACCCGCCTGCAGGCGAGCGGCGAGGCGGTGCAGCGCGAGAACATCACGCTGGCCGACGCGGTGAAACGCGTGCTGCATCTGCCGGCCGTGGCGGAGAAAACCTTCCTGATCACCATCGGCGATCGCACCGTTACCGGCATGGTGGCGCGTGACCAAATGGTCGGCCCGTGGCAGATCCCGGTGGCCGACTGTGCGGTCACCACCGCCAGCCTGGACAGCTATTACGGCGAAGCGATGTCGCTCGGTGAACGCGCACCGGTGGCGCTGCTGGACTTCGCCGCCTCCGGCCGCCTGGCGGTCGGGGAAGCGCTGACCAACCTGGCCGCCACCGAGATCGGCAGCCTGAAGCGCGTGAAGCTGTCCGCCAACTGGATGGCCGCCGCCGGCCACCCGGGCGAAGACGCCGGCCTGTACGAAGCGGTGAAAGCGGTGGGCGAAGAACTGTGCCCGGCGCTGGGCATCACTATCCCGGTGGGTAAAGACTCCATGTCGATGAAGACCCGCTGGCAGGAAGGCAACGAACAGCGTGAAATGACCTCGCCGCTGTCGCTGGTCATCACCGCCTTCGCCCGCGTGGAGGACGTGCGCCACACCGTGACGCCGCAGCTGCGCACCGATAAGGGCGACAGCGCGCTGCTGTTGATCGATCTGGGCAACGGCCATAACGCGCTGGGTGCCACCGCGCTGGCGCAGGTTTATCGCCAACTGGGTGACAAACCAGCCGACGTGCGCAACGTTGCGCAGCTGGCGGGCTTCTTCAACGCCATGCAGCAGCTGGTGGCCGATCAAGCGCTGTTGGCTTACCACGACCGCGCCGACGGCGGCCTGCTGGTGACGCTGGCGGAGATGGCCTTCGCCGGTCACTGCGGCGTGGACGTCAACCTTGACGGCCTCGGCGATGATGCGCTGGCGGTGCTGTTCAACGAAGAGCTGGGCGCGGTGATCCAGGTGAGCGCCGAACGTCTCGATGACGTGAAGCAGGCGTTCGCTCAGCACGGTCTGACCGACAATGTGCATCACATCGGCAGCGTGCAGGCCGGCGATCGTTTCGTCATCACCCAACACGGCAAGGCGCTGTACAGCGAAAGCCGCAATACGCTGCGCACCTGGTGGGCGGAAACCACCTGGCAGATGCAGCGCCTGCGCGACAACCCGGCGTGCGCCGATCAGGAACATCAGGCCAAGCAGGATGAACAAGATCCCGGCCTGAACGTGAAGCTGACCTTCGCACCGCAGGAAGACATCGCCGCGCCGTATATCGCCAAGGGCGCTCGCCCGAAAGTGGCGGTGCTGCGCGAGCAGGGGGTGAACTCTCACGTTGAAATGGCGGCGGCGTTCCACCGCGCCGGCTTTGACGCGGTGGACGTGCACATGAGCGATCTGCTGGCGGGGCGCCGCGATCTGCAGGACTTCCACACGCTGGTGGCCTGCGGCGGCTTCTCTTACGGCGACGTACTGGGCGCCGGCGAAGGCTGGGCGAAGTCTATCCTGTTCAACGAGCGGGTGCGGGACGAGTTCGAAGCGTTCTTCCACCGTCCGCAGACGCTGGCGCTGGGCGTGTGCAACGGCTGCCAGATGATGTCCAACCTGCGCGAGCTGATCCCGGGCGCAGAGCACTGGCCGCGCTTTGTGCGCAACCTGTCGGATCGTTTCGAGGCGCGTTTCAGCCTGGTGGAAGTGGCGGCCAGCCCGTCGCTGTTCCTGCAGGGCATGACCGGTTCGCGCATGCCGATCGCCGTTTCCCACGGCGAGGGGCATGTCGAAGTGCGCGATGCGGCGCATCTGGCCGCGCTGGAAAGCCACGGCCTGGTGGCGCTGCGTTTCGTCAACAACGCCGGTCAGGTGACGGAAACTTACCCGGCCAACCCGAACGGTTCGCCGAACGGCATTACCGCCGTGACCAGCGCCAACGGGCGCGCCACGGTGATGATGCCGCACCCGGAACGCGTGTTCCGCACCGTCAGCAACTCCTGGCACCCGGAAGAATGGGGCGAGGACAGCCCGTGGATGCGCATGTTCCGCAACGCCCGTAAGCAGCTGGGCTAAAAACGGCCACCGCCGTACAGAGGGTGCAAGCAATTGCGCCCTTTTTTATGGCCGGCGTTCGCCGTCTGGCGGCAGTGTCTGCATTTTGCGACAGGCGCTATTTTCCCTGTCGCTAAATGGAGACACTTAACTATTTGATTTTATTAATGGTAAATGGGTTTGGCTTTAGTTGTCTGCATTTGGCGACAGCGCGGCGTTTTTTTCATCGCTCATCGGGGCGTGATGCACAAAGAAATTTGCTGATATAATCTTATTTTTTAATAAAATCATCTGGTTATTATTTTTATTGCAAAGTTGGCACGTAACGTGCATTATTCTCGGCGGCTGCTCATTCACCTTTTTATGACGGCGCCGTAATTAGACGGCAAATCGCCTCATAAGCCTCCGAATGATGCCAAAGAAATGGTGCCTATCGTCCAACCAAACCGATAACAGACCGTGCAAGCGGCTTTATCAAGCATCGGGCGACACGTGGAGTGAGGCACCGCCTGTATCCAACTGTGATGAAGGGTTCATCAATCCTGGATACTTACGGATGCTATTCGTCCTGTTCGATGCCAGCCGCTGCGCTACATCACCCTGGGGACGAGGTTTAAGGGCATCCACACTTTCCTTGCGTTGGGGCAAGTTTCTTGCCCCGATGTCAATTCTCAACGCTGCGCTTATCCCTGTTGCGTTGCCTATGCCCTCGAACGCAGACGCTATCCCCACACTCTTGCTATCGCACCGGTTGATGTTACCGGGGCCGCATGCCGTCGGCAGGCCAGGCCTATGGGCGCGGTTCACCGATCCCGCAGCTTTTTCCTTGCGCGCTCAGGATTCTCCCTTGCCGGGCTTTTCTCTTTCCGGCGAGTCAGTTAGCATCGTGACAGAGCTGAGAGAATGAGATGATTTCGTTGAAAAGATGGCGTTTATTCCCCCGTTCGCTGCGGCAATTGGTGCTGCTGGCCTTCCTGTTAGTGCTGCTGCCGCTGCTGGTGCTGGCCTATCAGGCCTACCAGAGCCTGGATCACCTCAGCGCGCAGGCGGCGGACATCAACCGCACCACGCTGGTGGACGCGCGGCGCAGCGAGGCGATGACCAGCGTGGCGCTGGAGATGGAGCGCAGCTATCGTCAGTACTGCGTGCTGGTCGATCCCACGCTGCAAAAGCTGTATCAGAACCAGCGCAAGCAGTATTCGCAGATGCTGGACGCCCATGCGCCGATTCTGCCGGACGAGCGCTATTATCAAACGTTGCGCCAGCTGCTGACCCAGCTGGCGGCGATCAAATGCCATAACAGCGGGCCGGATCAAGAGGCTTCCGCCTTGCTCGAGTCGTTCTCGCGCTCCAACGCCGAAATGGTGCAGGCCACGCGCGCGGTGGTGTTCTCGCGCGGCCAGCAGCTGCAGCAGGCCATCGCCGAGCGCGGCCAGTTCTTCGGCTGGCAGGCGCTGCTGCTGTTCCTGGTCAGCGTGCTGCTGGTGGTGCTGTTCACCCGCATGATCATCGGGCCGGTCAAGGCCGTGGAGCGGATGATCAACCGTTTGGGGGAAGGGCGCGCGCTGGGCAGCACCGCGTCGTTCAAAGGGCCGCGCGAGTTGCGTTCCCTGGCGCAGCGCATTATCTGGCTGAGCGAGCGGCTGGCGTGGCTGGAATCGCAGCGCCACGAGTTCTTGCGCCATATCTCGCACGAGCTGAAAACGCCGCTGGCCAGCATGCGCGAAGGCACCGAGCTGCTGGCCGACGAGGTGGCGGGGCCGCTGACTTCCGATCAGAAAGAGGTGGTGACGATCCTCGACAACAGCAGCCGCCATCTGCAGCAGCTGATTGAACAGCTGCTGGATTACAACCGCAAACTGGCCGATGGCCCGGCGGCACATGAGAACGTCGAGCTGCGCGAAATGGTCGATTTGGTGGTCGCCGCGCACAGTTTGCCGGCGCGGGCGAAGATGATTTCCACCGAAATTGCGCTGGAGGCGGAAATCTGCTGGGCAGAGCCTACGCTATTAATGCGCGTGCTGGATAATCTCTATTCCAATGCGGTGCACTACGGCAAGGAATCCGGTAACATTTGGATCCGCAGCCGTCAGGTTGGACAACGGGTGCAAATCGACGTCGCCAATACCGGCACGCCGATCCCCGAGGCTGAAAGAGCCATGATTTTCGAGCCTTTTTTCCAGGGTAGTCACCAGCGAAAAGGGGCGGTAAAAGGAAGCGGACTGGGGTTGAGCATCGCTCAGGACTGTATCCGTCGCATGCGCGGTGAGCTGCAACTGGCGACGGTCGCCGGTGCAGACGTCTGCTTCCGCATTGAATTGCCGTTAACCGCCGAGAATGAATAAATAATGTACACATGGTCTAAGCGCCTTCGTCTTTCACAGACCGAAGGTTCACCGCGTGCCACGCACAGGACGCCGCTCGGCAAACGCCCGATCGGCTGGTTGGGCGCCGTCTTCTTTATGCCGCTGTTGCTGGCGGGCTGCGTCGATCGCGCCGTCAGCGGCGGCCTGAACGCTCAGCAGCAAGAGGCGATCCCGGATACCAAGGTGATCGATTACCGCACCGCGGCTTGCGATACCCTGTGGCAGTTGGACGACAAGGACGCGCTGGATAACGCGCTCTACTGGCTGCGCGCGATGGACTGCGCCGATCGCATCGGGTCGACCCAGGCGCGCGCGCTGGCGAAAACGGTGCCTGGCGACAGCTGGTCCGGCGTTTTCAAACAGAGCATCCTGCTGGGCAGCGCGCAGCCGACTTCCGGCGAGCGCCGCCAGATGATCGACAGGATCAACAGCTACCGAATGGAGTTCCCCGGCTCGTTGCGGCCGCTGACGCAGCTGTGGCGCCAGCAGCAGATGCTGCAGATCACGCTGTTCGATGAAAAAGCGCGCTATCAGCATCTGCAGGAGAGCAGCGACAGCCAGATCGATTCGCTGCGCCAGAGCCAGGCGCGTTTGCAATCGCAGCTGCAGGACACCTCGCGCAAGCTGGAAAACCTGACCGACATCGAGCGCCAGCTCTCTTCGCGCAAGCAGCTGCAAGGGGAAATCCCGGAAAACAACACAGGCTCGCAAAAGGGCGAAGCCGCCGGTAAAAACGGCGCGGCCGCCAAAGGGGCGGAGCCGCAGGACGAACCGGAAAAGGGCACCGCGCTGCCGGTTGAACCGGAAGACACCTATACGCCGCCCCCTGCCAATAAGGAGTCTCACGCGCAATGACCGCACGCAAACCGGCCAACCTGCTCTTGGTTGACGACGATCCCAGCCTGCTGAAGCTGCTGGGCATGCGTCTGACCAGCGAAGGTTTTCACGTCACCACCGCCGAAAGCGGCCAGGAAGCGTTGCGCCTGCTGGCGCGCGAACAGATCGATCTGGTGATCAGCGATCTGCGTATGGACGAGATGGACGGCATGGCGCTGTTCGCCGAGATCCAAAAGCATCAGCCGGGCATGCCGGTGATCATTCTCACCGCGCACGGTTCGATTCCCGATGCGGTGGCCGCCACCCAGCAGGGGGTGTTCAGCTTCCTGACCAAACCGGTGGATCGCGATGCGCTGTACAAGGCGATCGACGAAGCGCTCGCGCTGTCGGCCACCCCGGCCGGCGACGACGCCTGGCGCGAAGATATCGTCACCCGCAGCCCGCTGATGCTGCGCCTGCTGGAGCAGGTGAAAATGGTGGCGCAGTCCGACGTCAGCGTCTTGATCAACGGCCAGAGCGGCACCGGCAAAGAGGTGGTGGCGCAGGCGATCCACGCCGCCAGCCCCCGCGCCGGCAAGGCGTTCATCGCCATCAACTGCGGCGCGCTGCCGGAGCAGCTGCTGGAGTCCGAACTGTTCGGCCACGCCAAGGGCGCCTTTACCGGCGCGGTCAGCAGCCGCGAAGGGCTGTTCCAGGCGGCGGCGGGCGGCACGCTGTTCCTCGACGAGATCGGCGATATGCCGCTGTCGCTGCAGGTGAAGTTGCTGCGCGTGCTGCAGGAGCGCAAGGTGCGGCCGCTGGGCAGCAACCGCGATCTGGACATTGACGTGCGCATCATCTCCGCCACCCACCGCGATCTGCAAAAGGCGATGGCGAAGAACGAGTTCCGAGAAGATCTCTACTATCGCCTCAACGTGGTGAACCTGAAGATCCCGGCGCTCAACGAACGCGCCGAAGATATCCCGCTGTTGGCCAACCACCTGTTGCGCGAAGCGGCCCAGCGGCACAAGCCGTTCGTGCGCAGCTTCTCGACCGACGCCATGAAGCGGCTGATGACCGCCAGCTGGCCGGGCAACGTGCGTCAGCTGGTCAACGTCATCGAGCAGTGTGTGGCGCTGACCTCGGCGCCTGTGATCGGCGAAGCGCTGGTGGAGCAGGCGCTGGAAGGGGAAAACACCGCGCTGCCGACCTTCGCCGAAGCGCGCAACCAGTTCGAATTGCACTACCTGCGCAAGCTGTTGCAGATCACCAAGGGCAACGTGACCCAGGCCGCGCGCATGGCGGGCCGCAACCGCACCGAGTTTTACAAATTGCTGTCGCGCCACGAGCTGGACGCCAACGATTTTAAAGAATGACAGTTTGCCGCCGGTGCCTGCCACGCAGGTTCTCAACAAATCCGGCGGAATGATTTACACTCCGTTCTCTTTGCCGCGGCGCGCCCGGCGTAGAGCACCATGGAACGTATTAAGCGGGATCGTACACAAATGAGCAGATCACTTTCCATCGCCCTGGCCCAGCTGAACCTGCTGGTCGGCGACATTGAAGGCAACACCGAACGCATGTTGCAAATCGTGCAGGAGCAGCAGAAGGCGGGAGCCGATCTGGTCATGTTCAGCGAACTGGCGCTGTCCGGCTACCCGCCGGAAGATCTGCTGTATCGCAATGACTTCTATCAGCGCTGCGACGCGCAGCTGCTGCGCCTGCAGCAGGCCTCCGCCGAGACCGCGATCCTGGTCGGCCACCCGTGGCGCGAAGGCGACAAGCTGTATAACGCGCTGTCGCTGTTTGCCGAAGGCCGCCTGCTGACCCGCTACTTCAAGCAGCAGCTGCCGAACTACGGCGTGTTCGATGAGAAGCGCTATTTCCACGCCGGCAACGACACCTGCGTGGTGGAGCTGAAAGGCTACCGTCTGGGTCTGCTGATTTGCGAAGATCTGTGGTTCCCTGAGCCGATCGACGCCGCCAAGGCGGCCGGCGCGGAGATTATCCTGTCGATCAACGCCTCGCCGTATAACCGCGAAAAGCCGTATATCCGCAAAACGCTGATGGCCGGCCACTGCCAGCGCACCCAGCTGCCGCTGGTGTACCTCAATCAGGTCGGCGGCCAGGATGAGCTGATCTTCGACGGCTGCTCCAAGGTCTTCGACGCCGCCGGCACCATGACTCACCGTCTGGCGGCCTTCGACGAGCAGGTGACCCGCCTGGAATTCAACGAGCTGGCCGTGGTGCCGATGGCCGATCCGGCCGCCGAGCTGCCGCAGCTGGCGCAGGTGTACCAGGCGCTGGTGTTGGCGGTGCGCGACTACGTGACCAAAAACGGCTTTAAAGGCGCGGTGCTGGGGCTGTCCGGCGGCATCGACTCGGCGCTGACGCTGGCGATCGCCGTAGATGCGCTGGGCAAAGACAAGGTGCAGGCGCTGATGATGCCGTTCCGCTATACCGCGGATATCAGCATCGCCGACGCCAAGGAAGAGGCGGAAATCCTCGGCGTGGAGTTCGATATCGTCTCCATCGAACCGATGTTCGACGCCTTTATGGGCCAGCTGTCGCCGATGTTCGCCGGCACCGAGCGCGACACCACCGAAGAAAACCTGCAGGCGCGTTGCCGCGGGGTGGTGCTGATGGCGCTGTCCAACAAACGCCGCAGCATCGTGCTGACCACCGGCAACAAGAGCGAAATGGCGGTCGGTTACGCCACGCTGTACGGCGATATGGCCGGCGGTTTCGACGTGCTGAAGGACGTGCCGAAAACGCTGGTGTTCAAGCTGTCCGAATACCGTAACACCGTCTCCTACGTGATCCCGCAGCGGGTGATCGATCGTCCGCCGTCCGCCGAGCTGGCGCCGGATCAGGTCGATCAGGACAGCCTGCCGCCATACGATATCCTGGACGCGATCCTGGAAGGCTACGTTGAGCGCGACAAGTCGGTCGCCGATCTGGTGGCCGAAGGGTTCGACGAAGCGATCGTGCGCAAGGTGATCCGCCTGGTGGACATCAACGAATACAAGCGGCGTCAGGCCGCCGTCGGGCCGCGTATCACCGCCCGTAACTTCGGCAAAGACCGCCGCTACCCCATCACATCCGGTTTTGGCCGCAAAAATTGGTAAAAGGAAAGAAGATGAAAAAGATCGACGCGATTATCAAGCCGTTCAAACTGGATGACGTCCGCGAAGCGCTGGCCGAAGTGGGCATCACCGGCATGACGGTCACCGAAGTGAAAGGCTTCGGCCGCCAGAAGGGCCACACCGAGCTGTACCGCGGCGCCGAGTACATGGTCGACTTTCTGCCTAAGGTGAAGATCGAGATCGTGGTTGCCGACGACATCGTCGACACCTGCGTGGAAACCATCATGCAGACCGCGCAGACCGGCAAGATCGGCGACGGCAAAATCTTCGTCTTCGACGTGGCGCGCGTGGTGCGCATTCGTACCGGCGAGCAGGACGAAGAAGCGATTTAATGTGATCGTCTACCGAGCACCGCCAGCTTGAGCCTGGGCAGTGCTCGGTCTCCTCACGTACTGCGTGTACGCTCCGGGCCCTGCGCGCTGGCCGTGCCCAATCTGGCCGGCGCTCGCTACGCCCCACACCTCAGTGAACATCTCCCGACTTCTCCACAATTCTGGTTATTTTCACCATTAGCATTCTAAAAAAGCGAACGCTATCGCGTTTTTGATACTTTGCCCGATCGCTTTTTTTGCGGGATCTACAATCAATCTAACAATCTTGATTGAGGTGATCCCCAATGAATTTCAAGTTGCGGCTAGGCGGCAAGGGCGTGCATCCCCAGGAGCTTACTCAAGTAAGTGACTGGGGGGACAAATCTGCCGGGAGCAGATTTGAACGCTGCTTGCAGCGGCCCGTTAGGGCGTGGCCCACGGATGGGCCACGTAATAGAACGCAGACAACAACGCAGCGGCTTGAAAGGCGATGGGGATGATGACGTTACGCCAAATCCGCCACTTTATCGCGGTGGCGGAAACCGGGTCGATCTCCGCCGGCGCCCAGGCGGTGTTTGTCTCCCAGTCTTCGCTGACGCTGGCGATCCAGCAGTTGGAAACCGAGATCGGCGTGCGGCTGTTCGATCGCCACGCCAAGGGCATGACGCTGACCCATCAGGGGCACCAGTTTCTGCGCCAGTCGTATCTGATCCTGGCGACGGTGGACAACGCCAAGCGCAGCCTGCAGATCGGCACCGAAAGCCTGACCGGCAAGCTGACCGTCGGCGTCACCAGCCTGGTGGCCGGCTACTTCCTGGTGGAGCTGCTCACGCGCTTTAAATCGGCCTATCCCAACGTCACCGTGCAGGTGGTTGAAGACGAGCGCCCGTATATCGAGCATCTGTTGGTCAGCGGCGAGATCGACATCGGCGTGCTGATCCTGTCGAACATCGAAGACCGCGACGCGCTGCAGACCGAGGTACTGATGCACTCGCCGTATCGCCTGTGGTTGCCGCCGCTGCACCCGCTGCTGGAGCACGAGAGTATCAGCCTGGCGGACGTGGCCAAACAGCCGCTGATCCAGCTCAACGCCGATGAAATGGACGTGCACGCGCGGCGCATCTGGGCGCGCGCCGGGCTGAAACCGGAGATCGCCATGAAGACCGCCTCGACCGAGGCGGTGCGCAGCCTGGTGGCGGCGGGGATGGGGGTCTCCATCCAGCCGGACATGGCGTACCGCGCCTGGTCGCTGGAAGGCAACATGATCGAGGCGCGCAAGCTGGACGATCTGCTGGAGCCGCTGGACATCGGGTTGGCGTGGCGGCGCGGCAGCGCGCGGCCGGAGCTGGTGACGCCGTTCCTTACCATCGCGCGCGAGAACGGCAGCAAACACGCCGCCGGGCTTAAGCATTCGATTTAATCGAACGCGGCGTTCAGTATTTAGAATTTGTTGCCCGCCAGAGGCTCGCTTAGGCTGATTAAAACTAACTTATTCACATTTAGTTAACGTTTTTGTCACTTAGGGGCGTCAGGCGATGGCAGATGTGCAGGTTCTCTCAGGTTTGTCCTGTCAGCAGTTCATTAACGGTCAGCTTATCGACGGCGAAGGCCAGCAGGAATGCATCGTCAATCCGGCCAACGGCGAGACGCTGATCGCCCTGACCGAAGCCTCTTCGGCGCAGGTCGGCAGCGCGGTGAAAGCCGCGCAGCAGGCGTTTGGTCACTGGTCGCGCACCACGCCGGCCCAGCGCGCCGCCCTGTTGCTGCGCATTGCCGACGCCATCGAGCGGCAGGCGCCGCAGCTGGCGCAGCTGGAAGCCCTCAACTGCGGCAAACCGCTGCATCAGGCGCTCAATGACGATCTGCCGGCGGCGGTCGACGTGTTCCGCTTCTTCGCCGGCGCGGTACGCACGCAGCAAGGGCAGTTGGCCGGCGAGTATGTGCCGGGCCACACCTCGATGATCCGCCGCGATCCGATCGGCGTGGTGGCCTCGATCGCCCCCTGGAACTATCCGCTGATGATGGCGGCGTGGAAGATCGCGCCGGCGCTGGCGGCGGGCAATACGGTGGTGTTCAAACCCTCTGAACATACGCCGCTGACCATTCTGGCGCTGGTGCCGGCGCTGCAGGAGATCCTGCCGCCGGGCGTGCTGAATATCGTCTACGGCGGCGGGGAAGGGGTCGGCAGCCAGCTGGTGGGGCACCCGCAGGTGCGGCTGGTATCGGTCACCGGCGATATCGTCACCGGGCAAAAAATTCTTCAGGCGGCGGCCAAAAGCGTCAAGCGCACCCACCTGGAATTGGGGGGCAAGGCGCCGGTGATCGTCTGCGACGATGCCGATCTCGACGAAGTGGTCAACGGCATTCGCACCTACGGCTATTACAACGCCGGCCAGGACTGCACTGCCGCCTGCCGCATCTACGCGCAGGCGGGCATCTATCCCAAGCTGGTGGACGCGCTGGGCGAGGCGGTTGCCAGCCTGCGCTTCGCCCGCAAGCGCGATCAGGATAATGAGATCGGCCCGTTAATCAGTGCCCGCCAGCGCGATCGCGTCGCCAGCTTCGTCGAGCGGGCGCTCAGCCAACCGCATATCGAATTGATCACCGGCGCCGCGGCCCACTCCGGGCCGGGGTTCTACTACCAGCCGACCCTGCTGGCGGGCTGCCTGCAAAGCGACGAAATCGTGCAGCGCGAGGTGTTTGGCCCGGTGGTCAGCGTCACGCGCTTCGAACACCTGGAGCAGGCGGTGGCGTGGGCCAACGACTCGGAATACGGGCTGGCTTCGTCGGTGTGGACGCAAAATATCGATCGGGCGCTGCACATCGCCGCCCATCTGCAGTACGGCAGCACCTGGATCAACACCCATTTCACCTTGGCGAGCGAGATGCCGCACGGCGGCCTGAAACGCTCCGGCTACGGCAAGGATCTGTCCAGCGATTCACTGCAGGATTACAGCGTTGTCAGGCACGTAATGGCGAAGTTCAAAGCCGGCTTCTAACGGTTATATCAAGAAAAATCAGGCGGCAGCCGTTCCCTGCCGCATACCGATAAGCAACACAGGGGTAATTACGATGGGAAAAACTACCGCAGTCACCACCACCGTCTCCGCGCTCTGTCTTACCGTGCTGTGCGGCCTGGCCCAGGCGGCCGATCTGCCGCAGACGCTGGGCAAAGGCGAAGGCCGGCTGGATATCATCGCCTGGCCCGGCTACATCGAACGCGGCCAGTCCGACAAAAACTACGACTGGGTCACCCAGTTTGAGAAGCAAACCGGCTGTGCGGTGAATGTGAAGACCGCCGCCACCTCTGATGAAATGGTCAGCCTGATGGCCAAGGGCGGCTACGATCTGGTGACCGCCTCCGGCGACGCTTCGCTGCGCCTGATCTTCGGCAAGCGGGTGCAGCCGATCAACACCGCGCTGATCCCTAACTGGAAGAACATCGATCCGCGCCTGCTGAACGGCGCCTGGTACACCGTGGACGGCAAAACCTACGGCACGCCGTACCAGTGGGGGCCGAACCTGCTGATGTACAACACCAAAACCTTCCCGACGCCGCCGGACAGCTGGGCGGTGATCTTCCAGCAGCAGAACCTGCCGGACGGCAAGAGCAACCAGGGCCGGGTGCAGGCTTACGACGGCCCGATCTACATCGCCGACGCGGCGCTGTTCCTGAAGGCCACCCAGCCGCAGCTCGGCATCAGCGATCCATACCAGCTCAACGAAGAGCAGTATCAGGCGGCGCTGAAGCTGCTGCGCAGCCAGCACGCGCTGATCCACCGCTACTGGCACGACACCTCGGTGCAGATGAGCGACTTTAAAAACGAAGGCGTGGTGGCCTCCAGCGCCTGGCCGTATCAGGCCAACGCCCTGAAGGGCGAGGGGCAGCCGATCGCCACCGTGTTCCCGAAAGAGGGCGTGACCGGCTGGGCGGACACCACCATGCTCCATGCCGACGCCAAGCACCCGAGCTGCGCCTACCAGTGGATGAACTGGTCGCTGGAGCCGAAGGTGCAGGGCGACGTGGCGGCCTGGTTCGGGTCGGTGCCGGCTTCGCCGGCGGGCTGCAAGGCCAGCGCGCTGCTGGGTGAGAAGGGCTGCGAAACCAACGGCTTCAACCAGTTCGACAAAATCGCCTTCTGGAAAACGCCGCAGGCGCAGGGCGGCAAGTTCGTGCCGTACAGCCGCTGGACCCAGGATTACATCGCCATCATGGGCGGCCGCTAAGCCGCGGGGCGCAGCCCGCTGCGCCCGAACTACATCAGTATGGAGCACAGAAAATGACCATTGCCGTGCAATTCATCGATGTTTCGCGGACTTTCGGCGATGTTCGCGCCGTGGATCGGGTATCTATCGACATTCAGGACGGGGAATTCTTCTCCATGCTCGGGCCGTCCGGCTCGGGCAAAACCACCTGCCTGCGCCTGATCGCCGGCTTTGAACAGCTCTCTTCCGGCTCGATTCGCATCCACGGCCAGGAAGCCGCCAACCTGCCGCCGTACCAGCGCGACGTGAATACGGTGTTTCAGGATTACGCGCTGTTCCCGCACATGTCGGTGCTGGAAAACGTCGCCTACGGCCTGATGGTGAAGGGCGTCGCCAAACGCGAGCGGCTGGCGCGGGCGCAAGAGGCGCTGGAGAGCGTGGCGCTCGGTTTCGTTGCCGAACGCAAACCGGCGCACCTGTCGGGCGGCCAGCGGCAGCGCGTGGCGTTGGCGCGCGCGCTGGTCAATCGGCCGCGGGTGCTGCTGCTGGACGAACCGCTCGGCGCGCTGGATCTCAAGCTGCGCGAGCAGATGCAGGGCGAGCTGAAGAAGCTGCAGCGCCAGCTGGGCATCACCTTTATCTTCGTCACCCACGATCAAAGCGAAGCGCTGTCGATGTCCGATCGGGTGGCGGTGTTCAATAACGGCCGCATCGAACAGGTGGATACGCCGCGCGAGCTTTACATGCGGCCTAAGACGCCGTTCGTCGCCGAATTCGTCGGCACCTCCAACGTGGTGCGCAGCGAGCTGGCGCAGCGCCTGCTCGGCGAAAGCCGAACCTTCTCGATCCGGCCGGAGCATATCCGCCTGCTGGAGCTGGGCGGCGCGGCGCAGGACGAGATCCAGGTGCAGGGCACGCTGCAGGAAATCCATTACCAGGGCGCGGCCACGCGGTATGAAATCGCGCTGAACGGCGGCGAAAAGCTGCTGGTCAGCCAGGCCAATCCGCAGTGGCTCGCCGAAGGGCAACAGCGGCAGATCGGCCAGCCGATCGTCGCCTGCTGGCCGCGCGCGGCGATGGTGCCGCTGCTGGAGGAGAGGTGAGATGGACATGAGCATCGATTCCCCCTCGGCGCGCGGCGGCACCGTGCGCGCGCTGTCGACCTGGCTCTATCGCCGGCCGACGCTGTATCTGCTTTTGCTGCTGATGCCGCCGCTGCTGTGGTTCGGCGCGGTGTACCTCGGTTCGCTGCTGACGCTGCTGTGGCAAGGGTTTTACACCTTCGACGATTTCACCATGGCGGTGACGCCGGATCTGACCTTCGCCAACCTGGCGGCGCTGTTCAACCCGGCCAACTACGACATCATCCTGCGCACGCTGACCATGGCGGTGCTGGTGTCGCTGGCCAGCGCGGTGCTGGCGTTCCCGATCGCCTATTACATGGCGCGCTACACCAGCGGCCGCGTCAAGGCGTTCTTTTACATCGCGGTGATGATGCCGATGTGGGCCAGCTATATCGTTAAAGCCTACGCCTGGACCCTGCTGCTGGCGAAAGACGGCGTGGCGCAGTGGTTCCTGCAGCACCTGGGGCTGGAGCCACTGTTGGCTTCGCTGCTGACGGTGCCCGGCGTCGGCGGCAACACGCTGTCGACCTCAGGGCTGGGGCGTTTTCTGGTGTTCGTCTATATCTGGCTACCGTTCATGATCCTGCCGATCCAGGCGGCGCTGGAGCGCCTGCCGCCCTCGCTGCTGCACGCCTCGGCGGATCTGGGCGCCCGGCCGGCGCAGACCTTCCGCCACGTCATTTTGCCGCTGGCGGTGCCGGGCATCGCCGCCGGGTCGATCTTCACCTTTTCGCTGACGCTGGGTGACTTTATCGTGCCGCAGCTGGTGGGGCCGCCGGGCTATTTCATCGGCAGCATGGTGTACGCCCAGCAGGGTGCGATCGGCAATATGCCGATGGCCGCGGCCTTTACGCTGGTGCCGATCGTCCTGATCGCCATCTACCTTTCCATCGTCAAACGTCTGGGGGCTTTCGATGCACTCTGAACGCGCGCCCTTAGGGCTGAAGCTGGCCGCCTGGGGCGGACTTGTCTTCCTGCATTTCCCGTTGGCGATCATCGCCATCTACGCCTTCAACACCGAGGATGCCGCTTTCAGCTTCCCGCCGAAGGGGTTTACGCTGCACTGGTTCAACGTTGCCGCCGGGCGGCAGGATATCCTCGATGCGGTGCTGCTGTCGGCGCAGATCGCCTGCCTGGCGACCGCCATCGCGCTGGTGCTCGGCACCTTGGCGGCGGCGGCGCTGTATCGGCGCGATTTCTTCGGCAAGGACAGCATTTCGCTGCTGTTGCTGCTGCCGATCGCGCTGCCGGGGATCGTCACCGGTTTGGCGCTGCTGGCCGCGTTCAAGGCGCTGAACATCGAGCCGGGCATCCTGACTATCGTCGTCGGCCATGCGACGTTCTGCGTGGTGATCGTGTTCAACAACGTCATCGCCCGGTTCCGCCGCACCTCGTACAGCCTGATCGAAGCGTCGATGGATCTCGGCGCCGACGGCTGGCAAACCTTCCGTTACGTGATCTTGCCGAACCTCGGCTCGGCGCTGCTGGCCGGGGGCATGCTGGCGTTCGCGCTGTCGTTCGATGAAATCATCGTGACCACCTTTACCGCCGGCCACGAGCGCACGCTGCCGCTGTGGCTGCTGAACCAGCTCGGTCGCCCGCGCGATGTGCCGATCACCAACGTGGTGGCGCTGTCGGTAATGCTGTTGACCATGCTGCCGATCCTCGGCGCTTACTACCTGACCAAAGGTGGGGAAAGCGTCGCCGGCAGCGGCAAATAATTTCCTTACCCGACCTCTGATAAAAGGATAACCCTATGCAAAGCCAACTGTTGATTGACGGCCACCTGGTGAACGGCCAGGGCGCGACCCAGCCGGTGTATAACCCGGCGACCGGCGAAGTGATCGCGCAGGTGGCGGAGGCCAGCCCGGAGCAGGTCGATCGCGCGGTGCTGGCGGCGGACGCCGCGTTCGCCGCCTGGGGGCAAACCACGCCGAAAGAGCGCGCCGAGCATCTGCTCAAGCTGGCGGATCTGATCGATGCGCATGCCGAGACCTTCGCCAGGCTGGAGTCGCTCAACTGCGGCAAGCCTTATCACTGCGTGTTGAACGACGAACTGCCGGCGGTGGCCGACGTGTTTCGCTTCTTCGCCGGGGCCAGCCGCTGCCTGACCGGCATGGCGGCCGGCGAGTATCTGGCCGGGCATACCTCGATGATCCGCCGCGATCCGCTGGGCGTGGTGGCCTCGATCGCGCCGTGGAACTACCCGCTGATGATGGCGGCCTGGAAACTGGCGCCGGCGCTGGCGGCGGGCAACTGCGTGGTGATCAAGCCTTCCGAGCAGACGCCGCTGACCACTTTCAAACTGGCCGAACTGGCCGCCGGGCTGTTCCCGCCGGGCGTGCTCAACGTGCTGTTCGGCCGCGGCGCAAGCGTCGGCGATCGGTTGACCGGGCATGACAAGGTGCGCATGGTGTCGCTGACCGGCTCGATCGCCACCGGCGAGCACATCATCGCCCACACCGCCGCCGGCATTAAGCGCACCCATATGGAGCTGGGCGGCAAGGCGCCGGTGCTGGTGTTCGACGACGCCGATCTGCAGCAGGTGGTGGACGGCATTCGCGGCTTCGGTTTCTACAACGCCGGGCAGGATTGCACCGCCGCCTGCCGCATCTACGCGCAGAAAAGCATTTATCCCGAGCTGGTGAAGCGGCTGGGCGAGGCGGTGGCCAGCCTGAAGATCGGCGCGCCGGACGACGAGAGCACCGAGCTGGGGCCATTGATTACCGCCCAGCATCTGGAGCGGGTCGCCGGTTTTGTCGAGCGCGCCAAAGCGTTGCCGCACGTGCAGGTGGTGACCGGCGGCGAGAAGGTGAAGGGGCCGGGTTACTACTTCCAGCCGACGCTGCTGGCCGGTGCGCGCCAGGAGGATGAAATCGTGCAGCGCGAGGTGTTCGGCCCGGTAGTGACGGTGACGCCGTTTGACGACGAAGAGCAGGTGCTGGCCTGGGCGAACGAATCCAACTACGGGCTGGCGTCGTCCGTGTGGACTCGCGACGTGGGCCGCGCGCATCGCTTAAGCGCCCGCCTGCAATACGGCTGCACCTGGGTGAACACCCACTTCATGCTGGTGAGCGAAATGCCGCACGGCGGCCAGAAACTGTCCGGCTACGGCAAGGATATGTCGATGTACGGGCTGGAGGATTACACCGCCATTCGTCATGTGATGTTCAAACATTGATTTTACAATAATTATCCGCACAATAGCGCGGCCTTCGGGCCGGCCCCGGCCGGCCGATGATAATAAAAATTGAAAGGAAGCCTATATGGGTATCACCCGACGCGATTTTCTCAACGGGGTGGCGATCACCATCGCCGCCGGGTTGACGCCGCTGCAAATCTTGCGCGCGTCGCCGCAAACCGCCAATCAAACCCTGTACTACCCGCCGGCGCTGACCGGGCTGCGGGGTAACCATCCGGGCTCGTTCGAGCATGCGCACCAGCTGGGGCGCGACGGCAAAACCTTTGATTTCGGCAGCGTGCCCGCCGTTGAAGAGTTCGATCTGGTGGTGGTCGGCGCCGGCATCAGCGGGTTGGCGGCCGCCTGCTTCTGGCAGCAGCTGAAAGGTGAGCAGCAGCGCATTTTGCTGATCGACAACCATGACGACTTCGGCGGCCACGCCAAGCGCAACGAATTCAACACCGACGACGGCATGCTGCTCGGCTACGGCGGCAGCGAATCGCTGCAGTCGCCGCGCTCCAACTTCAGCCCGGTGGCGATGGGGCTGCTGCGCAATCTCGGCGTCGATATCGATCGGCTGGAGCAGGCGTTTGACACCACCTTCTACCCGGATCTGAACCTGAGCCGCGGGGTTTACTTCGATCGCAAGAACTTCGGCGTCGACAAGGTGGTGAGCGGCGATCCGGGCCGCACGGTGGCGGACGACATTCCGCGCGATCGTCTCAACGGCCGCTCTTATGAAGCGTTCATCGGCGATTTCCCGCTGCCGGAAAGCGATCGCCAGGCGTTAATCGCGCTGCATACGGTGAAGAAAGATTATCTGCCGGAGATGACGCTGGAGCAGAAGGTCGAGTGGCTCGATACCCACAGCTACACCCAGTTCCTGCGCGAGAAGGTGGGCCTGAGTGAGCTGGCGATCCGTTATTTCCAGCAGACCACCAACGATTTCCAGGCGGTGGGCATCGACGGCACGTCGTGCAGCGATGCGCGCATCTGCGATCTGCCGGGCCTTGACGGCATGAATCTGCCACCGCTGGACGAGGAGTCGCAGGCGGATCTCGACGATCCTTACGTGTTCCACTTCCCGGACGGCAACGCCACGCTGGCGCGCCTGATGGTGCGCAAATTGATCCCGGCGGTGGCGCCGGCTGGCAACGACATGAACGACGTGGTGCTGGCCAAATTCGACTACGGCCAGCTCGATCGGCCGGAATCGCCGGTGAAGCTGCGTTTGAACAGCACCGGGCTGCATGCGGCCAACGTTGGCGACAAGGTGGAAGTCACCTACATGACCGGCGAGAAGATGACCAAGGTGCGCGCCGGGCAGGTGGTGATGGCCGGCTACAACATGATGATCCCGTACCTGGTGCCGGAGATGTCGCACGAGCAGCAGGAGGCGCTGAAACAGAACGTCAAGTCGCCGCTGGTGTACAGCAAGGTGGTGATCCGCAACTGGCAGCCGTTCATCAAGCTGGGCGTGCACGAGATCTATTCGCCGGCCGCGCCGTACAGCCGCGTGAAGCTGGATTACCCGGTGAGCATGGGCGGGTATCAGCACCCGCGCGATCCGGATCGGCCGATCGGCCTGCATATGGTGTACGTGCCGACGCTGCCGGGCAGCGGCCTCAGCCCGCGCGAGCAGTCGCGCAAAGGGCGCGCGCTGCTGCTGGGCACGCCGTTCGAGGTGCACGAGCAGATGATCCGCGAACAGCTGCAGGGCATGCTGGGCGAGGCCGGTTTCGACCATCAGCGCGACATTCAGGCGATCACCGTCAACCGCTGGTCGCACGGTTACTCCTACTTCCTCAACGGGCTGTTTGACGACGAAGACGAGGCCACGAAAATCATCGAAACGGCGCGGCAGCCGATCGGCAAGATCGTTATCGCCAACTCCGATGCCGACTGGAGCCCGTACGCCAACTCGGCTATCGATCAGGCGTGGCGCGCGGTGAATGAACTGGCCTACGGCAAGGTTGCCGCCAAGGAGGGAGCATGAGTCTGCGTTCGCTGTACCTGTTGAGCCTGCTGGCGGCAGGCGGCTCGGCCCAGGCGATGTCGGCCGGGGAATACGTCGCCAAAGCCGGTGACTGTACCGCCTGCCACACCGCGCCGGGCGGCGCCGAATTGGCGGGTGGCATGAAGTTCCCGACGCCGCTCGGGGCTATCTACGCCACCAACATCACGCCGGACAAGCTGCACGGCATCGGCGCCTATTCGTTCGAAGAGTTCGATCGCGCCATGCGCCAGGGGGTAGCCAAAGACGGCCACCGGCTCTACCCGGCGATGCCGTACACCTCGTACGCCAAAATGAGCGCGGAAGACATGCGCGCGCTGTATGACTATCTGATGAATGAGGTGCCGGCGCAGAACGTCGCCAACCGCGCCAGCGACATCAGCTGGCCGTTGTCGATGCGCTGGCCGCTGGCGGTGTGGAACCAGCTGTTCCACGACGACCAGCCGTATCAGGCGGATCCGCAGCAAAGCGCCGAGTGGAACCGCGGCGCCTACCTGGTGCAGGGCGCGGGCCATTGCGGCAGCTGCCACACGCCGCGCGGCTGGGCGATGCAGGAGAAGGGGCTGGACGGCAAGGAGCCGGTGTTCCTGAGCGGCGCCGAGCTGGACGGCTGGTACGCCTCCAATCTGCGCGGCCTGCCGCCGGAAGAGGTGACGGCACTGCTGAAAACCGGCCGCAGCCGCCATGCGGCGGTCGCCGGGCCGATGAGCGAGGTGGTGACCCACAGCACGCAGTACCTCAGCGACGGCGATCTGAACGCCATAGCGGTGTATCTGCGCAGCCTGGCGCCGGAAGCCGCCGCCAAAGCCGCTGCGCCTGCCGTACAGGCGAATAATCCGGGCGGCAAGGCGACCTACGCGATGTACTGCTCGACCTGCCACGGCAACAAGGGGGAGGGCACCGACTTCGCCATTCCGGCGCTGGCGGGCAATGCCACGGTAACGGCGGACAATCCGCTGACCGCGCTGCGGGTGGTGCTGGAGGGGGCGCATACGCCGATCACGCAGCAGGCGATGGCGTTCGACATGCCGGCTTACGGCTGGGCGTTGAACGATCGGCAGGCGGCGGATCTGATGAGCTATCTGCGGGGAAGCTGGGGCAACCAGGCGGCGCCGGTGACGGTGCAGCAGGTGCAGGACGCGCGCCAACTGCAGGCGAAATGAAGAGGGAGCGCGGTCTGACGGCCGCGCTCCGCAAGCATTACAGCACCTTATGCGGGCCGAAGCATTCGTAGTGGATGCGCTCGGCCTCTACGCCCATTTCCAGCAGCTGTTTACCCACGAACTGCATGAAGGCCACCGGGCCGCAGAAGTAATAGTGCATCTGCGGATCGGCCAGGCTGCCTTGCAGCGCGCTCAAATCCATCAATCCGCGGCTGTGGTAGTCGCGGCCTTCCACGTCATCGGCGCCCGGCTCGCGGTACCACACATGGCGGCTCAGATTCGGCATGCGCCCGGCAATATCCGCCACTTCATCGGCAAAGGCGTGCACGCCGCCGTTTTCCGCCGCGTGCAGCCAGTGGACCTGCGCCTGATGCTGGCTGTCGTGCAGGGTGTTGAGCATGCCGAGCATCGGGGTTTGGCCGACGCCGGCGGAGATCAGCGCCACCGGCGTGGTCGGCGCCACGTCGAGGAAGAAGTCGCCGTGCGGCGGGGCGATGTAGATCACGTCGCCTTCCTGCGCCTGCTGGTGCAGGTAGTTGGACACTTTCCCCTGATCTTCGCGCTTCACCGCGATGCGGTAGAACTCGCCGTTCGGCGAGGTGGTCAGCGAGTACTGGCGAATTTCCTGATGTTCCAGGCTGTCGTGCTTGATGTAGACCGCCAGATACTGCCCCGGTTTGAAGTCCGCCACTCGGCCGCCGTCCACCGGCGCTAGCACGAAGCTGCAGATCACGTCGCTCTGCGGCTGTTTCTTCAGGATGCGGAACGCGCGCAGATCGCGCCAGCCGCCGTTGTCGGTTTCACTCTGCTGATAAATCTGTTCTTCACGCTGGATAAATACGTTGGCCAGCACGCCGTAGGCTTTGCCCCAGGCGTCCAGGACTTCCTGACCCGGGCTGAACATTTCGTCCAGGGTCGCCAGCAGGTGACCGCCGACGATGTTGTACTGCTCCGGCTGGATATTGAAGCTGGTGTGCTTCTGCGCGATGCGCTCCACCGCCGGCAGCAGCGCCGCCAGGTTCTCGATGTTGGCGGCATAGGCGCAGATGGCGTCGAACAGCGCCTGACGCTGATCGCCGTTGCGCTGGTTGCTCATGTTGAAAATGTCTTTCAATTCCGGGTTGTGCGCGAACATGCGATCGTAAAAGTGGGCGGTCAGCTTCGGCCCGGTCGCAGCCAGCAGGGGAATGGTGGATTTCACGGTGGCGATGGTTTGGCTATCCAGCATGGAAGCGCTCCTTGGGTTGGGATCTTGACGATAATTGTAATGATGTATTTTAAATGCATCTTATTGGGTTCCGCGTCGCTTGTAAATACCCTTGTTTTCGTTGCGGTGTTCTTCGGGCGTCGATCGCGCTCACAGAACATGAAAAAAGCGCATCGTTCGCATGAGGAAATGTCCGTTGATAAACGACGGTGTTTCGCGGATCAAAGCCTTGCGCCACCTTATGCCAATCGTTTGCGTAAAAACCTCTGTCAAGACCTATCTTCGGTGGGGCGAAACGGTTTACACTGTGGCCCAGAACCCAAACGGGTAGTTATTTGGTGATTTTTTAGTTAGCTGATTTAAGTCAGGAGATGCCGGATGTTAAAGCGTGAAATGAACATTGCCGATTACGATGCGGAACTGTGGCGTGCCATGGAGCAGGAAGTGGTGCGTCAGGAAGAGCACATCGAGCTGATCGCGTCTGAGAACTACACCAGCCCGCGCGTGATGCAGGCTCAGGGTTCCCAGCTGACCAACAAATACGCTGAAGGCTATCCGGGCAAGCGTTACTACGGCGGCTGCGAATACGTGGATATCGTTGAGCAGCTGGCTATCGATCGCGCCAAAGAATTGTTCGGCGCCGATTACGCCAACGTGCAGCCGCACTCCGGCTCCCAGGCTAACTTCGCCGTATATACCGCGCTGCTGCAGCCGGGCGACACCATTCTGGGCATGAACCTGGCGCACGGCGGCCACCTGACCCACGGTTCCCCGGTCAACCTGTCCGGCAAACTGTATAACGTGGTGCCTTACGGCATCGACGACAAAGGCCAAATCGACTATGACGATCTGGCCAAGCAGGCGCAAACCCACAAGCCGAAAATGATCATCGGCGGCTTCTCCGCTTACTCCGGCGTGGTTGACTGGGCCAAAATGCGCGAAATCGCCGACAGCATCGGCGCTTACCTGTTCGTCGACATGGCGCACGTGGCGGGCCTGATCGCCGCCGGCGTCTACCCGAACCCGGTACCGCACGCGCACATCGTCACCACCACCACCCACAAAACCCTGGCGGGCCCGCGCGGCGGCCTGATCCTGGCGAAGGGCGGCGACGAAGAGCTGTACAAGAAGCTGAACTCCGCCGTGTTCCCTGGCGGCCAAGGCGGCCCGCTGATGCACGTGATCGCCGGCAAGGCGGTGGCGCTGAAAGAAGCGATGGAGCCTGAGTTCAAGGTTTACCAGCAGCAAGTGGCGGTCAACGCCAAGGCGATGGTGGAAGTGTTCCTGCAGCGCGGCTACAAAGTGGTCTCCGGCGGCACCCATAACCACCTGTTCCTGCTGGATCTGGTCGACAAAAACCTGACCGGTAAAGAAGCGGACGCCGCCCTGGGCCGCGCCAACATCACCGTCAACAAAAACAGCGTGCCGAACGATCCGAAAAGCCCGTTCGTCACCTCCGGCGTGCGTATCGGCACCCCGGCCGTCACCCGTCGCGGCTTCAAAGAAGCCGACGTGCGCGAACTGGCCGGTTGGATCTGTGATGTGCTGGACAACATCAACGATGAAGCCACCATCGAACGCACCAAGAAGAAAGTGCTGGATATCTGCGCCCGCCTGCCGGTTTACGCGTAATCCCGCTTTCGCCCTATAAAACCCGCTGCGGCGGGTTTTTTTGTGGCCGCTCGCGGCAAACTGTGAGCTGTCTGGCACTCTAACGCATTGAAGTGGAATGAAGATTGCGGGTCGGTGTGAGCTCTGTCAAAGTATTGCCCTCACTCCGGAGGGATCATGGTTCTGCAATCCACGCGTTGGCTCGCGCTCAGTTATTTCACCTACTTCTTTTCTTATGGCATCTTCTTACCGTTCTGGGGCGTGTGGCTGAAAGGCGAGGGCATCGCGCCCGAAACCATCGGCATGCTGCTCGGCGCCGGCTTGGTGGCCCGCTTCCTCGGCAGCTTACTGATTGCGCCCCGCGTTAAAGATCCCTCTCATTTAGTCTCCGCCCTGCGCCTGCTGGCGCTGCTGACCCTGGCCTTTGCGGTCGGTTTCTGTTTCGGCAACGGCTGGGGTTGGCTGATGCTGGTGATAGCGGGTTTCAACCTGTTCTTCTCGCCGCTGGTGCCGCTGACCGACGCGTTGGCCGCCACCTGGCAAAAGCAGATCCGTATGGACTACGGCCGGGTGCGGCTGTGGGGCTCGCTGGCGTTCGTCATCGGCTCGGCGCTGACCGGGCAGTTGGTGGCGGTGTGGGGCCATAACGCCATTCTCTACAGCCTGATCTTCAGCGTGCTGGCGATGCTGCTGGGCATGCTGTTGAAGCCGAGCGTCATGCCGCAGGGCGAAGCGCGCACGCACAGCGGAACCGAACGTTCGCTGTGGGCGCTGCTGAAAGAAGGGCCGGTCTGGCGCTTCCTGCTGTGCGTCACGCTGCTGCAAGGGGCGCACGCCGGCTACTACAGTTTCGGCTCCATTTACTGGCAGGAGGCCGGCTATTCGGCCTCGACCATCGGCTATCTGTGGTCGCTGGGCGTGGTGGCGGAGGTGATTATTTTCGCCAGCAGCAACGTGCTGTTCCGCCGCTGGAATGCGCGCAACCTGCTGTTGCTCTCCGCCTGCTGCGGCGTGTTGCGCTGGAGCCTGATGGCCTACAGCACCGAGCTGGGCTGGCTGCTGCTGATCCAGATCCTGCACTGCGGCACTTTCACCGTCTGCCATTTGGCGGCGATGCGCTTTATCGCCGCGCGTCAGGGGCAAGAGGTGATCCAACTGCAGGCGGTGTATTCGGCGCTGGCGATGGGCGGCGGCATCGCCGTCATGACGGTCATTGCCGGGTTCCTGTTCGAACATTGGCAGGGCGGGGTATTCTGGGTGATGGCGGCGGTCGCGGTGCCGGCCTTGTTCATCCGGCCGCCGGCGGTCAGCGTCAGCCGCTGATTAAGGGGCTTCCAGCAGCGCGCGGATCGCCTGGCGCTGCCGGGTTTCCAGCGGTAGTTCGGTATAGACCAGCGGCGGGTGCGGATCGCTGTGCACCGCCGCATAAGGGGTGATCACCAGCGTGATGCCCTGCGGCGCGCCGCCGCGCAGATAGTCGCTCAGCGGCAGGTACTTGATGTTCAGCGGCAGCAGCGTGAGCTCTCGGATCTGATATTCCACTTCCTCTTCCAGCTGCGGGTTGTCCAGCGTCAGCAGCAGCACCTGCTTTTCCTGCAGCGCGTTGTCCTGCATCAGCCAGGCGCCGAAGCTGATGGCCACCAGACCCGCCTCCTCGTTGGAAAAATGCACGCCGTACTCCTGCTCCAGCGGTTTCAGCGCTTCCTGCGTGGTGCGCATCAGCCGCGGGTATTTGCGCACCACTTCTTCCAGCAGCATATTGTCGATGCCGATGGCGAAACGGCAGCGCTCCAGCGCCGGCGCCAGATGGGCGAACAGCTGGCTGACCAGCTCCGCCTTGCTGCTGAAGGCCATGCCGGAAAGTTGCTGGAAGCGCTCGACCATGCTGTCGATCGCCACCATCAATCTCCGCTCTTGCGCTGAGTCGTTGCTGTGGTAGCTGTGATTTTTCAACATGGTGAAGGTCAGCGCCAAAAAATCGCGCTCGTCTGCCTGCGGCGGCTGGTTAAACAGCCGGTTGCAGGCCTGATGCAGCCAGGCGGCGGCCTGCTGTTCCGGCTTTTTCCGCAGCCAGTCGCGTTGAACCGCGTCGAAACGCGGATGCTGCTGCAGGCGATTTTGCCAGGCGCAGTAGAGCAGGTAATGCTGCAGGAATTGGCGGTCGCGCGCATCGAAGTGGCGGCTGAGCAGCGGCTCGCAGGCGTCGATCGCTTCTGCCAGCGCAGACGCCGGGGCGGCATCGGTCGCCAGCGCTTGCCGCAGGCGCGGGGCGAAATCGCCTTCGACAAACCGCGGGCTGCAGCGCAGGGCCCGCCGCAGCCAGTGGATGAGGCACAGGCGTTGGTCGAGCGCGCTGCCCCGCAGTTGGTAGCCATGGTCGGGATCGACGGCGATCTCCAGGTGATGGAAACGCTGGATTTCACTGGCCACCTCGGCTATATCTTGCCGGGTTATCGGGGGGGCGACGCCGTTGATTCGGCTTAGGGTCTCCAGCTGTAACTCGGGCTCCGGCGTGTACAGCATCAGCAGCAGATGGCAGCGCCGTTGTTGTCCGGAGAGCTCGGGCACGGGAGAGGTGTCCAGGCTCATTATCACCTTCCGGCATAAAAGGTTGCGATTATGCCTAAGCATAGCAAAAGGCTTTGTGACGGCAGGATTACCGCGCGGCTTTTACTTCGGCTTACAACTTTCGTCACAAATATCGCCGGGAGAGGCGGGCCGTTAGGCATCTATTTGTGTTACGTTATAACAAATGCAGGTAAGACAGGATAATGATGAAGTTACGTCGTCTTTTGGCTGCCTTCGGCGCCGTGTTCAGCGCCGGTGCGATCGCTCATCCGCACAGCTTTATTGACATGAATACCACCTTCGTCGCCAAAGACCAGCGGCTGGTCGGCCTGAAAATGGTGTGGGTGATGGATGAAATCACCTCGGCGGATCTGCTCTACGATGCGAAAAACGCCAAGAGCGATTCGGCAGTGTGGAAAAAACTGGCGGCGGAAGTGATGGCCAACGTGCTGGGGCAGCACTATTTCACCGATCTTTACCGCGACGGCAAACCGGTGAAATACCTGAACTTGCCCAGCGAATATCACCTGTCGCGCCAGGGCAATCAGGCGGTGCTGGAGTTCGTGCTGCCGTTGGCCGAGCCACAGCCGCTGGCGGGCAAGCCGTTCGAACTTTCTACTTACGATCCGACTTATTTCGTGGATATGACCTATAAAGACCAAAATGCGCTGCATCTGCCGCCGGAGATGGCGCAGCTGTGCAGCTACAAGCTGATGACGCCGAAGCCGAATGCGTCGCTGCAGGCCTATGCGCTGTCGCTCGACAAGAACGACTCGCCCGGTGAAGACCTGGCGCTGGGGCAGCAGTTCGCCCAGCGGGTGACGCTGCAATGTCGTTAAATCTCTCGCAACCGACGACGAGCCGGCGCCACTGGGCCTTCGGCCTGTGGCCGCTGCTGCCGTTCACGCTGGCGCTGGCGGCCGCCGCGCTGCTGGCGTGGCACTATTGGCCGCAGCTGCTGATGCAGAGCGTGGTGTGGCAAAAAGCGCTGCACCAGCAGATGGCGGGGCTGTTGCAGCAGGTGAAGGCCGCGCCGCAGCAGGCCGGGCTGGCGCTGATGCTGTTCAGCCTCGGCTATGGCGTCTTGCATGCGCTCGGCCCCGGCCACGGCAAAGTGGTGATCGCCACCTACCTGGCTACCCATCCGGCGCGGCTGAAAAGCAGCCTGAAGCTGACCTTCGCCGCCTCGCTGGTGCAGGGTGGGGTAGCGATCGCGCTGGTCACGCTGATGCTGGTGGTATTGCAGCTCTCTTCGCGCCAGCTGCACCAAAGCAGTTTCTGGCTGGAGAAGGGCAGCTTTATTCTGGTGATGCTGCTTGGCGTGCTGCTGAGTTGGCGCGCGCTGAAACGCCTGTTTGCGGCGATCAAGGCGATGCGCCCGGCGCCGGCGCTGCGCATCAACAGCCTGACGCCGCTGGCGGCGGATCATGTGCACAGCGCCAATTGCGGCTGCGGCCACCGGCATCTGCCGAGCGACAGCGAGCTGCAGGCGGGAAGCGACTGGCGCACTCAGGCCGCCATCGTGCTGGCGATGGGCATGCGCCCCTGTTCGGGGGCGATTTTGGTGCTGCTGTTCTCCAAAGTGATCGGCGTGTTCGGCTGGGGAGTGATCTCCGCGCTGGCGATGGCGTTCGGCACCTCGTTGACCATCTCGATGCTGGCGCTGCTGGTACATTACAGCCGCCGGCTGGCGGTGCGCCTCAGCCGTTCGCGCGCGCCCGCCGCCTGGAGCGCGGTGGCCTGGGGGGCGTTGGCGCTGGCCGGCGGCCTGATCCTGCTGGCCGCCGGGCTGTTGCTGTACGTCAGCGCGCAGCCGGAATTCGGCGGCGGCATCCGTCCCTTCTCCCGCTAACGGGCATAAAAAAAGCGCTGCATCGGCAGCGCTTTTTTCGATTCGCTTCTGGCGATTAACGCTTCAGCGCTTCGCTCAGTTCTTCACGCATGGTGGCCAGCATGGCTTTCACTACGCGCGGGTTGCCTGCCACCACGTTGCCGGAGCTGAAGTGGTTGTGGCCGCCGACGAAGTCGGTCACCAGGCCGCCGGCTTCACGCACCAGCAGTTCGCCCGCGGCGAAATCCCACGGCTTCAGGCCGATTTCGAAGAAACCGTCTACGCGGCCGGCGGCCACATAGGCCAGATCCAGCGCCGCGGAACCGGTGCGGCGGAAGTCTGCGCACTGGGTGAACAGCTTGCCGACGATGTTGATGTAAGGCGTTGCGTGCTGTTTGACCTTGAACGGGAAGCCGGTCGCCAGGATGGTGCCATCCAGATCTTTGGCGTTGGTGCCGCGCAGGCGGTAGCCGTTGAGCTGTGCGCCCTGGCCGCGAGTGGCGGTGAACAGTTCGTTGCGCATCGGATCGTAAACCACGGCCACTTCAGTACGGCCTTTGATGCGTACGGCGATGGAAACGGAGAAATGAGGGAAACGTTTGATGAAGTTTGCAGTGCCATCCAGTGGATCGATCACCCATTGCACATCGCGATCTTCGCCGATCAGCTCACCGCGTTCTTCGCTCACGATACTGTGTTGCGGATAAGACTTGCGGATGACGTCGATGATCAGATGCTCTGCATCGCGATCGACGTTGGTGACGAAGTCATTGGTCCCTTTCTGGCTCGCTTCTACAGCGTCCGGGGTTTCGTAGTTTTTGGCAATCAGGTTACCGGCCTTGCGCGCAGCGCGCACGGCGATAGTCAGCATCGGATGCATGGGTATCTTCCAACTAGGATGTTAAAGAACAGGAAACGGCGCGAAGTATAGCAGCTGTTCGGCAAATTGCCTACGGCTGTGTTAAGATGCTGCGATTTTCCGCCACGCTCAGAGTTTGTATGCTGCACAATATCCGCATTGTTCTGGTAGAGACTTCACATACCGGCAACATGGGCTCGACCGCCAGAGCCATGAAAACCATGGGTTTAACCAACCTTTATCTGGTTAATCCGCTGATCAAACCCGATTCTCAGGCCATCGCCCTGGCCGCCGGCGCCAGCGACGTGATCGGCAACGCCACTATCGTCGACACCCTCGATGACGCCATCGCCGGCTGTAGCCTGGTGGTGGGCACCAGCGCACGTTCTCGCACCTTGCCGTGGCCGATGCTGGAGCCGCGTGAATGCGGCGTGCGCGCGGTGCACGAGGGCGAACACGCGCCGGTGGCGCTGGTGTTCGGCCGCGAACGCGTCGGGCTGACCAACGATGAATTGCAGAAGTGCCACTACCACGTCGCCATTCCGGCCAACCCGGACTACAGCTCGCTGAACCTGGCGATGGCGGTGCAGATCCTGGCGTATGAAGTGCGCGTGGCTTACCTCGATCGCCAACAGGCGGGCGCGCCGCAGCTGGAAGAGACGCCGTACCCGCTGGTGGATGACCTCGAGCGTTTCTATCAGCACCTGGAGCAGACGCTGCAGCGCACCGGCTTTATTCGCCCGTCCCATCCGGGCCAGGTGATGAGCCGCCTGCGTCGGCTGTTCACCCGCGCGCGCCCGGAAGGGCAGGAGCTGAATATCCTGCGCGGCATGCTGACGTCGATCGAGAAACAGGATAAACATCAAGGTAATTAATTGATGTGGCATAGCGGCGGGTGACAATAGTATTAGTTATCCAAAGGTTATAACATGTATTTTATATACCTTTGTTCTTGCTAAGTTCAAAACGTGCTAATACTTGAGTTAATTACTAGGTTAAATAGTTGACTGTTTTACTCAGGAATGTCAGACTTTCGGCCATATTTGACCAACAGGTAACCATTGAGCTATGAGACTGACATCCAAAGGCCGTTATGCCGTAACCGCTATGCTCGACGTAGCGCTGCATTCCCAGGAAGGGCCGGTGCCACTGGCGGACATTTCCGAACGCCAGGGTATTTCGCTCTCTTATCTGGAACAATTATTCTCCCGTCTGCGCAAGAATGGCCTAGTGGCCAGCGTGCGCGGCCCGGGCGGTGGTTATCTGCTGGGTAAAGACGCGGGTGAGATCGCCGTTGGCGCTGTCATCACTGCCGTCGATGAATCGGTAGATGCAACCCGGTGCCAGGGCAAAGAAGGCTGTCAGGGCGGCGATCGCTGCTTGACCCACGCCCTGTGGCGCGATCTGAGCGAGCGCATCAGCGGGTTCCTGAACAACATTACGCTGGCAGAACTGGTCAACAACCAGGAAGTGCTGGTGGTGGCGGATCGTCAAAACAACGATACGCGCCGCACGGCCAACGGTCGTCCGCAAGAAACTATCAACGTTAATCTGCGCGCATAAGCAGCTGGCGAAATTATTTTAGTTTTTGGAAGTGATGTACGGAGCACAAGAGCAATGAAATTACCGATTTATCTGGATTACTCAGCAACGACGCCGGTTGACCCGCGCGTTGCTGAGAAGATGATGCAGTTTTTGACCCTGGACGGCACTTTCGGCAACCCGGCTTCCCGTTCCCACCGTTTCGGTTGGCAGGCGGAAGAGGCGGTAGACATCGCCCGTAACCAAATCGCCGAACTGGTGGGCGCCGACCCGCGCGAAATCGTCTTCACCTCCGGGGCGACCGAATCCGACAACCTGGCGATCAAAGGCGCTGCCAATTTCTACCAGAAAAAAGGCAAGCACATCATCACCAGCAAAACCGAACACAAAGCCGTGCTGGACACCTGCCGTCAGCTGGAGCGCGAAGGGTTCGAAGTGACCTATCTGGCGCCGCAGAGCAACGGCATCATCAGCCTGCAGGATCTCGAAGCGGCGCTGCGCGATGACACCATTCTGGTCTCCATCATGCACGTCAATAACGAAATCGGCGTGGTGCAGGACATCGAAGCGATCGGCGAAATGTGCCGCGCGCGCGGTATCATCTACCACGTTGACGCCACCCAGAGCGTGGGCAAACTGCCTATCGATCTGAGCAAGCTGAAAGTCGATCTGATGTCGTTCTCCGGCCACAAAATCTATGGCCCGAAAGGCATCGGCGCGCTGTACGTGCGCCGCAAGCCGCGCATCCGCATCGAAGCGCAGATACACGGCGGCGGTCACGAGCGCGGCATGCGCTCCGGCACCCTGCCTGTCCACCAGATCGTCGGCATGGGCGAAGCTTATCGCATCGCCAAAGAAGAGATGACCGAAGAGATGGCGCGTCTGCGCACCCTGCGCGATCGTCTGTGGAACGGCGTGAAAGATATGGAAGAAGTGTATCTGAACGGCGATCTGGAGCACGGCGCACCGAACATCCTGAACGTCAGCTTCAACTACGTTGAAGGCGAATCGCTGATCATGGCGCTGAAAGACCTGGCCGTTTCCTCCGGTTCAGCCTGTACCTCCGCCAGCCTCGAGCCGTCCTACGTGCTGCGCGCGCTGGGCATGAGCGATGAATTGGCGCACAGCTCGATCCGTTTCTCCCTGGGGCGTTTCACCACGGAAGAAGAGATCGACTACACCATTCAACTGGTGCGTAAATCCATCGGCCGTCTGCGCGATCTGTCTCCGCTGTGGGAGATGTTCAAGCAGGGCGTGGACATCAACAGCATCGAATGGGCGCATCATTAATTCTCAGGTTTCAGGAGCAAGGTCATGGCTTACAGCGAAAAAGTAATCGATCATTATGAAAACCCGCGCAACGTGGGTTCCTTCGACAACGAAGATCCTACCGTCGGTAGCGGCATGGTAGGGGCGCCGGCTTGCGGCGACGTCATGAAGCTGCAAATCAAGGTTAACGATGAAGGCATCATCGAAGACGCGCGCTTTAAAACTTACGGCTGCGGTTCCGCCATCGCCTCCAGCTCGCTGGTGACCGAATGGATGAAAGGCAAGTCGCTCGATCAGGCTGAAGCGATCAAAAACACCCAGATCGCCGAAGAGCTGGAATTGCCGCCGGTCAAAATTCACTGCTCGATCCTGGCTGAAGACGCCATCAAAGCAGCGATTGCCGACTATAAGAGCAAGCATAGCGCCGAGTAATTTGTCTGAGTCGGCCCGGCCACGCCGGGCTTTGATTTGAAGTGTGAGGTTGTGATGTCTATTACCATGAGCGACAGCGCTGCGCAGCGTGTTCAGGCGTTTTTGACGAACCGCGGCAAGGGTCTCGGCCTGCGTCTGGGAGTGCGAACTTCCGGCTGCTCCGGAATGGCCTACGTGCTGGAATTTGTTGACGAAGCCAACGATGACGACATCGTGTTTGAAGACAAAGGCATCAAGGTGATCATCGACGGCAAGAGCCTGGTTTACCTTGACGGCACCGAGCTTGATTTCGTTAAGGAAGGCCTGAACGAAGGCTTCAAGTTCAACAACCCGAACGTCTCAAGCGAATGCGGCTGCGGCGAGAGTTTCAACGTCTGACAGTCCATCATGCTCCCCCGTTTCGGCGGGGGAACTTCATCCGCTAACGCCCAGAGCACGCTATGGATTACTTTACTTTATTCGGGCTGCCAGTTCGCTACACCGTGGACGGCAGCCTGCTTGCGTCCCGCTTCCAGGATCTGCAGCGCCAATTCCACCCCGATCGTTTCGCCAACCAGCCGGAGCGCGAACGCCTGATGGCGTTGCAGCAGGCGGCGACCATCAACGAAGCTTACCAGTCGCTGAAGCACCCGTTAAAACGCGCGGAGTATATGCTATCTTTGCACGGCTTCGATCTGGGCAACGAACAGCATACGATGCGCGACACCGCCTTTCTGATGGAACAGCTGGAGCTGCGCGAAGAGCTCGACGCCATTGAGCGCAAGCCGGAGGCGGAAAGCCTGCTGGCCGATTTCGGCGCGCGGCTGGCCGCCTCGATCAAACAGCGCAGCACGCTGATGCTGCAGCAGCTGGACGGCGAGCAGTGGGCGGACGCCGCCGACACCGTGCGCAAGCTGCGCTTTTTGGACAAACTCCAGCAACAGGTTGAACAACTCGAAGAAAAACTGCTGGGTTTTGAGTAACACCTTCTGATTCTGATTGTGGAAGCTTCAACATGGCCTTATTACAAATTAGTGAGCCTGGCCTCAGCGCTGCGCCGCACCAGCGACGTCTGGCCGCCGGCATCGACTTAGGCACCACCAACTCGCTGGTCGCCACGGTGCGCAGCGGGCAAGCGGAAACGCTGGCCGACGAACAGGGCCGCCATTTGCTGCCTTCGGTGGTGCATTATCAGGCGGACGCGCAGCGCGTCGGCTGGGAGGCGCGCCAACAGGCGGCGCAGGATCCGGCCAATACCGTCAGCTCCATCAAGCGCATGATGGGTCGCTCGTTGGCGGACGTGCAGCAGCGTTACCCGAACCTGCCGTATCAATTCCAGGCCAGCGACAACGGCCTGCCGCTGATCGTCACCGCCGCCGGTCCGGTTAACCCGGTCGGCGTCTCCGCCGATATCCTGCGGGCCCTGTCCGCGCGCGCGCAAGCGGCGCTGGAAGGGGAGCTGGATGGCGTGGTGATCACCGTTCCCGCCTACTTCGACGACGCGCAGCGCCAGGGCACCAAAGACGCGGCGCGTCTGGCCGGCCTGCACGTCCTGCGCCTGCTGAACGAACCGACCGCGGCAGCGATCGCCTACGGGCTGGACTCCGGCCAGGAAGGGGTGATCGCGGTTTACGATCTGGGCGGCGGCACCTTTGATATCTCCATTCTGCGCCTCAGCCGCGGCGTGTTCGAAGTGCTGGCCACGGGCGGCGATTCCGCGCTGGGCGGCGACGACTTCGATCACCTGCTGGCCGACTGGCTGCGCGAGCAGGCCGGCGTGGCCGATCGCAGCGACCACGGCGTGCAGCGCCAGCTGCTGGACGCCGCCATCGCCGCTAAAATCGCGTTGAGCGATGCCGACAGCGTGCGCGTCGAGGTGGCCGGCTGGCAGGGCGAGGTGACCCGCGCCCAGTTCGAAGCGCTGATCGCCCCGCTGGTGAAACGCACGCTGATGGCCTGCCGCCGCGCGCTGAAAGACGCCGGCGTCGCTGCCGACGAGGTGCTGGAAGCGGTGATGGTCGGCGGTTCCACCCGCGTGCCGCTGGTGCGTGAGCAGGTGGGCGCCTTCTTCGGCCGCACGCCGCTGACGTCGATCGATCCGGATAAAGTGGTCGCCATCGGCGCCGCGATCCAGGCCGACATTCTGGTGGGCAACAAGCCGGACAGCGACATGCTGCTGCTGGACGTGATCCCGCTGTCGCTGGGCCTCGAAACCATGGGCGGTCTGGTGGAGAAAGTGATCCCGCGCAACACCACCATTCCGGTGGCGCGCGCGCAGGAATTCACCACCTTTAAAGACGGCCAGAGCGCGATGATGATCCACGTGCTGCAGGGCGAGCGCGAGCTGGTGCAGGACTGCCGTTCGCTGGCGCGTTTCACGCTGCGCGGCCTGCCGCCGCTGCCTGCCGGGGGCGCGCACATTCGCGTCACCTTCCAGGTGGATGCCGACGGTCTGCTGAGCGTCACCGCGATGGAGAAATCCACCGGCGTCGAAGCCTCGATTCAGGTGAAGCCGTCGTACGGCCTGTCGGACAGCGAAATCGCCGGCATGATCAAGGATTCGATGGCCAACGCGCAAAGCGACGTGGGCGCGCGCAAGCTGGCGGAGCAACGCGTGGAAGCCGCGCGGGTGCTGGAAAGCCTGCAGGGCGCGCTGGCCAGCGACGCCGCGCTGCTGAGCGAGGCGGAAAGCCAGGCGATCGCCGCCGCGACCCAGGCGTTGCAGCAGGCGGTGCAGGGTGAAGATCCCGCCGCTATCGAAGACGCCATCAAAACATTAGATGCACAAACGCAAGATTTTGCCGCGCGCCGCATGGACGCTTCCATTCGCCGCGCGCTGGCTGGCCATTCTGTGGATGAGGTTTAACCATGCCTAAAATTGTTTTCCTGCCCCATCAAGATCTTTGCCCGGAAGGGGCGGTTCTGGAAGCTGAAAAAGGGGAGTCGATCCTCAACGTTGCGCTGCGCAACGGCATTGAAATCGAGCACGCCTGCGAGAAATCCTGCGCCTGCACCACCTGCCACTGCATCGTGCGTGAAGGCTTCGATTCGCTTGAAGAGAGCAGCGAGCTGGAAGACGACATGCTGGACAAGGCCTGGGGGCTGGAGCCGGAAAGCCGCCTGAGCTGCCAGGCGCTGGTCGCCGACGAAGATCTGGTGGTCGAAATGCCGCGCTACACCGTCAACCACGCGCGTGAGCATTAATTGTTAGCCGCAGCGCCAACCCGGAGATCATAATGGGACTGAAGTGGACCGACAGCCGAGAAATCGGCGAAGCCCTGTACGACCAATACCCGGACACCGATCCGAAAACCGTGCGTTTTACCGACATGCATCAGTGGATCTGCGATCTCGAAGAGTTCGACGACGATCCGCAGGCTTCCAACGAAAAAATACTGGAAGCGATCCTGCTGGTCTGGTTAGATGAAGCGGAGTAAATAGCGTAACGGGCTGCCATGGGCGGCCCGTTTATTTTGTATCCGACAAGATTAATAAAAGAATAATCCGGAGTAAGAAGGCTATGACAACAGAATTCATGCAGGTCACGCTGTCGCAACAACCTGCCGACGCCCGTTGGGGCGAAAAAGCGCTGCTCAGCACCAACGGCGAAGGGATGACCATCCACCTGACCGGCGCCGACAAACTGGGTGCGATCCAGCGTGCGGGCCGCAAAATTGACGGTCAGGGCATCAAAAACGTCAAGCTGGCCGGCGACGGTTGGGACTTGGAAAACAGCTGGGCGTTTTGGCAGGGCTACCGCGGGCCGAAAGGGCAGCGCAACGTCGAATGGGCCGAGCTGCCGGAAGCCGCACGTCAGGAGCTGGATAAGCGCCTGAAGATCGTTGACTGGGTGCGTGACACCATCAACATGCCGGCGGAAGAGCTGGGGCCAGAGCAACTGGCGACCCGCGCCGTCGATCTGATGTGCGACGTCGGCTGCGATGCCGTCAGCTACCGCATCACCAAGGGCGAAGATCTGCGCGAGCAGAACTATGCCGGCATCCACACCGTCGGCCGTGGCTCCGAGCGCCCACCGGTGCTGCTGGCGCTCGACTTCAACCCGACCGGTAACCCGGACGCGCCGGTGTTCGCCTGCCTGGTCGGCAAGGGCATCACCTTCGATACCGGCGGTTATAGCCTGAAACAGAGCGCCTTTATGGATTCGATGAAGGCTGACATGGGCGGTGCGGCCACCATCACCGGCGCCCTGGCGCTGGCGGCGGCGCGCGGCCTGAAGCAGCGCGTGAAGCTGTACCTGTGCTGCGCCGACAACATGGTCAGCGGCAACGCTTTCAAACTGGGCGACATCATTCGCTACCGCAACGGCAAAACCGTCGAGGTAATGAACACCGATGCGGAAGGGCGCCTGGTGCTGGCCGACGGCCTGATTGACGCTTCTGAGCAGAACCCGCAGCTGATTATCGACTGCGCCACCCTGACCGGCGCCGCCAAAACCGCGGTCGGCAACGACTACCATGCGCTGTTCAGCTTCGACGACGCGCTGGCGCAGGAGCTGCTGAACAGCGCCACCGCCGAGCAAGAGCCGTTCTGGCGTCTGCCGCTGGCCGAGTTCCACCGCAGCCAACTGCCGTCCAACTTTGCCGAGCTGAACAACGTGGCCGGCCCGGCCTACACCGCCGGCGCCAGCACCGCGGCGGCCTTCCTGTCGCACTTCGTCAAGAACTACCAACAAGGCTGGCTGCACATCGACTGTTCCGCCACCTACCGCAAAGGCGCGGTGGATCAGTGGTCGGCCGGCGCGACCGGTCTGGGCGTGCGTACCCTGGCCAACCTGCTGCTGAGCAAAACCAAATAATTGAACGCCCGCTGCGTCGGGCGCTAGAATGCGCATTATCTTCGGGGCCCAGCATGCTGGGCCTCGCTATTTGATCCCTGGAGTTTGCCATGAGTGCCCATCATCACGATGCCGCCCCGAGCGAGAACGAACTTGAACGCCTGCTGAAGCTGGCGGTGACGGAGCCGGCCCACCGCCCGGCGTTCTTCCGTGAACTGCTCGACGCCACGGTGCTGATCCTCGGCGACAGCGAGCAGCTGCAGCAGGACGGCGACATCGCGCTGAACGCGGATACGCCGGTCAATATCCAGCATTGGGAAAAGCAGGACGGCGGCAGCATCATTCCGTTCTTCACCTCGCTGGAAGCGCTGCAGAAAGCCGTTGAGGACGAACAGCCGTTCATCGCCATGCCGACGCGGGTGCTGTTCGAAATCACCCAGGGTGCGGATCTGTTCCTCAACCCGAAGGCGGAGTACGGCAAAGAGTTCTATCCGGAAGAGGTGGCGATGCTGCTGGCGACCGGCGGCGTCGTCAAACCGGTGGAGCATTACGTCGATAAAGAGACCCAAATCCTGCTGGGGCAGCCCGAAGAGTATCCGTCGGCGATGGTGGATGCGCTGACCACGCTGTTCAGCCAGCGCAAGCCGGTGCGCCGCGCGTTTCTGGCGCTGATGCACGACCAGGCGGCGGACGAGAAGCCGAATCTGTTGATCGGTCTGGAAGTGGACGCCGAGCCGGCGGAGATTGAGGCGTTGATCAACGAGGCCGGCAGCGTCGCCAGCGAAACGGCGCCGAACGATGAACCGGTGGATTTCTGCCTGGTGTCGGAGAACGAGCGCGGCATCAGCCACTATCTGATCTCCCATACGCAGCCGTTTTATCAGCGCCGCTGGGGCAGCTGGCTGCGCAATTTGATCCCGTCTACCGACAAGACCCAGTAGTGCCCCCACGTTGTCGAAAATGGCCCATGAAGATCATATTTTTTTAATGAAATGTTGATTTTCCCGTAGGCAAGCGTTAACGGCGCACATATAATCTGCGCCACTTGAGAAGGCCGGCAACATTGCAGACCGGCCTGTTTTGGAAGTCATACAGAGGCCATCATGACCGTAGAACGTACCTTTTCCATCGTTAAACCAAACGCTGTAGCCAACAACGACATCGGCGCTATCTACGCGCGTTTCGAGCGCGCCGGTTTCAAAATCATCGCCGCTAAAATGCTGCGTCTGACTCGCGAACAAGCTGAAGGCTTCTACGCTGAGCACAAAGGCCGCCCATTCTTCGACGGTCTGGTTGAGTTCATGACCTCCGGCCCAATCATGGTGCAGGTTCTGGAATCTGAAAACGCCGTGCAGCGCAACCGTGACATCATGGGCGCAACCAACCCGGACAACGCGCTGGCCGGTACCCTGCGTGCCGACTACGCGGACAGCTTCACCGCTAACGCCGTTCACGGTTCCGACTCCGTTGAATCCGCACAGCGCGAAATCGCTTACTTCTTCAACGAAAGCGAAATCTGCGCACGTTAATCGTGCCGTTTCTTGGCTGATAACCAGGCATTCACCGGCTGAAACAATAAAAATGCCCTGAATGCCTTTCAGCCGTAGCCACCCGCTACTAAAATTTGTACAATGCCGCGCCCCTGATAAGACGACTTGTCAGGGGCGTGTTTTTAGTGCCGCCACCCGAATCATGCGGGCTGAAATGCACAACTTACTGTCCATTCTTTAGCGCCATAACGTGTAATAACGAGGCCAGAGATCATTATGTTAGAACCCATCACGTCCGAGCACACCGTGTCTGAAAATAATTCGCTGACTACCCCCTCCGTTAACGTGGAGCAACCGGCTGCGGCCAAAATCAACCTGCTGGACCTGAACCGCCAGCAAATGCGCGAGTTCTTCGCCGAAATGGGCGAGAAACCGTTCCGCGCCGATCAGGTGATGAAGTGGATTTACCACTACTGCTGCGACGATTTCGAGCAGATGACCGACATCAACAAAGTCCTGCGCGGCAAGCTGCAGCGCGTGGCGGAAATCCGCGCGCCGGAAGTGGCGGAAGAACAGCGCTCGGCCGACGGCACCATCAAGTGGGCGATTAAAGTCGGCGATCAGCAGGTCGAAACCGTGTACATCCCGGAAGCCGACCGCGCGACGCTGTGCGTCTCCTCGCAGGTAGGCTGCGCGCTGGAGTGCAAATTCTGTTCGACGGCGCAGCAGGGCTTCAACCGCAACCTGCGCGTGTCGGAAATCATCGGCCAGGTGTGGCGCGCGGCGAAGATCATCGGCGCGCTGAAGGTGACCGGCCAACGCCCGATCACCAACGTGGTGATGATGGGCATGGGCGAGCCGCTGCTCAACCTGAACAACGTGGTGCCGGCGATGGAAATCATGCTGGACGACTTCGGCTTTGGCCTGTCCAAACGCCGCGTGACCCTGTCTACCTCCGGCGTGGTGCCGGCGCTGGACAAGCTGGGCGACATGATCGACGTGGCGCTGGCTATTTCGCTGCACGCGCCGAACGACACCATCCGCGATGAGATCGTGCCGATCAACCGCAAGTACAACATCGAGACCTTCCTGTCCGCGGTGCGCCGCTATCTGGAGAAATCCAACGCCAACCAGGGCCGCGTGACCGTCGAGTACGTGATGCTGGATCATATCAACGACAGCACCGACGATGCGCATCAACTGGCGGAAGTGCTGAAAGACACGCCGTGCAAGATCAACCTGATCCCATGGAACCCGTTCCCGGGCGCCCCTTACGGCCGCAGCTCCAACAGCCGGGTGGATCGTTTCTCCAAGGTGTTGATGGAATACGGCTTTACGACTATTGTTCGTAAAACCCGTGGTGACGATATCGACGCCGCCTGCGGGCAACTGGCGGGTGAAGTGATCGACCGTACCAAGCGTACCCTGAAGAAGAAAATGGCCGGGGAACCTATCAACGTACGGGCGGTCTGAATCCTATAGCACCATTTTTTGTTATCTAACAGCCTGTTATGCGAAAGTGTGTCGCTGATGGGCGTTAGCTGACGGCCGATAAGGAAATGAATGCGGGCATGAAGCTGAAACTGTGGGGTGTGTGGCTGGCGGCCGGGTTGTTGGCCGGGTGTTCCGGTTCAGCGCCGGAAAAGGAAGCACAAGTCTCTGAGGCGGGCCAAACGCGGTTGCAGCTAGGCCTGGAGTACCTGCAGCAAGGCGACATGGACGCCGCGCGCCAGAACCTGGAAAAGGCGCTGGACGCGGCCCCGCAGGATTACCGCACGCAGTTGGGCATGGCGCTCTATGAACAGCGGATCGGTGAAAATGCCGCGGCCGAACAGCGTTATCGGCAAGCGCTCAAACTTGCGCCGGGCAATGGCACCGTATTGAATAATTACGGTGCGTTTCTTTGCGGTTTAGGGCAGTATGTACCGGCGCAACAGCAGTTTAGCGCTGCGGCGCTGGCGCCCGATTATGGCCAGGTCGCCGACAGCCTGGAAAACGCAGGTTACTGTTTTCTCAAGGCCGGACAAAACGATGAGGCGCGCACGCTGTTGAGCCGCGCGCTGAAAGTCGATCCGGACAAAGGCACTCCGCTGTTGGCGGAGGCCGAAAAGCAATTTGGAGAAGGGAAGCGCGCCCAGTCGCAACTTTTATTGGATGTTTATCAGCATGTTCTGCCGGCCAGCGCCAGCAGCTTATGGTTACAGATTCGTTTCGCCGCGTTAGCCGGCCGTCAGGATAGCGTTCAACGCTATGGCAAGCAGCTAGCGCGAAGTTTTCCACAATCCAAACAGTACCAGCAGTTCTTAGCTAATGAATACTGAAGCCTCCCAAGATAAAACCGTATCCATGACGACGGGCCAGCGCCTGCGTCAGGCCCGTGAGCAACTCGGGCTGAGCCAACAGACCGTTGCAGAACGCCTGTGTCTCAAAATGTCCACCGTGCGCGATATCGAGGAAGACAGCGTGTCCGCTGACCTCGCGTCCACCTTCGTGCGCGGCTACATCCGTTCCTACGCCAAGCTGGTGCATTTGCCGGAAGACGAACTGCTGCCGATGCTGGCCAAGCAGGCGCCGTTGAAGATGGCGAAAGTGGCGCCGATGCAAAGCTTCTCGCTGGGCAAGCGCCGCAAGAAACGCGACGGCTGGCTGATGAGCTTCACCTGGCTTATCGTGTTCGTGGTGATCGGCCTGACCGGCGCCTGGTGGTGGCAAAACCACAAGGCCCAGCAGGAAGAGATCGCCACCATGGCCGATCAGTCCTCCGCGCAGCTTTCGCAGAATAACGAAGGGCAGTCCGTGCCGCTGACCGACGGCAATGCCGACACCGGCACCAACGTGCCGTTGACCGACAACAGCGCCGCGCCGGCCGATACTGGCGCAGCGGCTCAGGCGCCGGCGGCGACCGCCCAGGCGCCAAGCGCGGCTCAGCAGCAGCCTGCCGTGGTGTCGCCAAGCCAGACCACCCTGCCGGAAACCGCGCCGGCGGCACAAGCGCCGTTGCCGACCGCCGATGCGGGCGTGGCTGCGCCGGCGGCCGATCCGAATGCGCTGGTGATGGATTTCTCTGCCGACTGCTGGCTGCAGGTGACCGATTCGAGCGGTAAGACGCTGTTCAGCGGCACCCAGAAACAGGGTGGCAAGCTGAACCTGACCGGCACTGCGCCGTATAAACTGACCATCGGCGCGCCGGCGGCAGTACAGATCCAGTATCAGGGTAAGCCGGTTGATTTAAGCCGGTTCGTTAAGTCAAACCGTGTTGCTCGCCTGACCGTCGCCGCGCAGTAATCGCGCGGCACCGGTCGTGATGTCAGAGCAGCAATGGAGAGTAAGTAATGCATAACCAAGCGCCCATCAACCGTCGAAAATCTACACGCATTTACGTCGGCAAGGTGCCTATTGGTGATGGCGCGCCGATTGCCGTGCAGTCGATGACCAACACCCGTACCACCGATGTTGAAGCAACGGTTAATCAGATCAAAGCGCTGGAGCGCGTGGGCGTCGACATCGTCCGCGTTTCGGTTCCTACCATGGACGCCGCCGAGGCGTTCAAGCTGATCAAGCAGCAGGTCAACGTGCCGCTGGTCGCCGATATCCACTTCGATTATCGCATCGCGCTGCAGGTTGCCGAATACGGCGTAGACTGCCTGCGCATCAACCCGGGCAACATCGGCAACGAATCGCGCATTCGCTCGGTGGTGGACTGCGCCCGCGACAAGAACATCCCGATTCGCATCGGCGTCAACGGCGGCTCGCTGGAGAAAGACCTGCAGGAAAAGTACGGCGAACCTACGCCGGAAGCGCTGCTGGAATCCGCCATGCGCCACGTGGACATCCTCGATCGCCTCAACTTCGACCAGTTCAAGGTCAGCGTCAAGGCGTCGGACGTGTTCCTGGCGGTGCAATCTTATCGCCTGCTGGCGTCGCGCATCGATCAGCCGCTGCATCTGGGCATCACCGAAGCCGGCGGCGCGCGCAGCGGGTCGGTCAAATCGGCCATCGGCCTGGGCATGCTGCTGTCTGAAGGCATCGGCGACACCCTGCGCATCTCGCTGGCGGCGGATCCGGTCGAAGAAGTGAAGGTCGGTTTCGATATCCTGAAGTCGCTGCGCATCCGCGCACGCGGTATCAACTTTATCGCCTGCCCGACCTGTTCGCGTCAGGAGTTCGACGTGATCGGCACGGTGAACGCGCTGGAGCAGCGCCTGGAAGATATCATCACGCCGATGGACGTTTCGATCATCGGCTGCGTGGTGAACGGCCCGGGCGAAGCGCTGGTGTCCACCATGGGCGTGACCGGCGGCCACAAGAAGAGCGGCTTCTATGAAGACGGCGTGCGCCAGAAAGAGCGTTTCGACAACGAACAGATGATCGACCAGTTGGAAGCGAAAATTCGCGCCAAGGCCGCGATGATGGACGAAAGCAACCGCATCACGGTCAACCTGCTGGAAAAATAAGCGTTATCGCTACACGGCGGGCCTGTTGGCCCGCTTGTTTATGAACCTGAAGGGCAGAAAACCGCATCCGCGTTGAATACCGGGCGGCAAAGTCCCTATAATCAGGTTCATTTTTACAGACAACGGACAGAGAACTCACGTGGCAAAGAACATTCAAGCCATTCGCGGCATGAACGACTACCTGCCGGAAGAAACGGCATTATGGCAGCGTATTGAAGGCACCCTCAAGCAGGTGCTGGGCAGCTACGGTTACAGCGAAATCCGGTTGCCGATTGTAGAGCAGACCCCGTTATTCAAACGCGCGATCGGTGAAGTGACCGACGTCGTGGAAAAAGAGATGTATACCTTCGAAGACCGCAACGGCGAAAGCCTGACGCTGCGTCCGGAAGGGACGGCCGGCTGCGTGCGCGCCGGCATCGAACATGGTCTGCTGTACAATCAGGAACAGCGTCTGTGGTACATCGGCCCGATGTTCCGCTACGAGCGCCCGCAGAAGGGTCGTTACCGTCAGTTCCATCAGCTGGGCGCGGAAGTGTTCGGCCTGCAAGGCCCGGACGTCGACGCCGAGCTGATCCTGCTGACGGCCCGCTGGTGGAAAGCGCTGGGCATCGCCGAGCACGTCAAGCTGGAGCTGAACTCCATCGGTTCGCTGGAGGCGCGCGCCAACTACCGCGACGCGCTGGTGGCGTTCCTGGAGCAGCACGTTGAGGTGCTGGACGAAGACTGCAAACGCCGCATGTACAGCAACCCGCTGCGCGTGCTGGACTCCAAGAATCCTGAGGTGCAGGCGCTGTTGAACGACGCGCCGCGCCTGTCCGAGTACCTGGATGAAGAATCCCGTGCTCACTTCGCCGGTCTGTGTGAACTTTTGGCGCAGGCAGGTATCCCATATACCGTTAACGAGCGCCTGGTGCGCGGTCTGGATTACTACAACCGCACCGTGTTTGAGTGGGTGACCACCAGCCTGGGCGCGCAGGGCACCGTCTGCGCGGGCGGCCGTTACGACGGCCTGGTCGAGCAACTGGGCGGCCGCGCCACCCCGGCGGTCGGTTTCGCCATGGGCCTCGAACGCCTGGTGTTGCTGGTGCAGGCGGTTAACCCGGAATTCAAGGCGCCGTCGGCTATCGACGTGTACGTCATCTCTTCCGGCGCGGGCACCCAGAGCGCGGCGATGCAGCTGGCTGAACAGGTGCGCGACGCGGCGCCGCAGCTGAAGCTGATGACCAATTACGGCGGCGGCAACTTCAAGAAGCAGATCACCCGTGCGGACAAATGGGGCGCGCGCATTGCGCTGATCCTGGGTGAGAGCGAAGTGGCGGCGCAGCAGGTGGTGGTGAAAGACCTGCGCAGTGGTGAACAAGAAACGCTGGCGCAAAGCGAAGTCGCTGCGCGTCTGGCTTTGATGTTAGGTTAAGGAGAAGGACACCGTGGAAGTCTATACCACTGAAAACGAACAAGTCGACGCACTGCGTCGGTTCTTTGCCGAGAACGGCAAAGCGCTGGCGGTGGGCGTGGTGCTCGGAATTGGTGCCCTGGTTGGCTGGCGTTACTGGCAGAGCCATGAAAACTCCAACATGATGGCTGCGTCGCAATCCTATCAGGAAGCCAGCGATCGTCTGGCGGCCGGCAAGCCGGATGACGTGGCTGCCGCGGAGAAATTTGTCCAGGCTAACGGCAACAGCTACGGCGTATTGGCCGCGCTGCAGTTGGCCAAGCACTTTGTCGAACAGAATGATTTCGCCAAGGCGGAACAGCAATTGGCGCTGGCGCAGGGCCAGACCAAAGACGACAACCTGTTGGCGATGATCGACCTGCGTCTGGCGCGCGTCCAGCTGCAGGAGAAAAAGCTGGATGAAGCGCTGAAAACGCTGGATGGCGTGAAAGGCGAAGGCTGGGCGGCGATGATGCAGGATGTGCGCGGCGATGTGCTGCTGGCCAAGGGCGACGCCAAGGGCGCGCGCGAAGCTTACAGCAAAGGCATTGAGTCCAACGCTTCTCAGGCGCTGCAGGTTCTGCTGCGCATGAAATTGAATAACTTGTCCAGCTAAGGGGAATTCCCATGCAATTGCGTAAAACACTCTTGGTCGGACTGGTTTCCGCTGCCTTGCTGAGTGGTTGCTCGCTGTTTAACAGCGAAGAAGACGTGGTTACCATGTCGCCGTTGCCGAAAGTTGAAAATCAGTTTACGCCGAGCAAGGCGTGGAGCACCTCGGTGGGCGACGGCATCGGTGAGTATTACTCCCACCTGCGTCCGGCCTATCAGGACAGCACCATTTACGCCGCCGATCGCTTCGGCATCGTGAAAGCGATGGACGCCGACAGCGGCAACGAGAAGTGGAAGGTCAATCTCTCCGAGAAGACCGGTTTCTTCTCCAGCAACCTGTCTGCGCTGCTGTCGGGCGGCCTGACGGTCGCGGGTGACAAGGTTTACGTCGGCAGCGAAAAAGCGGTGGTTTACGCATTGAACACCGCCGACGGCGCCATCGCCTGGCAGACCAAAGTGGCCGGCGAAGCGATCTCCCGTCCGGTTGTCAGCGACGGTATGGTGTTGGTGCACACCTCCAACGGCATGCTGCAGGCGTTGAACGAAGCCGACGGCGCGGTGAAATGGACGGTTAACCTGGACATGCCTTCGCTGTCGCTGCGCGGTGAATCCGCGCCGGCCGTCGCCTTTGGCGCCGCCATCGTCGGCGGTGACAACGGCCGCGTCAGCGCCGTGCTGATGCAGCAGGGCCAACTGATCTGGCAACAGCGTATTTCTCAGCCGAGCGGCGCGACCGAAATCGATCGCCTGAACGACGTGGACACCACGCCGGTGATCGTTGATGGCGTGGTCTACGCGCTGGGCTACAACGGCAACCTGACGGCGCTGGATCTGCGTTCCGGCCAGATCATCTGGAAACGCGAGCTGGGTTCGGTGAACGATTTCATCGTCGACGCGGGCCGCATCTACCTGATCGACCAAAACGATCGCGTAGTCGCGCTCAGCACCGAAGGCGGTGTGACCGTGTGGACGCAAAGCGATCTGCTGCACCGCAACCTGACGCCGCCGGTGATGTATAATGGTTATCTGGTGACCGGTGACGCCGAAGGCTATCTGCACTGGATCAATACCACCGATGGCCGTTTTGTCGCCCAGCAGGAAGTGGACAGCTCCGGCTTCCTGTCTGCGCCGATGGTGGCCGGCGACAAGCTGGTCATCCAGGCTCGCGGCGGGAAAGTTTACGCTTTCACCCGCTAACGCCGCTCGTCGCAAGGCTTGAAAACGGCTCCTGAATGTTCAGGGGCCGTTTCGTATTTTTATAAGCTGCACCGCTGGTGTCTATCCACAGTGCAGTAACGCATTGATTATTAAGTAATGAGGCTTCAACAATGATACCTGTCGTCGCGCTGGTCGGGCGCCCGAATGTGGGTAAATCCACCTTGTTCAACCGTTTAACCCATACGCGCGATGCGCTGGTGGCGGATTTCCCGGGGCTGACGCGTGACCGCAAGTATGGTCGTGCTGAAATCGAAGGCAATGAATTCATCATCGTCGATACCGGCGGTATCGACGGCACCGAAGACGGCGTCGAAACGCGCATGGCCGGTCAGTCGCTGCTGGCGATCGAAGAGGCGGACATCGTGCTGTTCATGGTCGACGCCCGCGCCGGCCTGATGCCGGCGGATCAGGGCATCGCCCAGCACCTGCGCAGCCGCCAGAAGGCGACCTTCCTGGTGGCCAACAAGACCGACGGTCTGGATCCGGACACCGCCACCGCCGATTTCTACTCGCTCGGCCTGGGTGAAGTGTTCGCTATCGCCGCTTCCCACGGCCGTGGCGTGACCCAACTGATCGAACACGTGCTGGTGCCGTTCGTGCCGGAAAAACCGGAAGACGTCGAGCTGACCGAGGAAGAGGCCAACGCCGCTTACTGGGCCGAGCAAAACGGCGAAACGCTGGAAGGCGAAGAAGACGAAGAGCCAGAAGAAGCGTTCAACCCGCAGGATCTGCCGATCAAGCTGGCGATCGTCGGCCGTCCGAACGTCGGTAAGTCTACGCTCACTAACCGCATCCTCGGCGAGGAGCGCGTGGTGGTGTATGACATGCCGGGCACTACCCGCGACAGCATCTACATTCCGATGGTGCGTGACGAACGCGAATACGTGCTGATCGACACCGCCGGGGTGCGTAAACGCGGCAAGGTGACTGAAACCGTCGAGAAGTTCTCGGTGATCAAGACCCTGCAGGCGATTGAAGACGCCAACGTGGTGCTGCTGGTGATCGACGCGCGTGAAGGCATCTCCGATCAGGATCTCTCGCTGCTCGGCTTTATCCTCAATAGTGGGCGCTCACTGGTGATTGCGGTCAACAAGTGGGACGGCATGAGCGAAGAAGATCGCGAGCACGTGAAAGAGATGCTCGACCTGCGTCTGGGCTTCGTCGACTTCGCGCGCGTGCACTTCATTTCCGCGCTGCACGGCAGCGGCGTCGGCAACCTGTTCGAATCGGTGCAGGAAGCCTACGAGTGCGCAACCCGCCGCGTAAACACCTCGATGCTGACCAAAATCATGCAGATGGCGGTTGACGATCACCAGCCACCGCTGGTGCGCGGCCGCCGTGTGAAGCTGAAATATGCTCACGCCGGCGGTTACAACCCGCCGATCGTGGTGATCCACGGCAACCAGGTCAGCGATCTGGCCGATTCGTACAAACGCTACCTGATGAACTACTTCCGCCGCTCGCTGAACGTGATGGGGACGCCGATCCGCATCCAGTTCAAAGAGGGCGACAACCCGTTCGCCGGCAAACGCAACCTGCTGACGCCGACCCAGATGCGTAAGCGCAAGCGCCTGATGAGCCACCTGAAAAAGAGCAAGTAATCGCTCATGAGGGGCGCGGCAGTGATGCCGCGCCCCTTTTTTATTGGCCCGAAATCGTTTTATTATCTGAAGATTACCTCGCCTGCCTGAAGGAACACCATGTCCTGGGAAACCTGGAGTTTTGCGTTTAACGTCACCGTGCCGAATCTGCTGATGATGCTGTTGGGGATCCTGCTGCGCCATTGGCGCCTGATGGATGACCGCTTCGTCGACGGCGCGACCCGCCTGGTGTTCAATCTGGCGCTGCCGTGCCTGCTGTTTTTCAGCATCGCCACCAACCATCCGCAGCTGCTCGGCAACCTGCCGCTGGTGCTGTTCGGCGCGGTCGGCACGCTGGCGACCTTCCTGCTCCTGGAGCTGGCCGCCAAGTGGCTGGTGAAAGAACCGCGTGAGCGCGGGGTGTTCGTGCAGGGCGGTTTCCGTGCCAATACCGCCATCGTTGGCCTGGCCTACGCCATGACCGCCTACGGCAGCGAAGGCATTGCGCTCGCTTCGCTGTACCTGACGGTGACGGTGATCCTGTTCAACATACTGTCGGTCATCACCCTCACGCGCAGCCTGCAGGGCGGGCAGGGCAAGAAAATCAGCCACCTGTCTTTGCTGCGCAGCATCGTTACCAACCCGCTGATCATCGGCCTGGTGTGCGGGCTGCTGTACGCGCAAACCGGGCTGGGCATCCCGACCGTGATCCGCCAAACCGGCAGCTATATCTCTGCGCTGTCGCTGCCGCTGGCGCTGCTGTGCACCGGCGCCAGCCTGGATTTTCGCGCCATGTTCCGTTCGTCCAACGTGGCGGCGCTGTCGTCGGCGGCCAAGCTGTTTCTGGTGCCGTGCCTGATGACGCTGGCCGGCTGGCTGTGCGGGTTTCAGGGGGCTGCGCTGGGCATTATCTTCCTGTTTTCCGCCACGCCGACCGCGTCGGGCAGCTATGTGATGACGCGCGCCATGGGCGGCAACGCCACGCTGGCGGCCAACATTATCGCCATCACCACCGTCGGTTCGTTCTTCACCACCGCGTTGGGGATTTATTTCTTGCGCTCATGGGGCGCGATTTAACCTGGAGTCGTTATGGAAGCGCACTGTCCGCACTGCCGTCAGACCATGAAGTGGGTAGCGGGTCACTACCATTGTGAAGCCTGCCAGCGCGATTATCGGCAGCTGGCGAGCTGCCCGGCGTGCGGGCAGCCGCTGCAAGAATTGAAAGCCTGCGGGGCGGTGGATTACCTGTGCCAGAACGGGCACGGGCTGATCTCCAAAAAACGGGTGAATTTCAGCTATCAGCCGCTGTAAGCCCTCACTCATCCACCTGGCCGGTTTTCCACAGATCCACCAGCGCCTGCGGCGCGCTGCTTTCCGGGATTAACAGCACGATCTCAGTGCTCAGGGTGGGGCTGGTGTAGTTGATTTGCACGCGGTAGTAGCGCTGGTCGCCGCAGCCGGGGGAGGTGGGCTGGCCTTCTTCCTGCGCATAGGGCAGCGTCTGGTTCAGCAACTGATTCAGGCGCTGCCGCTGCTCCGGCGTGATATCGGCCAGCGCGATGCGGCGCTGGCCCGCCAGTTTGGGAATGTAGGCAAAGCCTCCCTCGCGCGCCAGCTCAATGACCGTATCCTGATTGAGCGTCGGCAGCGGTTTCATTATTCCACCCCCACCTGATGCCAGGCTTGCTGCACCTTGTCCGCCACGCTCTGATCGAAACGCGCCTGCGCATGTTTCACCGTGGTGCGGGCGAAGGTGGCGAAGTCGGCGTTTTGCGGCAGCGCTTTGTCGCACACCGTGTCATACCAGACGTAACCGGCTTTCTCCCAGGCGAAGCCGCCCAGCGCCGTCGCCGCCAGGTAGAAGGCGCGGTTGGGGATGCCGGAGTTGAGGTGCACGCCGCCGTTGTCTTCCTTGGTCTGGATATAATCCTTCATGCTGGCGGGCTGCGGGTCTTTACCCAGCAGCGGATCGTCGTAGGCGGTGCCGGGTGCCGACATCGAGCGCAGCCCTTTGCCTTTGATGCCCTCGGCGAGCAGCCCGGCGCCGATCAGCCAGTCGGCTTTATCGGCGGTTTGCTGCAGGTGGAACTGCTTGACCAACGAGCCGAATACGTCGGACAACGACTCGTTGAGCGCCCCGGACTGCTGGTAGTAGATCAACCCGGCTTCGCTCTCGGTCACGCCGTGCGCCAGCTCGTGGCCGACCACGTCGATGGCGATGGTGAAACGGTTGAAGATCTCGCCGTCGCCGTCGCCGAACACCATCTGCTGGCCGTTCCAGAAGGCGTTCTGGTACTCCTTGCCGTAGTGTACGCTGCCGACCAGCGGCAGCCCCTGGTTATCCAGTGAATTGCGGCGGTAGGCCTGCCAGAAGAAATCGTAGGTGACGCCGAGGTAGTCGTAGGCTTCGTCCACCGCCACGTCGTGGTTGCTGGGCTGGCCCTCTTTGCGCACCTGTTTGCCGGGCAGCTGGGTGCCGTTCTGGGCGTCGTAGATATCGCGGAGCGCTTCGCCGGCTCGGGCGTTTTTCTCGGTCGGCGAACGCAGCGGCTTGTTGCCGAGCAGGCTTTGCACGTGGTTCAGCGTGTGCAGCGCGCAGTCGCGCTGCGGGGCGTTGCCGTGTTCAATGATGCGGCGCAGCATGTAGGGAGGAATGACGGAACGCATGCGCTGGGCTGGCATAGTGGCTCTCCTTAGGCAAAAATTTTACCTCATCGAATGAATGCACTGTGCCTAAGTGTAGCCTACTCGTCATAAAGCCTGTGGTCATGCGTGCTCACCGCCGGCGCGGTCTTGTGCGGGCTGATGCGTCGCACCGAGGCGCGCACCGCCAGCCGGCCGTGCAGCAGCAGATTGCACGGCGGCGCGTCGGCGCGCAGCATGCGCCGCTGCAGCAGCTGGATCGCCTCGTAACCCAGTTCGTCGCGCGGCACCTGCACCGAGGTCAGCGGCACATCGTGGATTTCCGCCAGATTGAAGCCGTCGGTGCTCATCACCGAGACGTCGCCCGGCACGCTCAGCCCCCGCTTGTTGAGCGCTTTGACCGCCCCGACCGCCATGTAGTCGCCGCCGGCCAGGATCGCCGTCGGCAGCGGGGAGTGGCCGTGGATGCCGTCGAGATAGGTGGTCAGCGCCTGCTCGGCCTCTTCGCCGCCGAAGCCGGAGGTGGTGATCAGATGGCGGCCGTCGTCGAACGGCAGATGATGCCGGGCGTAGGCCTGGCGGATGCCCGCCAGCCGCAGCTCCATGGTGTGGCGGCGCAGGCATTGCAGATTGAGGATATGGCTGTGCCCCTGCTGAAACAGGTAGCTGGCGGAATAGTCGCCGATCAGCTGATGATCCGGCGAGACGCTGTCCAGCCGCATCTGCCGATCGCTGCAGTTGATCAGCACGCAGGGCTTGTGCAGATCGGCGGCCAGGGTGTGGATATGCTCGTCGTCGATGCCGATGATCAGCGCCGCTTCGGTGTGCGGGTCGCTCATCTTTTCCAGAAACAGCGCGCCGTCGCTGTGTTGCTCTTCCAGCCCGCAGTAGCGGATGCGCACCTCGTGCTCCATCAGCGCGGCGGCGATACCCTGAATGACCTTGTAGTAGAAGATGTCGGTGCGTACGTCGAACGCGCGCTGCGGCGCGAACACCATCACGTTGTTCAGCATTAGTCGGCCGCTGGAAATGCCCTGCAGAATGCCGTTTTGCTGCGCACAGTCCAGCACCTTGCGGCGCGCCTCGGCGCTGGTGTTGGCCTTGCCTGCCAGCACGCGGGAAACGGTGCTGATCGACAACCCGGTTTGGCGAGCGATCTCCTGAATTTTCAGCTTTCCGTTCATTCTGTGATCTCCTTCAAATTCGTCCGTGAGAATATTTTCATTGCAGATTTTCAGCGTCTTGACCGGATTTCTTGGTCATTATGACTATTTTTTCACCCGCCTGTGAAAATCTTTGCAAAAAACAGCGTTTCGCTGCGCGCTCTCGCTGGGTAGTCTGCATTGGTACACCAATTTTAGCGACCTGTCAGTCCAATTTTAACGGTGTGCGAAAATGAAAACAAAAATAAATCATGGGGTTGTGATTGTCTGTCGGCCAATGATATGGCGCCGACCCGTTTTCACCGCCCCGTGTTTGATAGCACAACGTACCCTACCAAAACGCGCGTCGCCGTAGCCGGCGGCCGCGGGGAGAGAACCGATGAGTGTGGAGATCAATCAGGCGGTCGCGCAGAGCGGCCGGCGCAAGTTCAAATCGCTGCGCTGGTGGATGCTGGCGCTGTTCTTGCTGGGCGTCACGGTCAACTACATCACCCGCAACTCGCTGGGCATTCTGGCGCCGGAGCTGAAAACCAGCCTGAACATGAGCACCGAGCAATATGCCTGGGTGGTGGCGTCGTTCCAACTGGCTTACACGGTGTTTCAGCCGATCTGCGGCTGGCTGATCGACGTTATCGGCCTGAAGATGGGCTTTCTGATCTGCGCCGGTATTTGGGCGGTGGTATGCATGCTGCACGCCGGCGCAGGCAGCTGGCTGCAACTGGCCATTCTGCGTTTCTTCATGGGGGGCGCGGAGGCGGCGGCCACCCCGGCCAACGCCAAGGCGATCTCCGACTGGTTTCCGAAGAAGGAGCGGCCGATCGCCGCCGGCTGGGCGGGCGTCGGTTTCTCCATCGGCGCCATGCTGGCACCGCCGATCATCGTCATCGCTCACGTCTCCTTCGGCTGGCAGGGCGCCTTCCTGTTCTCCGGCGGGCTGGCGCTGATCTGGGTGGTGCTGTGGTGGCTGTTCTACCACTCGCCGCAGCAGCACCCGAACCTCAGCCAGCAAGAGCTGGATCTGATCCGCGAAGACAACGAACCGGTGCTGCCGAAGCTGCCGTTCCTCACCTCGCTGGCCAGCCTGTGCAAGAACAAGAAGTTTTACGGCATCGCCATCCCGGCCTTTCTCGCCGAGCCGGCCTGGGCGGTATTCAGTTTCTGGGTGCCGCTGTACCTGGCCACCGAACGCGGCATGGATCTGAAACAGATCGCGATGTTCGCCTGGCTGCCGTTCCTGGCGGCGGATATCGGCAGCGTCGCCAGCGGCTATCTCACCACCCTGTACCGCAAATGGTTCGGCTGCAGCCGCGTCAACTCGGTGGTCGCCAGCTCGGTGACCGGCGCTTTCCTGATGGTGTCGCTGGCGTTCGTGGCGATCACCCAAGATCCCTATGTGGCGATCGCGCTGATCTCGATCGGCGGCTTCGGTCACCAGGTGATCTCCTGCATGCTCAGCGCGCTGGTGGTGGAGTCGTTCGATAAAAACCAGATGGCGACGGTCAACGGCATGCGCGGATCCAGCGCCTGGATCGCCAGCTTCCTGTTCACGCTGCTGATCGGCGCGGTATCCGACACCATCGGCTTCAACCCGCTGTTCATCGCCATGGGCTTCTTCGATCTGATCGGTGCCCTGTTCCTGATTGCCCTGATCGCCGAACGCGGCGGTAAGAAAACACCTTCACACAGCTAAGTGGAATGCTTATGAAAACCTTGAAAAACTGGACGCTGGCGGCGCAGCATGCCGACCACGTTGAGCTGCTGGTCGATGAACGCCACCGTTTCTGCCTGTACGTGCTGGAAGACGGTCTGTTCCGCGTGTTGATCAAACGTGAGGGCGAACTGGCGCTGGATCGCACCTGGAGCATCGCGCCGCAGGAGGATGTGCCCTGGGAGGGGCGCGATCGGCTCAGCGTCGCCGGCTTCAGCCTGCCGGGCTACCAGCTGCGCCAGGAGGGCGATCGGCTGGTGGTCAGCACGCCGCTGCTGCGCGTGACGGTGCATCAGCCGCTGTGGCTGGAATGGGAATATTGCAACGCCGCCGGCGAATGGCGGCCGCTGGCGGCGGATCGGCCGACCAGCGCCTACCTGCTTAATGCGCACGGCGACGGCGTGGCGCACTACCAGCGGCGTTTCGCCGATGAGCGCTATTACGGCCTGGGGGAGAAGGCCGGCGATCTGGAACGCACCGGCCGCCGCTTCGAGATGCGCAATCTGGACGCGATGGGCTATAACGCCGCCAGTACCGACCCGCTGTACAAACACATTCCGTTTACCATCACCCGCGGGCCGGAGGCGAGCTTCGGCCTGTTTTACGATAACCTGAGCAGTTGCTGGCTGGATCTGGGCAACGAGATCGACAACTACCACGCGGCCTATCGCCGCTATCAGGCCGAAGCGGGCGATCTGGATTACTACCTGTTCCTCGGGCCGAAGGTAGTGGACGTCACCAAGGCCTTCGTGCGCCTGACCGGCCGCACCCACTTCGGGCCGAAGTGGAGCCTGGGCTACAGCGGCTCGACCATGCACTACACCGACGCGCCGGATGCCCAGCAGCAGCTGCAGCAGTTCATCGCGCTGTGCCGTCAACACGCCATTCCCTGCGACTCCTTCCAGCTGTCGTCGGGCTACACCTCGATCAACAACAAGCGCTACGTGTTCAACTGGAATTACGACAAGGTGCCGCAGCCCAAGCTATTGAGCCAGGCGTTTCACGACGCCGGTCTCAGGCTGGCGGCTAACATCAAGCCGTGCCTGCTGCAAGATCACCCGCAGTATCAGGCGGTGGCGGCGCAGGGGCTGTTCATCCGCGATTCGCAAAGCGACGCGCCCGAGCGTTCCAGCTTCTGGGATGACGAGGGATCGCACCTCGACTTCACCAACCCGGCGGCGGTGCGCTGGTGGCAGCAGGGCGTCACGCAGCAGCTGCTGGAGATGGGCATCGACTCGACCTGGAACGACAACAACGAGTACGAAGTGTGGGATGGCGAAGCACGCTGCCACGGCTTCGGGCGGCCAATCGCCATCAAGCACATCCGCCCGGTGATGCCGCTGCTGATGATGCGCGCCTCGATGGAGGCCCAGCAGCGCTTCGCGCCGCAGAAGCGGCCGTACCTGATCTCGCGCTCCGGCTGCGCCGGCATGCAGCGCTACGTGCAGACCTGGAGCGGCGACAACCGCACCAGCTGGCAGACGCTGCGCTACAACATCCGTATGGGGCTGGGCATGAGCCTGTCCGGGCTGTATAACCTTGGCCACGACGTCGGCGGCTTCTCGGGCGACAAACCGGACGCGGAGCTGCTGGTGCGCTGGGTGCAAAACGGCGTGATGCATCCGCGTTTCACCATCCACTCCTGGAACGACGACGCCACGGTCAACGAGCCCTGGATGTACCCGGCCGCCACCCCGGCGGTGCGCGAGGCGATCAACCTGCGTTACCGGCTGCTGCCGTATTTCTACACCCTGCTGTGGCAGGCCTGCGCCGACGACGAGCCGATGCTGCGCCCGACCTTCCTCGATCATGAACAGGATGCGCGCACCTTCGGCGAGAACGACGATTTTCTGATCGGCCGCGATCTGCTGGTGGCCAGCGTGGTGGAGCCGGGGCAGCGCCGGCGTTCGGTGTATCTGCCGGACAACGGCGAAGGCTGGTACTGCTTCTACAGCGGCCAATGGTTCGGCGGCGGCCAGACGGTGACGCTGGAGGCGCCGCTGGAGCGTTTGCCGCTGCTGGTGCGCGCCGGGGCGGCGCTGCCGCTGTCGCAGCGGCTGGCGCATGTGGACGTGGCCGCCGACGATCGGCGCGAGCTGCAGCTGTTTCCGCTCAAGGGCTGCGGCGCAAGCAGCGGGCTGTTGTTTGAGGACGACGGTGAAAGCGAAGGCTGGCGACAGGGCGATGCGCTGTGGCTGCGTTGGGAAATGCGCTGCGACCATCAGCGCATCATGCTGGATATCACGACGGAAGGGCGTTTCCGCCCGGCCTGGCGCACGTTGGCGCTCAGCCTGCCGGAAGGCGAAATGCGCGCGCTGTGGGTGAACGGCGAACCGGGCGAGCGTTTTACGCTGGAGTAGGGGTTACTCGGCCGCGCGTTTCTTGCGCGGCTTCTTGGCGACGGTGATGGTTTTCACCTCGCTTTCCACCCAGCCGTCCTGCAGGCGGGTTTTCAGCAGTTCGCCGACCTGCGCCTGCTTGGTGGTTTTCAGCAGCTCGCCGCGCGGGGTTTGCGTCACGCTGTAGCCGCGCGCCAGCGTCGCCAGCGGGCTGACGGTTTCCAACTGGCTGCAGGCCACGCCGAAGCGCTGGCGGTAGGCGTTGAGCTGCCGCTCCATCGCTTGCTGCAGGCGGTATTCCTGCTGCTGCACGCGCTGTTGGTAGCGATGAATGCGGCCCTGCGGCTGCACCTGCGCCAGCCGCTGCTGGGCGCGTTCGCTGCGGCGGGCGGCCAGGCGCAGCTGTTGCTGCATGCCGTCTTCCATCCGGCGCTGCAGCTTGAACAGCAGCGTCTGCTGGCGCGCCAGGCGCAGATGCGGATGCTGCTGCTGCAAACGGTGGTGAATGCGGGTGAACTGCTGCTGGCGCTGCGCCAGATAGTAATCCATCGCCATCTCCAGCCGCTGCTGCTGCGACTGCAGCTGGCGCAACAGCTCGAGCTGATTGCGGCTGACCAGTTCGGCGGCGGCGGAAGGGGTCGGCGCGCGCAGATCGGCGACGAAGTCGGCGATGGTGACGTCGGTTTCATGGCCGACGGCGCTGACGATCGGAATGCGGCTGGCGAAGATCGCCCGCGCCACGCGTTCGTCGTTGAAGCTCCACAGATCTTCCAGCGAACCGCCGCCGCGGCCGACGATCAGCACGTCGCATTCGTCGCGGCGGTTGGCGGCCTCGATGGCGCGCACGATCTGCATCGGCGCTTCGGCGCCCTGCACCGAGGTGGGGTAGATGACGATCGGCAACGACGGATCGCGCCGCTGCAATACCTGCAGAATATCGTGCAGCGCCGCGCCGCTGGCGGAGGTGATCACCCCGACGCGTTTGGCTGGGGCGGGCAGCGGCTGCTTGAACTGCTGATCGAACAGCCCTTCGGCGCTCAGGCGCTGTTTCAGTTGCTCGAACTGTTGCTGCAGCAGGCCGTCGCCGGCGGGCTGCATGCTCTCGGCGATCAGCTGGTAGTCGCCGCGCGGTTCATACAGCGTGATGCTGGCGCGCACCAATACCTGCTGGCCGTTTTGCGGCCGGAAGGTGACGCGGCGGTTGCTGTTGCGGAACATCGCGCAGCGCACCTGGGCGCGATCGTCTTTCAGCGTGAAATACCAGTGGCCGGAGGCGGGCTGGGAGAGGTTGGAGATCTCGGCGGAGAGCCAAATCTGCCCCATTTCCATTTCCAGCAGTTGGCGAACCGTCTGATTGAGGCGGCTTACGGTAAAAATGGAAGGCGAAACAGGTAGCGACATGTGACCCAGATCAAATTTCAAAACAATCACTTAATTGGTCGATACTACATGGCTGAAAAAGGTAATCAAGACTTTTTGTAAGAAAGTGCTGGAGGCAACCGATTCCGCTCTGTATAATGCCGCGGCAATATTTTATCTTTTTCACAGCCCACCCTGGTGAGATATTGCCCATGCTACGTATCGCTAAAGAAGCTCTGACGTTTGACGACGTCCTCCTGGTTCCAGCCCACTCCACGGTTCTGCCTAACACCGCAGAGCTCGGCACCCAACTGACCAAAACCATCCGCCTGAACATCCCTATGCTGTCCGCAGCCATGGATACCGTTACCGAATCCGGCCTGGCCATCGCGCTGGCGCAGGAAGGCGGCCTGGGCTTCATCCACAAAAACATGTCCATCGAGCGCCAGGCTGAAGAAGTCAGCCGCGTGAAGAAGCATGAAAGCGGCGTAGTTACCGACCCGCAGACCGTTACCCCATCCACCACGCTGCAGGAAGTGAAAGAGCTGACCGCGCGCAACGGCTTTGCCGGTTACCCGGTCGTCACCGAAGACAACGAGCTGGTCGGCATCATCACCGGCCGCGACGTGCGCTTCGTGACCGATCTGACCCAGCCGGTCACCGCGGTCATGACGCCAAAAGATCGTCTGGTCACCGTGAAAGAAGGTGAAGCGCGCGACGTGGTGCTGCAGAAGATGCACGAAAAGCGCGTAGAAAAAGCGCTGGTGGTGGACGACAGCTTCCACCTGCTGGGCATGATCACCGTTAAAGACTTCCAGAAAGCGGAACGCAAACCGAACGCCTGTAAAGACGAGCACGGCCGTCTGCGCGTGGGCGCGGCGGTCGGCGCAGGCGCCGGCAACGAAGAGCGCGTTGACGCGCTGGTGGCGGCAGGCGTTGACGTTCTGCTGATCGACTCCTCGCACGGCCACTCCGAAGGCGTGTTGCAGCGCATCCGCGAAACCCGCGCCAAATACCCGGATCTGCAGATCGTCGGCGGCAACGTCGCGACCGCAGCGGGCGCCAAAGCGCTGGCTGAAGCCGGCGTGAGCGCGGTGAAAGTCGGTATCGGCCCTGGCTCCATCTGTACCACCCGCATCGTGACCGGCGTGGGCGTACCGCAGATCACCGCCATCGCCGATGCGGTGGAAGCGCTGGAAGGCACCGGCATCCCGGTTATCGCCGACGGCGGCATCCGCTTCTCCGGCGACATCGCCAAAGCGATCGCCGCGGGCGCATCCTGTGTGATGGTCGGCTCCATGCTGGCGGGCACCGAAGAATCCCCGGGCGAAATCGAGCTGTATCAGGGCCGTTCGTTCAAATCTTACCGCGGCATGGGCTCGCTGGGCGCGATGTCCAAAGGCTCTTCCGACCGTTACTTCCAGACCGATAACGCCGCCGACAAACTGGTGCCGGAAGGTATCGAAGGCCGCGTGGCCTATAAAGGCATGCTGAAAGCCATCGTGCACCAGCAGATGGGCGGCCTGCGCTCCTGCATGGGCCTGACCGGCTGCGCCACCATCGACGATCTGCGCACCAAGGCGGAGTTCGTGCGCATCAGCGGCGCCGGCATTCAGGAAAGCCACGTGCACGACGTGACCATCACCAAAGAGTCGCCGAACTACCGCATGGGCTAATGCCTTAACCTCTCCTGAGTGAGAGGCCGGGGTGGGGCGTTAAGCCCCATCCCGAAACACACATTTTCGCTCTTTTTCTCTTGTTGCTGGAATTCGCCTCACATGACACAAAATATCCATAAGCATCGCATCCTGATACTGGACTTCGGTTCGCAATACACCCAACTGGTCGCCCGCCGCGTGCGCGAAATCGGCGTTTACTGCGAACTGTGGGCCTGGGACGTTAGCGAAGAGCAGATCCGCGAATTCAACCCAAGCGGCATCATCCTGTCCGGCGGCCCGGAAAGCACCACCGAAGCCGGCAGCCCGCGCGCCCCGGACTACGTGTTCAACGCCGGCGTGCCGGTGCTGGGCGTGTGCTACGGCATGCAGACCATGGCGATGCAGCTGGGTGGCCATGTGCAGGGTTCCACCGAACGCGAGTTCGGCTATGCGCAGGTGGAAATCGTCAACGAGAGCGCGCTGCTGCGCGACATCGAAGACGCCATCAGCCCGGCCGGCAAACCGCTGCTGGACGTGTGGATGAGCCACGGCGACAAAGTGACCGCGATCCCGTCCGACTTCGTGACCGTCGCCAGCACCGACACCTGCCCGTTCGCCATTATGGCCAACGAAGAAAAACGCTTCTACGGCGTGCAGTTCCACCCGGAAGTGACCCACACCCGCCAGGGCCAGCGCATGCTGGAGCGCTTCGTACTGGACATCTGCCAGTGTGAAGCCCTGTGGACCCCGGCCACCATCATCGAAGATGCGGTCGAGCGCATCCGCGAGCAGGTGGGTGAAGATCACGTGATCCTCGGCCTGTCCGGCGGCGTCGACTCCTCCGTGACCGCGATGCTGCTGCACCGCGCCATCGGCAAACGCCTGACCTGCGTGTTCGTCGATAACGGCCTGCTGCGCCTGAACGAAGCCAAGCAGGTGATGGAAATGTTCGGCGACCACTTCGGCCTGAACATCGTGCACGTCGAAGCGGAAAACCGCTTCCTGACCGCACTGGCGGGCGTGGACGAGCCGGAAGCCAAGCGCAAGATCATCGGCCGCGTGTTCGTTGAAGTGTTCGACGAAGAAGCCTGCAAGCAAGAGCAGGTGAAATGGCTGGCACAGGGCACCATCTACCCGGACGTGATCGAATCCGCCGCTTCCGCCACCGGCAAAGCGCACGTGATCAAATCGCACCACAACGTGGGCGGCCTGCCGAAAGAGATGAAGCTGGGCCTGGTCGAGCCGCTGAAAGAGCTGTTCAAAGACGAAGTGCGCAAGATCGGCCTGGAGCTGGGCCTGCCGTACGACATGCTGTTCCGTCACCCATTCCCGGGCCCGGGTCTGGGCGTGCGCGTGCTGGGCGAAGTGAAGAAAGAGTACTGCGATCTGCTGCGCCGCGCCGACGCCATCTTCATCGAAGAACTGCACAAGGCCGACCTGTACAACAAAGTCAGCCAGGCGTTCACCGTGTTCCTGCCGGTGCGTTCGGTCGGCGTGATGGGCGACGGCCGCAAATACGACTGGGTGGTCTCCCTGCGTGCGGTAGAAACCATCGACTTCATGACCGCGCACTGGGCGCACCTGCCGTATGACTTCCTCGGCCGCGTCTCCAACCGCATCATCAACGAAGTGGACGGCATCTCCCGCGTGGTGTACGACATTAGCGGCAAGCCGCCGGCGACGATCGAGTGGGAATGATGAACAGCTAATTACTGACTATCAGTGATTATTTAAAAACCCCCGCTGCGGCTTAGCTGTTCGGGGGTTTTCTCTTTCTGACTATCAATTACTATTTTTGAAAGCATTTAATTTTTGACGGTACCTTTGACGGTATATCCATTTTCGCTGTACTCTCGGCCTAATCCGTTCACCACCTTTTTGGTCATTTTTGACGGTATCAAGCACAGCAGAGAGAAGCGGTCATGCTCACAGATACGAAACTGAAAAACCTGAAGCCAAGAGAGAAGCTCTATAAAGTCACCGATCGTGATGGCCTCTACGTTGCCGTGCAACCAAGCGGCTCCGTCTCCTTCCGATATGACTATCGAATTAATGGCCGGCGCGAGACGCTGACGATCGGCCGATATGGTGCTGACGGTATCACATTGGCTGAAGCGCGCGACGAACTCAATACCGCCAAAAAGATGGTGGATGCAGGCCAGTCGCCGGCTGCAGCCAAGCGCGACGGTATCATGCAAATTAAGGGGGCGGAAAATTTCTCAGACTATACCGTCGCCTATATGAAACACGTCCGCCTTGCAGATAGCACTCGGGCGATGAAACAGGCAGTGATCGACAGAGACATCCTGCCAACGCTGGGGAAAAAACTTCTGCATGAAATCACTACGCCAATGCTCCGCACACTGTGCGACAAGATAGTCGACCGCGGCGCCAGGGCGACGGCGATCCAGGTGCGGGAAATTGTCAGTGCCGTTTTCACCCATGCTATTGACCGCGGCCACGCAGTTCCAAACCCGGCGGCAAATATCAAAGCTTCCAGCATTGCCACATTTGAAGAACGCGATCGCGCGCTGGAGCCTTATGAGATCGGGTTGTTCTTCAATGCCCTAAACTCTACCGGCGCCGCATCTTCATTAAAGCTGGCTTTGAAACTGATACTGATCACGATGGTGCGCAAGGGAGAGCTGACTGACGCCACCTGGAAGGAGGTCGATTTTTCTTCATCGCGCTGGACGATACCAGCGGAACGGATGAAGGCAGGGCGGCCGCATGTTGTTTATCTGTCCCAGCAGGCGATCGACATCATGATTGCACTGCAAGTGGCAGCGTGTGGTTCAGATTACATTCTGCCGGCCAGGTATAACCCACGAAAATCTATGTCAAACTCGGCGCTTAATAGGGTGATCAATACGACAAACGAAAAAATCAGGGAATCAGGAAAAGAAATAGCGCACTTCACAGTTCACGATCTGCGTAGAACTGCCAGCACGCTGTTGCATGAAGAGGGGTTTAATACGGATTGGATTGAGAAGTGTTTGGCCCATGAGCAGCGCGGCGTGCGCGCGGTATACAACAAAGCAGAGTATGCCGAACAGCGCCGGGGTATGCTGCAGCAATGGGCCAATATGGTGGATGGGTGGATTGATGCGGAGCGGGTAAAATAGAAATCAATTTTGTCGTGCGCTGACTGATGCCAGGCACTGATCGAACATGGCTATTTTGGGGCTTTGCGAGAACCGGCGTTTGCCGCCGGAATACGCGTAAGTGCATGGTTGATTGCCGTGGAGCTTACGCTCGATAAGCTGGTGGTCAACCAACGTCGCCAGCGCGCGGCTAAGGGCATGTGACGAGATTGGCTTGTGTGCCATCTCGTACAGTTCCTTTATCTTTGCATAGCCGATGTTCTCGTTGTTTTTCACGATCTGCATAACATCATCACGGTTGTGTTTCATGATGCGATCCTCACTGCTGCTGGTATGGTAAAACCGCCGGGGAGGAGTTCGACGTCATTCCGTGGGCATTCGTTACCCCAATGGTGCCATCCTGGCGCGTCACCTCTGCTGAAAAGTTCAATTCGTGACACGTCACCGTACAGACGTTCAATCCGGTGGCGAGCCTCCCAGGGCTTCGCGCTGTGCTGGCTTATCGGCGCATAGATCACCTGCTTCACAGATGCATCCTGTCGTTCAAGTCCGGAGCCGCGGACGGCAACGAGCATTGATTCTTGGTTGCCGCGGCTGTAATTCCCAGGGTTCATCCTTGTCACGCCGTTTAGCAGATCGAGAAAGTCGTAAAAGTCGACCAAACCATCTTCGATAGCGGCGTTGACGGTACGCTCTGCAAGTTCGTTGAACTTCACCCAGGTAAACAGGAACATCTGCCGCACGTCGAATCCCCATGCCGCAGCCAGCTCCTTCGCCTGCTCTGCATGCGTGCCGGTGTACCACATTGCCAATACGCTATTTTCTGCTGCTATTGACCACACAGGAAGCCGCTTCAAGTCCTGCAGCGTCATCGTGCTGTAGTGGTTGCCGGCGGCGCCGTTGCTGATCTTGTTGCCGTACTGCCAAGGCGGATCTGCGTAGATGAGTTGATAGTTCATGATCTATCCTCTTCGCGTGGCTCCCGCGATATCCTGATGCACAGACCGTTCACTGTTTTCGCGGTTATGCGGTCGCCTTGCTTCATTTTCTGCAATTCAAAGGCATCGCACAGTGCGTTGATAGCTAATTGTTTTGGGCTGTTACGGTTTAAAAACCGATCGAACCTGTTGGCCAGAATCTGTATCAGCCACTTCCACGCGTGAGACAAAATGAACAGGTAGCTGATAGCCATCAGGCCGATAATCATCCAATCAGTAAAACTTGTGTCTTTCATGGCTATCACTCCCCTTTGATTGATAGGCCGATAGAGCGGATGGATTCAGCGCACTCATCGATTGCTGAGTTGCGGAACTTAATCACGACTTTTGTCGATGCATCCCCGGCTAATCTCAAGTCGTCTTTCTCCGGCAGCCCAACGACAATCGCCGCGCGGCTTGCCTGCCATGCCTTCCACATCAAGCGAACGACAGTCTCATTTGACGCGCTGATGTGTAGCACCATTTCTTTGTTAAACCACTTTTCAAACTCTTCACGTAGCCTATCCACTTATCGCCTCCGCCATCTTAACGACCAGCACAGTCAGGCCGATCGACAGAAACCAAAACACAAACAGGCCAGCAAGCATATAGGCCCACACATTACGCATCATGTGACGTTTGATATTCATGCTGCGCGCTCCTGTACTGGCCGTTGCTTGCGCTGGCGGACATCGGGGGAATAATCCGGCGTGCGGCCGGTATTCTTGGCCTGTTGCTCATCGAGCCAGGCTTCTACTTCATCCAAGTTCCAGGCCACGGTTCGGTTGGTCAGTGCAAAGCGCTGCGGGAACTCTCCTGCTTTTTCCAGTTTGGTGATCTGCGACTCCGACATGGGAACCATCGCCAGGAGTCGGGTTTTTCGAATTGCTGCTTTCATTGCTTCTCCTTTGGCGGGGCCGTAGCCCCGCGGCTGTTGGTTACATAGGGACTTCGTTCAACTCATCGCGACGGATGTTGTAAACGTCGGTGGCTGCCTGCAACTGTTCTTCATGTGGCGCCAGAACGTGGGCGCCGTATTTATAGGCTTTGTCCAGTTCTTCCACGCTTGCGGCTTTGTTTGCCGCTTCGGTAAATGCAGCCAGCAGGTCATCAGGCGACCGCTCATCTTGGTTCACCGTCTTGATCTCTTTTTCTGGCTTCTTGCCGTTTATCAGGCTATTTACGCCGGCGGCACTGGTGGCGGGTGGGGTGACGTCGCGTTCAACGCGTGGTTGCGGCGCGTCGAATTCATCCGGCGTGTACACACCGAGAATCACTTCAGGGCAGTACAGGCGCGCCCAGTATTTTACTGCCAGGTAGGCGATCTGCTGTTTTGGTGCAGTTTTCCAAAGGGGGGAATTTCGCGTGGTGATCGGAGCCAGATAGACTGGCTCACCCCAAGTTATTTCTGTTTCACCGCGGATCACTGCGCCTACACGAATAAATAAACCGGCTTCATGCTGTTTATCAGGGTGCAGCATGTACGCATCCCAGTCGCCGCCATATTCGTACTTGAATCGACCTTGTACGGCGCGAGAACTGGTTACCACTGCGTTAACCAACTGAGCCTCGTAGCCCAAGGTGCCATTTACCAGATGGGTTTTTTGGGCTACTGCAAACGGGTTCATTCCCCACTGGGCCGCCTGCATGGCCACAGCCATGCAATCCGCTGGTTTTCCTGCAAGGTGTTTTGGCAGCGTCTGTACACTCTGAGCCATTACTTCAGCGAACTGTTGTAACTGGCGTAGTCCGGATGGGCTAAAAATTGCCGTGGCCGTGTCTGTTACGTCGTGGTTTCCCACTGTGATGATGTCATTGCTCATGCGTTTTGGTCCTGTTTGCGCGCCCATGCTGGACGTTGAATTTTTTCTACGCCGCCCCATTCATCAGTGATGCGGCATTGGTGATAGGAATTCAGATCCCGGCGGTAGAGTCGGTGACCCTCGTCTACGTCTGCTGCGTCGAGTTCAAAAACGCGTACCGGGTAGCGGCCGCAGTCGATCGTCTCGCTGACAGCCAAGAAGAAAAATCCAGGAGTTTCGCCGGTGACCTGCTGGAATCCATCGCGGTACATGGCATCCTGGACGTGATACCGGAATTCTTCGATGTGGCGCGCAAAACGGTCCATATCTGCGACCTTCTTCACGTCCACAATCACCGGGTGATCACTCAAGTGCCTGTCTGGCCGGCACCGGCATAACTCGCCAGTTTCCGGGTCAGTCCAGTAGAACGATGATTCGCAATGGCCTTCTGCTTCGAGCATCCAGCGCGCCGCGGGGTGAGCCATAACGCTGTCGCGCATTAACTGGAGCTTCCTGCCTTGCTCTGCGTCCATGACAGTTTTGCCGGTATGCTCGCAGTCTTTCAGGAATGCTGCCTCGGATTCCTTGCCTACCGTGGTTCTCCGGTTAAATTCCGGCGCGATGATGAACCGTTTGCTGAATTCGTCCGGCTCAAGCAACTTGCAATGTAGCGCCGTTCCCATGTCCAGCGCCTTCAGCTTTTCAGTGTCGACCGGTGCCGACTTGATCCACTGCAGCAGAGCCGGGTTCTTGGCAACCATATCCAATTGCGACTTACTCACGCCGTCGCCGGCGTGGTAATCCTCATTTGAAATGTCGTGGTAGATACCTTGTTTCATCACGCCACCTCGTCGAACTGGTGGCGCCGGCGGTAGATCTCCATTGCGCGCTGACGCTTTACCAGCTCCGTTATGCAATCAAAAATTGCAGCGCCTGCAAGTTCCTGGTATTCGGTTGAGTCGGCGCCAAGGGCTAAAACCTCCGGGTCAAAGTCCGGCGGAAGGTACTTACTGATGAAAGCGGTGAAGCCGTGGATCGGCACCTTCTTATCCAACGCCTCAACCTCTGCATAAACTGCTTCGTTGTCCTGCTCCGTGAAGCTGGCAACGATTTTTTCAATATCGATAGCCTGTTGTGCGTTCATAATGGCCTCAGTAGTTAATGGTCATGTGCTGCACCTGCATACGTGCAACTGCTTCAACGCATTTTTTCGCGCAATCTTCCTGCACTCCCGCCGCTACCAAATCGGCAACAACAGAGCGATTAACAGCGCGACGATGCTCAACATCTGCCGATTTAGCCGCAATTTCGTCCGCTGCTTTTTTCTCTGCAGCAATCCGATCCTGCTCTGCCTTATGTGCCCGGAGCCGTTCAGCCTCAACGGCTTCTTGCTTCTCGCGTTCAGCACGTTGTTCTGCTGCAATGCGCTCTTGCTCTGCGCGTTCGGCGGCTGCATTTGCATCGGCTTCTCGTCTGGCCGCGGCTTCGAGTTCTGCCCGGCTCTTTTCTTCTGCTTCTCTGCGCGCGCGTTCTTCTGCTTCGCGTTTGATTTGTGCTTCTCGTTCCCGCTGTGCAGCCTCGGCTTGCTCAATGCGCAGGCGCTCAAGCTCTTTCGCTTCCGCCTCGCGTTGTTGTGCTGCTTTCAGAGCTACTTCTAACTTGGTGATAGCTGCATCTTTTGCTACGCCTGCCTCTGCCGTAACCTCCTGCCATGAGTCATCTATCGCTGTTGCTTTAACCGATTCCAGCCTTGCCGCTATCTCTTCCGCTGATGGGATGCTGCCAAACTCATCGACAACGTTGGAAATTTCACGAAGAGCTGACAGTCGTTGCTGCAGGTCGGCAACGCGTTGCTTTTCTGCGTTTTCAAACTCGGTAAGAGGAAGGCGTACTGCGTCACGAAGTTGATCGCATGCATCAACAAATCTTTTAATTTCCTGCTCTGCAGGTTTTACCGCCTCTTTCAGGCGGCGGAGGTAATCACGCCCTGGCTTCTCGACCGCTGTCTTGCTTCTGGAAACCTGCGCCGCCAGTGATGCGACCCTGTCGCGCCCTTTCTTGGTTGACAGGTCTGGTACTTCATTGGCCACCGCCTCCTTGATCTGTTCGAAAAACTGATCCAGGCCGTTAGGTTTATAAATTGCTGGTGCCATCTCTTCGGTTATGCTGATGGCCGGCAGTTGTTTTTCTTCGCTCATCTGTGTGCAACCTCTAATTGATTGGCCGCGTCCAGCGCGACACGTGTTGTAAATGCCCAAGCGAGGGCTTCGCCGAAATCTGCAAACCGCCAACTGACACAGCCGCAGACGGTCACGCAGAAAATCCCGTTGATGGTTTGAGAAATCATTTTCATCTCTTTAGGTTACCCATTTGGTAACTATTAAGGTCAAAGGAATGCACGCAATCCGTGCTGTTTCACCGCATCATCGCGGTGCCTCAATTCCTGCCTGATTGTTAAAGAGCATCATTACCAGATTGGTAACTTCTTGAGGTAATAATCGACCGTAAAAGGGTTGTTGTCAATAGTCAGTAATAGAAATAATTACCAAAAAGGTAATTATTGGTGGCGTGAGAAACCGCCGCATGGCGGTAACTTGTTGTCATGGAAAGGGATTGCCTTGTTAGATTCGCGCCTGCTGCATCACGAACTCAATGAATGATTCGATCTTGGCTTTATCTTCGGCCGGCAACTGCGCGTATTGTGATCGATCATAGTTAATCAGAGTAGGGTCTTTCGGCTTCAGCAGCAGCTCATAGCCGCGGCGCCCGAACGCACCGGCGATCGCTTCCAGGCTGTTGATCGTGATATTTCCTTCACGGCTCAGCACCCGATTAACTGTAGATTGGCCAACGCCGGCGGCGGCACCAACTTTAGCCTGGCTGGAAAGCTCGCGGTTGTTGCTCATCCACAATTCCAGGTTGCTCGCCACAATGGCGCCGACTTCGGTTTCTTCTTGCACAGCTTCGGCGCCGGCAGCCATTGCCATCATGTGATCGCGGTCCAACCAAAACTTAGGTTTATTCGCTGCAACCTCAAGCTTGCGCGCTACTGAGTCACCGATTGTCTTGTGGTTCTTGTCTGTCGCCGGCTTCAGCCAACGGCTTATCACGTTGGCATTAATCTCCAGCCGTTCCGCCAGGCGTACTTGTCGGCCATCGAAATCACGGTTGATGATGTCGCGGAGATTCTCGCGGCGGATGTCGTTAATGCTTTTCATAGTGGTTTCACAGTCCCTTGAATAGGTTGTTGCCTGTATTTAAAACAAAATTACCTAAATGGTAAACGAACCGGAAAGGTAACAAACTTGCGAATTGGCACCATTTAGGTAATTATCTGCACGATCAAACATTGAAAAGAGGCAGGATATGGAGCCGTTTAACTTCAAACAATTCTGGCTGGGGATGAGCAAAGATGAGCGTGATGCGTTTGCAGAAGAAGCCGGCACCACCGCGCTCTACATCATGACGCATACGCAGAGGAAGACGCGAATGCCGAAGAAAAAGTTCATTGATCAGCTGTTTAAGGCGTGCAAGAAAAGAAATCCGGATTTGACAAAGCAGGAGCTGGTGCTGTTCTTCTACTGATTGACAACACCATATCAAGGGTCGCTAACGCGGCCCTTTTTTATTGCCCCACGGTTATGGGTAATAAAAATCTATTTATGGTTGATCTATTTTTGCTTTGCATGCATTCTTACATCACTGACGACAGTAAAAGGGGCCTATGAATGAAAATTGTTACCCGGGCCGAGGCCATAAATCTCGGTCAACTCCGGTTCTATACCGGCAAGCCTTGCCGTAATGGTCACTACTCTGAGCGCTTTACGAGTAACGGCGTTTGTGTGGAATGCTCCGCGCAACACTCATCCGCTTACCGCAAGCACATCAAGAAACTGATCCACGACGCTAGGGCAAAAGTAGCGGAGGTGAGCTGATGGCCGGCGACTGGATAAAAATGCGTTCTGACCTCCACACACATCCGAAAATTGTCCGCATGGCGTCCGCATTGAAAGCGGACAGACTTCGGATTGTTGGCGGACTACATTCCGCATGGTGTCTTTTTGATGTCCATTCTGTTGACGGATTCCTTGACGGTTACAGTCCTGAAACGCTCGACGACATGATCGGATTTCCTGGATTTTCTCGCGCAATGATGGCTGTTGGCTGGCTGGAAGTTGACGGCGAAAACCTCGTAATGCCCAGATTTGACGAGCATAACGGGCAGTCTGCCAAGCGTCGCGCGCAGGATGCAGCGAGGAAAAGAAGCGTCCGCAAAATGTCCGCATCGCAAGCGGACAAAATGACGACCAGAGAAGAGAAGAGAAGAGAAGATCTAAAAGATAAAGATCCCCCTCTTACTCCCCCAAAGGAAAAACAAGCTTATCCCTATCCGGAAGGATTGAACGTATCCGCCTGGGAGGAGTGGAAGCAGTATCGACGTGATTTGAAGATCAAGGCGTATGCACCGACGCCAAGGAGCGAAGGGGCAGCAATCACGAACCTGTTGAAGCTGTCAGGTGGAGATCTGCAGGTGCAGGCAGAAATCATCAAGCAAAGCATGGCCAATAGTTGGCATGGGTTATTTGAACTTAAGACCGGAGGCAACCATGAGACAGGCGGGCGATATGGTGCGGGACCTGATTACAAAGGCAACGCAGTCGAAGCAGTTCACGCAGCAACAGCCAGGATGCGAGAGCAATACGGACTCACAAGCACTGGACAGAACAATCAGGATTTGGGATCGCATGGTGGAGCTGTATTCAGACAAGTGGACCAGGCGGAACGGGCTGACCCCGCCATCACTCTGGATCAACGCGATTGGAAAGCTGTCTGACGCTCAGATCAAGGCCGGCATAGGTGAGTGTATGAGGCAGTGCCTGGTTGAAGGCAATAAGTTTGCTCCGGACTTATCCGACTTCTTGGCATACGTCAGCAGCACCACAAAGCATGGCCTTGGAATCGACGTTGACGAGGTGATGCAGGAGTTTAACGCCTACTGCAAGAATCGAAGCCGCTACAGCTGCGCGGAAACATATCCGTGGAAGCATCCGGTTTTCTACTGGATATGCTGTGACCTTCGCTCTGAGATGATCCAGAAAAACCTTACCAGCGGAGAACTGGAAAAGCTGGCAAAGAAAAAACTGAATGCTTGGGGCGCCAAAGTGCAGGCTGGAGAATCGATCCCCGATCCGGTTCCCTTGCTCTCTGAAAAAGCATCCTCGCGGAAACGCGGTGCACCTGGTGCTGGCCATTCCGCAGCAATGGAAATGCTGGCGAGATTGCGAAATGGAAAACCGAATACGAATTGAAATGCTGAAATTTCCGCGGCTACGGTGGGTAGATTGCGTTAAGTGCCTTGATGGCATGTAACGAGATGGGTTAAGCCATAAAATCGATTGTAGGCCCGTACGGAGAGTTTTATTGCATGTGCGATTTGTGAGAGCAATCGCTATTTTTTAGTTGCAAATAATTACCTAATTGGTAATGATTACCTAAAAGGTGATTTAAGGAGTGAGCAGTGAAGCGAGTTGCAAACCGTTCCTTTGCCCTTGGCCGCCTTAAGACAGGGCAGATGAATAAAACCGAAGAGGCGTATTTCGCTGAACTCAATACGCAGAAGTCATCTGGCTTGATCGCCTGGTTCAAGTTCGAAGGGGTAAAGCTCCGCCTGGCAGATAACACGTTTTACACGCCTGACTTCGCAGTGATGCGCGCAGACGGAACGATTGAACTGCATGAGGTGAAAGGATTTTGGACTGACGACGCCAGGGTAAAAATCAAAGTCGCCGCTGATATGTACCCATTCAGGTTTATCGCGCTCAAGGCCAAAAGCAAAAAGGCCGGCGGTGGCTGGCAGCAAGAGGAGTTTTAACGATGGACAACATCGACGATGCAAACGAGCGCGCAGCCACATATCTGCAGGCGCAGATCGATGCGGTAACCAAAAAGTCATCACTGCCGGCGGCGCACGAATGTGACGAGTGCGGCGCACGAATGTGACGAGTGCGGCGAAGAAATACCAGAGGCACGGCGCAGAACCGTGCCAGGCGTTCGGCTCTGCATCGACTGTAAAGAGCTGGAAGAACTGAACCAACGTACACACAGGTAAGGATTTGATAATGAAAAATATCGTTGAAAATCAAGGTATAAAAACTGATAAGCCGTTGCCAATGAGTTATGAGGCACTGAAGGCTGAGCGCGATGCGCTGGAACGCCAGCTTTTAATGTCTGAAGCCAAATGCAAAGGATACTTTTCTGATGCCGCGGCAGCGTTAATCAAGAGCGATGCGCTGGCTGTGGAGAATGCCTGCCTCGTTAGAGCGATTACCGACCACAAAAACTCAACGCACTTCTGTGAAAGGTGTGGTGAAGATGACCCGTGCGCCACTGACGACGTGTGCAGCGTTCTGCGAGGAATACCAGACACTGACTCCGCCATTGCATCTATCGAAGCGCGCGTTTGGGCTGAAGCAAAAGACCTCGCAAAGTCGGCAATTTCCAGCGATTCGGCTGACCACATCGATTTCCTGTTCGACGGCAAGATTCAGCAGCTGCGGGAGCCCAAATGAGCTTCTATAAAATCAGTACCCCGGAAGCGATCGCCGCTTGGGATGCAATGCAGCAGGCTGATGCCGCGCTTCGCCAACAGGGTTCAGAGTTCGCTAAATTGTTCGGTGCTCGCCCAGTTTTTAAAAATGACGTTACCAGCACGTCTTTCCACGGCATTCGTTTTCACGGCACTACGTATGTTTCCGAGTCTCTGTGGACTCAACCAACCAACAACAACGGTTACTGCAGTTGGCCAAAATCTAAAGCCCCTCGCGGGATGTCGGCTGAGCACAAAGAACTTACGGCGCTTTGGAATAGTAACCGCCCCAAAAATTCAGTAGATGTCTCAGCTTTCTACCCTGCTATAGGACTTGATTGGGGGATCCTGTTCATGACTGGTTTTTCCATGTTCCGCCATTCCAATACGATTTACATCGAAACCGGCGCAAAACCGAAGGCCGATGCTGGCGCGGTAGAAATACTCGGCAGCGAGTACAACGCGGCAAAGCAGGAGGCCAAATGAAAGAGCGCCCAGTGATGCCAGCAAATGAACTGAAGCAACTTTCAGATTGGTTGCTAAGCGGAGAATATCTGCCGGAGTTTATGCGCGACTTCCATGCCCAAAAAGATGTGTTCAAGGCAATGCACCACGTCATCGTAAACGCCGATCAAAACGGCAACGCGCGCGATGGCCATATCTACGTTGTTGATACCTTCCTTTGGTACATGGCTCGCTGCGGTTACACCCTGCAGAGAAGCCGTAAACAGGTCGAATTTCGCAGTATGGAAGATGATATCGGCAAGATGAAAAGTGCTGTTCATGAAGCTTTTACGAAAATGGTTACCGGTGACAGCGCTAGGGAGGTGCAGCAATGAACGTAACCGTCAATTCATACTTCTGCGGTGCCGGCCTGATGGATATCGGCCTGATGGATGCCGGCATCAGGGTTAACCAGGCGTTTGAGCTGGACGCCGACGCCTGCAAAACCTACCGGCACAACCTCGGCGACCACGTTAAGCAGTGCGATATCAGCCAGGAATTGGTTTTCGAGCAAGATACCTGCGACGGAATGGTTTTCACGTACCCATGCACGAAATACTCGACGATCGGCGATATACACGGTGTGCGCACCGGCGATGATTTGTTCCTGCATGCTCTCCGTCACTTCGCGCTGGCAAAGCCCGAATTTTACGTGATCGAGAACGTGCCAGGGATGCGTGCATTTCCTGTCGTGATGGAGGCGATGACGCGCATGCCGGACTATTTCATCCAGGTGTTCTGCCCGATCAAGTCGGAGACGTGGTTACCACAGAAGCGAAGCCGCCTGATCATCATCGGTACCCGCCGCACATTCGCCGTGCGGCCGCCGGAGAATTCAGCGCGCATCCCGCTGTCAGCGATTCTTGAAGATGACCCGCAAGTCACGTTGCCATCGGCTATCGCCAAGCGCATGAACGGCGCCTACCGCGACCTACCAATTATCAGTGACCCTGCAGCGGGTGATCTGGCGCCGACATGTGTCGCCCACTACGCGAAAGACAAGAGCACTCGGCTCGTCGTCGATAAACGCTTCCCGCTTGGCGTGCGCCCATATTCGAAACGTGAGTATGCGCGCCTGCAGGGCGTTCCTGATTGGTTCAACTTCCCTGTTTCTGATACCGCCGCTTACAAGCAGATCGGTAACGGGGTAAGCGTTCAGGTGGGCATGTGGGTTGGAGCGGAGATGATTCGCTATATGGGGCAAGTGAGAGGTATTGCAGCATGATGGACAATAAGCTGAGCGAACTGAGCAAGCCTGTATTTGAAATCGAAGTTTCCGGCGGTCATTGGCTGAACTGTACATCAGGG
>NZ_JBJNLK010000011.1:0-146307 GCF_052169115.1 Serratia sp. CY33525 | reverse complement strand
GAAAATCGCTGTGGCGTCAGGCCTGCGGGCGCGGGATGGGCGTAATGTAGTGGCCGAGGCAATCTACGCCGAAGTTGTCGAACCATTGCTGGCGGCTAACCGGGAGGCGCAGCCGGTGGCTCTGGACGTCATTGCGCGATTCAAGGACTGGAACACCGGGTTCCCGGTTGAAAAGTTCAAATCTGACTACGTTATTGGCTGGGTGCTAGCAAACTATTACGCCCCGCCAGCGCCAGCAGTTCCAGATTTTGAGGCGTGGTTTGTTGAAAAATATAAGCAGCCAGAGCGCCTGGTTAAAAATGAAGATGGCACCTACAAGTTCTCTGGCGTTCAGATGGCTTTTTCTGCGTGGAACGCCTGCCGCGCCGCAATGCTGGCTCAACCTGTAAGTAGCGGTTACACGTTGCCGGATGGCTTCAAACTCATGCCGCTGGAAATGACCGACGAAATCGGCGAAGCCATCGCCATGGAAGCTCGTTGCTGCGGTGGGATTGCTCTATGCATCTACGAAGCTGCGCTGGCAGCAGCGCCGGGGGAATCATGAAACGAACGGCGTATGTGTTTCTTGTCCTGGTGCCAAACATAGCCTACTGCAAAACAGTGGGATTTACAGGCATGTGCATGGAGAAGGTGGGGAGCAAGCTGCGGCTACATTGCTTGAGGCGAATAACTCGTGTGATGGATAAAGTGCCGGAGGATTGGAATGGCTAAGAGCGATGAACAACGCAAGGCTGACGCGCGCGACCGTAAGCGCGCCCAGCGCCAACGCGAAAGAGAAGCGGCGAGCAGCGCAGCTGTAAGCGGCCGGCGCCGGATTACGTTCGAGGTGAGCGATCACATCTTCGAGCAGATCAAGGCCAACTGTAGTGCGCGTCGCCCTGGGAAAGAACCGTATAGCGTTGATGAATACTTCGAGTTGCTGGCGGTGCAGGACATCAACCAACTGAAGCGCCAGCTTGCTGAACTGGCTACCCATAAATGCCAGTGCGGTGAATCGATGCCTGGACCTGCCGGCGGGTGTTACCGAAATGGTGAAGCGGTGTGCGGGCAGACACAGATCTGGCGAGAGCTGATGCTCAAGACGCTGTAGCCGATTGCGGAAAATTTGACTCATCTGGTCTAAAATATTACTGTCCATACATACAGTATTTGCGGGTGGGTTATGAGCAAGAAAGCAGACATTTATCAGGTGGTCTACAGGGGAGAGTGGCTGCAGCAGTTTGTTCCAGGTGGATGGGTTTTCTTTCAACGTAATATCGAATATGGCGGTGGCTATTGGCTTGGCAGGACATACGAGAATGTCTTCATGATCGAGTATGAGCGGCCGGTTTCGCTTAACGAGGGAATCCAGTTTATCCTTGCGATAATGGCGATAGAACGCAACTCGCCGACATTTGACGATGACTTCGAGCTAGTGTGACGTGTCACACAATAGAGCGTGACAATGAAATAAGGTCACACATGATAAAACCGCCGCTTGGCGGTTTTTTACTGCGTGTTATGATATTACCCGGGAGGTAATTTTTATGGCGAGATACGGTAAACTTAACGCGCAGATGGAACGCTTCTGCCAGGAATACATCAAGAACCCGGACAACCAGACCGCAGCGGCGGCGGCGGCCGGTTATAAGAATGCAGCCGTGTCTGCGTCCCGAAATATGGATAGCCCGAAGGTTCAAGAACGCATCGCGGAACTGATGAAGCATCGCAATAAGCGCACCAAGATAGACGCTGACTACGTTCTCAAGCGGCTGGTGGAAATCGATGAGTTGGACCTTGCCGATATCATGAACGATGATCTGACGCTGAAACCACTGAGCGCGTGGCCGAAGGCGTGGCGACAATTCCTGTCTGGCGTGAAGGTGGCGGAACTGTTCGAAGGCCAGGGCGATGACAAGCAGATGATCGGCGTGCTCAAGTCAATCAAGTGGCCTGACAAAGTGAAGAACCTTGAGATGATTGGTAAGCACGTCGATGTTCAGGCATTCAAAGACCGGGTGGACGTCAATGTTAACGTGACCCTGGCCGATCGTATGGCCAACGCCCGCCGGCGCGCACTGGAGAAAAATACCAAGTGAGTGATGACGAAGAGCTACTCGAGCAGCAACTCGTTGAGGATATCGCCAGCTTCACGCATGACCCTCACGGCTACGCGCTCTATGCGTTCCCGTGGGGCGAGGAGGGAACCGAGCTGCACGACTCAGCCGGGCCGCGTCAATGGCAGGGTGAAGCATTCGATGAGATTGGCGCCCACCTTCAAAACCCAGCTACCCGCCACCAACCGCTGCTAATCTGCCGCGCTTCGGGGCACGGCATCGGCAAGTCAGCCTGGATCTCAATGCTGGTTAAGTGGGGCATGGACACCTGCGAAGACTGCAAGGTGGTGGTGACCGCAAACACCGAGAACCAGTTGCGCACCAAGACCTGGCCGGAGATCGCCAAGTGGCAACGCCTGTCTATTACCTGCGACTGGTTTAACTGCACGGCTACCGCCATCTATGCCAACGACCCGGCGCACGCAAAATCGTGGCGCGCGGACGCAGTTCCGTGGTCAGAGAACAACACGGAGGCCTTCGCAGGCCTGCACAACAAGGGCAAACGCATCATCCTGATTTTCGATGAAGCATCCAACATTGCGGATCTGGTGTGGGAGGTTGCCGAGGGCGCGCTTACCGATGAGGGAACAGAGATTATCTGGGTGGCATTCGGCAACCCTACGCGGAACATGGGACGATTCCGTGAGTGCTTCCGCAAGTATCGCCACCGCTGGAAGGGTAAGCAGATCGACAGCCGCACAGTGGAAGGCACCAACAAAGAGCAGATCGCCAAATGGGAAGAGGACAACGGCGAGGATAGCGATTTCTTCAAAGTGCGCGTGCGCGGGATATTCCCTGACGCCTCTGAAACGCAGTTTATTCCCACAGGCCTTACTGATGCAGCGTTGACGCGTGTGGTTACAGAGCGCGATGTGGCGCACGCACCGACAATCATCGGTGTCGACCCAGCATACTCCGGCGCTGACGACGCGGTGATCTACATGCGGCGCGGACTTCATGCGAAGCTTCTATGGCGTGGAAATAAAACAACCGATGACCTGATTATGGCTAAACGCATTGCCGACTTCGAAGACCAGTATCACGCTGATGCTGTGCATATCGACTTTGGCTATGGCACTGGCCTGCACTCAATCGGAAGCGGCTGGGGGCGTTCATGGACACTGGTGCCATTCGGTAGCGCGTCGAGCGACCCGCAGATGCTGAATAAGCGCGGTGAGATGTATAACAATGCCAAGACCTGGTTAAAGCTTGGCGGCGCGCTGGATGAACGCGAGACAGCAGAGGATTTATCAGCGGCTGAGTACAAAGTTAGGACGGATGGAAAGATAGTGCTGGAGCCAAAGGAACAGATTAAAGAACGGTTAGGGCGATCACCGGGTTGCGGTGATGCATTTGTGCTGACGTTCGCTTATCCGGTTACGAAACGCCAGCATGCTCTACCAGGCGAGAAGCGCGGCGGGGCCGTAACAGACTATGATCCCTATGCGTGATGTTTTTGCAGAATATCGAACTGCCTAAATTTCTCAGGTGGTTGACATAAAAAAGCCCGCATTAGCGGGCTGTTGTTATTTGCCTTCGTGCAGCCTCTGTTTGAGCAGATAGCCTTCCAGCGCCCAGATTTTTTGCACGGCGTTGGCGCGGGCGATCTGCATGCCGATTTCGGCGTCGAAGTTCTCCGGGCTGGCGCAGGCGCTTTCACCGGTGACGGTGAATCCGTTGCGCAATACCAGAACGCAGAATGTTAGCAGGTGTAATGCGTCCGGCGTTGCCAGTGGGTACGGGTCATCATGGAAATTATCAGCGGCTGATTTATCGTAGCCTTGAGCGGCAGTGAAAAAATGCTCACTAGCGATAACGCTCTCGATATGGTCAGGCGTAACGCGCGGCGCTGTTTTGCCTTTGGCTTGGATTTCCTGCTCGATTTCTTTGTCGTTCATCGAATGATTCCTCGTTAAAAAAATGCCCGCGCAAGGCGGGCTAAATCCTACACACAGCATTTCAGGTTGATAACGGTCACGGCTATCGTGAAACACCATCCACCAAGTTCCGACACCCCCTACAAGTGTTTGCACCTGATTAAGTTCGGATGATGCTTCGCGATAGCTCATCGAGAGCACCGATACCAGTTTTATACTGTGTAGTGTGATAGAAGCTGGCTCGGCTTACGCCCTCAATGATTACCATAAAGGTAATTTGTTTTGATTATAACGTCAACAAATTAGTCAAAATAATTCTCATGTGGTTTAATTGGTAATTATTTTGGAGGGTTACGCGCATGTGCATGAGTTCGCCGAAGGTTTCAACGCCACCGCAGCCACAGGCAGCGCCGCAAGCGCAGGATGCTGCAGTGATTGATGCTGCCGACAAGGATAAGGCTCGACGCCGTGCAGCCGCTGGCCAACAGTCGACAATCCTTACCGGTGCGCAGGGCGCCACAGGCCAAGCCAGCACCACCGGCAAAACTCTGTTGGGTGGCTGATCATGGCTGAGCAGGAATCCCGCAAGCAGTTTCTTGAAAAGCAGCTATCTCAGCTCGTAACCGCGCGGACGTCGTATGACTCGCATTGGAAAGAGCTGAGCGATTTCATCCTGCCAAACTGCGGACGATTCCTGACAACCGACGCCGGGCGCAACAAACGCAACACCAAGGTTGTTGACCCTACCGGCGGGCTTGCTTCGCGCACTCTTGAATCTGGCATGTTGTCCGGCATCACTAGCCCGACGCGCCCGTGGTTTTCTCTGAGCACTCCAGACAAGCAACTGATGGATAGCTGGCCGGTCAAGATGTGGCTTTCTCAGGTCGTCGAATTGATGAACGACGTGATGAACAAATCAAACTGGTATCAGTCCCTGACGGTGCTCTACCGCTACCTTGGCACGTTTGCCACCGGTGCGATTTCCATCCTGGAAGATGAAGAGGATGTGATCCGCACGCATGTGCTGCCGATCGGGAGCTACTACATCTCGAACAGCGATCGCCTGCAGGTCGACACTGTATTTCGCAAATTCTCCATGACCTGCCGCCAGTTGGTGACGAAGTTTGGAAAGGAGAACGTGAGCGATGCCGTGGCATCCGCATGGGATACCGGCTCGTTTGAAACGTGGTTCGAAGTCGTGCATGCCGTATTGCCGAACACCAACCGTGACACTGGAAAGCTGAACGCGAAGAACAAGCGCTTCAGTTCGATTTATTACGAACCAGGCGGCTCCGGCGACAAACTGCTGAGCGAGTCGGGTTTCGATGAAATGCCTATCTTGGTGCCGCGCTGGGACATCAACGGTGAGGATGCATACGGCTCATCATGCCCTGGCATTCTGGCTCTGGGTGGCGTTAAGGCACTGCAACTTCAGCAGAAGCGAAAAGACCAGGCAATCGACAAGCTGGTTAACCCGCCAATGATGGCGCCAAGTTCGATGAAGAATGAACGCCTGTCGTTGCTGCCTGGCGATGTTTCCTACTACAACGGCGCCGGCGACACGGCTGGATTCAAACCGGTTTACGAGATTAACCCCCGCATTCAGGAACTGCTAGGCAGCATTCAAGACGGGCGCCAGCTTGTTAATGAGTGCTACTTCGTTCCGCTGTTCAACATGTTCAGCAACGTAAACACCCGCAGCATGCCGATCGAAGCGGTCAACGAGATGCGCGACGAGAAGATGTTGCAGATCGGACCGGTGCTCGACCGACTGAACGATGAACTGCTGGACCCCGCTATCGATCGGATTTTCAACATCATGATGCGCCGCGGCATGTTGCCACCGCCTCCGGATGAACTGCAGGGTCAACCACTGCGCGTGGAATACACCAGCGTGATGGCGCAGGCGCAGAAGTCTGTTGGCATCGGCTCTATTGAGCGCTTTGTCGGATTCATCGGGAATATGGCTGCAGCTGGATTCCAGCAGGCCGCTGACAAACTTGATGTTGACCAGGCGATCGATGAGTACGGCGACATGCTTGGCGTGCCTACGACGATCACCAAGTCCGACGAGCAGGTGCAGGCAGAGCGCGAGCAGCGCGCGCAGCAGCAACAGGCAGCGCAGAGCCTGCAGATGGGCGCCGGTGCCGCGGATATCGCGAAGACTCTCAGCCAATCAGGAACTGCAGACCCTAACTTACTGACCAGCATTCAGCAGGCTATGCAGCAAGGCCAGGGGGCGCAGCAATGATGACTCGCGAGCAGCTTCAGCAACGCCACGCTGACGACGTTAAGAAGGTGATGGCAACAGGAAGTGGTCGCCGTTTTGTGTGGGGGCTTCTCGATCAGGCTGGTGTGTTTCGCATCTCATTCACCGGCGAGGTCAACAGCACAATTTTCAATGAAGGTAACCGCAATTCGGGGCTGGCGCTATTCAACGATGTGTTGAAGTTCTGCCCTGAACTGTACCTAAAGATGGCCGCCGAGGCCGAGAAAGACAGAGAGGCTAATCATGGCAACACAACGCCAGAAAGTGATCCGGAATGACGGCGGCGTGCAAGTCGTTAAGGTTCTGAGCGGCGGCGGTTCTTCCGTGGCTTGGGGAGACATCACCGGCAAACCAACCACATTCGCGCCGCCGGCGGCAACCGATTCTGTAGTCGGCGGCGTGAAGCAGGCTGCAACACAAGCTAACTCAACCGCAACCGATGTGGCTGGGCTGGTAACTGACGTTAACGCTCTGCTGGCCAAGTTGAAGGCCGCGGGGATCATGGCTTAAGAGGCAACGCATGAACTTGTTAGAACGTTTGATGTATCGCCGTCTGTGCTCTGAAGCTTCGCCTGAAGGCGGTGATGGTGGCGCAGCCCCTGCAGCAACCGGCGATAACCCGGCAGCAGATGCCAATGCAGGTAATCCGGGGGAAGGTGACAACCCGGAAGGCGAAGGAAAGCAGGAAGGCAGCAAGACGGCCAAAGAACTCGCAGCAGAAAAAGACGCGAAAGAGAAAGCCGATAAGGAAGCTGCGGAAAAAGCGGAAAAGGATAAGAAACCCACGGCGCCGGAGAAATACGAGTTCACTCCGCCGGAAGGCCAGGAACTGGATGCCAATGCTCTGGCTGTGTTTGAGCCGATCGCCAAAGAACTGGGATTGAGCCAAGAGCAGGCGCAGAAGCTGGTCGACATCTATCCGCAGATCCAGCAGCAGCAGGCAGAAGCCTGGAGCAAGCAAGTTTCGGATTGGGGTGAGCAGGTCAAGGCCGACAAAGAAATCGGCGGCGACAAGTTCAACGCCAGTGTAGGCGCCGCGCAGCGCGCGCTGGATCAGTTCGGCAACCCAGAGTTGCGCGAATACCTGAATGCGAGCGGCCTGGGTAATCACCCGGCTCTGGTTCGCTTCTGTGCAAAAGTCGGCAAGGCGATGGCTGAAGATACCTTCGTCGTGCCAAATCAAGGCGGTCAGCGTAGCGCGGCCGACATTCTCTACGGCAAGAAGGAGTAACACCGAATGGCTATTAAAAGCACCAACGCGCTGACGCTGGCAGACTGGGCAAAGCGTACCGATCCTGATGGTAAAGTGCCAACCATCGTAGAACTACTGTCGCAAACCAACCCTGTGTTGACCGATATGCTGTTTGTTGAAGGCAACCTACCTACTGGCCACCGTACCACTGTGCGAACCGGCCTGCCTGCAGCAACCTGGCGCCTGCTTAACTACGGCGTACCATCCAGCAAATCCACCACTGCACAGGTAACAGACAGCACTGGCATGCTGGAAACCTATGCTGAGATTGATAAAGCCCTGGCTGACCTGAATGGCAATTCGGCAGAGTTTCGCCTGTCTGAAGACAATGCCTTCCTGGAGGCCATGAATCAGACTATGGCAGAAACCATCTTCTACGGTGACACTCGTATTAACCCTCAGCGATTCACCGGCCTGTCGGCACGTTATAACGACAAGTCTGCCAAGAACGCGCAAAACATCGTTGATGCCGGCGGCACCGGGTCAAACTTGACCTCTGTATGGCTGGTTGTTTGGGGTAGCAATACAGTTCATGGAATTTTCCCCAAAGGGCAGAAAGCAGGTCTGAACCATCAAGACCTTGGCGAGCAAACCCTGAAAGATCCGAATGGCGGCCAGTATCAAGGCTATCGAACCCACTACAAGTGGGACAATGGTCTGACTGTTCGCGACTGGCGATATGCCGTTCGCATTGCCAACATCGACACCACCAAGCTGGGCGCCGACGACGGTCCGAACCTGGCAAAGCTGATGGTGCAGGCTTTGCATCGCATCCCTAACCTGCAGATGGGTAAGGCTGTGTTCTATATGAACCGCGACGCGGCTGAATACCTGGACATTCAGGCAACTGAAAAAGCTTCTCTGGCGATCAGCGTTAAAGAAACCGAAGGCGTGTGGTGGACCTCGTTCCGCGGCGTGCCAGTGCGTACCTGCGATGCTCTGCTGAGCACTGAATCACAGGTTCAATAATCCCGGCTGAGCCGCCGGGTGCGGCTCTCCTTTCTCACTGATGGAGAGACAAAATGATCCTCGACTATCTGAATATGTTCTCGCAGGCGCAGGCTGTTACGGCAACCGCGCCTTCTACTGACGTTATCGACCTCGGGCCGCTGTATGCCGGTAATGATGTCCGCGATATCGGTCCTGGCTACCCGGTGGAGTTCTTCGCTCAGGTGGCAGCCAATGGCGCGGCTGGCGGTTCAGCTACCGTGACAATCAGCCTGCAGACTTCCAAGACCAGCGATTTCGCCAGTGCAACCACGTTACTGCAGACAGGGGCAATTGCAGTTGCTGATCTGAAGGTTGGTTATCGCTACGTGGCCACTGTTCCACACGGTGTGCAGCGCTATCTGCGCGTCAACTACACCGTGGGCACTGGCCCGCTGACCGCCGGTTCTTTCACTGCTGGCCTGCTGCTGGATGCTGATGCACAACGCAGCTATGCAAGCGCCTTCAACATCACTGTTTAACGGGGCGTGACATGTCACAACTGAAAATGTACCGCGTCACACGGAAGTCATTCATCAACGGGCATCTGCTGGAAGAGGGCGACACAATCGAATATGGCGGCAGGGCTGGCGACAACCTGCAGCTGATCGATGGTGATGGCAATCTGCTGGAAGAGGGCGACACAATCGAATATGGCGGCAGGGCTGGCGACAACCTGCAGCTGATCGATGGTGATGGCAATCTGCTGGAAGAGGGCGACACAATCGAATATGGCGGCAGGGCTGGCGACAACCTGCAGCTGATCGATGGTGATGGCAATCTGCTGGAAGAGGGCGGCGGCGACAGCGACGACAGCGCGAAGCTGGCCGCACTGCAGCAGCAGTATGAAGAAATCTTCGGCTCCAAGCCGCACCACAAAGCGGGCATCGCCAAATTGTCAGAAGAAATTGAAGCCAAGCGCAAAGAGTTAGGCATCAACTAACAAAGGGGCTTCGGCCCCTTTCTTTCCTGGAGTCCTCGCATGAAAACCGTAAACCTCAAGATCGGCACAGACACCTACGAAAGCGAAGGCGGAAAGCCGGAGACTCGCGACGAATATCCGTGGGGGCTTCGATTCACGCTGAACAATGACACATTGGAAAAGCTGGGGATCCAACTGCCAAAGGTTGGAGAGTCACTGACAATTGGCGGCCTGGCTAAAGTGCTGTCTGTCTCCACCCGCACCGAAGGTGATAAAGCCGAAAGCAGCGTTGATCTGCAGTTCACCGATATTGGCGTTGAGCCGGCGGCCGCGCCGCAGCGTTCTGCTGCCGACACGCTTTATGGCGACGCAGGAGGCGAGTGATGGCATCCGTTATCCAGATCTGCAACGTGGCACTTGGTCGACTTGGCAACAGCCGAGTTATTGCCAGCTTGACGGAAAAGAGCAAAGAAGCGGCGGTATGCTCGCTGTTTTATGAAGACTGCCGCGACGCGGTGCTGGCTGATTTCCCTTGGCGCTTTGCAACCAAGCGTGTGGCCCTTGCCGATCTGGATATCGAACAGCCTGATTGGCAATACAGTTACCGCTACCCGGTGGACTGCCTGCGCATTGTTGCGATCGTCTCTCCAGACGGTGAGCGCTTTATCACGCCAGAAAAGCGTGTGCCGTATGAAGTTGGTTCAGATGAGAATGGCACTGGCCGTTTGATATTGACTGACCTGCCGCAAGCATGGCTGCGCTACGTGACACGCGTCACCGACCCCAACATGTTTGACGCAGAGTTCCGCGACGCACTTAGCTGGCGCCTGGCCGCCGAAATCAACATGCAGATCACTGGCGATGCCAGTCTCGGTAATCGCGCTGAGCAGAAATACCAACTCACCATTTCATCTGCGTCAACGCTGAGCATGAATGAAACCCAGGAGCCGCCGGCGCCGTGGTCTGAGGTTTCCGACGCGAGGGCATCATAATGACAACCAGCCTCATTCAACCGTCATTTGCTGGTGGCGAGGTATCGCCAAGCCTTTATGGCCGCGTTGACCTGGAGAAATATCAGACGTCACTGCGCCGCTGCCGTAATTTCATTGTCCGCCAATATGGTGGCGTTGAGAACCGCCCAGGAACGCGCTATGTGGCGCCGGCAAAGTTTCCCGATCGCAAGTGTCGCCTGATCCCGTTTCAGTTCAACACGGAGCAGACCTATGTGCTCGAGGTCGGCGATCATTACTTCCGCGTGTTTATGGATGGCGCACAGGTTGTCTACTCATCAGGCGCCAGTGCTGGCCAGCCTGTCGACGTAACAACGCCGTGGGCCGCAGCAGATATCGACCTGCTGAAATACACGCAGAGCGCAGACGTGATGACAGTTTGCCACCCGAACTACCCACCTATGGAAATCCAGCGCTATGCACACGATGACTGGCGTACTGCAGAGGTGGCCACAGTCAGCGGTCCGTTTGCTAACGTGAACATTGATGAGTCGATCACTGTCTATGCGAGCGCGACAAGCGGAACGGTAGACCTTACAGCCAGTTCATCGATCTTCAAAAGCTGGCATGTTGGCAAGTTATTCTACATGGAGCAGAAGAACGTCGACACGGTCGGGCGTTGGGTTACCGGTGAGCAAGTTAGCGTTGGGAATATCTGCCGATACCAGGAGAACTATTATCGTTGCGTTGATGCCGGCGAGCGAGGGCATACTGGCCCGGTGGCGCCAACTCATACAACTGGTGATAGTTGGGACGGCTGGGCTGTAGCCGGTTCTGATGCCTATGGCGTCAAATGGCGTTATTTGCATTCCGGCCGAGGTATTTGCCGCATTACGGCCGTAAGCGGAGACGGGATGACCGCCACCGCCGAAGTAGTGATCCGCAAGGATGGTGAGATTGAACTACCCGGCCAGGTAGTTGGCGTCGAGTCCGCAACATACAAGTGGGCGCATTATGCCTGGAATGGTGATGCTGGCTATCCTGGCACCGTCGTTTACTTCCAGCAGCGCTTGATGTTTGCCGGATCACGCAGTCAGCCGCAAACAGTATGGACCAGCCGCAGCGGTGATTATAAGGACTTCGGCACATCAAACCCGACCGTTGATGACGATGCGATCACCTATACCTACGCCGGGCGCCAGCTCAATCAAATCCGTCATCTGATCGACGTAGGCTCGCTCGTAGCGCTAACCAGTGGTGGCGAATACAAGGTGAACGGGAACCAGCAAGGTACGCTGACCCCGTCGGCCTTTCAATTTTCAAGCCAGGGACAGAATGGCGCCAGCCACGTGCAGCCTATTGCGATCAGCAATGTCGCGCTATTCATCCAGCAGAAGGGCGGCGCTGTGCGCGACCTGGCCTACTCGTTCGATGTCGACGGCTTCCAGGGTTCTGACCTGACCATCCTAGCTAACCACTTCTTTATCGGATACCAGATTACCGATTGGGCGTTCTCCATCACGCCTATGTCGATCGTTTGGTGTACACGCAATGACGGCGCTCTGTTGGGATTAACCTACCTGCGTGATCAGCAGGTAGCGGCATGGCACTTACACCCAGGAGCCGGCCACTATGAATCAGTGTGCAGCATCGCCGAAGGAAACGAAGATGCGCTCTATTGCGTGGTTGAACGCACCATCAATGGCCAGCAGCGACGCTATATCGAGCGTATGCAGAGCCGCCTATACGATGTGATGGATGATGCCTTTTTCGTTGACTGTGGCCTGACGTATGACGGCAGAAACCATGACGCCAGCAAAACCATGGCGCTTACCGGTGGCGCAGGTGACTGGCCATACGATGAAGAGATGACGCTGACGGTGGCCGGCGCCAGTTACTTCACTGGTGGCGATATTGGCAGCGAAATCCACATGCCTTATGTCGAGGATGATGTAAGCAAGGTGCTTAAGTTGCTGATCCGTTCGGTCGCAAGTGGAAACCAGGCAACCGTTACCAGCAACCGAAATGTGCCGCCGCAGTTCCGTGGTGTCCCGGTCAGTGACTGGAGCATGGCGCGCTCTACATTCGCAGGGCTTGATCACCTCGAAGGCCAGGCTGTGAGCATTTTGTCAGATGCCAACGTTGAACCGCAGAAGGTTGTCAATGCTGGCGCCATTACGCTGGAGAAGGCTGGCTCCGTAGTGCATGCAGGACTGCCGATCGCCGCAGTCATTGAAACGCTGGACGTTAACCTGAACGGCAACGAAACACTGCTGGATAAGAAGAAACTCTTCACGGCCGCATCGTTGCTGGTGAATGAATCTCGCGGTGTGTTTGCTGGTACGCCCGGCGGTGAGATGTACGAATACGCGCAACGCAACGATGAATTTTATGATGACCCGGTCGAACCGAAGACGGGAACCATTGAATTACAATTGGATGCCAACTGGAGCAAGAACGGCCGGCTGATTGTGGAACAGAACGACCCGCTGCCGATGACCATTCTCGCGGTTATCCCGCGCGTAACCGTAGGAGGAATTTAGTGCGCAAGGTTGAAGTTATCGAAGCCACCTTGGAACACGTTGCGGCGCTCTTGCCGCACGTTCGCCAGGCTGACGCCGATGAGTTCGAGGCGATGAGCGGCAAGACGCCAGCTCAGGTTCTTGAGCTGGCGCTGCGCACTTCTGCATTTGCTTTCGCTGGGCTGATCAATGGCGAGGTTGTGACCATATTTGGCGTGGCGCCACGGTCAATGATAACCGGTTCCGGGGTTCCGTGGCTGGTGGGTTCTGACCTGCTTGAAAAATACCAGGCCACTTTCACCCGTCGGTGCCGGCCAGTTCTGCGTCTTTTCCTGCAGCACTACCCAGAGCTGGAGAACTATGTCGACGCGCGCAATACCGCGGCGAAATGCTGGCTGCACTGGCTGGGGTTCACCATCCATGAAGCGAAGCCCGTTGGCCGTGCCGGGCTTCCATTCCACAGATTTGAAATGAGACGAGGTGATCATGTGTGAGCCAACCACGATTATTGCAGGTGTTTCTCTTGCAGTTGCTGCAGTAAGCGCATATGGGCAAGTTCAGCAGGGACGGCAGCAGGCAAAGATCGCCAACGCCAACGCAGATGCGCAAGAGATCGCCGCGCTCGACACGATTAATGCCGGCAATGCGGAGGCTGCACAGCAGCGACAACAGACTCGACAGTTACAGGGCCAGCAGGCAGCAGCATTCGGCGCCGGCGGAACCGACATGACCAGCGGAAGTGCGCTGAATATCTTCGGTGATACGGCGGCCGGCGGACAGCTTGATGCTCTAACTACCGTCAATAACGCAGAGCGCCAGGCGGCTGGCCTTAACTTCCAGGCTGGTGTTAGTCGAGCTCAGGGGCAGATCGACAGCAACGCGGCAAACCTTGGAGCAGCAACGACAATCCTGAATTCCTCACTTACCGCATATGGCGCTTATAAATCGTCAGGCGCGCTGGATAAGCCAGCTACCAAAGCCGGCAGTGGTTCCAGCAACAACATGTTTAGCAATGCCCGCAGCAGTCGCTACGGCTCTAACGCATTCACGTTTTAAGGGGGAATGATGCCTACAGTACCGGTATATCAGCGCCAATCGCAATCACAAGCGGCGCCGGTTAATACGCAGGATTTGCGTATCCCCAAAGACAACGCTTTCACTGCGCTGGCAGACGTTGGTTCTAATGCGTTGGGAATTTATCAGCAGCAGCGGGAACGCGAAGATCTGGCTTTCGCTCAAAACGCCCTGATGCAATTCAACCAGCAAGCCGATGACCTGATGAATAACCCTCAAACTGGGTTACTAACCAAGCAGGGCGCCAACGCTATTGGGCAGAGCGAACAGGTAGCAAGCCAGTTAAGCCAAATGGCCAGCACGGCTTTTGACTCCATTCCTGATGGCCCGGTTAAAGAACGTTTCCGTAATCAATTCACCGCCGCCGGCCAGCCTATTGCCAATCGTGCGCGCCAGTACGAGATCGGCCAGCGTCAGCAATTCGAAGCAGGTCAGCAGCAAGGGCTTTTGGCAAACTTGCAGCAGCAGGCTGAAAACAGCTTCGACAGCAACGAAGGATTTGTAAATGCCAACCTGCTGGCCAGAGAGCAGATCATGGCATATGGCCAGGCACACGGACAAAGCCCGGAAGAAATTGAAGCCAATTGGGTAAGCTTCCGGGAAAACTCTGCCAAGTCCGCCTTGAATGCTCAGCTTACTGCTGGCCGCTATGATCAGTTCTTGGCAAGAAATGGCGAGCCGTCAGACGTGGGTGGCGTGTCTCGATTCGCTGCGCATGGAAATTCATCTGCTGCGCGAGGTTTGCGAAATAACAACCCTGGAAACATTGAGTCCAGTGATAAAAACCCATGGGAAGGTCAATCTGGCAGCGATGGACGCTTTGCCAAGTTTGAGACGCCGGAGCATGGGATTAGAGCGCTGGGTAAGAACTTGCTCGCGTATCAGGCTAAAGGGTTCGATACCGTAGCAGAGATCGTTAACCGTTGGGCGCCGGCATCAGATGGAAACAACACTGATGCCTACATCAAGGCGCTGTGCGGCGCGTTGGGTGTTGGCGCCAATGATCAGGTTGATATGAGCAACCCACGAACCCTGGCAGCGTTGTGTGCCGGCATCGTGAAGCATGAGAATGGCAGCCAGCCGTACACCGATGAGCAGATCGGCGCCGGCGTCAGTGCTGCGCTTGGCCTTTCGGCGCTGGAGTCCTCAAAGCGTAGAACCGGCAATGCCGCTTTTGATGCTGCAAGCCCTGCAACTCAAGGAGCCTATTTGCGACAGGCGCAGGCTATGCAGAATGAGCAGCGAGCGTTATACGCGCAGCAGCTTGGTACATCGCTGAAAGATGCGTATTCAGCTCTTGATGAAGGGCTGCAGCCGGCGCAGTTACCAACGCAAGCAGATCTGATAAATGCCTATGGTCCAGCAAAAGGAATGCGGCAATGGCAAGACCTTCAAGACCAGCAAAGTTATGGTGGCGTAATTGGAGCAGCCAAAAGCATGTCGCCGGCAGCGCGGCAAGATCTGCTTGAGCGCTTGCGGCCAACGGATCCGAATGCATCGAATTTTGCAGCCAACCAGCAGCGCTGGGACAAAATGCAGGCGAAATTTAAGCAACTCGATGCTGAATGGGAGAAGAACCAGGGGAGTGCACGATTCTCTTCATCCTTGCAAAATAAATTCCCCTTAGACCCGAACGACAAAAACAATCAGGCGGCAGCTGATCACTACTTTGATCAGGAGGTTGCCCCCGGTTTCAATATTAACAACGCCGACAGCTTGAACCAGGTTGCAGAGATAACAACCAAATCCGGCATGCTTCCGACGCAGATTAAGACGATGCTCACCGCTGGGGCAACATCGCGCGATCCAGCTGTCGTTGTTCCTATGGCCAAGATGTACGGTCAGATTTTTGACAACAATCCGGCGGCGGCCACGGGCGTTGATAAAGGAGCAATGGCGTTCTACTCGAAAGTTTATGCCTATGACCGCGCCGGTGTGCCTGCAGAGAAAGCGGTAGATATGGCCTACAACCAGGTCTATCAGCAGGACGATCGCTTGAAGCAGATGATTAGCCAACAGGTCAGGGATAAAGACTACATCAAGGATAGAGCTACCGCGGCGCAGGATAATATCAATAGTCTTTCGCCGTCGTGGACCAGTTTCGGGGCGCCAAGCATCAGCGCCGCAGGGCAGGCTAATCAGTTGTACCAACGCGACTACCAGACCATTTACGATGCGAACTTTGCACAGACCGGCGGAGATGCTGATCAGGCCAAGGCAATGACTAACGCCATGATTAAAAAGGTGTGGGCGGTATCGACCATCAACGGCAAAGAAGAGGTGATGAAGTATGCCCCTGAAGCCGTTTATGGCGTGACTAACGGTTCAGGCAACTGGATCAAAGGCCAGTGGGAGGAAGAGAAAAAAGCTTTGAAAAGCTCCGCGTTTGGCGGCGCGCGAGATGATACCGATTTGGTTTTGGTTCCCGATGCTGTTACGCCACGCGATCAGAGTTACAGCGTTATGGTGCGCCAGAAGAACGCAGAAGGCTATGACGATGTTCGCCCGTATTACGGCGAAAATGGTATGCCGTTGCGATTCAGGCCTGAGCAAAAAACCTCGCCTATGTACAAGCAAACTATGGATATTCAGCAACAGAGGGTTGATGCGGCGCGCGCTGCTCGGCAGGAAGAAAAACAGCCGGCATTCACAAGCCAGCAAGGATATACACCGCCTGATTTTACTAAACCATTTGGCGCCGGCATTGCCAATCAACTGCCGAGCAACATCACCGCAGGAGGTAAGTAATGCCAACGTATGAGATGAATCCCGATGATCTGCTGTCTGCTGATGTACAGAGCATACCTCAGCCTGATGATAGTTCTGCATATATGGAAACGCCGTCATTGCTTTCGGCGTTCAATCCATTCACCGATAATCAGCAGGTTCAGCGCGGTCGTGACGCGGCTTTCCGAATTGATAACTCCCTGGGAAGTTTCATTGCCACTGCGCCATTCAGCCAGTTTGACAAGGTTGATGGGTATAACCCTTTCGACAATGATGCGGCCGATCTTAAAGGATATGAGGATTACGCAGACTCATTCATTGATGCCGGCTCTCCTGACGAGACGCGCGCCATAAAGCAGCGTATCGATCAGCAGATGCAGGACAGGCAATACCTTTCAGAAACTGGCGGATCCGGGACAATATCAAGCTTGGCGATGGGGCTTATCGATCCTATCAATCTGGCGTCGATGTTTGTTCCTGCCGGCGCGGTGGTTCGCGGCGGTGAGGTTGCGGCTACTGCAGGTAGGTTTGCCCTTGCCAATGCCGTCGGCGGTATCGCATCCGAGGCTGCGCTTAGCGCCACCCAGGAAACTCGGACATTGGGAGAGAGCGCAGCTAACGTTGCCGTTGACGCTATGGTTGGCGGAATACTCGGGGCTGGGGCGCAGTTGCTTGCCGGTGCCGGTCAGCGTACCGCGGTATCTCAAGCAGTTTCCAGTAACCTACGGGGCAATGATTCTCCGCAGAGCATCGGCGCGGCGCAGGTTTTCAACACAACGCTGGATCAGGAACAGCTTGCAGGTGTTGGGTTAATCAACAAAACGTTGAGCGTTAATCCTGGCGGCCGCCTGGCTCAATCGCCATCCCGCGCGTCGCGGGCAATCAATCAGCAACTGGCAGAGAACAACTATTTCTTTGCGAAGAACGATGAAGGGTTGGCAACGTTCACCGCGGCTGAAACCAAGATCAAGCAATATGATGCCATGCTATACAAGCAAATGGAGTCAACCAAGGATGCTTATCAGGCGTACAGCAAAAACATCCGCGCCGCCGGCGGTAAGCGAATGAACTTTGTTGATTTCAACGAGGCCGTTGGCATGGCTATGCGCCGCGGCGATCAGAGTGACATTCCTGAAGTGGCACAGGCTGCTACTAAGATTCGGCCAATGTTCGAAGCAACAAAGGTCCGCATGCAGGAACTTGGCATTTTGCCAGAGGATGTCGACGTATCAACGGCGCAAAGCTACCTGCCTCGCATTTATAAGTTCGACAAAATTCTCTCTGATCGCACTGAGTTCCGAGGGCGCATTGCTAACTGGATTCAGGGTATCAGTGCAAAAGGTGCTGATGCGGCCAGCGCGCGTATTGAGAAGATAGATTCTGGCCTGGCTGCAGCAGCAGAAGCAGAGCCACGAGCAAAAACATTAGCTGACGAAATTGCCGCAGCAGAGTCATGGTCTGGCCGTAAAACTGAACTTATGGACGAGGTTGGCAACAGGACGAAACTGATCGGCCAGGAGCAGGGCTTAACAGCCAGGCTGGAGAAGCAACAGGCGCAACTGGCCACAGCTAAAAATCAGAAGCTGATCACCCGGCTTAACAAAGAGGTTTCTGACTTACGCACCAAGCTGGATGACGTTGCCAGGGCAAAGGAGGAACTTCCAACCCTGCAGCGCCATCTTGAGTTGCTGGATAATCCACGCAAGCACCGCTCAGAGCTGCGCAAGCTGCAGAAGAAGGCCAACTCCACTACCAGACTGAATGCAAGCCGTGAGCGCGCGCTGAAGGCGATGGAGCCACTTTCACGAGAGGAAGCAGAGGATGCCGCAGATGAAATCATCAACAAAATTATTGGCGCGCCTTCTGGCCTGGTTCCTGCTCAGCTGCTGCCTGAAAAAATAATCGGCCGCGCTGGCTTCACTAAGAGCCGGAGCCTGCTTATCCCAGACGAACGGATTGAGGACTTTTTGGAGTCTGACATCAACCATGTCATGGAAAGCTATCTGCGCCAGGTAGGGCCGGAGATCGAACTAACCGCGCAATTCGGCAGCAAGGATATGGGGGAGCAAATCCGACAGGTATCGGAGGAATACACTCAACTGATCAAAGATGCCAAGACGCCGAAGGAACGTGCGAAGCTGGAGAAGCAACGTGAAGCTGACCTCCGCGACATTGAGGCAATGCGAGACAGGTTGATCGGTACGTATGGGGCGCCAAAGGACCCGCGGAGCTTCTTTGTCCGTGCCGGCCGTGTCGCGCGAAACGTCAACTTCCTGCGCCTGCTGGGGGGTATGACAATATCGGCCGCCACCGACTTGATGCGTCCTATCATGCAGCACGGTTTAAGCAAATCTCTGCGCCCTATGGGCGCTATGCTCCGAAATATGGCCGCGGTGAAAGTCGCAACCAAAGACCTGCGTGAAATGGCTGTCGGCCTGGATTATGTGTTGTCTACCAGAACGAAGGCCATTGCTGATCTGACTGACCCATACAGCCGACGCTCTGCTTTTGAGCGTGGACTTAACTGGGGTACGCAGAAATTTGGTAACTGGACGCTGATGAACCAATGGAACAGCGCATTGAAGTCATGGTCAGGCCTAATCGTTCAATCCCGCATCCTGGACAATGCGCAGCTGCTGGCGGCAGGGAAGGAAGTGCCTAAGAAGGAGGTCAGAAAGCTGGCGCAAATCGGTATCGACCAGAGCATGCTGCGCCGCATTGGTGAGCAATACGCGAAGCACGGTGAAGATATGGACGGGCTTCTAACTGGCCATAGCCACCTTTGGGACGACCGTGCAGTGCGTGAGGCTTTCCAATCTGCCGTATTGAAAGACGTTGACTCTACCGTTGTCACGCCAGGAGTTGGCGATACGCCGTTGATGATGAGCAATGAAGTAGGCAAGATGATCCTGCAATTCAAGACGTTCATTTTTGCGCAGCATAACCGGGTGATCGCCTCTGGCATCCAGCAGGGCGATGCATCGTTCTATCTCGGCGCCATGGGGACTATCGCGCTCGGTGCAATGGTCTACGTCATGAAGCAAAAGCTAAGCGGCCGTGATATCGACTACAGCCCGAATAACCTGGTTAAAGAGGGCATCGACCGCGCCGGTATGATCGGCTGGTTGTCAGAACCGCTGAACGCCGTGGAGAATATCAGCGGCGGCCGGTTTGGCCTTGGCGCAATGTTTGGCGCGCCGCCGGTATCCCGCTTCCAGAGTCGTAACGCAATCGGTGCTCTGTTGGGGCCAACGTTCGACATGGCCGGTGATGGGGCAGTGATCGCCAATGGTGTGCTTAACGGAGAATTTGACGACAAGCAGACACATGCGGTCAGGAAGTTGCTACCATATCAGAACCTGTTTTACATATCCCCGCTTTTGAACCGGGTAGAAGAGCAACTTAAGTAGGCGCATATGGATATAGAGCAAGCAAAATTATTTAACTCGGAATTAAATCGAGTTGAAGCATCAGCGAGAAATGGAAGGTCAATAACAGTTTTAGTTGCCGTTGGGCTTTTTGCTTACATGGTTTTTGTTGGTTTCTTTATTGATTTTGAAACTGTTTGCATAATCTTAGCGTTGCTTGGCTGTGGGGCAAATTGGACATTAAATGCAAGAAAAGCAACTAAGTACAAAGAAAGTTTGAACTCATACTGCTGGTCAAGATTCGGTAAGAGTTATGACGATGCAAAGTATAATGAGCTGTCTTAAAAGCTAACCAACCAAGACCCATCGTGGATTTATTCAAACCTGAGCAGCAGCCGGGCTAGGCCCGGCGAGATATTGACGATGGTAATTATTGTTCCAACTGGTGAGTAATAAATTGCGAATGTGTTTTGATTTGTTCCTTCATTTTTTCATTTTGTGTGACATAGTTCACTAAAGCATTCAGTTCCAGCATAGCACCGCCGATCTCTGAGCCGTCCTCATCGAGTTCCTTCAGCAGTGTTTCCAGTAGTGAAGCCTTAGCTAATCCCGCGATTCCTTCGCGCGTGTTAACGCTTTTCTCCAGCATCCTGCTGGCCGGGTAGCTGTACCTCTTCATTTCCTAATGCACCTCGCTCAGCGTGTGACTACTGTATAAATAACCATATATAAAAATGATTAGTTTAGCAATATGCGCAAGATAATTACCTTAATGGTAATAAGAATAATGTTATCACACAATTCGATTCATATAGGGTTTGTTGGTGGCTAAAATGAGCAAAAAGCACACCATCGGAGCTAAAACATGACCGTATCAACTGAAGTCGATCGCGAGGAGTACACCGGGAATGGTGTGACAACGGACTTTGATTACAGATTTCGCGTGTTCACTGAGGATCAGCTTTCTGTATCAGTTGTTGATTTGTCAGAAAATATCATCAATCTAACCCTTAATACTGACTACTCTGTCACCGGCGCGGGTCTGCGATCGGGAGGAAAAGTGAAGTTGGCCATCCCGCTTGCTGCAGGGTGGCGAATCAATATCGAGCGTGATTTACCACTCACTCAGGAAACGGACGTGCGCAACCAGGGCAACTTCTTCCCGGAAGTGCATGAGGATGCCTGGGATAAGCTGACGATGCTGATCCAGCAAACCTGGTCATTTGCATCATTGGCACTGCGAAAGCCCAACTGGTTAGCGAAGTTCTACGACGCTCAAGAGAACCGCATTTCTAACCTTGGCGATCCAATGGCTAACCAGGACGCTGCCACAAAGCGTTATGTTGACTCCGAAGTTGCAGATGCCGAGTCCGGAGCATCAGAGGCATTGGAGCAAGAACGACAACAGCGAATTGCTGCTGATATAGCAGAAGCCGCCGCGCGCCAACGCGAAGACATTGCCATAAGAAATGAGCTTGCATCCTCAAACGCGCGCAGCGTCAGGTTCCCTTATGGTGTACAGCCTCTCCCACAATCTGGAACGGCAAATAAATTAATCGGCATCAATGCTCAAGGGCAGCCGGTGGCCGTTTCAGCTGACAGTGATTCTGGTACCGATCTTTCCCTCGAACTGGCTGATCAGTCGATACCAGGCGGCGCCGGTATGATTGGCTGGAATGGAGAGACAACCGCTGACGCGCTGGCAGGTGCATTATCATGTTCGGTGTCTCGGGTTTCGGATACGGGTTGGGGCTTCGCTAACTGGCCACAAGGGAAGGCCGTGGCTATTGGCGGTCGGGCATTCATCGGCTATAACCTGGGTTCTGATCACACATCGATTAATATGGATGCGATGTGTACGTCGACACGCGACGGCCAAAACTTTAGCCAGCCTCGGCGCATTGCTGCGCATACATCAAACGAATCTGCTGCTGCGTTCTCGCTCGGCAGAGATGCAGCCGGAACAAAATTATTTGCGTTTGTTCGATTCAGAAAGGGGACGAATGATAATGCAGAAATCCGCTACGAGATTTACGAATCAGTTAACAGTGGGGTGAATTGGTCATTCATTAAGAATTTTAATTTTCTTAGTGATGCGGGTAATCCAGCCATTGCCCTACATGGATTTGAATTGACAGGTGATGGCAGGGGGATCGTTGGCTATCATTCTATTGATGGTGAGTTTGGTTGTCTGGTATTCAATACATCAACGTATGAATATACAAAAATTAAGTTGCTAGATTCATCAAACAACTTAAGTGCTGGAAATATTATTCATGTTGAGGCTAATTTCTTAAAGCGGTCTGATAGTGGTAAAATTATCATTATCTCCAGAAGTCAGTTCGCTGGCGTTCAAAAGCCGCTGATGTGGGTTGCGGAGGACAACTTAACCTCAGTTACTGGTCCTGTAGAAACTTCAGTTCCGTTTAGTGTAAACCCAGTGAGTCCGGTATTTTCACCTGATTTCACGAAGGTACTTTTTTTCTACTGCTATCGGTTCGACCAGCAAAACCCCAACGCAGAGCAGGCCGGTCTTTGGGTTTCTGAGCTTCCTGTTAATGATGCTTATAACCTGAATTGGTCTAACGCACGCACGTTTTGCCTGGTGCGCATCGCCGGTGAATATAACTTTGCTGCGGCAACTGCTGGTGTGCAGCATGCCGTTACGCTAGGCAACACGGTGCTGGTTCCGTTTGCGAGCATGGTTGAGGATAATCTAGATCGTTCAGATGTGTATTGCCTGAAGATAGATTATAACGAATCTCGTATGCAGAAAGGGGCAAGCACTCATCACTTGGGATCGCTTTCAGGAAGCCAATTTGGCGGCCGCGCAGAAATGCGACTAAATGATGTCGGCCCATTCACCCCAAGAATTCGATTCAATGGTCGATCTGTGATGGGGCTTGATGATGTTTTTAGCATTGGCACGTATGCCGCCAATTTTACGCAAGGTCTCGGTCTATATACCTATAACGGCGGCCCACAAACCCCGGCGTTATTTATTCAGCCGTATACGGTTTCATATGATGGCTCAACGGGTCCGCTGGATATTAACAGGGATCTGAGAATCCTTGCCGCAAATAAAACAATTCACCTCGGTAAAGGCGCACGAATTCGTATTGGTGGGGACACTGGTAATGTTGGGCCAAGTCTTCTTTACCATAACAATGCGAGCAACACGATCGAGATAGGAACGACGCAGAGCGCGTATAACGTGCAGATGATTATGTACTCCTCTAACGGATTTAAATTCAAACGGTCGTCATTTGCTGGCCCATCTGCTGCGGTTAATTTGATACTTGAGGATAGCAGCGGATCGCAATCTGTTATTTCTGGCGGTGGGTCAGTTAGCGGTATTGCATTCAGCACGCCTGGGGCGTCGCAAGGCGTAAAAGTTACCAATGCTGGCGGGTTAACTTCAATCAGAGATTTAACACCGGGTAATTTTCTCGTTGCAGAACTCCCCGCCGGCCAAGATAAGGGGGCTTTCGTGTATGCGAGAAACGCGAGGAAGGCTGGTGAATCAGCTGGTTCCGGGACTGGCTGCCCCGTGTATTGGGATGGTTCGGCCTGGAGAACATTCTACGACAACTCAGTCGCTGCGGCTTAATCAACGCCGCCAAACGGCGGAGGTGGAGTATGAAAATGGAAAAGTTAACGACAGGTCTTTCTTATGGCGCCTCCGGTGGTGGCGCCGCATTTTGGTTTACTCGGCTGCTGGATGGTTATTCACCTGAACAGTGGGCAGCAATAGGTGTTCTTGGCGGTCTGTTTTTCGCCTTCCTCACCTGGCTGATGAACCTTTATTTCAAGATTCGCGAGGATCGCCGCCGCGAAAGAATGGGGAGGGTTGCCGATGAGCAAGCTGAATAAAACTGGCGCGGCCGGCGCAGTCTGTTCTGTAGCGGTAATCATCGGCCTGGTGCTGTCTAGTGGGGAAGTAAAAACCAGCCGCGCCGGCTTGGAGCTAATCGGTAATGCCGAGGGGTGCCGCCGTGATCCATACAAATGCCCGGCGGACGTTTGGACTGATGGCATCGGCAACACGCACGGCATGAAACAAGGCGTGCGCAAGACAGATCAGCAGATCGCCGCCGACTGGCAAAAGAACATCTTGGCAGCTGAGTGGTGCGTTACAAACTATGCCGCCGGTGACAAGCTGCAGCAGGGTTCCTTCGACGCGGCGGTGAGCATCACGTTTAATGTCGGTTGCGTGGGGATGCAGAAATCGACGATGTTCCGGCTGTTCCGCCAGGGTGAAACTGTGGCCGCCTGCGAGCAGTTCCCTCGCTGGGTATATGCCGGCGGCGTAAAGCTAAACGGCCTGGTGATCCGCCGTGATAAGGAGCGCGCGCTATGCCTGGAAGAATAACGTCTACGGTCTTGATCCTGCTGGCGCTGACGGCTGTTGTCGGCGCTGGCGCCTGGCTGGCATCTCGACACTACCAGCCAACGATTGACCGGCTCAACGGGGCTCTGACGCAATGCAGGGACAGTAATAAGCAACAGGCATCCACGATCGCCAGCCAGAACGCTGGAATAACGGCGCTGCAGCGTGAACAGGCCGAGAGAGAGGCCAAGGCCAAGGATGATCAGGAAAAAGCCCGCAAGCAGGCCCGTAGCGATTATGAGAGGGCTAACGCAGTTATGGCTGAGCGCACTACCGGTGAATCATGTGGCGCGGCGTCTGCTGCTTTTGACGACGAGCTGCGTCGGGAGCGCGCCCAATGAAAAAGCTGATCGTGGTTTCTGTTCTGATGCTGGCCAGCTGCTCGAGTGCATCGCCGGCGCCGTCATACGTTGAAGTGAAAGTTCCGGTGGCCGTGCCATGCAAAACGGCCGACGTTGCGCGCCCAGCGTTCGCCGTTAACCAGCTGCCGATTGGTGCACCCATCGACATGCAGATGCGGGCATTGCGTGCTGAACGCCATCAGCGCATCGGCTATGAACGTGAATTACTCGCAGCAAATGAGGCATGTAAATGAGTTTACGGCCGGTGGTACCGGCCGCTATTTCATAGTTCGCCGTCGAAACTCAATGTCTTAATGCCGTTTTTGTTAAGCTCAGCTGACAATGAATCTGGTAATGTGAATCTTTTCCCGCCAGATTGATCCAGCTGTCGGCGCATGTTGGTACGAGCAAAGTCATTGGTGAAATTGTTTGGCGCTCCGAATGTAAAAAAGAAGCTGCGCTTTGGTTTTCCTGCTTTAAACCCGCAATAAATGTCCCTGACTTTTCTTCCTATTTTTGATTTTCCGGTCGAATCTCCCAGCATGCGGCCCATCTTCAGCAGACCTCTTTCGAAGAAATCATACTCCTTTCCTGCATGAGTGATTCGTACATCAAAAATCACCACATCTCCGGGCTTTGTCGCTAGGGCTACAGCCTCCCCCTCGGTTAGGTTATCCTTCAGATGTGACCCTACGCGCACAGACATTCCATTGCCATCAGTTGAGTGATCATTCATGTAGATCCCCATCTTGTAAACGCGGCAATCTGGGGTGAAGTAAGGTTCAGAGAAGTAGGCACCTTTAGCATCATCTTTATGCCAGCCGAAACCCATGTTGTGATGGATGTCAGCATGTGAGGTAAAGACAAAATCGTCTTGCGCAAAAACAGAACGATAGGCCTCTATAACTTTTGGATGACTGATAACCCAAGAGAACTCGGGCTCTTCAACCGCGATGTTAGGTTGGGTAAGCCCATACCGGTAAGTCACACCTTTTCTTTGAAAGAATTTGTGAATAGAAGAGTTTATTCTGGACATTTCATCTGGTGTAAAGAGGTTCCGGAAAACTACAAATCCGTCACGCTCAATCAATTCCTTAGCTGTGCTCATAATTAGCATTCCAAAGTAATTTACAAGTGCAAGTCTTTTGTGATTAGATTTTCACACAAACACACCATTTGTAAAGAGTATGTTGCCTTAGGTTTTTTCGCACAGATTTTGAGCAAGCAACTCTGGTGACGGTATAAAAGACGGTATCAATTCTCGCCGGGTGTCATTAGTCTTTATAAAATCAATTGGTTACTATAACTGTAAATAATTGAGTGGGAATGATGAACGGCTAATTACTGACTATCAGTGATTATTTAAAAACCCCCGTTGCGGCTTTGCCACGCGGGGGTTTTCTCTTTTAGGAGCTTGGTTGTGCTGTGAGCATCTGTGCTTGCTCAGGTACGCTACCCGTGCTGCCGTATACTGAGCTCGTTGTTCCAAACTGCGCCATACAAAGTTGCTGCTGCTTTGTATTACTGATCAACTATTGATTTGTCATGTATTGGCATATTTACGCTACAGGCGTAAGAACGCTAGATAGCAATGAATCGGCAATCAGGGTGAACAACTGGGAGAGTCAGTTGTTCACGAGACGGACTATTCAATATATCCTGGTAAGATTATTTGACTAGATTTTGCGTGATGGCGGCATCCTTTTTTAACCAAGAGGCTATGTTTGCTCCCACACGCATCATGGGTTTTTCCACAAGGTGATAGGTAGCAAACCCAACAATAATGACAATAATGAACGATGTAGCGTATCCAAAGCCGATCGGAACTCCCATCTTCTTTGCTATAAACGTCACGGGTATTGCTACTATAGGGTGCATTAAGTAAATTGAGTATGATATTTCACCCAGTTTTCTCAGGGCATTAGTCAATACGTTATTGTAGCTGGGGTTTAATTTGTAAAGCGAAAAAACAAATGCCACGCATAAAGTGGAGATGACAATTCTATTGTTTCCTGAAACCAGGTTTATTTTATCTCCGGAAACAGGATAAAAAATGAATGCCAAAGTTGATAATAAGCAAATTGATAACAGAGAGCTGTTGCGCATTGTTAACTTCGGTGCATATTTACCAATTGCAGCGCCACACATAAAGAGGAATAATTGGTTAAAAGGGTTTATGTAGTTAGCCCACTGTTCGGCAAGCGGTGATGAGGAGTCAAGAACGCTAAAAGCGAAGTAAAATCCAGAAATGATACTTAACACCATTACAATCGGGAAGGTATATCTGTACGATGAAGATAAAAAATAAGTAAGGCAGAATATGAAATAAAATACAAGTTCATTGCCGATTGACCAGGCTCCGGTGGATAAGTAAGCTGTTGGTTCAATAAATCCAAATAATAGTGTATAATTTAAAAATGCTTTGTAATATGGGAAGTCATATGCTAGGCCATTCACCGTCGCCAAAAGCCAGCTAAAAATAATCATCCCGGTTACGGCTATCCAAAATAAAGGGAATATCCTAAATACACGCTTTATGGCGAATGCTGAAACTTGACGTGTGGATGTTATTTTTCCTTCGTAGATATACGCTAGACTAACACCACTAAGAATATAAAAAATAGAAACTGCATAGATACCCAGTTTCCCTAGTATGAACTGACTGCCGATAACGTCAACTGACGAACCGGTAGACATTGACCATGAAATATAATGATAGATTACAACGGATAAGGCCATTAATCCACGGAGATAATCAAGTGATTCAACGCGGTTATTTTTCATTGAAATTCTCTTTTCTGGGCATGCTCAAAGCGCTTAAATGAGAAAAATATCGTTATGATAACGTCTAACCGAGTTGCCTCGGTCAGATAAGTTACAAACCATCTTCAAATTTCAGAGTTCTAACGCCATTGCTATGCAGTTCATTAGACAACTTTTCTGATAAAATATATTCGTTGCCTCCAGACTGTTCTAGCTGCCTACGCATATTTGTGCGGGAGAAGTCGTAAGTGAAAGTGTTTAGTGCACCGAATGTAAAGAAGAAGCTACGCTTTGGCTTTCCAGATTTCAAACTGCAATAAAAGTCACGTACTTTACGGCCAATTTCTGACTTGCCATTCATATCACCAAGCATCCTTCCTATCTTCAGCAATCCTTTCTCAATAACATCATATTCTTTACCTGCGTGCGTAATTCTTACATCAAAAATTACAACATCTCCGGGCTTAGTGGCTAATGAGATGGCCTCTCCTTCCGTTAGGTTGTTTTTAAGATGAGAACCTATCCTTACCGACATACCGTTTCCATCAGAGGAGTGATCATTCATGTAGATCCCCATTTTGTACACTCGGCAATCGGACGTGAAATATGGCTCGGAAAAATATGCACCTTTGGCGTCGTCTTTATGCCAACCGAATCCCATGTTGTGATGAATATCTGCATGGGATGTAAAAACAAATTCGTCCTGGCCAAATACAGAACGGTAGGCTTCTAATACCTTTGGATGACTAATTACCCATGAGAAATCAGGCTCTTCAACAGCAATGTTTGGCTGAGTCAGTCCGTAACGGTAAGTTACGCCCTTTTTTTGAAAAAAGGTGTGTATGGAAGAGTTCATCCGAGCCATTTCTTCTGGGGTGAAAAGGTTACGAATGACGACAAAACCATCACGCTCAATTGATTCCTTAGTTGTGTACATAATTAACCTTGCAAGTATTTTCAGTTGCTTAGATTTTGTCATACTATTTTTACATAAAAAGACAATTTGTAAAGCCCGTGAGTTTTTAAGTGCAAAAATTAATCATGAGCTTATTTTTTTGGAGTAAAAATCTATTTTTAATTAGAAAATCATTTTTTTATTTCGAAAATAACAAATTAACGATTGTTTTTTCTGGTTTTAATCGAAAAGATTCTAAACATTCTCATCGCTTAATAGTTTATTAGTGTGGGTAGTTTTATGTTTTTTAACGTTTTTTATGTTGAGGCTCCAGCCAAGTTATTGACGATGAAGAACATGTTTATGGTTCATATGAAAGCCGACAGCTCATAGGAAACGCCAGGAGGAGCGAGGATGAAAACAGAGCAATTGCTACGGTAATAACGCGGAAACCTTAGATATATCTTTTCCATGTTTCAGAATCCTACGAACAAGATGGTGGTGAGAGAAGGCCGTTGTTTTGTTGAGATTGCTGCCATTTTCAATGAAAGATAAATCTGATGAGTGCGCGCGCTCCAGGGAAAAATTATGAGAGGGACCGTTTCCACCATACATACAATCTTGTCATATCGACGGGATATAAGGTGTTTGAATCATAGCGCCTGAACAAGCAGATGGATGCACAGTTTCTCGTAGAGAGCTCTCCGCATGATCCTTGGCATCACCATGTTGTCAGCACCAAACCACCCTTAGCCGGCCCCCCACTGCGTCAGCAGCGCATGCAGCCTGGCCGGCTCCAGCGGTTTGCGCAGCACCAGATAGCCTTCCTGCTCGGCCTCTTGCAATATCTGCGAGTTGAACTCGCCGCTGACCATGGCGCCGCTCACGTCCGGCAGGCGTTCGAACAGCGCTTTCAGGATGTCGAAACCGCTCTCGCCGGAACGCAGGCGCTGGTCGCACAGCACGGCGAACGGCGTAAAACCGTCGTCGACGATGGCGAAGGCTTCCTCGGCGGAGGCCGCGCAGCGCACGGTGATGCCCCAGGTGCTCATCAGGCTCTCCCAGGCTGAAGTCACCAAGGGATCGTCGTCCACCACCAGGCAGGCGCCGCGCAGCGGCGCATAGCGGATGGGCGTGGCGGTGTTGTCGTAGGCGGCCGCGGTTTCCGGCGCTTTGTCTTCGCCGATGTATTGCGTGAAGCGCATCCAGAAGCGCGAACCTTTGCCTTCGACGGAGTGCATGCCGTACTTCACCTTCATCAGCTTGGCGCAGCGCGCCACTACCGCCAGCCCCAGCCCGTGGCCGGCGCTGTCGATTTTCCACGCCAGTTCGGGGCGGTAGTAAGGGGAGAAGATTTTGCTTTTCTCTTCGTCGGCGATGCCCACGCCGGTGTCCCACACTTCCACCAGGCACTCGGCGCCGCGCGGGCGGATGGCGATCAGCACGCCGCCCCGTTGCGTGTAGCGCAGGGCGTTTTGGATCAGGTTGATCAACGATTGCCGCACCAGCAGCGGATCGCCCATCACGCTGATGCGCCGTTTAGGCCGCCAGGTGCGCAGCGCCAGGGCGCGGCTGTTGGCCTCTTCGCGGAACAGGGTGATCACCGAGTCGAGCAGGGCGCCGATATCCACATGGGTGGCGGCGGTGCGCACGTTGCCGGACTCGATCTTGCTGAGATCGAGCAGCGAATTGAACATCAAATGCACCGAACGCACGCTCTGTTGCAGATCCAGCAGCTGCGGCGTCAGGCTGTCGTCGCGGTTCTTGTGGATGATGGCTTCGATCAGAAAGCCCATGGCGTGCACCGGCTGGCGCAGATCGTGGCTGGCGGTGGTCAGGAACTGGTTCTTGTCCAGCAGCGCCTGTTCCGCCTCCTCTTTAGCTTGCCGGAACTGTTCCGCCAGGCGGGAGCTTTGTTCTTCGAGCAACGCCTGCTGGATAAAGAACGCATGCGAGGTTAACGCGTGGCGGTAAATGGCGAAGCCGTACAGCAAGTTCAGCATCAGCACGATGAACATCACGTCTTCCAGCCGCCAGATGATGCCGAGGTTCAGCAGCCCCCAGGAAGCGAAGAAAAAGCGGGTAAAGGTGCTGATAACCGGCGTCAGATGCGTTGCGTTGGCGGCGACGATCGCGGCGATGCTGATATTGAGCAGCAGAAAAAAGTCAAAGTTATGGGTCTGCGGGGTAATTAAATAGAGTGATGAGATCCCCAATCCGTGAATAAACGCCACCTTATTAATGCGCGGCAGCCAGCGGCGCAGCACGGCGTCTTCATCATTTTCTTTGGCCTCGCGTTGGTAGCGCCGATGCCATATTCTGATCGCCACGGCGCATAGCAGGTAAACCATGATCCAGGCAATGGTTGGGCCGAGTTCATCCCCCAGCAAATAAATCCAGATGGCGAACGGGATGCCGACGAAAGGCACGGCGGTGAAGCTGAACACCAACCGCATGAAGGTGTTGTCCAGCAGGCGGATCTGCGCGCGTGAGGAGATGCCATCATTTTGTAAATTCTGGAAAAACTTCATTGTGACGGATCCCGTTTGCCGTGCAACAGCGTGATGGCTTCCACCCGGCTGTTGACGCCGATCTTTTTCAAGATATTACTGATATGCTCTTTCACGGTGGGTTCGGAAATAGACAGCTGCGTCGCGATCCTTTTATTCGGCAGGCCGCGCAGCATCATAGTTAATACGTCGATTTGTCTCGGCGTTAAATTGAATTTATTTAAATGTTCATGACTGTTTTTAATGGCGGGTTCATTTCCTTCCGGGAACCACTCCTGATTATTATTCAACGCAAAAACCGCTCTGGCGAATAATTCCGGGGGTTCATTTTTTAATACGAACCCATGCCCGCCGGCATTGTGCACTTTCTGCCAGATATCGTTATTTTCGTCGCCGCTGACCACCAAAATACGCACCTGAGAATAACGTTGTTTTACTTCTTTGAGTAATTTCAACGCCGTACCGGAAGAGAGCCAAAAATCGATCACCAGTAAACGCGGCGGGCCATTTTCCCTAATATGACGGTAGCAATTTTCTTCATTGGTCACCACATGTGCCTGTTTGAATCGGCAATGCGTGCTGAGAAAGTTAGCGATACCGCTTGCTACCAATGGATGGTCATCAACGACCAACGCATAATCCTGCCCCAAAGGATTCTCCTTTCGCCTTCACAGTTCAGATAGGTCTGATGAATTATTATCAACCCTCCCTACTTTAGGAGGGTTTTTTCGTTTAGGAAAGGGAAATATATTATTCGAGGATTTGGATAAGAGAAAACATAAAGCCAATCGATAATTTTAACTGATTGGTTATAAAGGATAATTTATGAAAAAACCACTTATCGCTTTAACCGTTACGATGATGATAGCCGGTTGTTCCACCCTGAAAACCGATCAGGCCATTCCATTACTGCAGGCGGAAACCGCCAAAATGCTGGGCCTGGGCTCATCGGACGAAATTACCGTGACCAATGTCAATGGCGCACAGCCGGATGCGCTGGGCGGGCAAAAACTTTCTTATCGCGCCACCACGGAAAAAGGCCGCATTTTCGATTGCTCGTCGCTGATGATGCCGGGAATTTTAGGTTCGTCGCCGTCGCTGAGCGCGCCGACCTGTACGCCGGTGGTCACGCATAAATAATTCGCTTTGGGGGCGGTATTGCCGCTTCCTGGTTTTCCATCGTCGGAGCGTCAGCGCCGGGGGGCAATAAGCTTTTGCTTCGACGATCACTAAACCGGCGTGCGCGAAATAACGCCTTACACCTCCTCTAGTGCATTGAGTTTCCCTATAACAATAAATTTCGCGCCATCACGCCAACGAGTACGGAGATAGCCCGTGAATGACAAGACATCGCATCCTTTAGCGGTTAAAACACCGCTTTCCAAACTTTACCTCGCTCTATTTTCTGCGCCGCTGTTGATGCTGGCGCCCGCCGATATCGCTCGCGCAGATGATGCCATTTTTGATGGCGACGCAAAAATTACCGAATCATTGGCCTACACCGGGGACGTTTACGTCGGTCGTAATCAAAGCGGCAACCTGCTGATCGATAATGGCAAGATCAGCGCCTATAACATCAATATCGGCCGGATGTTCAACGGCCAAATTCATGAAAGCCTGGTCACGGTCCGCGGGCCGAACGCCGAGCTGAACGCTGTGAACGATCAGTTCGTGCTGCGCGGCGGCCTGAATCTGGGGCGGGGCACCCTGCGGGTTGAAGACGGCGCGCTGGCCAGCGCGAAAGAGATCGTGGTCGGCACCACGCGTGGCTACGACAGCCACCTGATCGCCACCGGCGCCGGCTCCCGCGTCACCAGCAATTTTCTCAGCGTCGGCACCGATTTAGGGGCACGATCCACGCTGGCGATTGAAGACGGCGCGGTGCTGAACACCGCCTTTGATGCGCGCATCGGCAATGGCAGCGGGCCGGGCGAGACTGATACGCTGAGCCCGAAAGCCACGGTCACCGGGGCCAATTCCCAATGGAACGTCGGCCGCGTGCTCACGCTTTACGGCGATCTGGACGTGCTGAACGGCGGCGCGGTCAGCGTTGGCAGCATCGAAGTGGCGGGCGTCTCCGGCGCGCGTAAAACCGCCGAGTTGACGATCGCCGGCAACGGCTCACGGTTTACCAGCGGCAGCAGCGTCAACGTCGGCGATTACGGCAACGGCGTGTTGGCGGTCATGGACGGCGGGACATTCTCCGCCGGCGGCAACGAAGTGGTGCTGGGCAAGACCGGCTCCGGCTCGAACCGCGGCGCGCTGATTATCGGCAGCCGCGGCAATATGGATACCGGCACCGGGTTGACCGAGCCGACGCTCGGCGCGGCGGGCGCCGCAGGCACCATCGATGCCCAGACGGCGATCGCCCTGCGGGGCGGATTGTTCCGCAGCTATGTGTACTTTAACCATACCGACGGCAATTACGTTTTCAGCAACAAGATGAGCGGCGAAGGCGAGGTGATCAACAGCGCCGGGCACACGACGCTGAACGGCGATCTCTCTGAGCTGCAGGCCAACGTCACCGCGCGCGGCGGCAAGCTCATCATCGCCAGCGACATCAATACCCAGAAAGAAGACGACATCTTCGAGATCCAAACCCTCAGCGCAGAGAACGGCGGCACGCTGATCCTCAACGCGACGGCGGGTTCCGACGTCAATAACGGGCAGGGCTACAGCAGCGCCGCGTCGATCAAGGCCGGCGGCACATTGGGCGGCAACGGCACGCTGGGCCAGACCGAGATCCAGTCCGGCGGGCATATCTCGCCCGGCGACGGCAATATCGGCACGCTGACGCTGAAACGCTACCTGAACTTTATCGGCGAATCCTTCTACGACGTCGATATCGCCGGCGACGGCCGCAGCGACCAGCTGCTGGTGGCGGGCAAAACCACCATCAGCGATCGGGCCAAGGTGCAGGTTACGGCGCTGGATCCGCAAACCAGCTATAAAACCGGCCAAAGCTATCGCATTCTGACCTCGGACGGCGGCATTGACGGCCAGTTCGCGGCGGCGGTCTCCAAGTCTGCCTTCCTCGATGTGGCGCTGAATCACAGCGCCAACGCCGTGGATCTGACCATCGCGCAGAAAGACACGGGCGGTGAAAATCCAGGGGGCGAAAACCCGGGTGGAGAAAACCCAGGCGGTGAGAATCCAGGGGGCGAGAATCCGGGCGGGGAAAACCCAGGGGGTGAAAATCCAGGGGGCGAGAATCCGGGTGGGGAAAACCCAGGCGGTGAAAATCCGGGGGGCGAGAACCCAGGCAGCGGCAAGCCGGGCATTTTCCAAACGGTGGCCGAAAGCGGCAACCAGTGGAATACCGCCGGTGCGCTCTCGACGCTGACGCAGAGCGGCCCTTCGCTGGCGCTGTACAACTCGCTGCTGCTGCTGAGTGCGCCGGAAGCGCGCGAGGCGTTCAATCAGCTGTCCGGCGAAGTCTATCCGTCGATGCAGTCTAACCTGATCGCCGGCAGCACCCAGCTGTTCAACGTGCTGAACCAGCGCATGCTGCGCCTGTTCGACAATGACAGCCTGCCGATACCGCCGTTGGCGATGTCGCTGGTGCAACCGGCGCAGGCGCAAAACAGCGGCGTCTGGGGACAGACCTTCAGTTCCTGGGGCAAAAACAGCGGCAACGGCAACGTGGGCAAGCTGGATGGCAACACCACCGGCTTCCTGTTGGGGGCGGATCGCAAGCTGGTGGACCATAACGTGCGCATCGGCGGCTACTTCGGTTACAGCCGCGGCGACTACGACGTCGACAGCCGCCGTTCCAAGGCCGATACCGACAACTACCACCTCGGCCTGTATGCGGCGGGGCAGCAGGATGCGTTCTCGCTGCGCGGCGCGCTGGGTTACACCTGGCACAAGATCGAAGGCAAACGCAACGTCGATTTCAGCGGCTTCTCGGATCGGCTGAAGTCAGACTACGACGCCAACTCGCTGCTGGCGTTCACCGAAGCGGGTTACCGTTTCGGCCAGCCGGAGATGAACGTCGAACCGTTCATCAACCTGAGCTACATCCGTCTGCATACCGACAGCTTCCAGGAGTCGGGTGGCGCGGCGGCGCTGAGCGTGCGCAATGAAACGATGAACACCTTCTACTCCACGCTCGGGGTGCGCGGCGTGACCGAACTGCCGAAGAACGTCAGCCTCTACGGCTCGCTCGGCTGGCAGCACGCCTACGGCGATAAGAACACCTCATCGCGCATGGCGTTTGCCGGCAGCGACGCGTTCGTCACTCAGGGCCAGGCCGTGGATGACAACGTGATGGTGGGCGATATCGGCGTGAGCGTGAAACTGTCGCGCGCCGCGACGCTGGATGTCGGCTATCAGGGGCAATTCGGCGCCGATACCCGCGTGAATTCGGTCAACGCCAACCTGCGCTGGTCGTTCTGATTTTTCCTCTAGACTTCTCTGGTACTTGCAGGCCCGCTTGATGCGGGCCTTTTTTATGGTGAACATTAAGTTTCCCGTGAGCCTGCGTAAGGGGGCGCTAAGACATTTCCCGATATGAGCAGGGCGGGATTGCCTGTATGATTAATGTTCTTCTTAGCATGGGCAAGGGACTGATTTTCCAATGCGTGACTTGACAAGGCCGTTAACGATTTTCACCAGCAAGAAGCCTTTTAACGACCGTTTTGCTGATGATATGCAATATGGCGATATGGATGAACGTACACTTAAGCAACGATATCGTTTGGGGCAAGTATCAACGTTTATCGATTGGAGTACTTATAAATCGCCCTATGACCACCCGGCAACGCGAAATATTCCGGCAGCTGGAAAAGAAAAGGCGGTTGCAATGCTTTTTGATGAGCTGAGAGCTGCATCGAGATACTTTTCTTTTACTGGCGTTTATCAAGGGTTGATAGTTAAACTTTTCAATCATATGCAGTACAATAACGGAACTGACTTTCAAGATGTTCAAATGGACTTGGCCTATAAAAGGCTGATACTGAGCGATAAATCAGAAAATAGTACGCTAATTCGAATTAAAAGTGTTCTCGATACCTTTGATTTTAACTCATATCAGTTGAATAAAGATGCATTTACTCTTCAGTTATCACAAAGCCGTTTGCCAAAGTATGTTCGCTGGGAAGACTGCATAAATGGAATGGGAGTCAGTGTACATGAGGTCAATAGTACAGAGATCAGTATTGATTCTTTGTTTTTTCAAGATAATAAATATACTGCTGTGATTAGCTATAAAGCTCAGGATCATTTTGGGTTAGATAAAGAAGATATTAGTAAATTAAAGTTTAGTTCTATTGGGTTTTTCAGGATTTGGTTTGTACTTCAAAGGTATAAAGAGTTCGCGTTTAGACCCTTTTTCACCAACTTTGGCGCGAAAATAATAGTAACAGGTGAAAACTATGCTTAACAAAAAAAAGATTGCGTTCTTTTCTTTGGTCGCCGTAGCGGCTCTTTGGTTGGTTTGGGTGCTTGTCAGGCCGGCTAATGTTGTGCGGGTTGATGGTGCTGCTGTTTATGTTCAATACCTTCCGCTGACCACGGAAGGTAAAATATCTTGGTGGAATGATAATAAAGATAAACTTCAGGATAAGTATCATATTATCAAGGACGAGAATCATTTTACCGTTGCCGTAATGAATTTTGACGGCTATGTTGCCGCTCCGACTGGCAGCAATGATGGAAGTATTGATGACTATCATTGTCTTAGCGAGGGTGATACCAAGAATAAATGTATCTATAAGGATATAGCGATGATTATTAATGGTGATGTTAATAAAAGAGTTTTTATCAGTCTGGATGGGAAGACTTTCGCTCAAGAGCCTGACGGTAAGACCACGCTGTTAAAAAAATAGTGACTCTTACCCTCTGAGTTTTTCCTCGCTTTCAATCAGACTCGTCTAAGTGGTGCTCAGGCTTTCGCCCTCGCCAAGCCCCCGCAACGGCGGGCTGAGCGAGGGCGAAAGGGAGGGGAGGTTAACGCCCTTTTTTCTTGCGCCCTGGCTGGGCAAAGCGTTTGCGGCCGGCCGGCGCAGCGGCTTTGTCGGCGCTTTTCGGCCCGCCGGCGCTCGGCTTTTTCGCCGCGGCGGATTTGGCCGGGGCCTTCTTCGCCGGCTTGGCCTCGGACGAGGAGCCCTCGATCAGTTTGAACAGCTCGATCAGCTCGTCATCGGTCAGATCGCGCCATTCGCCCAGCGGCAAGCCTTTGAGGCTGACGTTCATGATGCGCGTGCGTTCCAGCTTGGTGACCTCGTAGCCGAAGTGTTCGCACATGCGGCGGATCTGGCGGTTCAGCCCCTGCACCAGCGTGATGCGGAACACGAAAGGTGCCTCTTTCTTCACCTTGCACTTTTTGGTCACCGTGCCCAGCATCGGCACGCCGGCGCCCATGCCGCGAACAAACTCGTCGGTCACCGGCTTGTTGACCGTCACCAGATACTCTTTCTCGTGATTGTTGCCGGCGCGCAGGATCTTGTTGACCAAGTCACCGTGGTTGGTCAGAAAGATCAGCCCCTGCGAATCCTTGTCCAAGCGGCCGATCGGGAAGATGCGTTTGCTGTGGTTGACGAAGTCGGCGATGTTGTCGCGCTCGCCGTCTTCGGTGGTGGTGACGATGCCGACCGGCTTGTTCAGCGCGATCAGCACCAGATCTTCTTCATTGCGCGGTTCGATCAGCTGACCGTTAACCTTCACCACATCGCCGGCAAATACCTGAGCGCCAACGGTGGCGCGTTTACCGTTGATGAAAACGTTGCCCTGTTCGATGTATCGATCGGCGTCGCGGCGTGAGCAGATACCGCTCTCGCTAATGTATTTGTTCAGACGAATGGATGAGTTAGTCAGCATGGGATCTCCGTAAAACGCGGACTATACATTACCTGCAGGGGATTGCGGAAGCTGTTAGAGAATAGATGTAATAGCGCAAGGTGATGCATGCGCCATCAATGCTGATTGGGCCTTACTCATTGCTGATTCTATCATCACGAGTTAACAATATTCACAAAATCAATAAGATAGATAAAATCTTATTTGCTGGATATTATCGGTGCTCAGCCAAAGGATGGGGGAAATAAAATGCTTCGCTGCTTTTTAGTTCATAATGGAAACAAAATAAACACCCTGTTGTGTCAAGGGGTTGGGATGTTCTCTGTGTTTTCTGGTAATAAACAGTATACAAATCAACCAGGATGCACAGATGTTCCCAATCACGGGGCTATACCAGCCGGTACTTACTGGATTGTGGATCGGCCATCCGGTGGTTTAAAGTCGCAGACTATTACTTTCATAAAAGATATTGTGACCAATGTAGATCACAATAGTTGGTTTGCTTTATACAGAGATGATGGAACAGTTAACGATAGAACATGGATTAACGGCATTATGCGTGGGCAATTCAGGTTACATCCAATCGGTCCACTTGGATTATCCGAAGGATGTGTAACCTTTTATTCCCAAAACGAATTCAATCGTCTGCGAGCTGCATTGCTGAAATCGAAAACAGCCAGAGTTCCGGGAACGACATTACAGGCATATGGGACTATCGAGGTGAAAGGCTATGAAAAAACTTGCCCTGCTGCTCGCTAACGCATTGGCTGTTGTTGGGCTGGCTGTGCTGACAATAAAGCTTTTTCCTGTACCCAGGCTAAACCAGAATCAAACCGCTTGGCTGATTGACGCCAGTGGGTTTTTCCATTTTAACGATACGGAATGGTTTGGTGCGCTCGTTTTTGGCGCGGTTTATCTGCTGGCCGGGTGTCTGGAATGGCTCTTTATCCGCCAGGTTTTTCAGCGGGTGAGCTGCGGGCACCGCCACTAACTCTCATCACCGTTCCTCCACCTTCACCACCCGGGTATTCAGCGGGGTGAGCGTCTGCCCGGCGCTGCCGATCGGCGTCAGGCGCGGGACGGGGCGGCCGCTGTCGCTTTCCACCAGCGTTGAGTGCGCTTCTCCCTCGGCGAACAAATGATCTTCCCCCCACTGGCGCAGGCCGACGATCACCGGAAACAGCGCGCGGCCTTTCTCGGTCAGCACATATTCCTGATAGGCGCTGCCGTCTGCGGCGGGCACGATTTCCAGCACGCCGTGCGTCACCAGCGCGCGCAGGCGGGTGGCAAGGATGTTCTTCGCCATCCCCAGCCCTTTTTGAAATTCGCTGAAGCGGGTGACGCCGTCGAAGGCGTCGCGCACGATCAGCAGCGACCACCAGTCGCCAATCACATCCAGCGTGCGCGCCACCGGGCACGGCGCGTCTTCCAGGCTTTTACGTTTCACGACGGTTATCTCCAGCTGCACATTCTGGTTGCATTATAAAACCTCTGCGCCTAAAGTTCATTGGGTTTAATAATGAAACCAGATTGAGGTATGCGATGAGCGACAAACTGCTGGATCCCCCCTGTGCGGCGCTGGGGCGCCTGCCGGCCCCTCTGGTGCTGCTGCTGGCCGCCGCCAGCGCCTTTAGCGTGGCCAACGTTTACTATGCGCAGCCGCTGCTGGACGCCATCGCCCATGATTTTTCCATCAGCCTGGCGGCGGTCGGCATGGTGATCACCGTGACCCAACTGGGCTGCGCGCTGGCGCTGCTGTTGGTGGTGCCGCTCGGGGATCGGCTGAACCGGCATTGGTTGCTGGCGGGGCAACAGCTGGGGCTGATCGGCGCGCTGCTGCTGGTGGGCTGGGCGCACAGCGCGCCCTGGCTGCTGGCGGGGATGTTGCTGGTAGGCTTATTGGGTACCGCCATGACGCAGGGGCTGATCGCTTTCGCCGCAGCACTGGCGGCGCCGCAGGAGCGCGGGCGGGTGGTTGGTGCGGCGCAGGGCGGAGTGGTGTTGGGGTTGCTGCTGGCGCGCACCCTGTCCGGCGCGCTGGCGGATGTCGGCGGCTGGCGCACGGTGTACTTCTTCTCTGCCGGGGTGACGCTGGTATTGCTGCCGATCCTGTCGCGCCTGCTACCTGCGCCGCGCACCGCTCCCAGTACGCTGAGCTATCCCGCGCTGCTGCGTTCAATGCTGACCCTGCTGCTACATGACCGCACGCTGCAAATTCGCGGCATGTTGGCGCTGCTGATGTTCGGCGCTTTCAGCCTCTTTTGGAGTTCGCTGGTGTTGCCGCTGAGCCAGGCGCCGTTCAACTTCACCCATGCCGCGGTGGGGGCGTTCGGCCTGGTCGGCGCGGTGGGCGCGCTGGCGGCGGTACGCGCCGGGCATCTGGCGGATCGCGGGCTGGGGCAGGCGGCCAGTGGCGTGTGTCTGCTGCTGTTGACGCTGGCCTGGCTGCCGCTCGGTTTGCTCGGCAGCGGCCTGGTTTGGCTGGTGGCGGGCATCGTGCTGCTGGATCTGGCGGGCCAGGCGATCCACGTGCTGAACCAGAGCATGATCTTCAGCGCGCACCCGCAGTCGCACAGCCGGCTGGTGGGCTGCTACATGCTGTTTTACGCCGTCGGCAGCGGGCTGGGCGCCTGGGCGGGCACCCATATGTACGCCTGGGCGGGCTGGAGCGGCGTCTGCTGGCTGGGGGCGGGCGTCAGCCTGAGCGCGCTGCTGTTTTGGCGGCTGACGCTGCGCGGCATGCCGCCCTCAGCGACGGCGGTGGAGCAGTGAAAGCTGGAAGCCCAGCGCACCGCACAGCCGCTGAGGCGCGGTGAAGCCGCTTTCCGCCAGGAGGAGACGGCTGCGTGCCGCCGTCATCGGGTGCCAGTTGCGGCGGGTGCGTTCGATCACCTCCTGCGCCTGCGCCGCCGAATGCCCGGTGCTTTGCAGCCAGTGTTGGTAGTGGCTGGTGGGCAGGCCGTCCGGTTGATAGTCGAACAGCAGCAGCGGTGCTGCGGGGGAGAGGCGCTGCGCCAACTGCTGCAGGAAATCCAGTTTGGCGCCATCGTCGGCGATAAAGTGCAGCACCAATGAACACACCGCCGCGTCGTGGCGGGTTTGCGGCGCTTGTTGCAGCAAGGTGGGCTGGAAGCTCACCCGTTGTGCGTAACCCGCGGCTTCGGCCTTGGCGCGCGCGGCCGCCAGCATGCCGGCGGAGGGTTCCACGGCGCTGAAATGCCAGCTGGCGTTGGCGGCGGCCAGCGCCTCCAGTTCACTGCCGGTGCCGCAGCCGGCCAGCAACAGAATGGCGTCATTCGGCAGCGTCTGCGCGAGCGTCGCCGTCAGCAGCGCCTGGGCAAACTGATAGCCGGGCACCAGGGTCAGAATTCGGCGATCGTAGTCCGCCGCTGCGGCATCGGGGAAGCGTGTATCCGTTTGATGTTGCATAACCTTCCTTGCAAAGTTCATTGAGAGAGACAAGGAAGGGTATGCTTAAATGATAATGAAATCCATTATCATTAATGAGTTCTGTGACGGGAAAGGCGGCGTTAGCGGGCCGGCGAATGCAGCAGGTAATAATCTTCTTCGCCGTCGTTGCCGGTAGAGATGATGCGCCAGCCGTGTTTGCGGTAGAACGCCAGCGCCTTTTCATTCTTCACCAGGCATTTCAGCGAGCCGGTGGCGGTGAAGGTAGCTTCCGCCGCCTGCAGCAGCGCACTGCCGACGCCGCGCGGCGGCTGATGGGGATCGACATACAGGTTATGAATGAAGTTGTCTTCGCGGTAGACGGAGACGAATCCCAGCAGCACGCCGCCGTCTTCCGCCACCCAAATCGCTTCGCCCAGCGTCGCGCCGTCGAAATCTTCCAACTGATAGTTTGAGGTATCGCGCCAGCCGAACGCCGCCTTGCGCGACGCCAGGTACAGCGTGCGCAGGAAGGGGCGATCGGTTTCTTGGTAGGGTCTTATCTGCATGGCATCTCCCGGTGGTTTGTGCTCACTATAGCGCATTGCGTGGCGTATGCCCGCCGGGCAATTTATTCGCTTGTTTGTCCGCGCCGCCGCTGGCATGATCCCCTGCAGGGATTAACGCAACGTTGATCACAACCTATTGATTTTCATGACTCGGGGTGCCCTTCTACGTGAAGGCTGAGAAATACCCGTATTACCTGATCTGGATAATGCCAGCGTAGGGAAGTCACGGCCGCCCAGCCGGCGCCGCCTTCTTGAACGCCGGTTGGGAGGAATATGATCGCTCGACCTGATGCACTACCCGGCGCGCGCGCCGCGGCCTGTCTGACCCAATTCCAACAGCGGCCTCCGCTGATCCACTGCCTGACCAACGAAGTGGTGCAATCGCTGACCGCCAACGTGCTATTGGCGTTCGGTGCCTCCCCGGCGATGGTGGTGGAGCCGCAAGAGGCGGCGCAGTTCAGCGCGCTGGCCGACGGCCTGCTGATCAACGTCGGTACCCTCAATGCGCTGCGCGCCGAATCGATGCGGGCGGCGGTGGCCGCCGCCAATCGGGCCGGCAAGCCCTGGACGCTGGATCCGGTGGCGGTCGGCGCGCTCTCCTACCGCACCGCCTTTGCTAAACAGCTGCTGGACGAGAAACCGGCGGCGATACGCGGCAACGCCTCGGAAATCATGGCGCTCAGCGGGTTGCTGGCCAGCGGCCGCGGCGTGGACAGCGGCGACGATTCGCTGGCGGCATTGCCCGCCGCGCGTGAGCTGGCGCAGCGCAGCGGCGCGGTGGTGGCGGTCACCGGCGCGGTGGATTACGTCACCGACGGCCAACGCGACTGGGCGATCGAAGGCGGTTCCCCGCTGATGACGCGGGTGGTGGGCACCGGCTGCGCGCTGTCGGCGGTCGTGGCAGCGTTTTGCGCCCTGCCGGGCGATCGCCTGGACAACGTGGCGACCGCCTGCCGGGTGATGTCCCACTGCGGCGGCCTCGCGGCCAGGCAGGCCGGCGGGCCGGGCAGCTTTACGCCGGCGTTCCTCGATGCCCTGTATCAGCTGCGCGGGGAGGATCTGTGATGAAACGCATTAACGCGCTGACCATCGCCGGCACCGATCCCAGCGGCGGCGCCGGCATTCAGGCCGATTTGAAGGCTTTCTCGGCGCTCAGCGCCTACGGCACCTCGGTGATCACCGCGCTGGTGGCGCAGAATACCCGCGGCGTGCAGTCGGTGTATTACATCGATCCGGCGTTCGTCGCCGCGCAGCTGGACTCGGTGTTCAGCGACGTGCGCATCGACAGCGTCAAGATTGGCATGCTGGCCAACGCCGACATCGTGCAGGCGGTGGCCGAACGGCTGCGCCATTACCGGCCGGAATTCGTGGTGCTGGACACCGTGATGCTGGCGAAAAGCGGCGATCCGTTGTTGGCGCCGGAGGCGGTGGCGTCTATTCGACGCGAGCTGTTGCCGCTGGTGTCGATCATTACGCCGAACCTGCCGGAAGCGGCAGCGCTGCTGGCGTGCGCGCCGGCGGAAGATGAAGCGCAGATGCGCGAGCAGGGGCGGGCGCTACTGGCGATGGGCTGCCGGGCGGTGCTGATGAAGGGCGGCCACCTGAGCGAAAGCGAGAGCCCGGACTGGCTGTTTACCGCAGAAGGCGAGCAGCGCTTTACCGCCCCGCGCGTCGCCACCCGCCACACCCACGGCACCGGTTGCACGCTCTCGGCCGCGCTGGCGGCGCTGCGCCCGCGCCATGCCGACTGGGCGGCTACGGTAGCCGTCGCCAAGGACTACCTGCAACAAGCGCTGCAACAGGCGGACACGCTGGAAGTGGGGCACGGCATCGGGCCGGTGCATCATTTCCACGCCTGGTGGTGAGTCAACTTTTTGCCGCAACCGTGGTCTGACTAGTTCAGGCCCGGTTTTATGGGCGAAACCTGATTTAACCTAGGGAGAAGGACTATGACGGGACACCAGGCGCTGCGTTGCGCCCTCTTCGGCGCACTGCTCAGCTTCAGCGCGGACAGCTTTGCTCAGCAGATCGTCACCACGTCGGATTTGATTCAGCAGCCGGGGTATCAGGCCAGCTGGCAAAACATGGTGAAAGGCCAGGCGCGGATGCCGGGCTGGGCGCGTAAGGGCGTCGGCACCTCGACGCCGGCGCAGAACCTGAGCTGGAAGGGCAAAGAGTATCTGGTCGGCAACCTGTGCAAGCCGCACGACTGCGGCAACAACTTTTTGATCGTGGCGTTCAGCGCGGACAAATCCCAGGCCTGGGGCGTGCGAGTGGCGGTGGAAGACCGGCCGGAAGCCGTCGACCATCCGAAGAAATACGCCAAGTATCAGTGGCTCGGCAAGCCGGATGATGACATGAAAGCGCTGCTGAAGCAGCAGTTCGAGAACAATCCCGACTGGAAATGATCTGACCGGGGGCGCCGGTGACGGCGCCCCCGGCGTTGATCAGCCGATGCCGGCCTGATGCAGATCGTGCAGGTTGAGCGCCCCTACCAGCACGCCGTCCATATCGACCACCGGGGCCGCGCTGATGTGCTGTTCGTGCAGCGCTTCCAGCGCCTCGCCGGCGCGCCACTGCTCCGGCAGCCGATAGCCCGGGCGGGTGATTGCCGGGCTGAGCGGATCCTGCAGGCTGTTGCCCTTCACCAGCCAGCGGCGCAGGTCGCCGTCGGTAAACACGCCCACCACCCGTTGTTGCGCGTCGCAGACCGCCACTAACCCGAGCCCGGTGCGGCTCAGCTCCAGCATCGCTTCCATCACGTTGGCGCTTTCGCTCACGCGCGGCAGGCGATCGCCGGTGCGCATCAGGTGATGCACGCGGTTCAGCAGGCGCGCCCCCAGGCTACCGCCCGGGTGCGAGCGGGCGAAATCTTCCGCGTTGAAACCGCGCTGGCGCATCAGCGCCATCGCCAGGGCATCACCCATCATCAGGGTGTTGACCGCGCTGGAGGTCGGCGCCAGCCCCATCGGGCAGGCTTCGCGCTCGACGCCGATATCCAGCACGCAGGCGGCGGCCTGCGCCAGCGGCGACTCTTTGCCGCCGGTGACGGCGATCACCGGAATGCCGTTCTCCGCCAATAGCGGCAGGATCAGATCCAGCTCTTTGGCGCGGCCGGAGTAGGAGATGAACACCACCACGTCGTCGGCGCCGATCATGCCGAGATCGCCGTGCAGCGCCTCCGCCGGGTGCACGAAGAACGACGGCGTGCCGGTGCTGGCCAGCGACGCGGCGATTTTCTTGCCGATATGGCCGGATTTGCCGATGCCGGAAATCACCGCTTTGCCACGGCAGTTCAGCAGCAGTTCGCAGGCGCAGACGAAGTTGTCGTCCAGGCGCGCCAGCAGGCGTTGCGCTTCGGTCAGCTCGATCTCCAGCGTTTCGCGGGCGAAGGCGAGCAGGGCGTTGGCGTTACTCATCGGGGTCTCCTACCAGAAGGATATTGATGCCTTTCGCCTGCAGCGCGGCGAGGTAATCGGGGTTGATGTCTCGGTCGGTGATCAGCGTGTCGACGGCGCTGAGTTCGCACACCACGTTCGGGCTCTTGCGGCCGAATTTCGAGGAGTCTACCAACAGAATAATGCGGCCGGCGGCTTCGCACATCGCTTTGCTGACGTTGTGCACTTCGTTGAAGGTGGTGACGCCGGCGTTGAGATCGACGCCGTCCGCGCCGATAAACAGCTTGTCGAAGCTGAACTGCTGAAACGCCGATTCGGCCAGGCTGCCGTGGAACGAGGCCGATTTTTTGCGGTAGGTGCCGCCGGGCATCAGGATGGTCTGATCGTTGTCCAGCTCCACCAGCGCGTTGACGATGGTCAGGCTGTTGGTCATCACCGTGATGTTATTGAACTGCGCCAGGTGCGGCACCATCTGCAGCACCGTGCTGCCGGCGTCGAAGATCAGCGAGTCGCCGTCGGCGATCAGCGCCACGGCGGCGCTGGCGATGTGGCGTTTTTTCTCGGTGTTGATATGGGTTTTGCGGTCGATCGGCTGATCGCCGTCGTCGCGGCTGAGCACCACGCCGCCGTAGGTGCGGATCACCTCGCCTTCTTCTTCCAGCAGGGTGAGATCCTTGCGGATGGTGGTGCCGGTGGTGGAGAAATGCTCGGCCAGGGCATCCACTGCCGTTTTGCCGTGCCGCTGCAGATATTCAAGGATAGCGGCCTGCCGCTGCTTTGGTTTCATCGCGATTCCCGTTCACAAGAGTTGGGCATTTCCCCTCGCTGAATAATTCACTATGAAAGGTAATGTCTTTTAATGTGAAAATATCACGATTTGGGTTCAATCGCTAACGTTAGTGCAGACTGGCATGCGCGATCCTCGGGGAAGATCACATCCGGGCGCAAATCCCGCTGATGCAAACCGTGCAATCGAGGCAGCGGGCGGGGCCGGGCGAAAACGGTCAGGCCGCGCAGCAACAGGCTGCCGCACACCCGTCGCTCGGCGTCGAAGGCCAGCGCCAGCACCACTCGCGGGCGGAAACGGCCGCCGGAACGGCCGACGCCAACGTCGCCCAGCCGGCACAGGCCGTCGAAGGCGCGGTTGAAGCGCTGCAGTTGCCACCAGCCAAAGGCGATTTGCAGCAGCCAGGCCAGCAGCGCGAAGGCGATCAGAGCTTGAGTCACGGGGTTCTCCTTAGGCCCCCTTGCGCCGAAGGGGGCATCGATGGCGTCAGAACATCACCTGGCCGCCGGTGATGTTGATCGATTGGCCGGTGCAGTAAGAGGCCTTGTCGCTGGCGTAGAACAGCAGGGTGTTCAGCACGTCCTGGTAGTCGCAGCCGCGCTTCAGCGGCACCTTGTCGATGTAGTACTGCTCCACCTGGTCCGGCGCGATGCCCAGTTTTTGCGCGTACTGCGGCAGCAGCGACTGGAACATCGGCGACTTCAGCAGGTTGCCGAGCATCAGCGAATGCACGGTAATGCCGTACTCCGCCAGATCGAGCGCCAGCGACTGCGTCAGCCCCACGCCGCCGAACTTGGCGGCGCTGTAGCCGGAGTTGTGCTTGCTGCCGACCTTGCCGGACTTGGAGTTGATCTGAATGATGCGCCCGGCGATGCCGTCGCGGATCATCAGGCGCGAGAACTCGCGGGCGCAGAGGAAATAACCCACCAGGTTCACCTGCAGCGAGCGATCGAAGTCGCCCAGCGGAAAATCGGTGATCGGTGCCGCCTTGGCGATGCCGGCGCTGTACACCAGCAGGTTGGCCTGGCCGAACGCCCGGTCAACCGCCGCCGCCAGCGCGATCACGCTCTGCTCGTCGGTGGCGTCGGCCTGAAAACCACAGGCGCTGCCTGCGCCAAACGCTTCGTTGATCTGCTGTGCCACCTGATTGGCATTGTCGGTATTCAGATCGGCCACCGCCACCCGATAACCGGCCTGCGCCAGCCCGTGGGACAAAAAGGCGCCTAACGTTTGGCCGCCGCCAATCACTACAGCTACTTCAGACATGGTCTACTCCTTATGCGATAAATGACAGCGTGCTGCCCAACGGGATATCGGTCGGCGTCGGGCCGGATACGTGGATCGAGCCGGGGAATTCGGCTTCGGCTTCGCCGTCGAAGCGCACGGTGATGTGGCCCAGCTCGCGCAGATTCTGCGTGGCGACGCTGCCGACGGCGGTGATGGCGTAGCGCCGCTGCGCCAGTTCCATCACGCCGCCGACCTGCAGCTCGCCGGCGGTCGCGCCGTGGCGGTGGATGAAGCAGAACTCTTCGATATCCGCCGGGGCGCCTTCACGGAAAGTGATCAGCATGTTGTCCAGCAACGCGTCGCGGGCGCAGCCACCGATCTGCGTGATGGTGGTGTGAAAAATGGTGTGCATAAACGTCTCCCTGGAAATCAGCTTATTGATAAATGAAGGCCGAGGCGGCCCAGGCGATCAACACCGTCGGCGCGCCGGTCAGGAAGCGGCCGACCAGCACCGAAGGCACGCCGACTCGCACGGTGTCCTGCTTGGCTTCCGCCAGCGACAGGCCGACCGGAATGAAGTCGCAGGCGGCCTGCGCGTTGATGGCGAACAGCGCGGGCAGCGCCAGCTGCGGCGGAATATGGCCGAGGCCGATCTGCACCCCGACCAGCACGCCGATCACCTGGGCGATGACCGCGCCGGGGCCGAGGAACGGCGACAGCAGCGGGAATGAGCAGATCAGCGCCAGCGTCACCAGGCCGATCGGGCTGTTGGCCAGCGGCGTCAGGCCGTGAGCGATAAAGTCCCCGAGGCCGGAGGCCATGATGATGCCGATCAAGGCCGAGACGAACGCCATAAACGGCAGGATGGTCTTCAGCACGGTGTCGATGGTGTCGCGCCCGGCCTGGAAGAACACCGCCACCACCGATCCCATGCCCATGCCGACCTTCGCCAGCAGCCCGTCGCTTTGCTCGGTGATCTTCTTGCTGGTGTCGTAGTCGCGCGCCTTGGGCGGCGCTGCAACGGTGGCGGCGGGTTGGCTATCTGCCGCTTCGATTCGGCTGATGTTGTGGTCGCGCACGCCGGAGACATAGATGTCTTCGAGGATAAACTGCGCCAGCGGGCCGGACTGGCCGGTGGCGTGGATGTTGACCGTCGGAATGCGGCGTTTCGGGTACAGGCCGCAGCGCAGGGTGCCGCCGCAGTCGATCACCGCCACCCCGATCTCTTCCGCCGGCGGTTCACCTTCTTTGAAGCCGTCGACGGCCGGCCAGCCGGTCAATTCGCTGAGGCGATCGACGATCGAAGGTCGGGTGCCGGCGGTGATGTACACCACTTTCTTGCCGGGCTCGATCGGCAGCTCCAGGGGGCCGCCCCAGCCGCTGGCGCCTTTTTCAATACGGATATAAGCACTCATGCTGCACTCCACGAATTAAAGTTGCACCTGGCGATCCAGACGGATGCCCATCTTGCGTTCGAACAGGCTGGTGGTGAGATCGGTGACCCAGCCGCGGAAGAAGTTGGTGAACAGCCCCACCAGGAAATAACTCACCGCCAGCGGGCCGAGCGGCAGGCCGAGGGTGGTCAGGCCGCTGGCGATGCCGAGGTAAACGAACAGTTCGCCCGGATTGATGTGCGGGAACAGGCCGTTCATCGAGTGGCAGCTGTAGGAGGCCGCCGCGTAGTAGCTCGGCTTGTATTTCTCCGGCATGAAGCGCCCTAGGCTGAGGGTCATCGGGTTGCAGAAGACAAAGGTGCCGATCAGCGGCAGCAGCAGATAACGCGACACGGGGTTGCCCGCGCAGCGCTGCGCCAATCGTTCGATACGTTCCTGGCCAACAAATTTGATCAGCGCGTTCATGATAACCAACAGGCTGATCAACAAAGGTAAAATGCCGGTCACCATGCCGACAAACACTTCACCGCCTTTCTGAAACAGGCCGATAAACCACTCGGCGCCGTGGGTGATTAGCTCAATCATTATGTTCTCCTGTAATGGACTGATATGGCCTGGAGCGAACGGCGGCTCTGTCGCCATGGGCCTTACAGTAGTCACTTTGTTGGGCCATTTGTTTTAAATAGATCACAATTTGAAAGATAAATATTTTATTTTGAAAGTTTGAAATGAAAGAAAGAGAAGGTCTGTGGCATGAGGGGGAGAGCGCGGGCGCAAAAAAGCCCGGTGAACCGGGCTTTGGGTAGGGGGTATACGGAAATCGCCGTTGTTAGCGTGTTTCTGTTACTGCTCGAGAATCTTTTGTATTGTCTCTACGGAAGCACCGTTTCTTTCGGCCGTTTGGGCCAGTTCTTGCTTTTGTTTGTCTTTTTCAGCGATTGCCATATCTTTGGCGGCGGCTATCGCGGCCAGGAAAATTTCTTTTTCCGTCGCGGTGAGCGGGCCTTGTAGTCTGGCTTCGCAGACGCGATACAACGTATCGCGGATAAAATTTACCGTGGTGGTGCGCCGAGCCAGATCGACTACGGCGGTGCTGAACTCTGCATCGCCACTGACTTTTTGAATTTGTTCCGTGCTCATTTCAGCTTTCAGCGCGGCAATAACGGACTGCGCGACATCAGGCGGTGGAGCCACGCAGTACTTGATATTTGAGTCTGCGGGAATATAAATGGCGCTGCTTCTTGTTGAGTCATAGTCAAACCAATACGTTTCTCCAGGTTTCAACTCATGCCTAGAGGCCGGAGATTTAAATAGCGCGCAAGACGATAGCGAAAGGATGAGCAGGGAGATGATTACAATATTGACTTTCATGATGGCACCACCATAAAAATGTGGATTAACTAGCGTAAAATTTAGTCAAAAGTCCATAAATAACAATGAACTATAATAATTATTAATGCGCTAAGTTTTTGTGTTTTCGGAAAAGGTGGGAAATTTGAAGTTTGATAAGGTTAACTTTCAATCTTTAATGATTTATGTCGTTCTCTTTCGCATATTTGGAATAAAAAAAGCCCAGGGAGATTAAATAAAAACCAGCTCTTATTTTTGCTCATAAAATACATTCGGTTGCATTATTTCCTTGTCAAGACCTCCCTCGATGCACAAAAAAGCCCGGCGAACCGGGCTTGAGGACAGGCGGTCCGTCACATCAGGCGATGGTGACCTTCTTGTCCAGGTAGGCGTCTTGCACGGCGTTGATCAGCGCCACGCCGTCTTTCATCGATTTCTTGAACGCCTTGCGCCCCAGGATCAGGCCCATGCCGCCGGCGCGTTTGTTGATCACCGCGGTGCGCACCGATTCCTGCAGATCGTTCTCACCGGCGGCGCCGCCGGAGTTGATCAGCCCGGCGCGGCCCATGTAGCAGTTGGCTAACTGGTAGCGCACCAGATCGATCGGGTGATCGGTGGTCAGCTTGGTGTAGACGCGATCGTCGGTATAGCCGAATTTCACCGCGCGGTAGCCGCCGTTGTTTTCCGCCATTTTCTGTTTGACGATGTCGGCGCCGATGGTGGCGGCGATGTGGTTGGCTTGGCCGGTCAGATCGGCGCTGGAGTGGTAGTCCACGCCGTCCTTGTTGAATGCCGGGTTGCGCAGATAGGCCCACAACACGGTGACCATGCCCAGCTCATGCGCGCGCTCGAAGGCGATCGAGATCTCTTCGATCTGGCGGCGCGACTGCTCGGAGCCGAAGTAAATGGTAGCGCCGACCGCCACCGCGCCCATGTTGAACGCCTGCTCGACGCTGGCGTACAGGGTCTGGTCGTACTGGGTCGGGTAGCTCAGCGTTTCGTTGTGGTTGAGTTTGACCAGGAACGGAATTTTATGCGCGTAGCGGCGCGATACCGACGCCAGCACGCCGTAGGTGGAAGCGACGCAGTTACAGCCAGCTTCAATCGCCAGCTCGACGATGTTCTTCGGATCGAAATACAGCGGGTTGGCGGCGAACGAGGCGGCGGCGGAGTGCTCGATGCCCTGATCGACCGGCAGGATCGACAGGTAGCCGGTGCCGGCCAGGCGGCCGTGGTTGAACAGGGTTTGCATCGAACGCAGCACGCTGTTGGGGCGGTTGTTATCGATCATTACGCGGTCGACGAAGTCGTCGCCCGGCAGGTAGAGATTCTCGGCGGGGATAGTGGTACAGCGGTGTTGCAGCAGATCTTCCGCTTCCTTTCCTAGCAACTGCACAATATCAGTCATGATTCACTCCCGATTAAGCTTCTTCATACACCGGCAATGCAAGGGTTTTTGACCACCGGCGCAGTAAAAAAGCGGTGATTGAAGCTGTAAAGCGATACTACCGAACTGGATCCGGCAAGGACAAACAATAGATGCGATTGAGAGGAAATGCCATTTGCGAGGCCAAATACGCGGGGACGATCGCCCCCGGCGCGCTAAACGATTGATTATTCGATCTCGAACCACTCGGTGTTCTGCTGGGCAATCGGGGTGATGGAGTAGATCATCTCCTGCAGGTGATCGTGGATGGCGCGCTCCGCCGCCTCGGCATCGCGCGCTTTCAGCGCCTCATAGATGCGGTAGTGCTGCTTGATCAGGCTCTCCGGCGGCGAGACTTCGCTCAGGCTGAGGAAACGCACCCGATCCATGGTGGCCTTGATGGTTTCGATGGTCTCCCACGCCAGCGGGCAGTCGGCGAACTGGGTCAGCAGCTGGTGGAATTCGTCGTCCAGCGCCAGAAACTCGCGCGTTTGCCCGTTCTGCGCCGCCAGCGCCTGACGGTGCAGGTTATGCTCCAGCGTCATCAGCTGCGCCGGGGTGGCGCGCTCGGCCGCGCGGCGCACGATGGCGCATTCCACCGCCTGGCGGATAAAGCGCCCGTCGGCCACGCGCTTGGCGGAGATTTTCATCACGAAAGTGCCGCGCTGCGGCAGGATCTGCACCAGGCCGGCCTCCGCCAGCTTGATGAAGGCTTCGCGCACCGGCTGGCGCGAAACGCAAAAGCGCGTGGAAATCTCTTTCTCGGACAACAGGGTGCCGGGGGGGATGGTGCAGTCGACGATATCCTTGCGCAGGAAGCGATAGATCTGTTGGTTGACCGGGACGTTGTTGGTGAGACTGTACGTTTCAGACATGGCGACAATCAGGCATCTGGCTGGAATTCGAATGCCACCATACTAGCAGATTATTGGTTGAGGGCGGGTGGATAAATCCACCCGCCGGGTAGGGTAACTCAGTGATGCCAATCCTGATATTCCTGCTTGCGCCGCCCAGGGGCGGTTTCCGGCATCAGGCTCAGGCCGATGGCCGACACCACGCCCAGCACCATCATGTAACCCGCCAGCCCGTAGTAGTGGCCGCCGGTCACCTGCAGGATCTTCACCGCCAGCAGCCCGAGAATGCCGCTGCCGATCAGCGAGCCGATCTGCCAGATCAGCGCGATGCCGCTGCAGCGCACGCGGGTGGGGAACAGCTCCGGGAAGTAGGAGGCCTGCGGCGCGTAGCACATGCTGTGGCCGAAGGTCAGCACCACGATCATGGCGATCTGCGTCACCCAGAAATTATCGAGGTTGATCGCCATAAAGAACGGCACGATGCACGCCACCTGCAGCAGCGCGCCGGCGATGTATACCGGTTTTCGCCCAACCCGATCGGAGAGGCGGCCCATCAGCGGAATGGCGAAAATCTCCAGCAGCACCGCCACGATCATCGCCTCCAGCAGAATGCTTTCGTTGAGGTGGTTAGCCTTGCCGTAGGCCAGTACGATCACCGTGAACATGGCGAAGGCGCAGGCTTCAATCAGCTTGGCGCACACCCCTTTGCCGATAAGGCCGGGATAGCGGCGGGCTACTTCCACCACCGGCCGGCTCTCCACCGCCTTGGTGGCGCGGATCTGGGTAAACACCGGCGACTCGTCGATCTTCAGGCGAATAAACAGCCCGACGATCACCAGCAGCAGGCTGAGCAGGAACGGAATGCGCCAGCCCCAGTCCAGCATCTGCGCCGGCGACAGCACGGCGGTCAGCAGCGCGAACAGCCCGGACGGTAGCAGGAAACCGGCGGGCGCGCCGATCTGTACCCAGCTGGCGTAGAAACCGCGCCGCGGCGGCGGCGCATATTCGGCGGTCATCAGCACCGCGCCGGCCTGTTCGCCGCCGACGCCGAAGCCCTGCAGCACGCGGATAAAGATCAGCGCGAGCGGCGCCCAGATGCCGATCTGCTCATAGGTGGGCAGCAGGCCGATGCAGAAGGTGCCGAGGCCGACGATCAGGATGGTGATCACTAGCGCCTTCTTGCGGCCGACCTTGTCGCCGATGTGGCCGAACACGATGCCGCCCAGCGGGCGCGCCAGGAAACCGACCGCGTAGGTGGCGAAGGCCGCCAGCGTGCTGATCAGCGGATCGGCGCTGGGGAAAAACAGCTGGCCGAAGAACAGCACCGCGGCGGTGCCGTAGGCGAAGAAATCATAATACTCGGCGGCGGTGCCGATGGCCGAAGCGCTGGCGACGCGCCGCAGCAGCGGTTGATTGCCGGTATTGACGGCGTTATGCGTGGTGACGGTCATCGGAAACCTCCCGGTCGGTAAGCGGCAGAGCGGCGACGGCGGCTTTGGCCCCCAGGCTCAGCAGTTGATGATAAGCGTGGCTGACGGCGCGGACGAAGTCAGGCGAGTCGGGCAGATCCTGGCCGAAGACGCTGTCGAGCTGCAGCAGCGCCAGGACGCGGGGCCGGCCTTCCTCGCTGCCGGCGACCAACGCGGCGATGGGGTCGCGCAGCGGATCGCTGATGTCGATCGGCGCGCCTTGCTCATCGCGGCCGCCGACGTAGCGCATCCAGCCGGCGACGCCCAGCGCCAGGCAGTCGAAGCGGCTGCCATGCGCCAGATGCCAGCGGATCGCGTCCAGCAGCCGCTGCGGCAGCTTTTGCGTGCCGTCCACGGCGATTTGCGCGGTGCGGTGCTTCAGCGCGCGGTTGCGGAAACGCCGCAGCAGCGAGTCGGCATACTGCGCCAAATCGACGTTCGGCACCTGCAGGGTCGGTGCCTGTTCCGCCAGCATCAGGTGACGGGCGGCGCGGACAAAATCCGCATCCTGCATGCAGTCGCCGATGTGCTGATAACCGGCCAAATAGCCGAGGTAGGCGAGGAACGAATGGCTGCCGTTCAGCATGCGCAGCTTCATCTCCTCATACGGCAGCACGTCGCTCACCAGCTCGGCGCCGACTTTTTCCCAGAGCGGTCGCCCCTGGGGAAAGCGGTCTTCAATGACCCACTGGCTGAACGGCTCGCAGGCCACGCCGACCTCATCCTCGACGCCGCCCAACCAAGCATGGAGCTGCCCGCGGGCTTCCTGCGTCATCGCCGGCACGATGCGATCCACCATGGTGGAAGGGAAGGCGACCGCTTGACGCACCCAGTCGGCCAGCGCCGGATCCTGCCGCTGCGCCAGGTCGAGCAGCACCTGACGCGTGACCCGGCCGTTGGCCGGCATATTGTCGCAGGACATCACGGCGAACGGCGGCAGCCCGCGTTCGCGGCGCAGGCGCAGCGCCGCCAACAGCAGCCCCGGCGCCGACTGTGGCCGTGCCGGGTGGGCGATATCATGCGCGATCGCCGGGTGTTCCGTCATCAGCCGGCCGCTGGCGGGCTGGTGGCAATAGCCCTTTTCGCTGATGGTCAGCGAGACGATGGCGATCTCAGGCTGCGTCAGGGCCGCCAGCACCGCCGCCAGCCCGTCGGTTTGCAGGTGCAGCGCCTGGCGCACCACGCCGATGACCCGGCCCCGCAAGCCGTCGTCGTCCATCTCTGCCACCGAGAACAGCAGATCCTGTTGCTGCAGGTCGGCGATCTTTTGCTGGCCGTGCTGCATGCTGATTTCGCAGTAGCCCCAGTCGCTGCCGTGCTCGCTGGCCAGCCTGTCGGCGTACATCGCCTGGTGCGCGCGGTGAAACGCGCCGAAGCCGATATGCACCATGCGCGGTTTCACGCGCTCACGTGCGTAGCCGGGCCGGAGAACGGCGGCCGGCAGCGCGCTGTGATCGGAAAGTCTCATGTTCAATGTCCCTGGAGAGGTAAGCAAAGGGGCGAAGCCGCCCCGCCTGGCGTTATGGTTTTAAGATTTGCACGCCCGCCGTCGCGCGCGGCGCCTTGATCACCAGCAGCACCAGCAGCGCGCCCAGCGCGGCGACGCCGCCCGCCAGCATAAAGGCGCTGTCGAATTTGCCGGTGTTCTGCACGATGTAGCCGGTGACGATCGGCCCGATGATGCCGGAGACGCTGCCGATCAAATGAATGAACCCGCTGGCGCCGCCGACCCGGGATTTATGCACCACGTCCTGGATGATCGCCCAGTAGAGAGCGCCGGTGATGTAAAGGAAGAAGATCGACACCGACATCAGCATCACTGCCGGCACCACGCTGCTGACGGTGCCCGCCAGCGCCACGCACACCGCCGCCGCCAGCAGGCTGGTGACCAGCACGATCTTGCGCGACAGCAGCAATTTGCCGGTGATGTTGAAGATCTTGTCGGAAATATAGCCGCCGAGCGCCAGCCCGACGAAGCCGACGATCCACGGGATCATCGTGGTCAGGCTCATCTCTTTGATGTTCAGGTTGTGCGCCTGCACCAGATACGAGGGGAACCAGCTCAGGAAGAAGAACAGAATATAGTTGTAGCAGAAGAAGGCGAAGGCGGTGACCAGAATGATCGGCTGCTTCAGGTAGTAACCCAGCCCGTGCGCGGCGTCGCTCAGCGCGCTTTCTTCGCCGAGGTTTTCCTGTTTCAGCCGCGCGATCAGCGCCCGTTCTTCGGCGCTGACGCGCTGGCTTTTCGCCGGGTTATCCGCCACCACGAAGAACCACACCAGCATCCAGACGATGCCGATGGCGCAGATGATCATAAACGCCGGTCGCCAGCCGAACGCCAGCGCCAGATAGCCGACGATTGGCCCGGCCACCGCGCCGCCCAAAGGCGAACCGGCGCTTAGCAGGCCCATGGCGGTCGCCGCCTGCTTCTTCGGGAACCAGCCGTTGATCATCTTGTTGGCCGAGGCGCAGATCGGCCCTTCGGCCATGCCGAACAGGATGCGCAGGATCAGCATTGAGTAAAAACCGGTGGCGATCGCCGTCATGCCGCAGAAGATAGACCACAGACCGACCGCCACGCCCAGCACCAGCGTCGGGCCGAAACGGTCGACCGCCAGCCCGCCGACGAAGTTGAAGATGGCGTAGCCGAAGAAGAAGCTGCCGAAAATCAGGCCGAACTGTTCGGCGTTCAGCATCAGATCCTGTTCGATCATTGGCACGGTGATCGACAGCGCCACGCGGTCGAGGTAGTTGATCATGTAGACCATGAACAGCAGGAACACGATGGTCCAACGCAGGTTTTTAAACATAAAGCGCTCCACTGGGTGTCGTTTTAATCGTGATGCTTCGTTGTTTGCACGGGCGGCGGGTGCCGCCCAATGCCCCGATGCTGCCTTGGCGTTACTCGAACTGCAGCAGCACCTTGCAGCAGGTGCGCTGATCCCGCTCGAACATCAGCATCGCCCGTTCGACGTCGGCGGCGGGCACGCAGTGGGTGAGCAGCCGCTGCGGGTCTAGCTTGCCGTCCGCCATCCAGCCGATCACCTGCGGGAAGCGCGCGCTGTTCAGACGCGAGGAGAAGATCGACAGCTCCTTGCTGGTGATGCTCTGCTGGGTCAGCGTGCAGGCGTCGCCGGAAAAGCCCATGATGCCGATGCGCGCCGCCGGCGAGGCCAGATTGATCGCCTCCGGCAAAATGGCGGGGTGGCAGGCGGCATCGACGATCAGCGTCGGCTGAATGCCGCGCTGCTGCAGCATCTGCGGCAATGCGGCCTCGGCGTTGTTGAACGTCTCGTCGGCGCCGTTGGCGCGCGCCATGTCCAGCCGTTCGGCGATGCGATCGACGACCCACACCTGCTTGACGCCGTACACGCCTTTCAGCGTCTGGATCACCGTGAGCCCCATCGGCCCGGCGCCGTAGATCAGCGCGATGTCGTCGGGGCGCGGTTGCAGATGGGCGGTAATGTTGGCGGCGATGCTGAAGGGTTCGATCATCGCGGCGTGGCGATCGCTGATGGTGGGCGGAATCGGATAGGCGTTGCGCGCCGGCACGCAGGCGTAGTCGCTGAAGCCGCCGTCGCGGTGCACGCCGATCACCTGCAGCGAGGTGCAGACGTTGGGGCGGCCGACCGAACAGGGATAGCAGTGGCCGCAGCTCACCACCGGATCTACCGAGACGCGTTCACCGAGGCGCGCTGGATCGACGCCTTTGCCCAGCGCATCGATCAGGCCGAAGAACTCGTGGCCGATCACCCGCGGATAGCGGGCGAACGGGTTATGGCCGTGATAGATATGGACGTCGGAGCCGCAGATGCCGGCGAATTTCACCTTGACCCGCACCTCGCCGGCCGCCGGCTGCGGCAGCGCGCGCGTCTGCAGCGCCAGGCGCCCGGGCTGTTCGATCACGACGTTGCGCATGGTGTTTACCAGTTCCATAAGGTGCCATCCTCCAGACGCGCGACCGGCAGGTAGGCCGGTTCATACGGATAACGCGCCGCCAGCTTCTCATCGAACTCGATGCCGATGCCCGGCTTGTCGCCCGGGTGCATATAGCCGTCGTCGAACGTCCAACTGTGCGGGAACACCTCGAGCATTTGCTCGGAATAGCCCATGTATTCCTGCACGCCGAAATTCGGCACCCACAGATCGAAATGCAGCGCCGCCGCCATGCAGATTGGCGACAGATCGGAAGGGCCGTGGGAGCCGGTGCGCACCTGATACAGCGAGGCGAAGTCGGCGATGCGCCGCATGCCGGTAATGCCACCCGCGTGCGTCAGGGTGGTGCGGATGTAGTCGATCAGCTGTTCTTCGATCAGCTGTTTGCAGTCCCAGATGCTGTTGAACACCTCGCCGACGGCGATCGGCGTGACGGTATGCTGGCGGATCAGGCGGAAACAGGCCTGATTTTCCGCCGGCGTAGGATCTTCCATCCAGAACAGGCGATACGGTTCGGCGCTTTTGCCGAAGCGCGCCGCTTCGATCGGCGTCAGGCGGTGGTGCATGTCGTGCAGCAGATGTTCGTTGAAGCCGAACCTGTTGCGCACCGCGTCGAACAGTTTGGGGGTGAAATCGAGGTATTTTTCCGTCGACCACAGCTGCTCTTCCGGCCAGTCGCCCTTGGTGGCCGGCTCATAGGCCTGGCCTTTGCCCTTGGCCATGCCGTAGGTGGTTTTCATACCCGGCACGCCGCATTGAACGCGGATCGCCTTGAAGCCTTGTTCTTTATGTTTGGCGTAGTCGTCGAGCACCTCGTCGATCGAGTGGCCGGTGGTGTGGCAATACACCATCACACCGGAGCGCGAGGCGCCGCCCAACAGCTGATACAGCGGCATGTTGGCGGCCTTGGCCTTGATGTCCCACAGCGCCATGTCGACAGCGGAAATGGCCGACATGGTCACCGGGCCGCGCCGCCAGTAAGCGCCTTTGTAGAAGAATTGCCAGAGGTCTTCGATCCGCTGCGCGTCGCGGCCGATCAGCTGCGGGCAGAGGTGATCTTTCAGGTAAGAGGCCACCGGCAATTCGCGCCCGTTCAACGTGGCGTCACCGAGGCCGATGATGCCGTCATCGGTGGTGATTTTCAGCGTGACAAAATTGCGCCCCGGGCAGGTGACGAACACCTCGGCGTTGACGATTTTCATAACCTTCACATCCTGTAGCTGCGGAGAGATAGCGCGAAAATACGCCATGAACTAACTACCATACAAGTATGATTTGATGAATTTGCCGGAGAGGATCACATTTGATCGCGAGCGGAAGCGGGTAAACGGGGGAAGAAACGGGGCGCAGCGGTGAACTGCGCCCGACAAGGTCAGCCCAGCAGGGCGCAGTTAGGCGGCAGGCGGCATTCGATGGCCTGCGGCAGCACTTCGATGCGGAAATGGCGGCCCTTGAGCGGTTCGCCGTCGAGGTTGAAGGTCATCTCATGCGGCGCGTCGATCTCGAGCCACGGCAGCGCCGCGCTGAGGATGCTGTTGCTCTCTTCGTCGTTGAACAGGGCGGCGACCAGCGCCGGCAGCAGCTCATCGGCGATCAGCAGGCGCAGCTGCAGCAGGCCGTCGTTGATCAGCGCGCTGGGGCACAGCTCCTGGCCGCCGCCGGCCTGCTTGCCGTTGCCGATGCCGATCACCAGCGCCTCGCCGGCCCAGCGGAAGTCCGGCCCGCGGATTTCACAGCGGTCGGCCTGCAGCGTATCCATGCGCAGCAAGCCGTGCACGAAGTAGGACACGCCGCCGAGAGCCGCCTTCAGCTTCTCCGGCGTTTCGGTGGTGATGCGGGTGCCGAAGCCGCCGGTGGCCATGTTGATGAAGTAGCGCTCGCCGTTGACCTTCGCCAGATCGATCGGCACCGAGCGGCCCTTGATCGCCAGCTGCAGCGCCTGTTCCGGCGAAGGGGGGATGTTGCAGGCCATGGCGAAGTCGTTGGCGGTGCCGAGCGGCAGGATGCCCAGCGCCGGCCGGTTGTGCGCCGGCAGTTGCACCAGCGCGGCGGCCACTTCGTTGATGGTGCCGTCACCGCCGCCGGCGACGACGGTGCCGACGCCGAGCTGCGTGGCTTCTGCGACATAGCGCGCGGCGTCGCCGTGCTCCCAGGTCACGCGCACGTGCAGCGTGATTTGCTCTGCGCGCAGGCGTTTGACCGCCTGACGCAGCTCTTCGTTACCGGCGCCTTTGCCGTTGATGATAAGCAGGGCGGGCGCATGTGAGTGTTGAGGCATTGCCGATATCCTCCGGCGGAAAACCAAGAATGCCTCAAGATAAACCAGCTGCCGCCACCAGGCCATCAGAATATTCAGCTAATTCTGGTTATTTCCCGGCGTTCAGTGAATAAGAAACAAGGCGAATTTATCTGAATTTTACCCGGAAATAAGCCAGGTTTTAAAGACGAGAGGATTAATCGCTGTAGCGTTATTTATATATCGAAGCGGCGTGATTATTATTATTAAAACGGATAACGGGAATAAGTTATGGAAATCGGCGCGGCGAAAAAAATAGGCGCACCCATAAAGAAAAAGCCAGCCCAAGGGAGATTGGGCCGGCTAAGGAGGTGGTTCCTAGTATTGCTATGCAAATATTTTCGTTGTTCGTTTTAAGCAGCGTGATAGTAACCAAGCTGCGCGCACATTGATGTGATCCAATTCTAATATTTGCTAAAAATCGCCGCCGAATGACGGCGATTCATTTTTATGCCCCGGCACTATTTTCTTCCGCCAAATTGCGGATCAGCAACGCATAATTGAGATCGATATCCTGCGGGATCGGCAAATAAACGATATGGCCGTTGCCCGGCGCCACCTCAATCGGCTCGCCTTTCTTATTTTGCATGCTCTCGAGGGTGAACACCACGTTGCCGCCCGGCGTCATCATCTCGACGCTGTCGCCGAGCGCGAACTTATTCTTCACGTCGACTTCCGCCCAGCCTTCGCGGCGCACGCCGGTGAATTCGCCGACGAACTGCTGGCGCTCGGAGAGCGAGGAGCCGTAGTCGTAATTCTGCTGCGCTTCGTGCACGTGGCGGCGCAGGAAGCCTTCGGTGTAGCCACGGTGCGCCAGGCCTTCCAGCGTGGTAAGCAGAGTCGGATCGAAGGGTTTGCCGGCGGCTGCGTCGTCGATGGCGCGGCGGTAGACCTGGGCGGTGCGGGCGCAGTAGTAGAAGGATTTGGTGCGGCCTTCGATCTTCAGCGAGTGCACGCCGAGCTGCGTCAGACGCTCCACGTGCTGGATGGCGCGCAGATCCTTGGAGTTCATGATATAGGTGCCGTGTTCGTCTTCGAAGGCGCTCATATATTCGCCTGGCTTTTGCGCTTCAGACAGCATGAACACCTTGTCGGTCGGCGCGCCGATGCCCAGCGTCGGCTCGACGGTTTGCACCGGGATCGGCTCGTGCAGGTGCACGATATTGCCGGTGTCGTCCTCTTTGCCTTCCTCCGCTTTGTACTGCCAGCGGCAGGCGTTGGTGCAGGTGCCCTGGTTGGGATCGCGCTTGTTGATGTAGCCGGACAGCAGGCAGCGGCCGGAGTAGGCCATGCACAGCGCGCCATGCACGAAGATCTCCAGCTCCATGTCCGGCACTTCGGCGCGGATCTCGGCGATCTCTTCCAGCGACAGTTCGCGCGAGAGGATCACGCGGGTCAGGCCCATTTGCTGCCAGAACTTCACCGTCGCCCAGTTAACGGCGTTGGCCTGCACCGACAGGTGGATGTCCATCTGCGGGAAGGCTTCGCGCACCATCATGATAAGGCCGGGATCGGACATGATCAGCGCATCCGGGCCCATATCGATAACCGGCTTCAGATCGCGCAGGAAGGTTTTCAGCTTGGCGTTGTGCGGGGCGATGTTTACCACCACGTAGAATTTTTTGCCCAGCGCATGGGCTTCATTGATTCCCTGCGCCAGATTCTCGTGGTTGAACTCGTTGTTGCGCACCCGCAGGCTGTAGCGCGGCTGGCCGGCGTAAACCGCATCGGCGCCGTACGCGAAGGCGTAACGCATGTTTTTCAGCGTTCCGGCCGGGGAGAGAAGTTCCGGTGTAAACATAGTGTGTCTCGGTCTGATTTCAGGTCAGCACCACGCCACCTGATGGCGCAGTAAAAGCGGGGAATTGTAGCCGCAGCGCGGCAAGAAATCAGCAGTTAACCGGATTTATTCAGGGGAGATTGATCTTGGTCAAACGGAAAATGCGCGGCGGCGGGCCACCGCGCGGGAGAAAGGGAAATATCAGGCGCTCAAATCGCGGATATCGGTGGTCGGGCCGTTTTTCATCACCGACTGGATACCGTTTTTGGCGGCGCTTTCGGAGCTGTACATTTCGCTGACGCCGATCACCTGATGGTTCTTTGCCTTCAGCACAAAATAGGGCTGATTGCTGGTGCTGTGCTTCAGTTCGTACTGCGCTTCGTGCGGCGAATTGGTCTGCACCGAAGCGATGCCGTTCTCCGCCGAGGCTTTGCTGGCGTACATTTCGCTGGCCAGGATGCTCTCGCCGTTACTGGCTTTCAGGTTGAAGTGGTACTGCCCGTTCTTTGCTTTTTTCAGCTCATAATGACCGATTGCCATGGTTCTTCTCCTGTAGGTTCCGATTCGTGATGTAAGTGTAGCCAATCGCTTGAAAATCGGCGGCTAAACCTCACAGCAGCTTAGTCGAAAAAATGCGCAGTTTTTTTGCGCCGGCGCGGAGTTTTCATTCGGTGAACCTGGCGCCGCACGGGAAGCTAAGGGAAGGCGCGGTGATTGCGCAGTGCGCCGCATAACAAGGGGAACAGGGTTTCACCCCGTGAGATTGTGCGTTACGGTTTGGCCGTTTCGTCAATATGGATGAAAAATGAGCGATACATCTTGGCATCGACACGCTACAGGCATATGCTTTGGCCTATGCCTGCTGTGGAGGTTGTCGAGATGGAAAGAATCGCAAAGCTGTTTAAAAACGGCAGAAATCAGGCGGTGAGGTTACCGGTGGAATTTGAATTTGATACGGATCGTGTCTATATCCGTCGCGATCGGGAGGGCAACGTGATTTTATCCAAATATCCGGCAAAGCCGGACAGCTGGGCACCGCTGCTGAGCATTATCGCCCAAACGCCGGTGCCGCAAGAGTTTCTTAGCGCGGAAGATCGTCAGCAAGGGGTTGCAGACCGCGATCCATTCTCAGAGGAAGAGTAGGCGATGTACATGTTTGATACCAACACCGTCAGCCACTTGTTTCGGCAGAATCCGCAGGTGCTTAACGTCATGGAAAAGCTCCCGCCTTCTGCCGTATGTATTTCCTGCGTCACGGAGGCGGAACTGCTTTACGGTGTGGCTAAACGGCGGAACAAGGCGTTGCAAAGCATGGTCGAGGCCTTTCTTGCCGCGGTGACGGTCTATGCATGGGATAGCGAGGCCGCCCGCTGCTACGGTGAAATGCGCGCGAACATGGAGAAAAAAGGCAAAATCATGGGCGCGCTGGATCAACTGATCGCCGCTCACGCGCAGAGCCGTGGCGCGACGTTGGTGACCAACGATCGCGCATTCGCCATGGTGCCCGGGTTGGCGGTTGAAGACTGGACGCGCTGATTTCCCCCTAAACCCCATTCACCAGCCGGCAGGGCTCGGCTTCCCAGCGGTAGCCCACGCCGTATACCGAGCGGATAAAGGATTTTTCCCCGTCGATCAGTTCCAGCTTGCGGCGCAGGTTTTTGATGTGGCTGTCGATGGTGCGGTCGGTGACCACCCGGTAGTCGTCGTACAGGTTGTTCAGCAGCTGCTCGCGAGAAAATACGTTGCCCGGCTGGCTGGCCAGCGTTTTCAGCAGGCGGAATTCCGCCGGCGTCAGATCCAGCAACTGCCCCTGATAGCTGGCCTGGAAGCGCGGTTCATCGATGTGCAGCAGGTCATCTTCCCGCGCGCTCTCCTGCGGCCGATAGCTGCGGCGCAGGATGGTTTTCACCCGCGCCACCACTTCGCGCGGGCTGTAGGGTTTGCAGATGTAATCGTCGGCGCCGATCTCCAGCCCCAGCAGGCGGTCGATCTCTTCGATTTTCGCCGTCACCATCACGATCGGAACGTCGCTGAAGCGGCGCAGCTCGCGGCACACCGTCAGCCCGTCGGCGCCCGGCAGCATCAGGTCGAGCAAGATCAGCGCCGGCGGATGCTGGTGCACGGTCGGCACCACCTCGTTGCCGTTGGTCAGCCAGCGGGTGGCGTAGCCCGCCGCCTGCAGATAATCCACCAGCAGCTGGCCCAGCTTGGGCTCATCTTCAACAATCATGATCTGCACGGGTTGATTCTGAATGTCCATCAGGGCGCCTTATTTTTTATCGGAGTAGCAAATTCTACTGTAATGCGCACGCCGCCTAAAGGCGAATGCTCGGCGCGGATTTTCCCGTCGTGCGCTTCCACGATGTTGTGGCAGATCGCCAGCCCCAGCCCTGAACCGCCGCTGGCGCGGTTGCGTGAACCTTCCGCCCGGTAGAAACGTTCGAAAATGCGCGTCAGCTGCTGATCGCTGATGCCCGGCGCGCTGTCCTGCCAGTAGAGAAGCAGCCGCCCCGGCTGCAGCTCGGCGCCGATCTCCAGCCGGCCGCCGGCGTCGGTGTAACGCAGGCTGTTTTCCAGCAGGTTATTGAACAGCTGGTTCAGGCGATCGGGATCGCCGAACAGCGGCGCCTGGGGCGGCAGATGGGTGACGATCTCCAGCCCTTTGGCGCGGAAGCGTTCGCGAAAGGCGGCGACGGCGATCTGCAGCAGGTGCACGCAGTCCACCGACGATTTGCGATAGGCCAGCGCGCCGAGATCGGAGAGCGACAGCTGGTGCAGATCGTCGACCAGTTTGGTCAAGGTGGATACCTCGGCCTGCAGCGAGCTGAGCGACGCCGGCGTCGGCTGGCGCACGCCGTCCTGCAGCGCTTCCAGTTCGCCGCGCAGCACCGCCAGCGGCGTGCGCAGCTCGTGCGATACGTCGGCCATAAAGGCGCGGCGCATCTGCTCGTTTTTTTCCAACGAGGTGGCCAGCTGGTTGAAGTCGTGCGCCAGCCGGCCCAGTTCATCCTGGCTGCTGACCGCCACGCGGGTGGTGAAATCGCCCGCCGCCAGGCGGTGGGTGCCCGCCACCAGGCGCTTGACCGGGGCCAGCATGCCGCGCGACAGCAGCCAGGTCACCGCCGCCGCCAGCAGGGTGGAGAGCGCGACGATAATCCAACTGGTGCGCCGCTGCTGGCGATCGAAGTTGATGTCGGTATTGCGCGTCAGGCGCTCGACCGGGGTGGTGAGCACCCAGCCGACGATCTGGTTGTTGTAGCGGATCGGGTGGCGCGGCCCCTCTTTCGGCAGGGGGCCAGAATGCCCGACCAAACGATTGAACTGGCTGTCCACCACCCAAAACTGGGTGCGCCAGCCCTTGGGCGGCAGATTGTGGCTGCTGTCGCTGTTCTGCTCGAACGAACGCATGATCTGGTAGACCACCTGATCGTTGTTGCGCAGGAATATCCAGTTGCCATGGTGGCTGTACTGTTCCTCCAGCGCTTCGCTCAGCATATTGATGCGTTGCTCGTTGCTGCTCTTGATGTAATCGATAAAGCCGCGCTCAAAGCTGACGCGCACCCCCCAATGCATGGTGATCAACACCAGCATGCAGGTAGCGAAAATGGCCAGGAACAGTTTCCCGGTAATGCCTATCCTCATTGCAACCTCGTTGAGCCGGTACCCGGCTCTTTGGTCAGCGTGCGGTTGGGCGCGCTATCGGCCGGCACGCGCGCGAAGGCCAGCGCGGGCAGAGCGATAATCAACGCCATACAGCAGTAGCTGTAAATAAATGCGCTGTGAATGGCCGGGCTATCGGCCACCACCTGATGATGGGCGAAGCTGCCGATCAAGATGCCGGCGACGCTGACGCCAAGGCTCATCGACAGCTGCATGACCATCGATAACAGGCTGTTGCCGCTGCTGGCCAGCCTGTCAGGCAGATCTTTCAGCGTCAGGGTGTTCATCGCCGAGAAGCGCAGCGAGTTGACCATCCCCTGGAAGAACAGCACCACCGGCAGCAGCCACAGCCAGCCGAGCATCGCCGCCAGCAGGAAGCTCAAGCTGACCAGCGCCAGCAGCAGCGTGGCGGCCACCAGCACGTTACGGTAGCCGAAGCGGTTGACCACCTGCACCACGATGCGCTTCATGCCCATGCTGCCGATGATCATCGGGATCATCATCAGCCCGGCGTGGAACGGCGTGAAGCCCATGCCCACCTGCAGAAACAGCGGCGTCATGAACGGCAGCATGCCGCTGCCGATGCGCCCCAGCAGGCTGGCCAGCAGCCCGATCTTGTAAGTCGGGGTGCGCAGCAGCCGCAGCGAGAACAGGGCGCGGCTATTGCCGTAGGCATGCCAAACATATCCCAACAGCGCCGCCGCGCCCAGCGCCACCAGGCCGGCGATGGCGCCGCCGGACAGCCCCATGCCCTTGTGGCCGTCGAGCGCCAGCGTCAGCGCCGCCATGCCGATCGCCAGCAGGATAAAGCCGCTGAGATCGAAGCGGCGGGTCTGCATTTGGTAGTTGGGCATCAGCAACAGCGTGGCAATGGCGCCAACGATGCCCACCGGAATGTTGATCAGGAAAATCCAATGCCAGCTGGCGTATTGCACCAGAAAGCCACCCAGCGCCGGCCCCATCAGCGGGCCGATTTGCCCCGGCAGCGTCACGAAGGTCATCGCCGCCATGTACTGCTCGCGCGGCACGATCTTCATCACCGTCAGGCGCCCGACCGGCACCATCATCGCGCCGCCGATGCCCTGAAGCACGCGCGAGGCGATCAGCTCGTTCAGGGTTTCCGAACGGGCGCAGAGGAGGGAGCCGAGGGTGAACAGCAGGATGGCGCTGAAAAACACCCGCTGTACGCCGATCTTGTCCGCCAGCCAGCCGCTGGCCGGCAGCGTCACCGCCACCGTCAGCACATAGGAGACGATCACCGACTGCATGCGCAGCGGGTTCTCCCCCAGGCTGGCGGCCATCGAGGGCAGGGCGGTGTTGACGATAGTGGTATCCAGCGTCTGCATAAAGAAGCCGAATGCCACTATCCAGAGTTGCCAGCGTACCGTGGCGGCGTGTTTTATCAGCATCTGTCGGCCATTAATGCGGCAGCGGGGCCAGTTGCTTGTTGCGGCGGAACTTCGCCTGCAGCCGGTCGAAGTAAAGGTAGACCACCGGGGTGGTGTACAGCGTCAGCAGCTGGCTCATCACCAGGCCGCCGGCGATGGTGATGCCGAGCGGCTGGCGCAGCTCCGCGCCGTCGCCGCTGGTCAGCACCAGCGGCAGTGCGCCGAACAACGCCGCCAGCGTGGTCATCATGATCGGCCGGAAACGCAGCAGGCTGGCCTGGAAAATCGCCTCGCGGGCGCTGATGCCGCCGTTGCGCTGCGCCTCGAGCGCGAAGTCGACCATCATGATGGCGTTTTTCTTCACGATGCCGATCAACAGCATGATGCCGATCAGCGCGATCAGGCTGAACGGCGCGCCGAACAGCTCGAGCGCCAGCAGCGCGCCCACGCCGGCGGAAGGCAGCGTGGAAAGGATGGTCAGCGGATGGATATAGCTCTCATACAGCACGCCGAGCACGATATAGACCGTGGCGATAGCCGCCAGGATCAGGATCAGCTGCGACTTCAGGGTGTCCTGGAATACCTGGGCGGTGCCGGCGAACGCGCCGCGTACCGTAGACGGCACGCCGAGCTGAGTCATGGTGCGCTCTACCGCGGCGGTGGCGTCCGACAGGCTGCCGCCGTCCGGCAGGTTAAAGGAGATGGTCGAGGCGGCGGACAGCCCCTGATGGTTGACCGACAGCGGCGCGTTGGCCGGCCGCCAACTGGCGAAGTAGGAGAGCGGTATTGCCTTGCCTTCGCTGTTGATGATGAACATTTTGTCCAGCGAGCTCACGTCCTGGGTGTAGGGCGGCGCCACTTCCATCACGACTTTGTATTGGTTGAGCGGTTGATAGATGGTCGAAATCTGCCGCTGGCCGAAGGCGTTGTTCAGCAGGTTGTTGGCGTCGGATACCGAAATGCCGAGGCGCGCCATGGTTTCGCGATCGTAGACCAGATCCATCTCCGAGCCTTTATCCTGCTGATCCGAGTTGACGTCCGCCAGCTCGGGCAATGCGGCCAGCGCGGTGCGGATCTTCGGCTCCCATTCGCGCAGCGCGGCGAGATCGTCCGCCAGCAGCGTGTATTGGTAGCTGGCGTTGGCCTGCCGGCCGCCGACGCGGATATCCTGCACCGCCATCAGAAACAGGCTGGCGCCCGGTTCTTTGGCCAGGCGAGCGCGCAGGCGGGCGATCACTTTCTGCGCGTCGTCGCTGCGTACCGACAGGGGTTTCAGTGAGATGAACATCGAACCGCTGTTGGTGCGCGAGCCGCCGGTAAAACCGGTGACGTTTTCCACGTCCGGATCTTCGCGCACGATTTTCATGAAGTCTTCCAGTTTGCCGCGCATCGCCTGGAACGAAATGCTTTGGTCGGCCTGGATAAAGCCCATCAGGCGCCCGGTATCCTGTTCCGGAAAGAAGGTTTTCGGGATGCTGATATACAGCCAGACGTTGAGCGCAAGGGTGGCGAGGAACACCGCCAGCACCCAGCGCGAGTGGCCGAGCACCCAGTTCAGCGAGCGTCCGTAACCCTGCTGCAGCGCCAGCAGCATTTTGCCGAAGCCGCGCGCCCGCCGCTGCGAACGCGGCGGCTGGTGGCGCAGCAGGTAGGCACACATCATCGGCGTGAGCGTCAGCGAGACGATGAGCGACAGCCCGATCGATACCGACAGGGTGACGGCGAACTCGCGGAACAGGCGCCCCGGCAGGCCTTCCATCAGCAGCAGCGGGATAAACACCGCCACCAGCGAAACGCTCATCGACAGCACGGTGAAGCCGACTTCCCGCGCGCCCAGCAGCGCGGCGTTGATCGGTTTCATGCCGGCCTCGACATGACGGGAAATGTTTTCCAGCACCACGATGGCGTCGTCCACCACAAAGCCGGTGGCGATGGTCAGCGCCATCAGCGACAGGTTGTTGAGGCTGAACCCGCACAGATACATGGCGGCGAACGAGCCGATCAGCGACACCGGCACGGCGACCGCCGGGATCAGCGTGGCGCGCCCGGAGCGCAGGAAGATGAACACCACCAGGATCACCAACCCGATGGCGATCGCCAGCGACTGTTCCACCTCGGCCAGCGACGCGCGAATGGTCGGCGAACGATCCTGCGCGACGCTGAGTTTAATCGAGGCCGGGATATTTTCCTGCAGGGCGGGCAGCTCGGCGCGAATGCGATCGACGGTTTCGATGATGTTGGCGTCCGGCGCACGGCTGATGGCCAGAATGATCGCCGGTTTGGCGTCGGTCATCCCGGCGTTGCGCACGTCTTGCACCGAGTCGTTGACCTCGGCCACGTCGGCCAAACGCACCGCCGAGCCGTTGTTGTAATGAACGATCAGCGGACGGTAGGCCTCAGCGGTTTTCAGCGCGTCGTTGGCCTGGATCTGCCAGCGCTGCTGCGGGTTTTCCACGGCGCCCTGCGGGCGGCGCACGTTGGCGTTGGCGATGGCCTGCCGTACGGTGTCCAGCGACACGCCCTGATTGAACAGCGCCGAAGGGTTCAGCTCCACCCGCACCGCCGGCAGTGAGCTGCCGCCCACGGAAACGTCGCCGACGCCCTCGGTCTGGCTGATCTTCTGCGCCAGCTGGGTGGAGGCGAAATCGTAAAGCTGCCCCTGGCTGTAGGTGTCCGAGGTCAGCGTCAGGATCATGATCGGCGCGTCGGAAGGGTTGACCTTGCGGTAGCTGGGGCGGCTCGGCATGCCGGTCGGCAGCAGGCTTTGCGCGGCGTTGATCGCCGCCTGCACATCGCGCGCGGCGCCGTTGATGTCGCGATCGAGATCGAACTGCAAAATGACCCGGGTACTGCCGAGCGAGCTCATCGAGGTCATTTCGTTAACCCCTGCGATGCGGCCCAGCGCGCGCTCCAGCGGCGTCGCCACCGAGGACGCCATGGTTTCCGGCGAGGCGCCCGGCAGCGACGCGCTGATCGAAATCACCGGAAAGTCCACCTGCGGCAGCGGCGACACCGGCAGCAGGCGAAAGCCGATCGCGCCGCAGATGGCGATGGCCAGCGTCAGCAGGGTGGTGGCCACCGGCCGGTGAATGAACAGGGCGAAGAATTTCACTGTAGCTCCTGCGTATCCGGCTGGCGATGCGTGTTGCGCGCCAGTTTGTCAAGCAGCAGGTAGATCACCGGCGTGGTGAACAGCGTCAGGATCTGGCTCATGATCAGGCCGCCGACCATACAGACGCCGAGCGGATGCCGCAGCTCCGCGCCGACGCCGGTGCTCAGCATCAGCGGCAGCGCGCCGAGCAAGGCCGCCAGCGTGGTCATCAGGATCGGCCTAAAACGCAGCAGGCAGGCCTGATAGATGGCGTCGCGCGGCGATAAACCCTGCTCGCGTTCCGCCGCCAGCGCGAAGTCGATCATCATGATGGCGTTCTTCTTCACGATGCCGATCAGCAGGATGATGCCGATGATGGCGATCACGTCCAGCTCGCTGCCGGCCATCATCAGCGCGAGCAGCGCGCCGACCCCGGCGGTCGGCAGGGTGGAGAGGATGGTGACCGGATGAATGAAGCTTTCATACAGCACGCCCAGCACGATGTACATCGCCACCACCGCCGCTAAAATCAGCCACAGCGTGCTGCCGAGCGCCGCCTGGAAGGCCAGGGTCGCCCCCTGGAATTGGGTGGTGATGTCCCTCGGCATGTTGAGATTTTCTTCCGCCTGGGTGACCGCGTCGACCGCCTCGCCGAGCGAGTAGCCGTCGGCGACGTTGAACGAAACGGTGGCCGACGGGAACTGGTCGAGATGGTTGACCGACAGCGGGCCGAAGCGCTCTTCGATTTTGGCGATGGCGCTCAGCGGCACCACGGCGCCGTCGTTGCCGCTTAGACGGATCTCATTGAGCGCCGCCAGCCCCGGCGTCGCGCTGACGTCGTGCTCCAGCACCACGCGGTATTGGTTGGCCTGGGTGTAGATGGTGGAGATCAGGCGCTGGCCGAACGCGTTGTACAGCGCATTGTCCACGTCGCTCATGGTGACGCCGAGGCGGGAGGCCGAATCGCGATCGACGTTGACGTAGGCCACCAGCCCCTGATCCTGCCAGTCGCTGGTGACGTCCGCCAGCTGCGGGGTTTGCTTCAGCTCATCCATCAGCTGCGGCACCCACAGGCTGAGATCGTCCAGCGACATCGCCTGCAGGGTGAACTGGTACTGGGTGCGGCTGACCTGGGTATCGATGGTCAGATCCTGCACCGGCTGCAGATACAGCTTCACGCCGGGGAACTGCGCCGTTTGCTGCTGCAGGCGGCTGATGATCGCCGGAATGCGCTCGCTGCGTTCGCTCAGCGGCTTCAGGTTGATCTGCAGCCGGCCGCTGTTGAGCGTGGCGTTGCTGCCGTCGACGCCGACGAACGAGGTCAGGCTTTCCACCGCCGGATCTTTGAGGATCTGCGCCGCGACCTGCTGCTGGCGCTCGGCCATATTGCTGAACGAGACGCTCTGCGGCGCTTCCAGCGTGCCCTGAATGATGCCGTTGTCCTGCACCGGGAAGAAGCCTTTCGGGATCAGCAGGTACAGCAATACCGTCAGCGCCAGGGTGCCGACGGCCACGCCGAGCGTCAGCCAGGGATGGTTAAGCACCGTTTTCAGCCACTGGCCGTATCGCGCGATCACCCGCTCGAAAAAGCGCTCGGAGGCGGCGGAAAACCGGTTCTGCTTGCGCAGCGATTCGTGGCTGAGCATGCGCGCGCACATCATCGGCGTCAGCGTCAGCGACACCACGGCGGAGATCAAAATCGCTACCGCCAGCGTGACGGCGAACTCGCGGAACAGGCGGCCGACGATGTCGCCCATGAACAGCAGCGGGATCAGCACCGCCACCAGCGAGAAGGTCAGCGAGATGATGGTGAAGCCGATCTCGCCGGCGCCTTTCAGCGCGGCGTCGAGCGGTTTTTCCCCTTTCTCGATGTAGCGCGAGATGTTCTCGATCACCACGATGGCGTCGTCCACCACGAAGCCGGTGGCGATGGTCAGCGCCATCAGCGTCAGGTTGTTGATGGAGAAGCCGAGGAAGTACATGGCGGCGAAGGTGCCGACCAGCGACAGCGGCACCGCCACGCTGGGGATAATGGTCGCCGGCACGTTGCGCAGGAACACGTAGATCACCATCACCACCAGCGCGATCGCCAGCAGCAGCTCGAACTGCACGTCGCTGACCGAGGCGCGGATGGTGGTGGTGCGATCGGTCAGCACCTTGACGTCGACCGACTTGGGCAGGCTTTTAATCAGCGTCGGCAGCATTTCGCGGATGCTGTCGGCGGTGGTGATGACGTTGACGCCGGGCTGGCGCTGAATGTTCAGCACGATCGCCTGTTGCTTGTTGGCCCAGGCCGCCAGCCGGGTGTTTTCCGCCCCTTGTTCGATGGTGGCGATATCCTGCAGGCGGATCGCCGCGCCGTTCTGATAGGCGACGATCAGCTGGCGATAGTCGTCGGCGGATTTCATTTGGTCGTTGGCGGACAGGGTGACCGAGCGGGTCGGGCCGTCCAGGCTGCCTTTCGCCGAGTTGACGTTGGCGTTGCTGATGGCGGCGCGGATGGTTTCACTGTTCAGGCCATAGGCGGCGACCGCCGCGGCGTTCAATTTTACGCGCACCGCCGGGCGTTGGCCGCCGGCCAGCGTCACCAGGCCGACGCCGGTCACCTGAGAAATTTTTTGCGCCACGCGGGTTTCTACCATGTCTTCCACCTGCGTCATCGGCATGGCGGTGGAGGTCACGGCCAGCGTCAGGATCGGCGGATCGGCCGGGTTAACCTTGCTGTAGATCGGCGGGTAGGGCAGATCGGTCGGCAGCAGGTTGGTGGCGGAGTTGATCGCCGCCTGCACTTCCTGCTCCGCGACGTCGAGCGGCAGCGCCAGCTGGAACTGCAGCGTGACCACCGAGGCGCCGCCGGAGCTTTGCGACGCCATTTGTTTGAGGCCGGACATCTGGCCGAACTGGCGTTCCAACGGCGCGGTAATGGCGGAGGTCACCACGTCCGGGCTGGCACCGGGATACAGCGTCACCACCTGGATGGTGGGGTAATCCACCTCCGGCAGGGCGGACACCGGTAGCGCGCGATAGCCGATAATCCCCGCCAGCAATATCGCCACCATCAGCAGCGTGGTGGCGACCGGACGCAGAATAAACAGGCGGGACGGACCGCCGCCGGCGTTGGGAGGCATCACCTGCATCAGGACTTCCTCTGAACGTCAGGTTCGCGCTTGGCGTTGGCCGCCGCCGGCGCTTCGCTCGGCGCGAGCACTTCCACCTGCATGCCTTCGGTCAGGCGATCGATGCCGTCGGTCACCACCCGATCGCCGGCGTTGAGGCCGGCGCTGATCACCACCTGCCGGCTGTCCTGCACGCCGGCGGTGACCCGATGTTTGCTGACCCTGTTGTCTTCACCGAGCGTCCAGACGAAGTTGCCCTCGTTGCCCATCTGCAGCGCGGCGGTCGGGATCACCACCGCATCGTGCAGGGTATCCACCTGCAGCCGCGCGTTGACGAACTGGTTGGGGAACAGCGCGTCATCTTCGTTGGTGAAGCGCGCTTTCAGCTTGATGGTGCCGGTGGCGGTATCAATTTGGTTGTCCAGGCTCAGCAGCGAACCGGTCGTCAGCTTGTTCTGGTTGGTGCGATCCCAGGCTTCGACGCTCACCGGCCCGGCTTTTTGCGCCTTGAGCAGATCGGCGATGTTGCCTTCGGGCAGCGTGAACACCACGTCGATCGGGTGCGTCTGCGTGATCACCACCAGACCGGTGGTGCTGCCGCTGGTGACATAGTTGCCGACGTCGACCAGTTTCAGGCCGACGCGGCCGTCGATTGGCGCAGTGATGCGGCTATAGGTGATCTGCAGCTTGGCGCTGTCGACCGCGCCCTGATCGGCTTTGATCGCGCCTTCGGTCTGCTGCACCAGCGAGGCCTGCGTATCCAGTTCCTGACGGGAAACCAGATTGGTTTTCACCAGCTGCTGATAGCGCGCCAGATCGCGCCGGGCGTTGGCCAGCGTGGCCTGATCTTTTGCCAACTGCCCCTGGGCCTGGGTCAACTGAACCTGGAACGGCCGGGGATCGATTTCCGCCAGCAGATCGCCGGCTTTCACCTGCTGGCCTTCGGTAAAGTGGATCGCCATCAGTTGGCCATCGACCCGGCTGGTGACGGTCACGGTATTGGCGGCGGTGGCGGTGCCCAAGCCGGAAAGATAGCGCGGCACCGTCTGGCGGGTGGCGGTCGCCACCTGCACCGGCGACATCGGCGCGCCGCGTCTGCCGCCCGCTGCGCGGCCTGCTCCCGTTTTACCGGCGGCCTGGTGCGCGCCCGGCGTCGTCCCGGCGGCCGGTTGGGCGGCGCTGAAATGGCGCCAGGCCAGAACGGCGACGATGATCGCAATCGCCGCAACCAGCAGGCGCAGCAGCAGGGAACGACGTTGGGGTTTTGCATTCATGGTGGTGAAAATTCTCTCCAAAAGGCAGGGGCGCGGGCACTCATTGCCACAAAAATGACACTTCTTACAGGATACTAGTTTAGCCAGCGAAGACGGCATAAAAATGAAGGAAATATGGAGGAACCGTCAGCATTGTCCTAATAAGTGGGTGATTTGAGCGTGCTATGTTTATAAGTGATTTATTCCGGCTTATAGCCAATGCGTTTTAACGATTTCCTGCATTTGGCGCTAATAATTAACAGGCAAATCATTTAACTCATGGAGCCTTTGTGATGAGCAAGAAACAACTGGGCCGTTCGGGCATTCAGGTGCCGGCGTTAACCTTCGGCGGCAACGTGTTCGGCTGGACGGCGGATCAGGCGACCTCTTTCAGCCTGCTGGATGCGCTGGTGGACAATCAACTTAACTTTATCGATACCGCCGATGTCTATTCCAGCTGGGCGCCGGGCAACCGGGGCGGCGAATCGGAAACCGTCATCGGCGAATGGCTCAAGAAGAGCGGCAAGCGCGACCAGGTGATCATCGCCACCAAGGTGGGCAAACCGATGGGCGAAGGCAAACAGGGGCTGTCGCCGCGCTATATTCAGCAGGCGGTGGAGGATTCGCTGCGCCGCCTGCAAACCGATTATATCGATCTCTACCAGTCGCACGACGATGACCGCGATACGCCGTTGGAAGAGACGCTGGCGGCGTTCGATGCGCTGATCAAGGCCGGCAAGGTACGGGCGATCGGCGCCTCCAATTATCAGGCGGATCGCCTGGAAGAAGCGCTGCGGGTGAGCGAAAGCAACGGGCTGGCGCGCTACGAAACCCTGCAGCCGGAATATAACCTGTATGCGCGCGAAGGGTATGAGGCCGAGCTGGAAGGCGTGGCGCAGCGCCACGGGCTCGGAGTGATCAACTTCTTCGCGCTGGCCAGCGGCTTCCTGACCGGCAAATACCGCAGTAAAGCGGACGAGGGCAAAAGCCAGCGCGGCGATCGCATCGTCGAACGCTACCTTAACCCGCGCGGTTTCCGCATTCTGGCGGCGCTGGATCAGGTGGCGGGCAAGCACGGCAGCTCCCCGGCGCAGGTCTCGCTGGCCTGGCTGATTGCGCGCCCGAGCATCACCGCGCCGATCGTCAGCGCCACCTCGTTGCCGCAGTTGGATGAGTTGGTCAGCGCCACCCGCCTGACGCTGGATGCGGACGACATTCAGACGCTGACCCACGCCAGCGCTGAGTAAGAGCCGCCGGCGATTTTGCTCTATGCTGAAGGGGTCAATATGACTTATTCAGGAAACTGCAATGTCTGGCGATACCATCAACGACCTCGCGACGCTGGAACAGCTGTACGGCAAACCCGCCGCGCCCTCGGTGTTTAAAGAAGTCAGCTATATCCACCCGGCATACCGCCCGTTTATCGAGGCGGCGCCGTTTGCCGCCCTCTCGACGGTCGGGCCGGACGGCATGGATGTCTCCCCGCGCGGCGATCCGGCCGGTTTTATCCATATCGAAGACGAGAAAACCCTGCTGCTGCCGGATCGGCGCGGCAATAACCGCATCGACAGCCTGCGCAATATCCTGCACGACAACCGGGTGGCGCTGCTGCTGCTGATCCCCGGCATCGGCGAAACGCTGCGGATTAACGGGCGGGCGGAGATCGTGGTGGCGCCGGCGGTGCTGCAGCGCTTCGCCCACCGCAATCAGCTGCCGCGTTCGGTGCTGCGCATTCGGGTGGAGGCGGTGTTCTTCCAGTGCAGCCGGGCGATCTTGCGTTCGGGACTCTGGGAAGAGGGCAGCCGCCTCGAACGTTCGGCGCTGCCCAGCCCCGGCCATATTTTGGCCGCGGTGAGCCAAACGCGCTTCGACGGTGAGGAGTACGACCAGGCGCTGCCGCAGCGGCTGAAGGATACGCTGTATTAATCGCCGCGACGTTCGCGCCACGTTTGCCGGTTCAGCCGGTACAAGACGTGTTTTTGCAGCGGATGGCCCGCCGGCAGGCGTGGGTGCAGGAAGGTTTCGCCGTCAAACTGCATGCCGATGCGCGTCATCACCCGGCGCGACGGTTGGTTGTTTTCGGCGGTGAAGGACACCACTTCCGACAAGTGAAGCGTGTCGAAGGCGCACGCCAGCGCCGCGCGTGCCGCTTCAGCGGCGTAGCCGTTGCCCCAATGGGCCGCCGCCAGCCGCCAGCCAATCTCCACGCAGGGGGAACAGGGCAGATCGTCGCCCGGCCGCGCCAGCCCGACAAACCCGATAAAGGGCGCGCCGTCTTTCACTTCCACCGCCCACAGCCCCCAGCCATGTTGTTGCATGAAGGCGCGGATGCGTTCGGCCTGCGCGCGGCTTTCCTCGGCCGTCATCGTCGCCGGGAAATAGCGCATCACCTGCGGATCGGCGTTAAGCGCGGCGAAGGCCGGCAGATCGTCGTCGCGCCAGGGGCGCAGGCGCAGCCTGGCGCTGTCGAGGGTAAGGATGGTTGACATGATGCATAGCCTCCAATGAGCAAGGGCGCGGCGAGCCGCGCCCTTGGGCCGTCAACGGAACAGCGTTTGCGCCCAGCGCGCCAGCCCGGCGGTGACCGAGCCGAAGTCGTTGCCGCCGACGATCGGAATGCCCGGCAGCTGCTGTTGCAGCGCGGCGCGCAGCAGGGGGGAGCGCGCGCTGCCGCCGGTCAGGTAGATCACCTGCGGCGCGGTCTGGCTGCTGGCCAGCGCGGCGCTGACCTGTTCCTGGATGCGCATCAACGGCTGCGAGATGGCGTCGGCGAGCTGAGCCTGGCTGATGCTCTCCGCCAGATCGGCCTGCACGAAGCCGAGCGGCGCGCTGATGGCGGTTTGGGCGGACAGGGCTATCTTACTCTCTTCGGCCGCGCGCACCAGTCGGTAGCTCAGGCGCTGCTGGTACACTTTCAGCAGGCGTTTGACCTTTTCCGGCTCCGCCGCGTCGAGGATCAGATCGCGCAGCACGCGGCCGTTGGCGGCGCTGTAGAAGTCGTTTTGCGCCGGCACGTCGTTGGTCGCCACCGCGTTCCAGTAAGGCAGCGCCGGCAGGGCGATGCCTTTCGCGGTTTCGCCGCCCAGGCCGAACAGCGGCATCAACTGTTTGAAGGCCAGCATGATGTCCAGATCGTTACCGCCGACCCGGCAGCCGCTGTGCCCCAGCAGGCTTTGCTGGCGATCGGCGCGGTCGCGCCACTGCGGCCCCATCAGCAGCACCGAGCAGTCGGTGGTGCCGCCGCCGATGTCCACCACCAGCACGGTTTGCTCTTCGCTCAGCGTCGCCTCGAAGTCCAGCCCCGCCGCCACCGGCTCGAACTGGAATTCAATGGCTTTGAAACCGGCGCGTTCGGCGGCGCGCTGCAAAATGCCCTGCGCCTGCCGGTTGGCCTCTTCGCCGCCGATGCCCTGGAAGTTGATCGGCCGGCCGATCACCGCCTGCTCGATACCGGTCTGCAGCACGTTTTCCGCCTGGCGTTTGATGTGGAACATCATGGCGCACACCAGGTCTTCGAACAGGGCGATCTGCTGCGGTTTCAGGCCGTTGGCGCCGAGGAAGGATTTCGGCGAGCGCACGAAGTACACCTCTTCCGGATCTTCCATGTAGTGCGCCAGCGCCTGCAGGCCGAACAACACGCTGTCGCCGTTGACCGGAATGTCCTCTTCGCGGTTGTAACTGATGGCGCGGCGCAGCAGCTGCTGGTTTTCTTCGCTGCCGGTCGGCACCTGCCAATGGCGGTGCAGGCATTCGCTCACCGCTTCGCGGGTCGGCGCGCACAGCATCGAAGGCAGATACGGTTCGTTGTTTTCCAGCGTCAGCAGCTCGGGGCCGTGGTCGCGCATCACCGCGACGGAACAGTTGGCTGTCCCGTAGTCGAATCCAATAAACATCTCTTTTTTGTCCCCATGCCAATGAAGGGGGGCGACTTTACCCGAGACGGGGCCGGCGGGCAATGCGCCAATGCGCGAGTGTCGAAAAATTTAGCGGGCGCGGCATCGGCATGCTTAACTTAATGTCCGAATTCCGCACGTCAACGCGCCAGGCGAGCCCCATAATGCAGAAAAAACCGAACCCGAGCGTTGCCATGAATACTCAACAGCAAGCGTTGTACGACGCGCTGCGCGCGCGTGACCGCAAATTCGACGGCCGCTTTTTCGTCGGCGTCTCTTCCACCGGCATCTATTGCCGCCCGGTGTGCAGCGCCCGCACGCCGAAGCTGGAAAACTGCACCTTCTATCCGAGCGCGGCGGCGGCCGAGCTGGCGGGCTTTCGCCCCTGCCTTAAATGCCGGCCGGAGCTGGCGCCCGGCCTGGCGCTGATCGATCTGGGCAATCGCTATGCGCAGGTGGCGGTGCAGCTCATCGAGCAAGGCTATCTGTCCGAACACAGCTGCGAAGCGCTGGCGGCGCGGCTCGGCATTTCCGATCGCCACCTGCGGCGCATCTTCGCCGAACAGTTTGGCGCTTCGCCGATCGATTACGCGCAGTCGCACCGGTTGCTGCAGGCCAAACGCCTGCTGGCGGACACCGATCTGCCGCTCAGCGAGGTGGCGTTCGCCGCCGGTTTCGGCAGCCTGCGGCGTTTCAACGAGCTGTTCAAGGCGCGCTATCGCCTGATCCCGTCTGCGCTGCGCAGCGGCGGCGCGCGCGGTGAGCGGGCCGCCGCCAGCGGGCTGGTGTTCCATCTGGGCTATCGGCCGCCCTATGACTGGGATCGCATGCTGAATTTCCTGCAGGCGCGCGCCGTGCAGGGCGTGGAGCGAGTCGAGGGACGCCGCTACCTGCGTTCGATCGCCGTCAACCAGGGCGGCACGGAATATCGCGGCTGGGTCAGCGTGCAGCCGGAGGAAGCGCGCAACCGGGTCAGGGTCGAGATCGCGCCTGCGCTCAGTTTGGTGACGACGGAGGTGCTGCGCCGCGTGCGCCTGCTGTTTGATCTGGACGCCGCGCCGGATCGCATCAATGAGGCGCTGGGCTCGCTGGCGGCCGATGCGCCGGGGCTGCGCCTGCCGGGCTGCGTGAACAGCTTCGAGCAGGCGGCGCGGGCGGTGCTGGGGCAGTTGGTCAGCGTGAAAATGGCGGCGACCTTCGCCGGGCGGATGGCCGAACGCTGGGGAGAGCCGCTGGCGGCGCCGCACGAGGGCATTACCCACGTTTTCCCCAGCGCCGAACGGGTGGCGCAGCTGCAGCCCGAAGCACTGCGCCCGCTCGGGGTGCAGCTGAAGCGCGCGGCGGCGCTGATCGAGATCGCCCGCGCGCTGGGCGAAGGGCGGCTGCAGCTCGACAACGTGCTGGATATCGACCAGGGCATCAGGGCGCTGACCGCGCTGCCGGGCATCGGCAGCTGGACCGCCAGCTATATCGCGATGCGCGCCTGGTCTTGGCCGGACGTGTTTCTGGCCGGCGACTACCTGATCAAACAGCGTTTTCCCGGCATGACGCCGCGCCAGATCGAACGCTATGCCGAACGTTGGCGCCCGTGGCGCTCTTACGCCACGCTGCATCTGTGGCACAACGACGGCTGGGCGCCGGAAGGGGAGGATTGAGCATTCGGGCTAGCGGGGGGGCTCGATCAGCTGCAGCAGGCGGCTCATGCCCTCGCGCATCAGGAACGCCAGCAGCTTTTCCCGCTCTGCCGGCGTCAGGTGGTAGTAATACTCGATCCAGACCCGTATCGGATCCTGGCGTTTGACGTCGTAGCCCGGAGGGTCTGTCTCGCGCAAGGCCGACAGGCTGCGCGCGCCGTACGGCAGGCTGTCGATATGGTATTCCAGCGCTTTGCCCTGCACGCCGCTGCGGCGGCGGCTTAGCCAGCCTTCGCGCCGGGCCATCAAATTGACCCCTTGCGGGGTTGAAGGCAACCCCGCCTTGCCCATCAGTTCCCTGGCGGAAAACCATTTCTTTTCCATAGTCCCTTATCCCTGAGCCATCACATGTCGAGCAAAATCAACGGATACGCTGATGTTCGCATGGGAGTTTCATCTTATTTAATCGTTTAAGCTTCAGGTGTTATTTATATCACTAATCTCGCATGGGTTAACACAATGTGAATAACGGGAGTGCGGCGCCGCCCGCGAGACGGCGCCGGTGAGGGGGAGGGGTTAGCGAATGCCGAAGTAGCCGTCGCTGAGCAACACCGCCAGCGGCTGCTCCAGCGCTACCTGATCGCCATCCGCCAGATCGACGCCGATATCGCGCAGCGCCTGCAGCGTCACCGGCTGGTGGGCCGGCCCGGCGAGCGTCTGCGCTTTGATCCGATGCGCCGCGCCGTTGAGCATCGAGACCATCAGTTCATCCATCTGGTTGCAGTGCACATTGGTGATAAAGCGTTCATCGACGCGAATGATGTCGATTTTCTGATCGCCCAGCTCATCGAAGGCATTGATATTATGCCCGAAGCCATTGACGATCAGCCGGCAGCCCAGTTGCTGCAGTTCGCGAAGACACGCCCGGCACTGCGCGGCGTGTTCCAGCACCACGGCCTCATCGACGCTGAACAACAGTGCCTGCGGCGGCAGCGAGGAAGCGCGCACCCTTTCCGTCAGCTCGCGCTGGAAGTCGGTGTTCAGCAGGCTGTCGGTGGCCAGCGGCAACGCGAGCGACAGCCCCTTGCGCTTGATGTCGTCGGCGCAGTGCACCAGCAGCTGCGCCACCGCCCAGCGGTCGATGTCCGGCATCAGGCCGTACAGCTGCGCGGCGGCGATGAATGCCTCGTGCGGCAGCGGCCGATCGTCCGGCGCCATCACCTGCAGCTTCACCTGGTGGAACGCGGCCGACAGCGGCGTCGCCGGCGGTGCGACCGCGCGGGTCAGCAGCCGCAGCTGCCCCTCGCTGACGATCGTCTGCACTTCCTGCAGGCTCAGCAATTCATGCTGCCGCTCCAGCAGCTGTTTTTGCCGTGCTTCATACATATACACCTGGCCGCGCCCGTGGTGCTTGGCGGTGTAGCAGGCGATGTCGGCCTGGGCCAGCAGCTCACTGCTTTTGGCGTCGCCGCCGATGCGCGTGATGCCGGCGCTGGCGCCGACGCGATAAATTTTCCCTTCCCAGTAGAACGGATGCTGGCTGATTTGGTTGACCACCTGTTGCATCAGCGATTTGGCCTGCTCCGGCCGGCAGTCGAACAGGATCAGGCCGAATTCGTCGCCGCCCAGCCGGGCCAGGCAGTCGCTGTTGCGCAGCTGGTGCCGCATCAGCTGGGCGATGTCCCGCAGCAAGGCATCGCCCGCCGCGTGGCCGGCGGTGTCGTTCACCGCCTTGAACCGATCCAGATCGAGGAACACCAGCGAATGCGGCGGCGACGGTTCCCCGCCGGCGACGATTGCCGCTTTCAGCTGCTTCTCGAAGCTGGCGCGGTTCGGCAGGCCGGTCAGCGCGTCATGCGAGGCGCTGTAGCTGAGCTTTTTCATCAGTTCGCGCGAGGCGGTGACATCCTGCAGCACCATCACCGCGCCCATGGTTTCACCGTCGAGGGTTTTCAGCGGTGAGACAGACTGCTGCACGTCGAAATAGCGCCCGTCGCGGCTGTGCAGCACCAATGCGTAATCCGCCGGCCACTGCCGTGGATATTGCGTGAGGTTTTCGATTTCCGGGCCGTCTTTGCCGTTGGTCAGGCGCACCACGCCGGCGACGGGCATACCGATCGCCAGATCGAGCGGCCAGCCGCACATCTGCTCGGCCACCGGATTCATAAAGGTAATGCGCAGGTGGCTGTCGGTGGAGATCACCCCTTCGCCGATGGCGTCGAGGGTGATGTGCAAACGCTCTTTCTCCTCGTGCAGCGCTTCGGCGAGGCTCTTGAGCTCGGTCATGTCGATATTGGTGCCGATCATGCGCAGCGGCCGGCCCTGATCGTCGAGGATCACGTTGCCCTGGCCGCGAATATGGCGCACGCTGCCCTGGCGGGTCACGATGCGGTATTCCATGACGAAAGGCTTGGGGTCGGCCAACAGCGCGGCCAGCTCGCGATCGGTGCGGTCGCGATCTTCCGGCACCAACAGCGTGCGCCACAGCGCCAGCGTCGGCGTTTGGTCGGGATTGAGATCGTAGAGTTCGAACATGCGCTGATCCCAGGTGAAGTTTTCCTGGCTCATCACCCATTCCCAGATGCCGACGCCGCCCACCTGATTGGCCAGCGTAATGCGCTCCACCAGCCGGTTGTTTTCCGCCTGGCTGCGTTTCAAATCGCTGATGTCCTCCACCTGCGAGATGAAATACAGCGGCAGGCCTTCGGCGTCGCGCACCAGCGAGACCGCCAGCAGCGCCCAGACGGTCTGGCCGTCGCTGCGGATGTAGCGTTTCTCCATGGTGTAGCTGCTGATATGGCCATCGAGCAGGTCGTGCAACTGGCTTAGATCGGCGGTGAGATCGTCGGGATGCGTAATTTCTTGAAAGGTCAGCTTATGCAGCGCCTCAGGCGTATAGCCGAGCAGCGCGCACAGCGCCTGATTGACCTGCAGCCATTTCCCCTGCGGCGACACCAGCGCCATGCCGATGGCGGAATACTCCAGCGCGCTGCGAAAGCGGCTTTCGCTCTCGACGATGTGCTGTTTTTCCACCCGAAAGGCGTGCATCACCACCGCCATCGCGTGCGCCGGGATTAAAATCAGCAGCATCGGCAAGTACAGACCGAGATCGCCAAGGTGCTTGCCGGAAGCCTGGAAATGCAGCAACCCCAGCGAAATCATCACGGTGATCAGCAAGAGGGTGCAGAAGCAAACGGTGAACGCCTCAAAACGCGGCAGTGCGATGGCTGCCCACAGCAGCGGCAAAATCACGAACGTGAACGGAAAAGGCAGGTAGGTCAGCGCCATAAAGCTGAAAGCCAGCGTAACCATCAGCGTCAGCAATAATGGAAACGGGTTCAGCGCCGTCAGGGTGCGACGGTTATAAGAGAGGCCGATCGGCGCCAGCGACAGCACCCCTATCGCTTCGGAAATGAACCAGGTACCGAACGGCTGCCAAAAAGGCTGGCCTGGCGCGGGCACCAGGCCGGCGGCCAGCAGCGCGCTGAACAGCGGGGTAAAAATCACCGCGCACACCACAAAACGCAGCCAACTGGCGAGATCGTTCAACGGATCGTACGGGTGTAGCATGCGGCGCAGCAGCAGGGCGCAAACCGCCGCTTCCAGCAGGTTGATGGCGGCCAGCTTGACGGGCGTGGCGCTGACGCCGAACAGCAAGAAGCTGGCGAGCACGATGCCGAGGCCGCTGGCCAACAGCGGCAGGCCCCAGTGGCGCGGGGCGTGGCGGTACAGCACCGCGATAGCGGCGGCGGTCGGAAACCACAGCGGGGTGAAGTGGCTGGCTTCGCTGGACAGCGACAGGCTCAGCAAGGCGAGCAGAAACGTCGCCAGCGCCACTAACAGGGAATGCGTCAGCACGACGCCTTTGTGGGTGCCGAACGTGTTCGGCGCGCTGATCTCCATAGACACCCTTACCGATGGCCTCTGTCAGTGATTGGATTCATGACGTGGATGAATTAAGACGATTTATTGGCAAAGGGTAGTACAGCGCGAGAGGAAAACCTACCGGGATGGCCGACTTTACTGCGTTAACGCAAACCCGGCGACAGAATGGCGAAAAAGCCGGCGCGCGGCCGGCTTTTCGCGTATTACAGCAGGAACAGGGTGGCGAGGCCGAGGAAGATGAAAAAGCCGCCGGTATCGGTCAGCGCGGTGATGAGCACGCTGGAGCCGACCGCCGGATCGCGGCCCACTTTGAGCATGGTCATCGGGATCACTACGCCCATCAGCGCCGCCAGCAGCAGATTGAGCAGCATCGCCAGCGTCATCACGCCGCCCATCGCCGCGTCGCCGTACAGCAGCCAGGTGATGACGCCCATGATGCCGCCCCACACCACGCCGTTGATGATGGCGACGCCCAGCTCTCTGAGCATCAGGCGCGAGATGTTGCCGACTTCAATCTGGTGCAGCGCCAGCGCGCGCACGATCATGGTGATGGTCTGGTTGCCGGTGTTGCCGCCGATGCCGGCGACGATCGGCATCAGCGCCGCCAGCGCCACCAGCTGGGAAATGGTGTGTTCGAACAGGCCGATCACCCGCGAGGCGATGAATGCGGTGCAGAGGTTGATCGCCAGCCAGGCCCAGCGGGTCTTGACCGCCTTGCTGACCGGGGCAAACACGTCTTCTTCCGGGCTCAAACCGCCCATGCGACGCAGGTTGGTGTCGCTCTCTTCGTTGACGGCGTCGACGATCTCTTCGATGGTCAGGCGGCCCATCAGTTTGCCCTTGGCGTCAACCACCGGGGCGCTGATCAGGTCGTAACGTTCGAACGCGCCGGCCGCTTCATCGGCCTTGTCTTCGGGCTGAAAGGTGGCGGGATCGCTGTCCATCACTTCGCGCACCGGGATCTCCGGATCGTTCAGCAGCACTGCGGTCAGTGGCAGCTCGCCCAACAGGGTGTTTTTGCGATCGGTGACGAACAGTTTATCGGTGGCGTCGGGAATGGTTTTGCGCATGCGCAAGAAGCGATGCACCGCGCCGAGCGTGACGTCCGGCCGCACCGTCACCAGTTCGAAATCCATCATCCAGCCGACGCTGTCTTTGGCGTACTGGCTCATCTCGCGCACCTGGGCGCGCTGCTCCGGCTCCAGCGAGGTCAGCAACCGGCCCATCAGGTTACGCGGCAGGTATTGCGCCAGGTAGGCCTGTTCGTCGACGTCCAGCGTTTTGATCGCTTTGAGCAGGTCTTTGTCGCTCATTTCCTCGATCAGGCTGTCCCAGACCGGTTCGGCGACCTCCACCAGCGTCTGGCCGCGCTTGCTGTTGCCCACCAGCCGCCACAGCGCCATACGTTCGTCCTGCGGCAGCGCCTCCAGCAGGTCCGCCAGGTCGGCGGCGTGCATATCGTCCAACAGACCGGTGATTTCCGCCGTCTGGTTCAGCAGTTCGCTTTGGCTGAGGGCGTGTTCATCCCCTGGCCGGCCGAGAATGCCGTCGACCAACTCCTTATTGTTCAACAGCAGAGTGAGAATGCGCTGGCGGTATTCAGCGACTTTTTTGACGTTATGGGTTGCGGCTGACATGGTGTTCCTTTACGGGCGCTCGGCGTTCCTGACGCAGGCTCATTAAAAGATAGAGCATAGCGGGTGCCGGCGTCATTTTTATGAAACGGCCGGGGTGCGGCGGTTATTCAGAGGAGGCGTCCTGTTGCGGCGCGCTGACTTCGGCGGCGTTTTGCGCAGCGGCCTGCTTTTTTTCCTGATGATGAGGCACCGCCACCACGGCGGCGTACAGCAGTCGGCCGACTAAAATGATAAAGCTGATAAACAACACTATCTTCGTCATCTGTCCGGTGGTTTTCTTGCGCATATATCACCCGGTATGCCGGTGTCCTGTGTTATTCGCTCGTGAATTTGTAAGCGGATTTTAGGCGCTGATGACAAAAGTTGTCCATTTTTTTCCGGCGTGTGGGGCGGCGTATTAGGGCTTCGTTTAGGTTGACGGGGCGAGGGCGGAAAGAAAAACCCCCTGTCTGGCAGGGGGCGGGGGATCAGGCGGAGCGCTGTTCGTTTTGCGAGCCTTCTTCTTCGATCAGCAGCTTCCAGCCGACGACGTCGTTCCAGTAGGCCTGCTCGCGCTCGAAATCGAGCTGCACCAGGTTGTTCTGCGCCAGGTAGCCGGCCGGGAAGCGCAGCGTCCAGTGGTTGTCGTCGGTGGTCAGGCGCAGCGTTTCCGGCGTGGTGGTCGACTGACGCTGGTTGTTGAGCAGGGTGCTCAGACGCAGCAGCTGGATCAGCGGCAGGTAGTGCTTCTTCTTGAACAGGTTGAGGCGCGGCAGCTCTTCGAGCTTGATCGCCTTGCGGTGGAAACGCACCAGCGCCGCCAGCAGCAGCTGCTGTTCCTGGTTGAAGCCAGGCAGGTTGGAGTTTTGCAGAATGTAGGCCGAATGGCGGTGCATGCCGCTGTGGTTGATGCTCAGCCCCACCTCGTGCAGCATGGCGGCCCATTTCAGCAGCGCTTCCAGCTGCGGATGCGCCAGCTTGGTGTTTTGCGCCATCCACTGCGAGTAGAGCAGCTCGGTGGTTTCCAGCACCCGCTTGGCCTGCTCGCGGTCGATGTTGTAGTGATCGGCCAGGCTCTTGGCGGTGCGGCTGCGGATGTCCTGATGGCGGAAGCGGCCTTCCATTTCATACAGCACGCCTTCGCGCAGCGCGCCGTCGGACAGGCGCAGATCGCGGATCGCCAGCGCGTCGAACACGCCGCACAGGATAGCCAGCCCCGGCACGAACACCGATTGGCGATCCTCCGACAGCCCCGGCAGGCTCAGCGAGCTGAAGCTTTTGAACTGCAGCACCTGTTCGGCGAGCATTTCCAGGCGATCCAGGGTGATGAGACCGTCTTTTTCCCCCATCGCCACCAGCACTTCGTGGGCGGCCTTGATGGTGCCCGAGGCGCCCAGCGCGTACTGCCAGCCCTGAATGCGGTACTGCCAGGCCAGCGTTTCCAATTTTTGCGCCGCCGCCAGCCGCGCGCGGCGGAAGTTGTTTTTGCTGATCTCGCCGCCCGGGAAGAACAGCTGGGCGAAGCTGACGCAGCCCATGCGGCGGCTTTCCGCCAGCAGCGGCTCGAAGTCTTCGCCGATCACCAGCTCGGTGGATCCGCCGCCGATGTCGATCACCAGCTTGCGGCCTTTCTCCGGCTGAGTGTGCTCCACGCCCATGAAGATCAGACGCGCTTCTTCCTGGCCGGCGATGATTTCGATCGGGTAGGGGATCACTTTGGCGGCGCGCTTGAGGAACACTTCGGCGTTCACCGCCTGACGCAGGGTGTGCGTCCCGACGATGGTGACGTTATCCGCCGGGAAGCCCTGCAGCCGTTCGGCAAACAGCGCCAGGCAGGCCAGGCCGCGTTCTATCGCCTCTTCACTGAGTACGTTGTTGCTGTCCAATCCGTCGGCGAGATGCACCCGCTGTTTTAAACGGCCCAATACCTGTAAGGCGCCGTTGACGACGCGGGCGATCACCATGTGGAAACTGTTCGACCCGAGGTCGATGGCGGCGATTTCCTGCGGTTTGTTCGTTGCAGTGTTTTTTAGCGGCATAGTTGCTGGCCTACTGTCCTGGTTGTTCCAGAGCTTTTAAATACTCGTAAATAGCCACCTGGGCACGCACTTTGCGGCGGTTGCCGCGCGGCACGTACTGGTTGCTCAGTTCTTTATCCACATAACGGGCCTTGACCGTATCGCTGAACAGGATCTCCAGAATGTCCAGAACGCGCTGTTTCAGCGCCGGATCCAGCAGCGATACCGCCACTTCGATACGGTAATCTATGTTGCGGGTCATCCAGTCGGCGGAGGACAGATACACCCGTTTGTCACCTTTATTGTCGAAAACGTAAACCCGGTCGTGTTCCAAAAAGCGATCGACGATGCTGATCACCTGAATATTGTCGCTGATCCCCGGCAGGTTGGGAATCAGGGAACACATGCCCCGCACCAGCAGGCGGATCTTCACGCCGGCGCCGGACGCGGTATATAACCGATCTACCAGCCCTTTATCCACCAGATTATTAATTTTCAACATAATGCCGGCCTGTTCCCCGGCCTGGGCGTTGGCGATTTCGTTGTCGATCAGCTCATACAGCTTCAGGCGCGAGTTCTGCGGCGACACCATCAGGTTGTCGAAGGTGACCGGCCGGTAGGGGTTCTCGATAAAGTTGAACACCCGACGCACCTCGTTGGTGATGCGTGAGTCGGCGGTCAACAGCGAATAGTCGGTGTAGATGCGCGCGGTTTTTTCGTTAAAGTTGCCGGTGCCGATATGAGCATAGCGCACAATTTCATCGCCTTCACGGCGTGAAATCAGGAACAGTTTGGCGTGGATTTTCAGGCCCGGCGCGGAGAAGATCACGTGTACGCCGGCCTCGGTCAGGCGCTTCGCCCAATGAATGTTGGCTTCTTCGTCGAAGCGCGCCTGCAGCTCGACCACCACCGTGACTTTTTTGCCGTTGTGCGCAGCGTGGATCATCGATTCGATGATGCGTGAATCTTTCGCCACCCGGTAGATGTTGATCTTGATAGCCAACACGCTCGGATCGAACGACGCCTGGCGCAGCAGCTCCAGCACGTGCTCGAAGGTGTGGTACGGATAGTAGAGCAGCACGTCTTTTTCGCGAATGGCGTCGAAGCCGTTGCGGAAACCGTCGAACCAGATGTGGCGCAGGCGCGGCAGCGGCTTGTTGACCAGGTTGGCCTTGCCGACGTTCGGGAAGCTGATGAAATCTTTGAAGTTGTGGTAGCGGCCGCCGGCGATCACCGAATCGTAGTTGGAAATGCCCAGCTTGCCGCGCAGCAGTTCCACCATTTCGTTCGGCATGTCGCGCTGATACACGAAGCGCACCGGCTCGGCGGTCAGGCGCTGTTTCAGGCTGGAGGACATCAGTTCCAGCAGGCTGGATTCCATTTCGGTCACCAGATCGTACTCCGCGTCACGGGTCATTTTCATCGAGTAGGCGTTGAGCGCGTCGTAGTCGAAGAAGCCCTTGAAGATATCGTCCAGGCAGTAACGCAGAATGTTGTCCAGCAGGATCATCGGCTTGCGGCGGCGCGGCGCTTCCGGCGGCAGATTGACGAAGCGCGGCACCTTGTCGGACGGGATCTCCAGCAGCGCATAGTCGATGCGCGCTCCGCGGATGATCTCCACCGCCAGATAGGTGTAATCGTCTTTCAGGAACTGCACCAGATTGGTGTCGTGATTGATCAGGATCGGCGTGATGTGCTGGCGCAGATGCTGTTTGAAATATTGCCGCAGCCAGATTTGCTGGTTCTCGGACACCTGGCGTTCGTTGATCAGGAAGATCTGGTTACGCGCCATTTCCAGCAGCAGATCGTTATACAGGCCGTCGAACTCCTGATCGGTTTTCAGCACCTTGGCCTGGATCTTTTTCAGCAGGTGGCGCGAGGCGCCGGCGGAGCCTTGCTCTTCGCTGATCAGGATGCGCCGTTTGAGATCGGCGAAGCGGACTTTATAGAATTCGTCGAGGTTGTTGGAGTAAATGCCCAGAAAACGCATACGTTCAATCAGGGGATTGCTCTTATCTGCGGCTTCCTGCAACACGCGTTCATTAAAGGATAACCAGCTTAGTTCTTTTTCGATGTAGAGCTTTTCCTGACCCATTGCCACTCCAGTTCAAATTTAGAATAGGATCCGGGACGCAGCGCCCGGATGCCGCTCTAGTGTCCTTGATCATTATTGCGAGAGATTGACAGGAAAGTCCAACATATCCATTGCGTTGGCGCGCGGCATTTTTCGGCGGCAATAAATTTTCGCCGAGGCGGGACGCCCGGCAGTGAAGTGAGTAGCATGAAATGACGATTAGCAGGCTCATTTTTAGTGATATTAAGCGTGTTTACGTTCATTTTTCAGCAATATACCGACGCCATATTGTCTGTTTGCAGTGTAAAAAACCTGGGCAAAGCAGGGTAACTTTGTCATGCAAACGTCATAAAACTGACATAAGATGCCCGGTTATCTTACGGCGCAAGCCCGATTACATCAGCGACAGCGAGACACATGACACAGACGACGGCCAATCAACATCCCCGAGATCGCATGCGCGGGCGCATCGACCGCGGCGTGCAGGCGGCAGTGACCGCCAGCGGGCTGATGGTGCTGATGACGTTGATGCTGATCTTCGTTTATCTGCTGTTTGCGGTGCTGCCGCTGTTCAAACCGGCCTCGCTCGGCCAGGCGCAGCCGCTGCCGATCGCGGCGTCGGCCCCGGCGCTGGCGCTGGGCATGGACGTGCAGCAGCGCGTCGGTTACCGCATTGACGCGCAGGGCGCGGGGCAATTTTATCGCCTGACGCCGACCCCGAACGGCCAGCCCCAGGCGCCGCTGGCGCAGCAGACGCTGTTGGCCAAGCCGGCGCTGCTCGCGCAGGCCGCCGGAGAGCGCGATCTGTTTGCGCTGGCGCAGGCCGACGGCCGCTTGGTGGTGGCGCGCGCGGATTTCGCAACGGCGGAGACCGGCCGGCCGCAGTGGCTGTTCCCGCTCGGGCAGCAGCCGTTGGCGCTGGATCCACAGCGCAAGCCGCTGAAACTGATGACGCTGGCGGATGCGCATCGCGGGCAGTATCTGCTGGCCGGGGTGACCGACGATCGGCGCCTGGTGTTCGGCCGTTTCAGCCCCGACCGGCCGCCGCAGTTCAGCGAGCGCCCGCTGGAACATGATGCTGAGCAACTGGTGCTGACGCCGGATGGCCGCCAGCTTTACCTGCTGACCGGCAACCGGCTGGCGCGTTATCAGATCGACGGCGCGCAGCTGCAGCTGCGTGAAACGCGTACCCTTGGCGAACATGCCCCGTATCAGATGACGGCGCTGCCCGGCGGCAGCGCGCTGCTGATCAAGGGCGCCGACGGCAATCTGCGCGAGTGGTTTGAGGTGGAAAAAGATCGGCGCTGGCGCCTGACGGCAGTGCAGCATTTCGACCACGGCGCCGACGGGCGGGAGCTGACGGTGGCCGAGCCTTACCGCCGGGTGTTCGCCACCCTGCGGCCCGACGGCGGTTTTTCGCTGTTCTCCGCCATTCAGCCGCAGCCGCTGCTGAATGCCCGCTTGGGCGCCGAGGTGCGGCAGATGGCGTTCGCGCCGCGCGGCGATGGCCTGCTGCTGGAGAGCGCGCAGGGCTGGCAGCGCTATGCGCTCGACAATCCGTATCCGGACGTCACCTGGCGTTCGCTGTGGGGCAAGGTGTGGTATGAGAACTACCCGCAGCCGGCCTACGTCTGGCAGTCCACCTCCGGCGAAGACAGTTATCAACCGAAATTCAGCCTGATGCCGGTGATCTTCGGCACCTTCAAGGCGGCGGCTTACGCGATGCTGTTCGCCATTCCCCTGGCGCTGGCCGGCGCTATCTATACCGCTTATTTTATGACGCCGGGGCTGCGGCGGGTGATCAAACCGGCTATCGAAGTGATGGGCGCGCTGCCGACGGTGGTGATCGGGCTGGTGGCCGGCATTTGGCTGGCGCCGATCATCGAGCAATACCTGTTGGCGGTGCTGGCGTTGCCGCTGCTGCTGGCGGCGGCGGTGCTGCTGTGCGGCGCATTGACCCACCGCTTTATGCCGCGCTGCCGGCCGGGTGTCGATCTGCTGTTGCTGTTGCCGCTGCTGGCGTTGACGGTGTGGCTGGCGCTCAGCCTGGGGCCGCGGCTGGAGGTGGCGCTGTTCGGTGAGCCGCTGCATTTCTGGCTGGGGGATAATTACGACCAGCGCAATGCGCTGGTGGTGGGCGTGGCGATGGGCTTCGCGCTGGTGCCGATCATCTTCTCGCTGGCGGAGGACGCGCTGTTCAGCGTGCCGGCTACCCTGAGCCAGGGCTCTTTGGCGCTGGGTGCCACCCAATGGCAGACGGTGATCAAGGTGGTGCTGCCTTCCGCCAGCGCCGGGATTTTCTCCGCGCTGATGATCGGCTTTGGCCGCGCGGTGGGGGAAACCATGATCGTGCTGATGGCCACCGGCAATACGCCAATTATCGACGGCAGCCTGTTCCAGGGGCTGCGAGCGCTGGCGGCCAATATCGCCATCGAAATGCCGGAGGCGGTCTCCGGCAGCAGCCATTACCGCGTGCTGTTCCTGACCGCGCTGGTGCTGTTTATCTTCACCTTCGTGTTCAACACGCTGGCGGAGGCGGTGCGCCTGCGGCTGCGCAAGCGCTACACGCCGAATCAGGAGGCGCCATGAAGAACTGGGTGAAGAGCGGGTCGCCGTGGATTTGGCTCACCGCCGGTTCGGTGGCCGTCAGCCTGTTGGCGCTGATCGGCATTCTGTTGCTGTTGGCCGGGCAGGGGATGCGCTATTTCTGGCCGAGCCCGGTTTATCAGTTCGAGCTGAATCAGAACGGCGCCGGGCCGGTGACGGTGATCGGCGAGCTGTATCAACAGCAAAGCATTTCGCGCCGCCAGCTGACGGAGGCGGGTGTGACGCCGCCGGGCGAGGCGCAAAGCGTCGAACGCTATCTGATCAAGGTCGGTAACCGCGAGCGCGAGGGGCAGGATTTCCGCACGCTGCTGGCCAGCGACATCCGCAGCCAAAGCACGCCGCGCAGCCTGCTGGTGCTGGAGCGCGACAGCCACGGCACCGCTTACGGCTATCTGGCGGGGCTGCTGGAGGACGGGCAACCTCTGACCGGCCGCAATCTGGGGCAGGCGTTGCAGCAGCGGCTGCCGCAAATCGCCGCGCTCTCGCGCCAGGCGCACGACATTCAATTTCGCGATATGGCGCGCATCAATCAGCAGTTTGACGCGCTGCGGCTGCGGGAAAAGCGCCTGCAGCGCGACGATAAGCTGGATGCCCGCGCGCAGGACGCCATCAAGGCCGAGCGGCTGGAGTTGCAGCGGCAATACCAGCTGCTGTCCGAACGCCTGGCGGGGCTGAACCGCGATCGCCAGCGCGATGCGCTGCTGCTGCGCGATATGCATGGCCAGACGTTGACCATTCCGCTCAGCCAGGTGCGCGATGCCTGGTACCCGAACGCCATGAACACCAGCGAGAAGCTGGCGCACTGGGGCGAGCAGGTGAAGAAGTTCCTCACCGACAGCCCGCGCGAGGCGAACACCGAAGGCGGGGTGTTCCCGGCCATTTTCGGCACGGTGTTGATGGTGATCCTGATGTCGATCGTGGTGATGCCGTTTGGCGTGATCGCGGCGGTATATCTGCACGAGTATGCCGGCAACAATCTGCTGACGCGGGTGATCCGCATCGCGGTGGTCAACCTGGCCGGCGTGCCCTCGATCGTCTACGGCGTCTTCGGCCTCGGCTTTTTCGTTTATATGATAGGCGGCACGCTCGACCAGCTGTTCTATCCTGAATCCTTGCCCAACCCGACCTTCGGCACGCCCGGCGTGCTGTGGGCGGCGCTGACGCTGGCGCTGCTGACGCTGCCGGTGGTGATTGTCGCCACCGAGGAAGGGCTGTCGCGCATTCCCACCTCGCTGCGGCAGGGCTCGATGGCGCTGGGCGCCAGCCGGGCCGAGACGCTGTGGCGCATCGTGCTGCCGATGGCGGCGCCGGCGATGATGACCGGCCTGATTCTGGCGGTGGCGCGCGCCGCCGGGGAGACGGCGCCGCTGATGCTGGTGGGGGTAGTGAAATCGGTGCCGGTGCTGCCGGTGGACGAGATTTTCCCGTATCTGCACCTGGAACGGAAGTTTATGCATTTGAGCTTCCAGATCTACGATATGGCATTCCAGAGCCCGAGCGTAGAGGCGGCGCGGCCGCTGGTGTTCGCCACCGCCTTCCTGCTGGTGACGATCGTGGTGAGTTTGAATCTGGCGGCGATGGGTATCCGCCATTCGCTGAGGGAGCGGTACCGAGCATGGTCGCAGTAACAATGACGCTATTTTTGGGGAGTGCGTAATGGGTTTGATGACGCCAGGCAGTTTGCCCCGGCTGGATGTCCAGCATCTCGACGATGAACAGACCGCGCTGGCGGTCAACGGACTGAACCTGTTTTATGGCGACAAACAGGTGCTGCACGACATTTCGCTGCGCATTCCGAAGCACCGGGTGACGGCCCTGATCGGCCCTTCGGGCTGCGGCAAATCGACGCTGCTGCGCTGTTTCAACCGCATGAACGATCTGGTGGACAACTGCCGCATCGAGGGCGATCTGCAGCTGAACGGCGCGGCGATCTCCGGCGCGCAGATTGACGTGGCGGCGCTGCGGCGGCGGGTGGGCATGGTGTTCCAGCGGCCGAACCCGTTCCCGAAATCGATCTATGAAAACGTGGTGTACGGCCTGCGGCTGCAGGGCGTGCGCGACCGGCGCTTGCTGGATGAAGCGGTGGAGCGTTCGCTGCGCGCCGCCGCGCTGTGGCATGAGGTGAAGGATCGGCTGCGCGAAAATGCGTTCCGCTTGTCCAGCGGCCAGCAGCAGCGCCTGGTGATCGCGCGCGCCATCGCCATCGAGCCGGAAGTGTTGCTGCTCGACGAGCCGACCTCGGCGCTGGATCCGATCTCCACGCTGACCATCGAGGAGCTGATTTCCGCGCTGAAACAGCGTTACAGCGTGGTGCTGGTGACGCACAACATGCAGCAGGCGGCGCGCGTCTCCGACTACACCGCCTTTATTCATCAGGGGCGGCTGGTGGAGTACAACGACACCGACGCCATCTTCACCTCGCCGCGCCAGCGCCGCACCGAAGATTATATTACCGGGCGGTATGGGTGAGCGACGTGCCGCCCCCCTAGCGAACGAAAGGCTGCGGGATAATGCAGCCTTTCGTCTTTAGGGCGGCCGTCAGTAATTTTCGCGAATGCGGATCGCTTCTTCTACCCACTCCGCCAGATTTTCCTTGATGTGATTATAGACATTGGTGCTGGTCAAATAAGGCGGATCATAGGCTTTGGCGATTCCGGAAAGCTTTCTATCCCCCAGCTTGATATGATCCAACGGGTTGTTGCCTTTTCGGGCTTGTTCGCCGGCGCTGTCTTTCAGGTTATGGATATACACCACCAGCACGCCCATGCCTTTCTTCCAGGCTTCGCAGATTTCGAAATTGATCCACTTGCGATTGGCGGTATCTTTACCCGCGAGAATCACGGCGCAGCTCCGATTGTCCAACTGGCCTTTGATCCAAGCGGCGATGGCGTCGTCACCGCCTTTTTTCACTTCCTCCCAATCGTTATCCGTGGCCGGCCGGTTACCTTCCAGCGAGCCCATTTCGCGTATCTGAGAAGCGCGCCAGTTGTCCGGCTCATAATGGAAACTGTAAAAACATTTTCTGGTCATCGAGGATTATCCTTAGTAATGATATCGATAAGTGCCAACAGGCATGTTTTCTTCTCCGCCAGGCTGCCCGGCTCGTTAAGTTGATCCAGCAGGTTCATGGCGACGGGATGGCGGTGATAGAGGGTGTCTTTCATCTCCTCCTTGATTTTTCGGTAGATCTCGGCGGATGCGCCGCCGGTACAACCGATAGGAATGCAGACGCAGCCTTGTTCCGCAGCGATGTGGAACTCTTTCAATAAACCGTCGGCCAGTACGCATTCGCCTTCGGCGTCACGCTTGTTGCCGAACAAAAAGACTGCGATGCCGCTGAGCGAAATCATGTTCTGGCGGTATTCGTGCCAAAGTGCCGGCAGCGTAATGCTCCCGCTGGCGAATTGGGGGAAAGGGCGCAATACCAGCTGGCTTTCGCTGATTTTCCCCCCGCTGGCGTAAATGGCTTCCAATGCGCCGTTGATCACCGCCGTGCCCACGCCCCAACCGAAGCCGTTGACGATGCGGTACTGTTTGCGGATAAGCAGGCGCGCCAGGCGGTGTATGAACTGGATGGACTCTTCACGGGCATAGGGGTGGTAGTTGTCGGCGCTGCCGGAGATAAACACCGTGCTTTTCTTGAATTGCGTTTCGATGGCATACAGCAGGTCGGTGATTTGCCGATAGTCCTCCACCAGCAGCGTTTGAATGCCGTAACGGCGCAGATCGTTGATCATCAGGCTTTGTTTTCGGCTGTTGTAATCATAAGACGCCTGATCCTCGCTGCCGCTGTCGCCAGGCTGAACGCGCCGCATGATGCAGTAGTGGTTTCTTTTCCCTTCGCCGTACTGCGCGTAAAGGCGACTCAATACGTATTGCAGGTTGGGGTCTTCAAAGCTGAAACCGATAAACAGGAAGGTTTTGGCGGTCAACTCCGCCATCAGCATGTTGATAAAAGGAAGGTGTGTACGGGAGTAAGTTTCGTATTGTTCGCGGGTGATAATCGCCTGGTTGGGTGTTCTATAATCACCATGCATTTTATATAAGACAACATCGCGCTTGTGAATATTGTTGGTCAGACTTTCCGGCGTGGTTTTAACGTCGCAGACGCGATTATAACGGGCATAGGTTTTTTCAATCAGATCGTCGTAGTTGGTTGTCCAGAGTGACGCTATCGGCAATCTGGCAATGATCCGATGATTTTCAGTTTCTTCCGCTTGCTCAGCGAATTCTGTAATTATTTTTTGATTTATCTTATGCCGGTTGCCTTTTTCATTGAGATGATATTGAGCCAGAGAAATAAGGTCGCTTTCTTTTTCTATATCCAGCCCCAATTCATAAGCGATATCACCGATAAGCTCTTTCCAGCTGACAAAGCCGGCGGGTATGGACAGCCCGGCGCCGGCAAACAGCGCGGCGCTGCCGGCTTTGATATCATTAACGTAATCACGAATAAACAGTTCTATATCACGTTCTGGCATTAGGAAATCCTGATATTGTCCGAGGTTCTTGATTGGTTAGTTGTAAATTATGGCTTTCATGAATAATTGCATTAAACAAAATATCACGGTAAGACGGCGGGTTAATTTTGTAAACTTTATTTTTTATGTTTAGCGATATTGTGCGTATTATTTAACTCTTGAATTTATTATTGGTAATTATTTGGGTTTTTAATTCATGTGTTAATAATATCCGCCATCAGGAAATGTGGCGGCAAGCTCGACAAAATATATTCCTGATGTTTAACCACGTTGTGAACCCGATCAAACAAAAACAATTCTCATTATCATTGATCGTCGGCGTAAAATGTATATACTTCGATAAACTATGTAAACTAACGTAAATGGATGTGTTTAAATGTGTGCATGGAAGCCCGGGATTTGGCCTGCACTCTTGGCGCTCTGCGCTCCGGCGTGGTGTGCGGAAATCACCAGCCCTGCTGACCGCGACAGCATTACCCAGCAGCAGAAAACGTTGCTGGAACAGGCGCAGCAGCAACGCGAGGCGCTGCAAAATAACGTTGAGTTGCCGGCCTTGCCGCTGCCTGTGTCGGCCGCCGCAGGGGCGGTTTGCCAGCCGGTGAGGCAAATCGTTTTTCAGGGCGCCGAACATCTTTCCTGGTCGGTGAAGGAAAGCCTGGCTCGCCCGTATCAAGGGCGCTGCCTGACGCTAGAGCACATCAACCGTCTGGTGCGCGAAACCACCAATGCTTATCTGCAACGCGGCTATGTCACCTCGCAGGCCTGGCTGCAGGAGCAGGATATCTCCCGCGGCGTATTGACCGTGAGCGCCAGCGAAGGGCGAATCGAATCCATCACGCAGAACGGCGAGCAGACGCTGGCGCTGAAAATGGCGTTTCCCGGCCTGGTTGGCGACGTATTGAATCTGCGCGATATTGAGCAGGGCATGGAGCAGCTCAACCGCCTGCCATCGCAACAGGTGGCTATCGATATTCAACCCGGCGAACAACCCGGTTTTTCCAACGTGGTTTTGCTGCGTGGCGCCCGGCGCGCGCCGGTCTCTTTCTCTTTCGGCGCCGACAACAGCGGCCAGAAAAGCACCGGCACCGGGCAGATGAACGCCGCCTTCACGCTGGATAACCCGCTGCGCCTCGCCGATCAATGGTCGCTTTCCGCAGCGCGCAATAACGATTTCAGCCCGCATTACCGCAGCCGCAGCCTGAACGGCGGCGTCACCTTACCCTACGGCTATTGGCTGTTCAGTTACCAGTACGCCTGGAACGATTTTTTCCAGCGGGTGCCGTTCAACGGCGCGGCTTACCGCTATCAGGGCAACAACCAGACCCAGCGTCTGGGCGCCAACCGCACGTTGCTGCGGGATGGCAAACGCAAGCTGGCCGTCGATATCGGGCTGGCGCGGCGTACCACGGAAAATAAGCTGGCGGGGGAACGGTTGGGCGTCAGCAGCCCGACGCTCAGCGTCGCCAGCCTGGGCCTCAATTACAGTGCGGCTGCGGGCGGCGGCTATATGACGCTGAACCCGACGGTAAGCCGCGGGCTGCGCATGCTGGGCGCCACCGCCGACGATCCTGAGCGCGACGGGGCGCCGCGCAGCGAGTTCCGCAAGCTTGGCCTCAGCGCCAGCTACTTTTATCCGCTCGCCCCCTCTCTCTATTACCTGACCTCGGCCTATGGGCAAACCAGCGCAGACAACCTGTATGCCGGCGAGCGCATTTCCATTGGCGGGCAATACTCGGTGCGTGGCTTTAAAGAGCAGTACCTGACCGGCAATCGCGGCGCCTACTGGCGCAATGAACTCAACTGGCAATGGCGGACGTTGCCGGGGCTGGGAGAGCTTTCTTTCACCGGCGCGTTAGACGCCGGTTGGTTGCAGGGGCGCGCCGGTCTGATAGACGGCGGCAGCGTCACCGGCGCGGCGCTGAGCGCGACGTTAAACGGCCGTTGGTTCAATCAGGCGGTCACCATCGGTAAACCGCTGACGCACCCAGACAGCCTGCAACCGGATCGTTGGGTGGCCTACTGGCAAGCCACCGTCACGTTATAACGCCAGCACACAGCAGGAGCGCCTCGGCGTTCAAAACAACATCCTTTCGAAGGAATGAATATGGATAAGTCCACTTCCCCTTTGGCGCGGGGCGCCAGCTATTTGCTGATCTACCTGACGGCTTTCCAGCCGTTGCACCCGGCGTTCGCCGCCGGCATTACCGCCGCTAACGGCAATACGCAGGTGGTTATCAAGCCGGGCAACGTACCGGTGGTGAATATCGCCACGCCGAACGGCGCGGGTATCTCCCACAACACCTATAAAGATTTCAACGTTGGGCCACAGGGCGCCGTATTGAATAACGCCACGCACGGGGGCAAAACGCAGCTGGGCGTGGAAATCTACAGCGCGCAGGGCAACACCTACCTGAAGGGAAAGCCGGCGGAATTGATCATTAATGAGGTGATCGGCGGCAGTCGTTCCGAGCTGCAGGGCAAGCTCGAGGTGTTCGGCAACAAAGCCAACGTGATGATCGCCAACCCGAATGGCATCACCTGCAACGGCTGCGGCTTTATCAACGCGCCGGGCGTGACGTTAACCACCGGCAAACCGCAGTTCGACAAGCAGGGCGCGCTGGAGGCGCTGGAGGTAAAAAAAGGCGGCGTCACCATCGGCGGTAAAGGGCTGGACGGCAGCGGCGCCGACTATGTTGACATCATCAGCCGCGCCACCGAGCTGAACGGCAAAATCAACGCGCAAAACCTGTCGCTGACCCAGGGCGCTAACCGCATCAGTTTTAAAGACGGCACCATCAAGCCGATCGCCGGCGAAGGCGCCAAACCAGTGTTGGCGGTGGACACCAAGGCACTGGGCGGCATGTACGCCAACAAAATCCGCCTGGTGGCCAATGAGGATGGGGTAGGGGTTAACCTGAAAGACCTCACCAGCAAACAGCGGGATATTACGCTGAGCGTTAGCGGGCGGATTGAGTTGGGCAATACACAGGCAGCGACAGACTTGAACGCCAGCGCCAGGGAAATTCATATCTCATCGGGTGTTAAGGTGCGCGGTGAACGTGACGTGACAATGGCTGCCGATACGCTCAATAACAACGGCAATGTTACGGCGCATCGCGATATGCGGGTGTTTGCCGATACGGTACGCAATGTGGCACTACGTGATGGCGACAACACGGCATTGCATAGCAACAATAATCTCTGGATTCAGAAAGACGCTCAGGGGAATAAAGCCAAACAGATAGAAAACCGCTCTGCACGCATTCAGACCAACAGCGGTGACTTGGTTATACGCACGGAGAATTTGACCAATGTCAGGCAAGAGGTTCAAGCCGTTTGGAAAAATACTCCCGCTAACTCTAAAGCGTTCAATAAATCCTTGGTAGGAAGTTATTACGACTCACGGCAAGGTGTTGACGCTATTGTGCTGCTGGAGCCTGAACTGAAGGACTTTGGCATCGGCAGTTGGTTTGGCGAAATCAACCTGTCGAAAGGCGACAAGGTTAATGTGGGGAAAGACGAGTATCTTCTGGTGAAATCGCAGGCGCCGGGGGTGATAAATTCAGGCAACAACGCTTATATCAACGCGACAACGTTATGGAACGATCAGTCGAATATCAGCGCGGCCAAAGATCTGATCCTGACGGGGAACGATTTTACCGTAAAGAGCATTCAACTCGGCCAGAAAGATCGGTACTGGCGTCTGGGAACGAACACGTTTGGCGTTGGGGCGTTTGCCCGTGACGAAGATGCGCCTCCCGGAGATTGGGATCTGCTGTATGTCACGGAAAAAGCGCCTTATACCAAGCAGCAGGAACTTGTCGTCTGGCGAGCAAAGGGGCAGCAAAAATCATCGATTACCGCCGGCAATAATCTCACTGCGGATTTTAAAAATAAGATAGAGATCAGTACGCCGACGCCTCATGAAAATCAGCTGAATGAAGTGGTCACCTCCGGCAGGCCAGAGTCGCTAAAGGCACGGAATGTTCTGCTGCATGCCAAAAACATCGTCGGTACTGATGCGATTCGTGCCGACGGCAATATCACCGCGATTGCCGAAGATCGGATTGTTCTTGGGCAAGGCATTTTGGCCGCCGGAAAAGAGCTGTCTCTGACGGCGGTCAACGCCATCGACGCCTGGCAAAGTGAGCTGAAAGGGCAGGACGTCACGCTAAACGCCAAAAACGGTGAGATAAAGATACATTCCAGCGAGAAACCTCACTACTTCCGCCCTGACGGTTCGCGTTGGTTGGGCAGCCTTGAGGCTTCACGCGATCTGTCTCTCACGGCTGGCAGTACCATTACGTTGCTGAATACGCTGCTGGCGCCGCAAAGTCGCAATATCGCCATGACGGCTAACGGCAGCATTGCAATCGTAAAAAACAGCGCGTTGTTGGAGGGGGCGCTATTGGGGGGGCCGGTTTCTCCGGCTAAACGGCAGGAATACTTCAACCAGCTGTTGGCCAGTGGCCAAATGAGGGCAACGGGTTCGGTTCTGCTCAATAGCGGTGGCTATCTGGCGCTCCGCGGCGCCAAGATTAATGCGGACAAGGACGTTACGCTGTTAGCCGCCCATAACGCCGATCTTAACTACCGTGAACTTGACGGCCGATTCAATGCGCTTTTCCCTGTGTCCCGCACGCCTGAACTGGGTAGCCGGGTACACGCCGGCGGCAATTTGCTGATTAACTCGGCCCGCGACATCGGCACCCAGGGCGGCGCGCTCTCCGCTAACGGCAATATCACGCTGCTGGCCGGGCAGAATCTATGGTTGTCGAACCTGGCCTATTCCGCCATTGATGCCGCCAACGACAACAACAAAGACGACCGCCATGTGGTCACAGCCCTCAGCGCGGGTAAAAACCTGACCGCGTCGGCGAATAACCAACTGCTGACTTACGGCGCCAGGCTGACCTCCGGCGCCAACATGACGCTGACCTCCGGCGGCGATATGCGTTTCGAGGCGGTGCAAAATCACACTTACCGCGAGGGCGGCAACGAGTTCACCGAAACCCGTACTCAGCAGGGCACCGAGCTGAATGCCGGCGGCCTTATGACGGTGATTGCCGGCGGCAGCATTCTCTTTCAGGCCACCAAACTCCTGTCTAAGGGACAACTTGGACAGATAGGTATTTCTATCGACCTTTCTGGGGTTGACTCTGCATTTTCAATGGCTGAACGCCGGGTTCAGGAGGCTAGGCAGCGACTTGAACAGACGATAAATAATAGGTCTAAGACCGAAAACCAACTAAATGCAAGTAAACACGCATTGGGTAGCGCACGTCAGCACCCTGATACCTTGTCGTTATTTGATGCTGCCGCACATCCAATTACGTCATCATCATCCCGGTTCGTTTCAGTGCCGGTTTATAGCGGAGGGGGTGTTCACTTTGACGCTTCGGCATTGATTGATAATCAGGCACACCTCGAGCGGTTATTACGAGAAGGGGGCCGGGCGTTTGTTAATAATGTCCTTCAATGGGGAGATGTCACTGCACCGACTCAAGACGGCGTCAAAGTCGGTAACGCGATAAAAGAAGCGACCATAGAAGAATATGACAAGATTCGTCAGCGTTTAATAGACCGCCAGAATGCGATAAATAACGCGCAAAGTGCGCTAAATGCATCCCAACATGCATTTGACCAGGCCCAGCAGCAGACTCTACAACAGACGAAAGAAAAAAATGATGCCGAAAATCAACTTAACGTGGCTCTGGCAGCAAAACAGCGCCAACATGATGCGGAAAGACAACGTAAAGAGCAGGAAGATGCTCGAAATCGTGAACTGGCGATCCGCACCGGTTCCTTGGATATCGCCGCCAAGGGCGGCTATCTCTACGCCCAGGCGATGGAAGAGTCCAGCCACTTCGAGAAAAAGGAAACCAAGCGCAAATGGTGGGGCAAGAAAACCGAGGTTAAGCAGACCCGCCATGACGTGACCAACAAGGTTACCGAGTTTACCGCCGCCGGCAATATCACGCTGATGAGCCGCGACGACAGCACCTATGAAGCCAGCAAAATCGCCGCTGGGCAAAACGCACGCCTGACCAGCTCCCGTGGCCAGGTTAACTTCCGCGCGGTGAAAAACACCTCTTTCGAACAGACCGTCAGCAATTCGAAAGGCTTCTTTATCAAGCAGGCCAATAAAGGGTACGAAGACAATAAGTGGGTGCTGCCGAGCATTCATACCGGTGGCGCCTTGACCGTAGAGGCCGCCAAGGGCGTCAGCGCCGATGTGAAGGTGAAAAACGGCCAGGCGCTGCAAAGCGCCATCGACGCCCTGGGCAATACGCCGGGCACCACCTGGGTCAAAGATCTGAACAAGCGCAACGACGTGCAGTGGAGCAAGGTCAAAGACGCTTACGACAGCTGGGATTACAAGAGCCAGCACCTGAACCCGGCGGTGGCGGCGGTGATCGCCATCGCGGCCGCGGCGGTGACCGCAGGCAGTTCACTGGCGGCCACGGCGGCCTCCAGCGTTTCCGGCGCCGTGGGCGGCGGGGCGGTAACCAGCGGGGCGGTCACCGCCGGGATGTCTTCGCTGGCCTCCCAGGCGGCGGTGGCGTTGGTGGAGAATCGGGGCAACCTGTCGAAAACCCTGCAGGCGCTGGGCAGCAATGAGAACGTCAAGGCGACCGCCACGGCGATGGCGATCGGCGGCGCGCTCAACGGTTTCGACAGCGCGATGGGCTGGAGCAAGGACGCGGCGGGCAAACCGCTCAATCCAAACAACGTCAAACTGCCGCAGCTGAGCAACGGCGACTGGAGCAAGGTGGCGCAGCGGGTGGCCGGGCAATCGGTCATCAGCTCCAGCCTGAATACCGCCATCAACGGCGGCAGCTTCAAGGACAACCTGACCAATGCGCTGCTGGCGAACATCGGCAGCCAGGTTCAGGCCGAGGGCGCCAATCTGATCGGGGATAACGGCGACGTTCTGGGTACCGCCGGGAAGTCAGTCAGCCATGCGGTTGTGGCGGGCATCGCCGCGGAAATCGGGCGCGGTGACGGTAAAGGGGCTGCTGCAGGAGCGCTGGCGGCGGAGCTGGCCGGGGTCGTGATGCAGAGCACGCTGTTCGAACCGGCCAATCTCAACGAAAAGGAACGCCAGCTCTACCGTTTGCAGGAAGCGCTAAACGGCAATGAAGTAAAAGAGCAAACGGCACGAGTGATCGGGGCTTTGACCGGGGCGTTGACAACGCATACGCCGGAAGGCGCCTACAGTGCTGCGGACAGCGCGCAGTCGATTTATCGCTACAACATGACCGAACATATGTTGATGCAGTATGCGCTGGATAATCAGAAAGACATTTTGGCCGCTGATAAAGGTGATGTTGCTGCGGCAAAACGTGTTGTGGCTCGCCGAGAAGCTGCCGCAATAGTGGCGACCGTAGGTGGCGGCGGTCTGGTACTTGCTGCGGGGGGAATGACGCTGGTGGGAGCTGCGCCAGAATTGGTTCTGGCGGCACGATTGGCGATTGCCGGTTGCAAAACTAACCCCGCGCTTTGCCTGAACCAAGCCGGTATTTATGCGGCGGATATTGTGGCACCAGAGGCGATTATTGGTACTGGCGCCATAACCACCGGCAGCACATTGATTCTGGGGAAAACCGAAGACAGCGTGAGGAAGTTGAGCCGACAGCTGGTGAACGCTTCCGATGAATTATACAAAACAAAAACGCTCAACACTCAGCCGGTTGCCGATTTTATCAAAGGAGAAACGGTAGCCGGGGCGAATTTGTCGACTAAAACGGCAGATTATCTGCGGGCCATGCAGAAAGCTAACACTAACCAGTTGGTCAAGGTGTTTGACCCGAAACAGAACGAAAGTAAGCTGAACGTGTTTGGTCAGCAGTTTGAGCCGGTGTTAGGTGAGGGTGGCGGCAACAAGTCCGGAACAACAAAAGTATTTGCGACGGGTAAGCTCTCTGATCGAGAGATCATCGACTATGCCCAATCGCTGGCTGGTGCGGTGCCATTGGAAGAGAAAAAGACTCCCTTAGGCATGGTTTATTATGCAAAAAAAGATGGTGTAACTATCAATCTGAGGAAGTATTCAAGTAGCGATGAGAAGACAAAAGCTCGTTGGACTATTGATATTATTGGCAACGATAGCCTAGAGGCTCTGCAAGGAAAGGTTAAAAAGAGAATTGAAATAAAGTTTCGATGAGGATTTCACATGCTGTATAGCGATGAAGAATACAAGTTGTTTAGTTATGAGCTAGAAGGAACATCTATTGGTACGGTGTGGTCAGCCATGAGAGCTGATAACTTTGAAAAAGCTGTGATGTCGTATGAAGAGAGAGAGGCTTATTTTTTAGAGCTCCTACATCGACTTATGCAAGATGGGAAAATAAAGTTAGCTAGCAGAGGCAAATTCCTGGAGGGAAGTGTCGATGAGCAGATTGCACTGTATCGCGAAAAGTTCCCAAAAAATCAAGAGGAAATGGATGCCGATGCTTTCGACGGATTCTGGTTTCTGACAGAGGAATGCCCCGGCGGCATCGTCTGGATCCATGATAGCGGCTATGAAGATTGGACCTGACCCACACACAGAAACGGCTCTTCGGAGCCGTTTTTGTTTTTTTATCGTCCCCGCCCCGAAACCCGCAGCACCAACCCCACCAGCAACAACACACCGCCCGAGGCGTAGAGTGGGAACCAGCGCGTCCACCAGAGCGGGGAAAACAGCGGGGCGCTATTGGGATCTGCGGAGGCGTAGCCGCTATAGGTATTTAGGCCGGCGGTTATGGCGAACATGACCAGACCGATAAAAAGCAGCAGGTTTGAGATGGTCGTCATTATATTTTCCTTTGTAGAGGTAGAGGGTAACTCTTACTATCAATATGAATTATTGTTCGATTAATTATCTCGGGAAATATTATTTATTTCCGCATTCATCAGACTATTTCCTGACGATAAAATAGCATGCCTTAATACTAGCCACTTATTTCCCAATAAAAAACCCGCCTGCGCGGGTTTTCTCTTTTTCTTGCTGACCGTCACTTCACCAGCGGCTTATCATTGGGCGTTTTGAACTTCGCCAGGTATTGCGGCTGGAAGATGCACATGCGCAGCACGGTGCGGTATTCGCCGTTGACGAAGAACTCGTCGATCAGCTCGCCTTCCACGTTGAAGCCCAGCTTGCTGTAGATGTGGATCGCCTTCGGGTTCTCTTTGTCGACGATCAGGTACAGCTTGTACAGGTTCAGCACCGAGAAGCCGTAGTCCATCGCCAGGCGGGCGGCGGTGCTGGCATAGCCTTTGCCCTGGTGGGCGGGATCGATGATGATCTGGAACTCTGCGCGGCGGTGGATGTGATCGATCTCCACCAGCTCCACCAGGCCGACCTTGGCGCCTTCGTGCTCGATGATAAAGCGGCGCTCGCTCTGATCGTGGATGTGTTTGTCGTAGAGATCGGAAAGCTCGACAAAGGCTTCGTAGGGTTCTTCAAACCAATAGCGCATAACGCTGGCATTGTTGTCCATCTGGTGGACGAACGACAGATCGTCCCGTTCCAATGGGCGTAACCTGACGCTGGCAGTGCTGGACATGTGGGCTCCTCTGTGCCGTGAAATTGTGCAAAGTATAACTTCACAGAATGGATGAAGGCGAAAAAAAAACGGCGCCGCGTGGGCGCCGTTTAGGCAAGGTTCAGGCTGCGCGCATCAGTCGGCGGCGTGGCCCTGCTCAGGCAGGCGTTCGCCGTCCAGCCAGGCGGCGCCATCGCGCATCGCCAGGCGGCCGTCGACGAACCAGCTCACCACCAGCGGATAGATCGTGTGTTCCTGGGTTTGCACCCGTTCAACCACGTCATCCTCTTCGTCGTCAGCGAAAATCGGCACCTTGGCCTGCAAAATCACCGGGCCGCCGTCGAGCTGTTCGGTCACGAAGTGCACCGAGGTGCCGTGTTCGCTGTCGCCGTTGTCGATGGCCTGACGGTGGGTATGCAGCCCCGGGTATTTCGGCAGCAGGGAAGGGTGGATGTTCAGCATGCGGCCGGCATAACGCTGTACGAACTGCGGGCTGAGGATGCGCATGTAGCCGGCCAGCACCACCAGATCGGGCTGGTGCTGGTCGATGGCGTCCGCCAACGCGGCGTCGAACGCCGTGCGATCGGCATAGGCCTTGGCATCCAGCGCCTGGGTGGCGATGCCCGCCGCCTCGGCGCGTTGCAGGCCATAAGCCTGCGCCTTGTTGCTGAACACCGCCACGATCTCGGCGGCGATGCGGTCCTGCTGGCAGGCGTCAATCAGCGCCTGGAGATTGCTCCCCTGGCCGGAGACCAACACCACGATCTTTTTCATCAGTTGATGACCACTTGTTGTTCGTCGGAAGAGGCGGTCAGTTTACCGATTTTCCACGCTTTTTCACCTGCCGCGGTCAGCAGCGCGATGGCCGCTTCCACTTCGGCTTCCGGCAGGGCGATGACCATGCCTACGCCGCAGTTGAAGGTGCGGTACATTTCATGGCGGCTGACGTTGCCGGCCTGCTGCAGCCAGGTGAACACCGCCGGCCACTGCCAGCTGGCTTCGTCGATCACCGCCTGCATGCCTTCCGGCAGCACGCGTGGAATGTTTTCCCAGAAGCCGCCGCCGGTGAGGTGAGCGATGGCGTGTACGTCCGCCTTCTCGATCAGCTCCAGCACGGACTTCACGTAAATCTTGGTCGGCGCCAGCAGGTGGTCGGCCAGCGGTTTGCCTTCCAGTTGGGTGGCGGTCGGATCGGTGTTGCTCACTTCCAGGATCTTGCGCACCAGCGAGTAGCCGTTGGAGTGCGGGCCGGAAGCGCCCAGGGCGATCAGCGCGTCGCCGGACTGCACTTTGCTGCCGTCGATGATCTCGGATTTTTCGACCACGCCGACGCAGAAACCGGCCACGTCGTAATCTTCGCCGTGGTACATGCCCGGCATTTCAGCGGTTTCGCCGCCCACCAGCGCACAGCCGGACTGTTTGCAGCCTTCGGCGATGCCGGTGATCACGCTGGCCGCGGTGTCCACATCCAGCTTGCCGGTCGCGTAGTAGTCGAGGAAGAACAGCGGCTCGGCGCCCTGAACCACCAGATCGTTGACGCACATCGCCACCAGATCGATGCCGATGGTGTCGTGGCGTTTCAGATCCATCGCCAGACGCAGCTTGGTGCCCACGCCGTCGGTACCGGAAACCAGCACCGGCTCGCGGTATTTCTGCGGCAACGCACACAGGGCGCCAAACCCGCCCAGACCGCCCATCACTTCCGGGCGACGGGTCTGTTTAACTACACCTTTGATGCGGTCTACCAATGCGTTGCCAGCATCGATATCGACACCTGCGTCTTTATAGCTGAGAGAGGTTTTGTCGGTCACTGCGCGATTCCCCACGACGGTTTGCGGTTTGAAAACTGTGCTTCCGATGTTGATTCCGGAATAAGGCGCGGCAATTCTAACAGCGCAGGCAAACGTTTGCGAGCGGCTTGTGAACCGGCTCCGCTTTTTCGTCATCTATACTGATATTCAAACTTTTGTTGATCCCGATCGGGCTATTGTGGGTGGCGCGGCGAAAAAAAGGAGGTATAATCCCGCGATTTTTTTGGCCGCAACCACCTTAATAGGAGAAAAATGATGAAGATCGTTGAGGTGAAACACCCGCTGGTAAAACACAAGCTTGGCCTGATGCGCGAAAATGACATCAGCACCAAACGCTTCCGTGAGCTGGCCTCAGAAGTGGGTAGTTTACTGACCTATGAAGCGACCGCCGATCTGGAGACGGAAAAAGTCACCATCGAAGGCTGGTGCGGGCCAGTTGAAGTGGATCAGATCAAAGGGAAAAAGATTACCGTAGTGCCGATCCTGCGCGCAGGCCTGGGCATGATGGAAGGGGTACTGGAGCATGTGCCGAGCGCGCGCATCAGCGTGGTGGGCGTATACCGCGACGAAGAAACCCTGGAGCCGGTGCCGTACTTCCAGAAGCTGGTTTCCAACATCGAAGAGCGCATGGCGCTGGTCGTCGACCCGATGCTGGCCACCGGCGGTTCGATGATCGCCACTATCGATCTGCTGAAGAAAGCCGGCTGCCACAGCATCAAGGTGCTGGTTCTGGTGGCGGCGCCGGAAGGCATCGCCGCGCTGGAGAAAGCGCACCCGGACGTTGAGCTGTACACCGCCTCCATCGATCAGTGCCTGAACGACAAGGGCTACATCGTGCCTGGCCTGGGCGATGCGGGCGACAAGATATTTGGTACCAAGTAAACATTTGAGCCGACTTAACGAGTCGGCTTTTTTTTGACTAAAACCTATAAAACCAATAAACCGAGGAAAAGCACACATGACCCGTCGCGCCATCGGCGTCAGCGAGCGCCCGCCGCTGCTCCAGACCATTCCGCTCAGCTTCCAGCACCTGTTCGCCATGTTCGGCGCCACCGTGCTGGTGCCTATCCTGTTCAAGATCAACCCGGCGACCGTGCTGCTGTTCAACGGCATCGGCACGCTGCTGTATCTGTTCATCTGTAAAGGCAAGATCCCGGCCTACCTCGGTTCCAGCTTCGCGTTTATCTCGCCGGTGCTGCTGCTGTTGCCGCTTGGTTACGAAGTGGCGTTGGGCGGTTTCATCATGTGCGGCGTGCTGTTCTGCCTGGTGGCGCTGATCGTGAAAAAGGCCGGCACCGGCTGGCTGGACGTGATGTTCCCGCCGGCGGCGATGGGGGCGATCGTCGCCGTCATTGGCCTGGAGTTGGCGGGCGTGGCGGCCAATATGGCGGGGCTGCTGCCGGCGGAAGGCGCCAGCGCCGACTCGACCACCATCACCATTTCGCTGGTGACGCTGGCGGTCACGGTGCTCGGTTCAGTGCTGTTCCGCGGCTTCCTGGCGATTATCCCGATCCTGATCGGCGTGCTGGTGGGCTATGCGCTGTCGTTCTTCATGGGCGTGGTGGATTTGACCCCGATCCGCGAGGCGCACTGGTTCGCGCTGCCGACTTTTTACACCCCGCGCTTTGAGTGGTTCGCCATCTTCACCATTCTGCCGGCGGCGCTGGTGGTGATCGCCGAGCACGTCGGCCACCTGGTGGTGACCGCCAACATCGTGAAAAAAGACCTGATCCGCGATCCGGGCCTGCACCGTTCGATGTTCGCCAACGGCATCTCGACGGTATTCTCCGGCTTCTTCGGCTCCACGCCGAACACCACCTACGGTGAGAACATCGGCGTGATGGCCATCACCAAGGTCTACAGCACCTGGGTGATCGGCGGCGCGGCGGTGCTGGCGATCCTGTTGTCCTGCATCGGTAAGCTGGCGGCGGCGATCCAGGCGGTGCCGGTGCCGGTGATGGGCGGCGTTTCGCTGCTGCTGTACGGTGTGATCGGCGCTTCGGGCATTCGCGTGCTGATCGAGTCCAAAGTGGACTACAACAAAGCGCAAAACCTGATTTTAACCTCGGTGATCCTGATTATCGGCGTGAGCGGCGCCAAGGTGCATATCGGCGCGGCGGAGCTGAAAGGCATGGCGCTGGCGACCATCGTCGGCATTGGCTTGAGCCTGCTGTTCAAGGTCATCAGCCTGTTCCGCAAGGAAGAAGAGGTGCTCGACGCGCCGGACGAACCGGCAGAGCAGAAGTAACGAAAAGGGCAGCCCAGGGGCTGCCCTTTTGACTGATGGCATTCGCCTCAGCTGCGAATTTTGCGGTACACGAACAGCACCACGATGGCGCCGATAACCGCCACCACGAAGCTGCCGAAGTTGAAGCCGTCAACCTTGCCGTAGCCGAAGAAGGTGCTGATATAGCCGCCGACCACGGCGCCGACGATCCCCAGCACAACGGTCAGGATAAAGCCGCCGCCGTCTTTGCCGGGCATGATCCACTTAGCTAAAATACCGGCGATCAGGCCGAAGATAATCCAGGAAATAATCCCCATTTACTGCTCCTTACTTTATTGCTGAGTATGGCTTATTGCTGGGCGGCAGGTTGCGTATTGCCGTTCACCGCCGCATCGGTTTCTTGTTTCAACTCTTGCGCTTTGTTTTCGGCGCTGTTCTTGATGGCTTCGGTCTTGGCCTTGGCCTGCTCGGTCAGATCGTTGGCGCCGTTGATGGCGTCGTTTTTGATGGCCTTGGCCTGATCCACCAACTGCTGGCTCTGCTTGCCGGCGTCATCTTTGATCGCGGCGGCCTTGGCCTTGGCGTCGTTGGTGATGGCGTCCGCCTGCTTGGCGGCTTCATCTTTAATCGCCGAAGCTTTGTCCTTCAGCTGGTCAGCCTGCGTGGCGGCCTCTTTTTTGATTTCATCCGCCGTCGCTTTCGCCTTGTCCGTCAGATCGTCCGCTTTTTTCTGGGCGGCGTCTTTCATCTGCTCGGCGCTGTCTTTGGCTTTATCCAGGTTGGCGTCAACCTTGGACGAGTCATCACAGCCGGCAACCAACAACCCGATAAAGGAGGCCAACAGCACTTTATTCCATACTTTCATCGTCTATATCCTTGCAGAAACCTTGTTGATGGTGATTGCGTTTAGCCTACCTATACTAGGCCAGATTTGGCTTAAATGACAAATTTAACCTGCGCAGGCATGGGCTTAGGGAATGATATCGGATAATTCTTGCCTTGGCGGGAGCCGCAGCCAATCAAGCGGCGCTTAGGCATTGTTCACTATTGCGGCATAAGATCCTGCCGGTTCAACAGCGCCCGTTTTCTGTGTTAAACTGCCCACGTTTTTCTGCCAGTTTTGGTTGAGGTGCTTCTCTGAATACGCCGGCACAGCTTTCACTGCCACTTTATCTTCCCGATGATGAAACTTTCGCCAGTTTTTATCCGGGCGAGAACCCATCCCTATTAGCCGCGATCCAATCCGCCGTCCGTCAGGAACATGGCAGCTATATCTATTTTTGGTCGCGTGAAGGCGGCGGGCGCAGCCATCTGCTGCATGCGGCCTGTGCCGAGCTTTCGCAGAAGGGCGAGGCGGTGGGCTATGTGCCGCTCGACAAGCGCGCCTACTTCGTGCCTGAAGTGTTGGACGGCATGGAGCAGTTGGCGCTGGTTTGCATCGACAATATTGAATGCATCGCCGGCGACGAAGAGTGGGAGATGGCGATCTTCAACCTCTACAACCGCATTCTGGAAACCGGCCGCACCCGTTTGTTCATCACCGGAGATCGCCCGCCGCGCCAGCTGAACCTGCGTTTGCCGGATCTGGCTTCGCGCCTGGACTGGGGGCAGATCTACAAGCTGCAGCCGCTGTCGGACGAAGAGAAACTGCTGGCGCTGCAGCTGCGTGGCAAACTGCGCGGCTTCGAGCTGCCGGAAGACGTGGGCCGCTTCCTGTTGAAACGGCTGGATCGCGAGATGCGCACGCTGTTTATGACCCTCGATCAACTCGATCGTGCCTCGATCACCGCCCAGCGCAAGCTGACCATCCCGTTCGTTAAAGAGATCCTGGGGCTGTAGCGAGCCATCAAACCTGTTTTTCTACATGTTCCAGCAGGGAGCTGTAGTGCTCAACCTGCTGGCGTTGCCGATCGCTTCGCAGTTGTAAAGCGAGATTGATATGTTCCAGACACTGCGCATTGTCTGCAAGCCGTGGGTCGATTTTCCCTTGTTGCGCCAACCAGGCCGCCACGTCAGCCCAGCGCCATAACGGTGAGGTGCCGCCGAGCCGTTGAATGGGGGAAGGGAAGCCGCCGGGGCCGCGAGTCCCGTCTTTTAGCATCGCGATCGCCTGACGCGACAGTTCAGTGAGCTCGGCAATATCGCTTAATCCCACCAGGCTGGAGTCTACCGATATCACCTTGGCGCCAATATTTGCAGACTCAATATCACTGATGGCGCTGCAAATCGCGTGCGCAAAGTTATCGCTTTCTCGATCGAACTCCAGGTAGACGGTTTTACCGTAGAAACAGATCAGCGCGTCATCGCATCCCGCTGCATGCAGCGCATCCTCCAACCCGGTGGTATCGGCGGCCACTCCATCTAGCGTCAATGAGAAATGAAAGAGCGTCATGGTGATTCTCCGGTTATTTTTTCTGCGACAGCGCCAGGCAGTGATCGACTTTGCGCCGAATCTGTTTGGCATGTACCTCTGGATTTTTCGGCGTGCTCCAGATGCTCATCATATGTTCTTGATGTCCGGCAAAGGCGCAATGCAGTCGTCCAAATGCGTGCCCTTTGCTGGGGCGAAAATGCCAACCCTGAGAAAGGGCGTAAGCTAATGCCGCCTGGATATGCTTGTCTGGGTGTTTTTTCATCGCTCGTCCAGTGATGCGATTAGGGTAGGTGGGGTGTTGACGGTTGTCAACGCCTGTCTTGCCGTGAGGCTCGGCATTTGTGCAGCATAGCAACAGGAGAAGTTGAGGATGATGAAAAGTATTTATATAACAAACAATTAAAAATAGCCCTGTTCAGGGCTATTGGTATGTTACGGCTCAATAAGAGGCGGGTTGACCGTTTACAAAATCTCCAGCACCTGCTCCGGCGGCCGGCCGATGCGCGCCTTGCTGCCTTTCACCACGATCGGGCGTTCGATCAGTTTCGGGTTCGCCGTCATCGCCGCCAGCAGCTGTTCTTCGCTCAGGCTGTCGTCCGCCAGCTTCAATTCCTTGTACAGGTCTTCTTTCTTGCGCATCAGATCGCGCGCCGATGTGAAGCCCAGTTCCTTCAACAGCTTTTTCAGCTCATCGGCCGACGGGGGCGTTTCAAGGTACAGCACCACCTTGGGATCGACGCCGTGCTGTTCCAGCAGCGCCAGGGTTTCACGGCTCTTGGAGCAGCGCGGGTTGTGGTAAATCGTGACGTTTTTCATGGCGTTCATTCCTTGTTGCATCAGCTGCGCTGGTATTGGCGGAAGCGCTGTTGCAGTTGGCGCAGCTGGTCGATGCGCGCATCGTAGCGCGCCTGTTTCAGGCTGCCGAGTTTCTGCAGCGAGCTGGCATTGCTGAGCAGGCCGATGGCCTGATCGAGCCGGCCGGTCAGCGCCAGGCTTTCGGCGCGGGCCGACAGTTCTTCATCGCGCAGCCCTTGGGCGGCGCTGGCCTGCGCCAGCAGATCCCAGCCGTTCGGATCGTCCGGATGGGCAAAGGTGTAGCGGTTCAGGATCTTCGAGGCCTGCGCCGGCTGGTTGCCTTCGACATAGGCGTTGGCCAGGTTGAGCTGCAGCACCGGGTTGTTGCTCTGGGCGGCGTTGGCCGCCTGCAGCCGGGCGATGGCCTGCGGCGCGCGTTTCTGGCCGAGATCGATGTCGGTCATCAGGTCGATCAGCCAGACGTTTTTCGCATCCTGCGCCAGCATCGGTTGAATGATGTTGCGTGCGTCGTCGTATTTTTTCGCTTCATAGAACAGGATGGCGCGGCCGTATTTGGCGGCCGCCTGTTCGCGCACATTGCCCTTGCTGAGCGAGCCGAGCAGCTCTTCGTTCAGGCCATAGCCCTCCGAACTGTACATGCCCAGTGCGCGCACCTTGGCCATCAGGTAATCCTGCGAAGACTGCACGATGTGTTTCGGCATCTGGTTGGCGCGGTTGCGCGCGTCGGAAAGGCGGCTGTCCGGCAACGGGTGCGTCAGCAGCATTTCCGGCGGTTTAGAGGCGTAGCGTGACTGATCCGAGAGCTTCTGCAGGAAGTCGGGCATCGCTTCCGGATCGAATCCGGCGCGCTGCAGCACCTGAATGCCGATGCGGTCGGCTTCCTGTTCGTTCGACTGGGTAAAGCTGATCATGCCCTGCTGGGTGCCGGCCAGGGTGCCGCTCAGCGCCGCCATGCCCATGGTCGGGTTGGCCATCGCCAGCAGGATGGAGCCGAGCGCGCCCACCCAGGTCAGCGGGGCGTTGCGCTGCTGATCTTCCATTGCGCGCGCCAGGTGGCGCTGGGTGACGTGCGAGATTTCGTGTGCCAGCACCGAAGCCAGCTGGCTTTCGTTGTCGCTGACGCGCAGCAGCGCGGAGTGCAGCACCACGTTGCCGCCGAAGAAGGCGAAGGCGTTGATCTCGTCGTTGCGCACCAGATAGAAATGGAACGGCGTGCGCACCGAATAGGCGCTGGCCACCAGCCGGTTGCCCAACTGGTTGATGTACTGGCTCAGCAGCGGATCGTTGATCAGCGGGGCGCTGGCGCGCAGTTGGCGCACGTAGAAATCGCCCATCGCCAGCTCTTGTCCGATGCTCAGGGTGCCGCCGGCGGAGGTGCCCATATCCGGCAACTGATCCTGGCTTTCCGCCTGTGCTGGCGCCAGGGCGGTGGCGTTCAGCGTGCCGAGCAGCAGCACCGCTAACGCGGTTTTGGTCAACCGGTTGGTCATAGTCAGGCGTTTCCCTTAAATAATCATTTCTAAGACGTCAGCAGCAGACAAGAGTTCTTTATTCCCGCGGCGCAACCCGCGCGAAAGTGCGGCGGCTCACAAACCGCGGCGGCGGCACCCATCACATCATAGTCAGCCGCAGGCGACAAGGAAACGTTAGCCGGGCGCGGATCGGGCAAAAAAGTTTTATTTTTCATTTTGAAGGGCGTTTTCTCGTCGCTGGCGACATGCATTTCGAATAAAACACGGATCAACTTTGTCCGTGTTTTATTGGCAAGAGAAACGCAGACTCATATAGTCTGCGTTATTGAAGATTCATTGACGGTCGAAAACGGACACATGGCGTACATCACAACCAGCGTTGAATATGGCATCCATTGCCTGCTGTGGCTGGTCGGCGATAACCAGCGCGCGCTCAGCAGCCGCGAACTCGCCGAACTGCAGGGCATCTCCCCCAGCTTTCTGGCCAAGATTTTCCCCAAGCTGGAAAAGGCAGGGATCGTCGCCGCCAGTGAAGGGGTGCGCGGCGGTTATCGTCTGGCGCGCCCGGCGGACGAGATCAGCTTCCTGGAGATCATCGACGCCATTGAAGGGCACAAGCCGCTGTTCGATTGCCAGGAGGTGCGCGGGCGCTGTGCGGTGTTCGACGATTCCCCGCCGGATTGGGCGGTTTCCGGCAAATGTGCCATCCACGCGGTGATGCTGCAGGCGGAGAAAGCGATGCGCGACGCGCTGGCGGCGCAGACCCTCGGCGCCGTCGCGGCCCGCTTTGGCCGCAAGGCGCCGCAGGGCTTCTTCGGTGAGGTCAACCTCTGGCTCGACGAGCGCATGACGGAGCGCACCGCGCGCAGCGGCAAAACGGCGCGCGCCAAGACCTAACCACCGCCTTTCCTTAAAGCGAAACACACTTTTCCCGCCTCTTCGGAAGGGGCGGGCGGGCCTTCTGCACCCTGTTACGGGAGCGGAACGGCATCGTTCATCCGAAAACTTGCGGGCAGCCTTATCGCCCGGTTAACCCTGTATGAAGGAGTCATCCCATGACGCAGAAAATAGTGATTGCCGGTTCCGGTTTTGCCGGTTTTTGGGCCGCCGTGTCCGCCATGCGCGCCATTAACATCGCCGGTAAGCATGACGAGATCGAGGTGCTCATGGTTTCGCCGACGCCCACGGTCACCATCCGGCCGCGCCTGTATGAAGCGGTGCTGGAAAACATGAACCCGGACATTTCCGCGCAGCTCGCCGCCGTCGGCGTGCGCCACCTGGCCGGGACGGTAGAACGCATCGATGCCGCCGCCAAAACGCTCACGGTGGCGCAGGCGACGGGGGGATCCCTTGAGCTGGTCTACGACCGCTTGGTGTGGGCCACCGGCAGTCGGCTCTCCGTGCCTGCGGTGCCGGGCTTTGCCGAATACGGTTTCAACGTCGATACGCTGGAAAGCGCGCAGCGTTTGGATGCCCATATCAAAGCGCTGGCGGCCAAACCCTCGACGCCCGCGCGCAACACCGCCGTGGTGGTGGGCGCGGGGCTGACCGGGCTGGAGAGCGCGGCGGAGATGCCGCAGCGGCTGCGGGATGCGCTGGGCAAAGACGAGAACGTGCGCGTGGTGATCGTCGATAGCGCGCCGGAAGTGGGCGCCGGGATGGGGGCGGAGCCGGGGGCAGTGATACGCCAGGCGCTGGCGGAGTGCTGCGTGGAAGCGCGGGCCGGTCTGCGCGTCTCGGCCATCGACGCCGAGGGGGTGATGCTGTCGAACGGTGAGCGCATCGCTGCCAACACGGTGATCCTGGCGGCGGGCGTGCGGGCGCATCCGCTGACCGAGCAGATCCCCGGCGAGCGCGACGGCAGCGGCCGGGTGATCGGCGACGCCTTCCTGCGCGCGCCGGCGGCGGCGGGCATTTTCGTGACCGGGGATACGGTGAAGGCGGCGACCGACGATCTCGGCAACCACAACCTGATGACCTGCCAGCATGCGATGAGCCTTGGCCGCGTGGCCGGCCACAATGCGGCGGCGGAGCTGGTGGGATTGCCGACGCACCCGTACAGCCAGCCGAAGTATGTGACCTGTCTGGATCTGGGGCCCTGGGGCGCGCTGTATACCGAAGGCTGGGATCGCCAGGTGCGTTTTACCCGTCAGGAAGGCAAAAAGATTAAGCAGGAGATCAATACGCAGTGGATTTATCCACCGGCGGCGGATCGCGAGGCGCTGTTCGCCGTAGCCAATCCGGATTTCGTGATTGTGCCTTAAATAAGTCAAAACGGGAGCGGCAACGCTCCCGTCGTCATTTTCCCAGCGGCAGGAACGAGCGCTCCGGCACCACGGTCTTCATCACCAGGGTGGAGCTCAGACGCTGCACGCCCGGCAGAGCGGAGAGTTTCTCGTCGTAAAGCTGTTGAAAGGCGGGCAGATCGCGGGCGATCACGTGCAGCAGGTAGTCGGGATCGCCGAACAGCCGCTGCGCCTGCACCACCTGGGGAATGTCCATCATGGCGTTTTCGAAAGTTTCAACGGCGCGGCGATCGCCTTCGCGCATGGTGACGAACACCAGGGCGGAAAAGTTATAGCCCAGGCTGCCGGGATCGAGCTGGGCGCGGTAACCTCTGATCACCCCGGATTCCTCTAACGCCCGCACCCGGCGGTGGCAGGGGGATACGCTCAACCCGATCCGCTCGGCCAGCTCGGTCACCGACAAACGGCCGTCGGTCTGCAGTTCAGCAAGAATCTTGCGATCAATCTTATCCATTTAGAAGAATTTCCCCGCTTATGCCGATTTCAGGCAAGTAATTGAAAGCACATTTTAATCCCTTGAGGATATTCTTGCCATCTGTTGAACGGTTTTGACGGCCGCCGCGGCAGGCGGGGCCGTTCTTCTTCCACGAGGAAAGCGCAATGGTTCTCTGTTCAGTGTGGTGCGGTGCGTTTGAGAGGGCGGCGGTATGACGCTCGCTCTGTTCGCCGCTTTTTGGGCGGTATCGATTTTATTGGTGATCACGCCGGGTATGGATTGGGCCTATGTGATCTCGGCGGGCATTCGCGGCCGGGTGGTGGTGCCCGCCGTCGCCGGCTTGCTGTTTGGCCATTTGTTGATGATTGCGATCGTAGTGGCGGGCGTCGGCGCGCTGCTGGTCGGCAACCCGTTGGCGCTGACGGCGCTTACCTTGCTGGGAGCGGCTTACCTCTTGTGGATCGGTTGCAACATGCTGCTGCACCCGCCGGTGCCCGGCGCCGGTGAAGATCAGCGTTCCGATTCCTGGCTGCGCTGGGCCGGCAAGGGCGTGTGCGTCAGCGGGCTGAACCCCAAGGTGTTTCTGCTGTTTCTGGCGCTGCTGCCGCAGTTTACCGACGCCCGGGCCGAATGGTCGGTGCCGATGCAGATGCTGGCGTTGGGCGTCGTGCATTTGATCAGCTGCGGCCTGGTGTATCTGCTGGTGGGATTCGGATCGCAGTCGGTACTGCGCACGCGCCCACAGGCCGCGAAGGTGGTGGGGCGCATCTCCGGCGCGGCGATGATCGTCATCGCCCTCGGGCTGCTGGCCGAGCAGGCGCTGAAATAGCGCCTGGTCAGCGAAAACACCTATCGTCGGTAGATGTCCGGCCGGGCGATCTGCCAGACAAAGTCGGGGCGGTTGATGGCGCTATAGCCCACTTTTTCATAGAGCCAGGGGGCGGTGCTGGTGACCAGCATGACTCGCCGCAGCGTCGCCATCAGCGGATGGGCCTGGCAGCATTCCGCCAGCCACAGACCCAGCCCGCTTTTTTGGTACGTTTCCAGCACGTACACGTCGCACAGATAGCCGAAAGTGGCGTAATCGGTAACCAGCCGGGCGAAACCGATCTGCCTGGCCTCGTGATACAAACCGAAGCACAGGCTGTGGGCGAGGGACTGGCGGACGGTCTCTTTGTCAATGCCCTCCGCCCATGACGAACGGGTCAGAAATGCATGGATGGCATCGAGATCCAGCAGAACGGGATCGGTGCTGACGAGATAGTCCGCCCGCTGCCACTCCCGTGGGGCAGGGGTTGTCATGAGGGGGCTTCTCCTGTTGTCTGTTCGTTCGTTGTTAAGTGCCTGTACGCAGGGTGAGGCCGTTTATCGACGGTGTAAGGCGAGATAACCATGCACGGCACCGGGATCGATAGCTGGCGGATTGGTTTTGATAATACGAGATGTCGCCATGACTTTTAGAGAAGGAAGGAAAATAATTACGCTTGATTGCGTAAATAATAATGAGTATGTTTCTCATTCTCTTTGTTGTTCGCGGGCGCACGAAGGAGTTATTAGCCTGCATTAGCGTGATAGTTGATTCACAGGGAAACACTGAGACGCGCGGTGGCGCTCATTTCTCGTGATGAGAAAGCTCAAAACTAAACTGCAGAGCCCGCCGTAAACACCGTTTTGAATGGTCAAGGATTTCCCCGATGAAAATGAAAACCTCTGTGCTCGCCCTGCTGACGGGGATGGCGCTCAGCGGCTGCACGCCGCACCAAACCTCTTCCTCTTCCCCTGCCGTGCAACCTCTGGCGCAAGCGGCGCAATCCGACAGCATCGTCAAACGCCAACTGGCTTATGGCTTGTATGAAATGGCGCTGACGCCAGGGGGAGATGCGCTGTACGTCGCCAGTGCCGAAAGTTTTAAAGATGTACAGGGTGGCGTGGTCTATAAGCTGGACGCCAAGACCCTGAAAACCCTTGGCACGACGCATACCGATCTGAAAAATTTCGCCATGCAGGCCGCTGCGGATGGGAAAACCCTTTATGTCAGCAATTCGCTGGACGGCGGTATCAGCGCAATCGGCGTCGCCGACGGTAAGGTGAAAGGGCGTTTGCTGTTCAGCGAGCGCAATGAGAAAGGGTTGCCGTATGGTGCGCGCCAAATTCTGGCTCACGACAACACGCTGTATGTGGGGGCGGTGGCCGACCCGGCGCAAATTTGGGTGGTTGACGCTGAATCGCTCAAGCTGAAAACGCGCATTAAAAATACCGGCAAATGGATGACCGGCCTGCATTACTCCGAACAGACCCAACGCGTGTATGCCGCCAATGGCAGCGGCGAGATCCTGGTGATCAACCCGCGTTCCAACCGCATCGAAAAACGCTGGAAACCGTTGGGAGACCAACCCGCACTGCTGCTCAATATGGCGGAGGACGAGGCTACCGGTCGTTTGTTCGTCACCGACAACTCCAAGGCGAAGACCACGCTGGTCTTGGATATTCACACCGGGAAGTTATTGAAGCGGCTTGATGTGGGCGACTCTTTGGCTGTCGTTTTCAATCCACGGCGCAACGAAATTTACATCTCGCAGCGTGAATCCGGCAATGTGCTGAGCCTGGATGCGACGACCTATGCGGTGAAACAGCGCTGGCCGCTGCCGCCGAATCCAAACAGCTTGCTGCTGTCGGCAGACGGCCAGACATTGTTCGTTACGGTCAAACAGCCGTTTAACAAAGATCATTCCACTCAGGGGCCGGACAGCGTGGTTCGCATCGCGTTGAATAAATAAGCCCCATCGGCCCGGCGACGGGCCATTTAACTTTTATCCTCATTCATGAGTGAATTATGCACAACACCAGTACAACGAATTTCCCTTTACGTAAAACGCTGCTGGCGCTGACTATTGGCGCGCTGAGCCAGGGGGCGCTGGCCGCAGACGGCGGCGCCAAGAAAAACCAGGAGGACACCCTGGTTGTCCGGGCCGAAAAACACGGCGATTTCAACTCCGGCGGCAATGATTTGGTTCCCGCCTATCTGGATGGACAGGTCGCCCACGGCGGCCGCCTGGGAATGTTGGGCGAACAGAAAGCGATGGACGTTCCGTTCAACGTCATAGGTTATACCGCGAAGCTGGTACAGGATCAGCAGGCGAAGACCATCGCCGACGTGGTCAGCAACGACGCGGGTGTACAGGCGGTGCAGGGGTACGGTAACTTCGCCGAAACCTATCGTATCCGCGGTTTCCAACTGGACGGCGACGACATGACGATGGGCGGGCTGCCGGGCGTGGTGCCGCGCCAGGTGATGGATACCCAGATGCTGGAGCGGGTGGAGATCTTCAAAGGGGCGAACGCCCTATTGAACGGCCTGGCTTCCAGCGGCGTTGGCGGCATGATCAATCTTGAACCGAAGCGGGCGGAAGAAACGCCGACCACCCAGATCGGCCTCGACTACACCTCCGATTCTCAGGTGGGCGGCACGCTGGATCTGGGCCGCCGTTTTGGTGACGACAACCAGTTTGGTGCTCGCGTCAACCTGGTGCACCGCGAGGGTGAAACGGCGGTTGAGGATGATAAGCGGCGCACTACGCTGGCATCGGTTGGGCTGGACTATCGCGGCGATCGTTTCCGTTCATCGTTGGACTTCGGTTATCAGAAAAAGACCTTCCATGGGGGAACGATGGGGGTCAACATCAGCGGCATCGATGTGATACCCGCGGTGCCTGACACCCGTAAAAATTACAGTCAGCAGTGGGGCTACAGCGATATCGAGAACGAATTCGGCATGGCGAAAGCGGAATATGATTTAACCCGCGACTGGAAGGCCTATGCCGGCTTGGGCGCGCAGCATGGCCATGAAACCGGTGTTTACAGCGCACCGAAGCTCATCAACGCCAACGGCGACGCCACGGTTGGGCGCCTGGACACCAACCGCATTATCGACGCTTTCAGCGGCATGGCGGGGCTTGAGGGCAAGTTCACGACCTGGGCGGTTTCGCATCGGGTCAACGTCGGCTATTCCGCGCAGATTAAACGCGACAAAACCGCGTGGCGCATGTCCGCCAACAATCCGACGACCAATATCTACGATAACCATGATGTCGCAATACCGGACAACGCCTATTTCGGCGGCAACTACAGCGATCCGCTGACCACGGCGCGTAACCGGACGCAGGGCTGGTTGTTCAGCGATACGTTGGGCTTTTTCGGCGACCGGGTGTTGTTAACGGCGGCGGCGCGCCATCAGAAAGTGGTGGTGCGTAATTACAGCAACGCCACCGGCCTGGAGGATACCGCCTCCCGTTATACGCAAAGCCGCTGGATGCCGACGTTCGGGCTGGTCTACAAGCCGTGGGAAACGGTGTCGCTTTATGCCAACCATACCGAGGCGTTGCAGCCTGGCGGCATTGCGCCGAAAGAGGCGGCTAACTTCGGGCAGAGTACCGGTATCGCCCGTTCCAAGCAAAATGAAGTGGGCGTGAAAGTTGATTTCGAACGCGTGGGCGGCTCGTTGGCGCTGTTTGAAATCAAAAAGCCGGCCACCATGATCGACAGCAACAACTACTACACGTTGAACGGCGAGCAACGTAACCGCGGCGTGGAGTTGAATGTATTTGGCGAACCGGCCTTCGGCCTGCGCCTTAACGGCAGCGCTACCTGGCTTTCGCCCGAGCTGACCAAAACCCAGGGCGGCCGTAACGATGGCAAAGACGCTATCGGCGTAGCGCACTTCTACGCGGTGCTGGGGGCGGAATACGATATCAGGCCGGTCGATGGCCTGACGGCGACGGCGAAAGTGCGGCATACCGGTTCGCAATATGCCGACTCCGCCAATACCAAAAAGCTCGATAGTTTCACGACCCTGGATCTCGGTCTTCGCTATCGCATGCGTTTGAATGAGGATCAAAATACGCTGGTATGGCGTGTGGGGTTGGACAACGTCACGAACGAGAAGTATTGGTCCGGCGTAGAAAGCAATGGCACTTACGTCTTCCAGGGACAGGCGAGAACGCTGAAAGCGTCGGTAACTTACGACTTCTAAGCGATACAGAAACGACGGCGGCCCACATGTGATGGGCCGTCGGTTTCTTCGTCACCGGGGGATCGTTTTTCACTATGACCGATGGGTGAGCACGCTGATCAGATCCAGCGCGTCGTCCGCCGCCGCGATTTCGCTTTCGCTGAGCGCCTGCCGTTCGATGAAGCTCTCGATGGCTTCCAGCAGGGAGAAAACGCTGATTTCATCCCCTATCTTCACGACTTCGCAAACGCCACGCCCGATCGCCAGACAGATGGCTTCATCAAATTCACACGGTTTGCTGTTCATCTTTTTTCCCCTACTGCGTTTGGGATGATATCGGCCATGCTACCGGTTTTTGCCCGGCGGCTGTCTGACGAAAATCTCATTTTTTCGTTGATGCTGGCGGGCGCACGATCGCGTGCAGTGGCGAAATTCTGATTTCCTCACCGTGGCCAAATTTCCCTTGTGACCGCCGTGCCGGCGCGGTATTGTCGCCAAATGACGACAATACCGCCTCATTGTCCGCATAAAAAATTCATGACGTTATCATCCCTTCATCCCGCTGCCGTGCGGGATTTTTTTATGAGGTTTATCTCAAAGTGCGGATAACCTCGACGCGATCGCTTGCCATGCTCTGGGAATAATCCTAGCTTGAAATAGTCATTTAGGGTTAGCAATCCCTCATGACCTCCTTGTAACACTTGATGCACCAGAACGTTTTCTCCCCCGCTGCGGCGGGGGTTTTTAATGACGTGCATCAGAAAAGGCCGCAACGCAAGAACCGACAGAGTTCGTGACGATAATCAGTTTAAGCATCAGGGGATGGGAAAATGAAAAATGATTTGGCGGCGGCGATCGCGATTGGCTGTGTGCTGTTGTTCGCATTGGCGGTCGGTTCGCCCCTTTCTATCGGTACCTCGCTGTAATCTTCCGCGGCCCCGTTCGGGGCCGCTCACCGCGCCTGTCGCCGCGTCTGCGGATTTTTGCGCCGATCGCCTGCCAACGCGATAAAATCAGCCAAATTGCGGTTGATGTATGGCGAACTTTGAGTACTCTGAGTGCTTTGCATACCTCGCGTGCGCCCGTTCTATCTATGCTTTAATCACGCCCATCACAGGAATCGCCATGCCCGCCCGTCAAACCTCGAGGAGCCCGCTCTGATGCTGGAGATGTTATTACAGTGGTACCGCCGCCGCTTCACCGATCCGCAGGCTATCGCGCTGCTGGTGATCCTGGTTGCCGGCTTCCTCATTCTCTATTTTTTGCACGGCATTCTGACCCCGTTGCTGGTCGCCATCGTGCTGGCCTATCTGCTGGAGTGGCCGACCGCGCGCCTGCAGCGCATCGGCTGTTCGCGCACCTGGGCGGCGAGCATCATGCTGCTGGTGTTCGCGGGCGTCGCCATGCTGCTGGTGTTCGTCGTCGCGCCAACCGCCTGGCAACAGGGCATCAATCTGATGAGCGATCTGCCGGGCATGCTCAACCAGTTCTATAACTTCGCCGCGACGCTGCCGAAGCGTTACCCGGCGCTGGTGGATGCCGGCATCATCGACATGATGGCGGAAAACCTGCGCAGCCGGCTGTCCGGCATGGGCGAGTCGGTGGTGAAATTCTCGCTGGCGTCGCTGGTCGGCCTGCTGACGTTGGCTATCTACCTGATCCTGGTGCCGATGATGATGTTCTTCCTGCTGAAAGACAAAGAGCAGCTGCTGAACGCGGTGCGCCGCGTGCTGCCGCGCAATCGCGGCCTGGCGGGGCAGGTCTGGAACGAGATGAATCAGCAGATCACCAACTACATTCGTGGCAAGGTGCTGGAGATGGTGATTGTCGGCGTGGCGACCTACCTGGTGTTCGCCGTGCTGGACATGCGCTACTCGCTGCTGCTGGCGGTGCTGGTGGGCTTCTCGGTGCTGATCCCCTACATCGGCGCGGTGCTGGTCACCATACCGGTGGTGGTGGTGGCGCTGTTCCAGTGGGGCGTCGGCGCCGATTTCTGGACGCTGATCGTCGCCTATCTGGTGGTGCAGGGGCTGGACGGCAACCTGCTGGTGCCGATCCTGTTCTCCGAAGCGGTCAACCTGCATCCGCTGGTGATTATCCTTTCTGTGATCGTGTTCGGCGGGATGTGGGGCTTTTGGGGGGTGTTTTTCGCCATTCCGCTGGCGACGCTGGTGAAGGCGGTGATTCACGCCTGGCCGGATGAACTGCGGGTCGAGGTGGAAGACGAGGCCGGCTGAGAGGGAATAACGAAGCGCAGCAGGCCGCTGCGCTTCGTGAGATTTACTGCTGCAGGTAGTTCAAAACGATGTCGTGGTGATTGGTGGTTTTGAAATCATCAAACACTTTTTCAATCTTGCCTTTGCCATCGATCAGGAAACTGATGCGGTGAATACCGTCGTAGGTCTTGCCCATGAAGGTTTTCTCGCCCCACACGCCAAACTGTTGCGACACCTGATGATCTTCATCAGACAACAGCGTGAAGTTGAGCAGCTCCTTTTCGGCGAAGCGCGACAGTTTTTCCGGTTTGTCGGTGCTGATGCCCAGCACTTCGACGCCGGCCTTTTTCAATTCGTCCATGTTGTCCCGCAGGCCGCAGGCTTGCACGGTGCAGCCCGGCGTCATCGCCTTCGGATAGAAGTAAACCAAAACTCGCTGTCCCTGGAAGTCGGCCAAATTAATTTCCTCACCGTCCTGGTCAGGCAAACTAAATTTCGGCGCTGTGTCACCGGCTTTCAATGGGCTCATCACTACTCTCCATCTTTCTCGTCATGCTGTGGATAGTTCACCACGCTAATACTGCCTTGCGCGTTCAATTCTGTACATAGGCGATGGAAGGCTTGCTCAATATTTGAGGCGTCCCGATCGCCGGAGCTGTGGGCGGTGATTTGGATATACAGCTGCGGCGGCAGGTCGCCGTCCGCCGGCTGCGTGCGCGAGACCAGTTCGGCGATATTCATCTGGCTGGAGTCGAACAGATCGGTAAAGCGTTCGATGATGTGCGGCGAGTCCTTCACTTCCACCTGCACCCACACCGTGGCCGGCATCGGCGGCCTTTCGTGCGAGTTTGTGCGTTTCATCACGATCAGCAGATCCAGCTCCGCGCCTTTTTGCGGCAGGGTGGATTCGATCAGGGTGATGGCGTTCCAGCTGCCGGACAGCAGCATGATGAACGTGAACTCCTCTCCCAGCATGGCCAGACGGCTATCTTCGATATTGCATCCGCAACTGCTGACGTGGCGGGTGATGGTATTGACGATTCCGGGGCGGTCGGCGCCGAGCGCGGTAATCACGAGATAGTGTTCGTCTGACTGAGGCAAAATAGCGCTTCCTGTCGTGCTTAATGGGGTTACCATGGTAAACATAAAAAAAACCGCCTGCCAAGCGCTTACAACGCGGTTGTGCGCTTGCTTTTGGATAGGCAGCAAAAGTACCATGAGTGACTTGTTTGTGGAGGGGACGGCCAATGTTTACGGGAAGTATTGTTGCACTGGTGACGCCGATGGACGACAAAGGTGCTGTCGATCGCGCGAGCCTGAAAAAATTGATCGATTATCATGTAGCCAGTGGCACCGCGGCGATCGTTTCCGTAGGGACCACCGGCGAGTCCGCAACGCTTGCCCATGACGAGCACGTTGACGTGGTGCTGCAGACGCTGGAGCTGGCTGACGGCCGCATTCCGGTGATCGCCGGCACCGGCGCCAACGCCACCGCCGAAGCCATCGCGCTCACCACCCGCTTCGCCAACACCGGCGTGGTGGGCTGCCTGACGGTGACGCCGTACTACAATAAGCCGACGCAGGAAGGGCTGTATCAGCACTTCAAGGCGATTGCCGAGAGCACCGAGCTGCCGCAGATCCTGTACAACGTGCCTTCGCGCACCGGCTGCGACATGCTGCCGCCGACCATCGCTCGGCTGGCGAAAATCAAGAATATTGTTGCTGTAAAAGAAGCGACGGGGAACTTAAGTCGCGTTAGTCAGATCCAAGTGCTGGTTGACGATGAAGACTTCATTTTGCTGAGCGGCGACGACGCCAGCGGGCTGGACTTCATGCAACTGGGCGGCAAAGGGGTGATTTCCGTGACGGCCAACGTGGCCGCGCGCGAGATGGCGGAACTTTGCGCGCTGGCGGCGCAGGGCAAGTTTGCGCAGGCGCGCCGCTTAAATCAGCGCTTGATGCCGTTGCATCAGGATCTATTTGTAGAAGCAAACCCAATTCCGGTGAAGTGGGCCTGTAAGGCGTTGGGATTGATGGCAACCGATACGCTGCGTCTGCCGATGACGCCGTTGAGCGAAGCCGCCCGCCCGGTGGTGGAGCGCGCGCTGAAAAGCGTCGGTTTGCTGTAACTCTAAGGGAAATTTGATGGCTTATTCATTGCAAAAGTCGACGGTAGCAAAAGTAGTGGGCATCTCTTTGGTGATGATGCTGGCGGCCTGCAGCAGCGATCAGCGCTACAAGCGCCAGGTCAGCGGCGACGAGGCCTACCTCGACGCGGCTCCGCTCAAGGCGCTGAACGCGCCGTCCGGCATGATCCTGCCGGTGCAGAGCGGCAACTATGACGTTCCCGCCACGACGCTGCAAGGCAACGTCGGCAAGCAGTTGGACATTCGTCCGCCGGTGCAGCCGTTGGCGCTGCTGAGCGGTTCTCGCGCGCAATACGCCGGCGACAGCGGCACGCTGCTGCTGGAAAACAGCCCGCAGAACCAGAACCTGTGGTCGCGCGTGGTCAGCCTGCTGCAGGCGAAGAACATCGCGATCGCTTCGCGCCAGGACGCCGGTCAGACCCTGACCACCGACTGGGTGAAGTGGAACCGTCTGGACGAAGACAACCAGTACGAAGGCCGTTATCAGATCAGCGTGCAGCAACAGGGCTACCAGCAGGCGCTGGTAGTGAAAAGCGTTGGCCTGCAGCAGCAGGGCAAGACCGAACAGGTGACCGATCAGTCTGAAATCCAGCGCTACAACGGCATGATGATCAACACCCTGATCGAAGGCCTGGACAAGCAGGACAACCTGGCGAGCAGCCAGACCGCCAGCCGCTTCGGCGCGCTGGACGTGCAGAGCGGCGCCGATGACACCGGCCTGCCGATGCTGGTGGTGCGCGGCCCGTACACCGTGGTGTGGGATCGCCTGCCGCCGGCGCTCGAAAAACTGGGGATGAAAGTGGGTGACCGCAGCCGTCCGCAGGGCACCGTCGCCGTGACCTACAAGTCCCTGAGCAGCAGCGATTGGGATGCGTTGGGCGTCAAGGATCCTGAACTGGCGGAAGGGGATTACAAGCTGCAGGTCGGCGATCTCAACAACCGCACCAGCCTGCAATTCATCGATCCGAAAGGCAAACCGCTGACCCAGTCGAAAAACGACGCACTGGTGGCGGCATTCCAGTCTGCCTTCAGTAAAACCAGCGTTAACTAATCGAAAAGGGGCTGCGGCCCCTTTTTGTTTTGTCTATACGGTATCGTTTGCGTCGCAGGTTTGGCACAATAGTGCCCGGCACGCCAAAGAATTCATTAGGTCAATTCTATACCCCCTAATTTCGGGCCGCGCTCGGGAGACATCGGGGATACATCACTGGAGTAAGTAAGATGCAAAAGCTAGCTGAGCTGTATCGCGGAAAGGCAAAAACCGTTTACACCACCGAGAATCCCGATCTGTTGGTGTTGGAGTTCCGCAACGATACGTCAGCACTGGATGGTCAGCGCATTGAGCAGTTCGATCGCAAAGGCATGGTGAACAACAAGTTCAACCATTTCATCATGAGCAAACTGGAAGAAGCCGGCATCCCGACCCAGATGGAGCGTCTGCTGTCCGACAACGAAGTGCTGGTGAAAAAGCTGGACATGGTGCCGGTGGAATGCGTGATCCGCAACCGCGCCGCCGGTTCGCTGGTGAAGCGTCTGGGCATCGAAGAAGGCCTGGTGCTGAACCCGCCGCTGTTTGATCTGTTCCTGAAAAACGATGCCATGCACGATCCGATGGTCAACGAATCCTACTGCGAAACCTTCGGCTGGGTGAACAAAGCGCATCTGGCGCGCATGCGTGAGCTGAGCTACCGCGCCAACGACGTGTTGACCCAGCTGTTCGACGACGCCGGCCTGATCCTGGTCGACTTCAAGCTGGAGTTCGGCCTGTTCAACGGCGAAGTGGTGCTGGGCGATGAGTTCTCGCCGGACGGCAGCCGCCTGTGGGACAAAAACACCCTGGACAAGATGGACAAAGACCGTTTCCGTCAAAGCCTGGGCGGCCTGATCGAAGCCTATGAAGAAGTGGCGCGCCGCATCGGCGTGAAGCTCGACTAAGCGTCGGCACCGCCATTCGGGGCGATCCGGCCGGATCGTCCCGCTATTCTGCGTTTTTCCAGAAAATTTCTACATTTCCTCTGCGGCAGACCATTTATAATAATGGATGCGAGATGACTAAAACCTATCCCACTCAGGCTTGAAGCTGCCTTTGCGCTTACCATCGCGGCGCAACTTCAACGAACAGGGGAAATATCTGGAGTATATTTATGCGTTGGCAAGGGCGTCGGGAAAGTGACAATGTTGAGGATCGTCGCGGGCAATCTTCAGGTTTGGGCGGCGGCGGCTTCCGCGTGCCGGTGCGCGGCAAGGGCGGCATCGTCATTCTGGTGGTGGTGCTGGTGGCCGGCTATTACGGCATCGATCTGTCGCCGCTATTGAACGGCGGTAACGTTGCGCCGCAGGGGCAACAACAGAGCGCCAACATCAGTCCGAAAGATGATGAGCTGGCCAAATTCACCTCGGTGGTGCTGGCCTCGACCGAGGACAACTGGAAAGAGATTTTCCAGCGCATGGGCAAAACCTATCAACCGCCGAAGCTGGTGATGTATCGCGGCGTGACGCGCACCAGCTGCGGCACCGGTCAGGCGGCAATGGGGCCGTTCTACTGCCCGGGTGACAGAACGGTGTATATCGATCTGTCTTTCTATCAGGACATGAAAACCAAGCTGGGCGCCGGCGGTGATTTCGCTCAGGCCTATGTGGTGGCGCACGAAGTCGGCCACCACGTGCAGAACCTGTTGGGTATCGAGCCCAAGGTGCGCCAGATGCAGCAGGGCGCCAGCCAGGCGGAAGTGAACCGTCTGTCGGTGAAAATGGAGCTGCAGGCGGACTGTTTCGCCGGCGTGTGGGGCAAATACGCCGAGAAGCAGCAGATGCTGGAAGAGGGCGATCTGCAGGCGGCGCTGAACGCCGCGCAGGCGATTGGCGACGATCGGTTGCAGCAGCAGAGTCAGGGCCGCGTTGTGCCGGACAGCTTCACTCACGGCACCTCGCAGCAGCGCTACACCTGGTTTAAACAGGGCTTCGACAGCGGCGATCCCAATACCTGCAACACCTTTGCATCCCGTTAACGCCTCAAGTGCCGGAGCCTGACTCCGGCATTTTTTTCGGATTGAGATACAGCCTTATGCTACAGGCAGCGCAACAACTCATGCGGCGGCAGGGCATCCGGCGCCTGCTGGTGCTCAGCGGTGAGCCCGGCTGGTGCCGCGAACAGGCGCAGCGGCTGGCGGCGACGCTGCCGGGCGACTGGCCGTGGGTGGGGGAAAACCCGCCGCCCGGCCTGACGGCGTTGGCGAGCGGCGCGGTGCGCCAACTGCTGGGGCAGGAACGGCTGCACGCGGTGTTCGACGCCGGCCAATCGCTGGACGTGGAGGCGTTGGCGGCGCTGTGCGGCGCACTGCGCGCCGGCAGCTGGCTGCTGCTGCTGACGCCGCCCTGGCGGCAATGGTCTCAGCTGCCGGACGGCGACAGCCTGCGCTGGAGCGATTGCCCACAGCCGATCACCACCCCGCATTTCATTCACCATCTGCAGCAGCACCTGGCAGACGACCGAGAAGTGACGATCTGGCGGCAGGATGAGCCTCTGACGCTGGCCGCGCTGCCGGCGCGCGAGGGTTGGCTGCCGCCGGATGGCCGGCCGACCGGGGAGCAACAGGCGATCTTGACGGCGCTGCTGCAGGCCGAATCCGGCGTGTGGGTGCTGACCGCCGCCCGCGGCCGCGGCAAATCGACGCTGGCCGGCATGCTGGTGGCGCAGTCGCCGCTGACCTGTTGGATCACCGGGCCGAGCCGCGCCGCCACGGAGGTGGCCGGGGAATGGGCGCAGGGGCGCGCGCAGTTTTGGGCGCCCGATGCCTTGCTGGCGCAGTGTCGGGAGGGGGACGTCAGCGCCGTGGGCTGGCTGCTGGTGGATGAAGCGGCGGCGATCCCCGCGCCGCTGTTGCAGCAGCTGATCGGTTATTTCCCGCGCGTGCTGCTGACCACTACGGTGCAGGGGTATGAGGGCACCGGCCGCGGTTTTCTGCTGAAGTTTTGCGCCGGGCTGCCGTCTTATCAGGCGTTGAGCCTGCAACAGCCGATGCGCTGGGCACAGGGCGATGCGCTGGAACGGGTCACGGACAATGCGCTGTTGTTCAATGAGCTGCCCGCCTGGCCGGCGGATGGCCAGGCGATCGATTACAGCCAGGCAGAGCAGCGTGAGCTGTGCGCCGATCCGCAGCGGCTGGCGCGTTTCTACGCCCTGCTGAGCAGCGCGCATTACCGCACCTCGCCGCTGGACTTGCGCAGGCTGATGGATGCGCCCGGCATGCATTACGGGCTGGCGCAGGCCGGGCCAGAGGTGGTCGGCGCCGTGTGGCTGGTGGACGAAGGCGGCTTGAGCGCCGAGTTGGCGCACGATGTGTGGGCCGGCCGCCGTCGGCCGCGCGGCAACCTGGTGGCGCAGTCGCTGGCGGCGCACGGCGGCCAATGGTGGGCGCCGACGCTGCGTTCAAGGCGCATTACCCGCATCGCGACGCTGCCGGCGCTGCGGCGGCAGGGTATCGCGCGTCAGCTGATCGAACGGCAACGCCGCCAGGCGCAGGGGCTGGATTTCCTGTCGGTCAGCTTCGGCTATACCGAGCCGCTGTGGCGTTTTTGGCAATCCTGCGGTTTCGAGCTGGTGCGCATCGGCAGCAAACCGGAGGCCAGCAGCGGCTGCTATACCGCGATGGCTATTTTGCCCTTGAGCGAGCAAGGGGAGGCGCTGCGACACGCGGCGCACAAGCATCTGGCGCGCGACTGGCCCTGGCTGCGGCAGCGCATCGAGCTCGCGCTGGCGATCCCGGGCGACGACGGCGATACGTCGCTCGGCGAAGAGGACTGGCGTGAGCTGGCCGGGTTCGCTTTCGCCCACCGGCCGCTGGAGGCCAGCCTGGGGGCATTGCAGCGTTTGCTGTTGGCCAGCAATCTGCCGCTGCCCGCGCTGCGCGGCCATCTGCAGCGGCGGCAATCCCCGGCAGCCTGCGCGGAGCAGGCGGGCGTCAGCGGCCAGAAAGCCTTGCTGCGCCACTGGCGGCATGAAACGGCGCAGGCGCTGGAACAGCTGAATGCGCAGCACTGCCGCTACTGGCGCGACTGGGCGCAGTCGTTGCAATAAATTGAACAACTCGCTCAATAAAACCCGATTTTCCCGCTTTCTCAACGGCGTATAGTCACTGTCAGCGGTGCGGCGGCGACTGTCCTCGCACCAGGTTTGGTTACTATTAAGGAGTCATCGATGAAACATGAGCATTTCGTTGTCCAAAGCCCGGCGACCCCGGCGGCGCAGCTGATCTTGCTGTTTCACGGTGTCGGCGATAACCCGGTGGCGATGGGGGAGATCGGCAGCTACTTCGCCAAAGAGTTTCCTCAGGCGCAGGTGGTGAGCATCGGTGGCCCCGAAGCGTTTGGCAACAGCGCCGGGCGCCAGTGGTTTTCGGTGCAGGACGTGACCGAAGAGAACCGCGCGGTCCGTATTGCAGACGTGATGCCGCAGTTTGTGGCGGTGGTGCGCCATTGGCAGCAACTGAGCGGCGTGGGCTATGCCGGCACGGCGCTGGTGGGGTTCTCGCAAGGGGCCATTATGGCGCTGGAAGCGTTGAAAGCGGAAACCCGGCTGGCCGGGCGCGTGGTGGCGTTCAGCGGGCGTTTCGCCCAGCTGCCTGAGCAGGCTTTCGGCGACAGCGTGGTGCATTTGATCCACGGTGCAGAGGACGCGGTGATCGCGGTGCAACACGCTCACGCGGCGGCGGAAGCGCTTCGGGCCGGCGGCGCCGATTTCACGCTGGACGTTGAGGAAAACGTCGGGCACGCGATCAACCAGGGCATGATGAACGCCGCGCTGGAAAGGCTGCATTATTATGTGCCGCAGCGCTACTGGGACGAGGCATTGTCCGGCAAGCGCGGCGAGCTGATCGCCTTTCGCTAAAAACTCAGGGCGCCGATAAGCGCCCTGGTGTCATTTCTTTTTCGGCCAGTCGTCTTCGTCATCCCACTGGGCATTATTGTCGCGGTGCGGCGGTATCTCCGGCTTGTTGGCCAGATAGCTTTTCACGTCGACGCGGCGCAGTTCCTTGATGCCGCTGACGACCATTCCCACCAGAACCAGCAGGATAATCCACCAGTAATCAGCTAACCATTGCATAGCTACTCCTTTACTTCACTGCGTATAAAACGCGAAAAAATCGAGGGCAGATGGCGTTCGAGCCATTCGGCACCGGCGACCTCCTTGTCTTGCCAGGCCGCCAGCAACAGCGCCGGGGTCAGCAAATGCTCGGCTTCTTGCGCCAGCGGCCGGTAGCTCAGATGCCACGGCTCTACCGCCACGCCACCGCTGTCTTCGGTAAAGGGGCGGTAGAAACCGAACTCGGCCATATGCGCCGTCAGCCACTGGTTGAGCGGCGCAAAGTAACCGCCTTCTTCATATTCCCACGGCTCCAGCTGCAGCTTTTTCCCTTCCGGCAGCAGCGACGGATCGTACACATCCAGATCGCTGCCCCAGTGATGGCGGCTGGCGCCCGGCAGGGCCGACCAGCGCAGGATTGCCTCACAGCGCTCGGCGGCGGGCAGAGGCGCGACGTCGATCGGGCGGCTGTCCTTATCTAATACTGGCCGCTGGCCGCAGAATTTGCCATTCCAAATCGCCAACTGCCGGTCGAAATCGCGGAAGGTGCTGGCGGGCTGGAGATCGAATCCCGCCTCATGCGCCGCTTGCTGCATCGCCAGGAAGGCGTTGACCGCCTGCGGCTGCAGCCGATGGTTCCCGCTCAGCGGCGCCAGGTGTTCGGTTGAGCGGCCGGTGAGCATCTCTGCGTTGATCATGCGACCAATTGCTCCATGATGCGTTGATACATGCGGCTCAGCAGCTGCAGATCCGCGGCGTTGACGCATTCGTTGACCTTGTGGATGGTGGCGTTGACCGGCCCCAGCTCCACCACCTGCGCGCCCATCTGCGCGATAAAGCGGCCGTCGGAGGTGCCGCCGGTGGTCAGCAACTGCGGCGTCAGTTCAGAATAGTGCTCGACGGCGTTGACCACCGCATCCACCAGCGCGCCGCGCGAGGTGAGGAACGGTTGGCCGGACAGCCGCCACTCGATGCTGTAGTTCAGCTGGTGGCGTTCCAGCAGCTCTTCCACGCGCTGCTTGATCATCGCGTCGGTCAGCTCGGTGCTGAAACGGAAGTTGAACTGCACGTAAAGATCGCCCGGGATCACGTTGTTGCTGCCGGTGCCGGCCTGCACGTTGGCGATCTGCATGCTGGTCGGCGGGAAGAACTCGTTGCCGCGATCCCATTCGATCGCCACCAGTTCATTCAGCGCCGGCATGGCGCGGTGCACCGGGTTGTCCGCCAGGTGCGGATAGGCGACGTGCCCCTGTACGCCGTGGATATGCAGGTTGGCGGTGATGGAGCCGCGTCGGCCGTTTTTCACCACGTCGCCGACGCGCTCGGTGCTGGACGGCTCGCCGACCAGGCAGTAATCCAGCCTCTCGTTGCGCGCCATCAGCGCTTCGACCACCTTAACCGTGCCGTGGGTGGCGCTGGCCTCTTCATCCGAGGTGATCAGAAATGCCAGGCGGCCCCGGTGATCCGGGTTAGCGGCGACAAATCGCTCGGCGGCCACCACCATTGCGGCCAATGAACCTTTCATGTCCGCCGCGCCGCGGCCATACAGCATGCCGTCGCGGATCGCCGGTTCAAACGGCGGGTTGTCCCAACGCTTTTCATCGCCGGTCGGCACCACGTCGGTGTGCCCGGCAAACGCCAGGGTTTGCCCTTCGCCGCGCCAGGCCCAGAAATTCTGGGTGTCTTCGAAGTCCATCGCTTCGACGGTGAAGCCGATCGCCTGCAGACGATCGATCATCAGTTGCTGACAGCCTTCGTCATTCGGGCTGAGGGAAGGGCGCTTGATCAGCTGCTGGGCCAGTTCGATAACCGGGCAAGTCATACGGCGACCTCGGCGATAAATTGCTGGTAAGTGTCGGCGTTAAAACCGAGCAGGGCGCGGCCGTTGCCGTCGTCCAGCAGCGGGCGTTTAATGATTGCCGGCTGCGCCAGCATCAGCGCGATGGCGGCGTCGGCGTTATCGCAGGCGTTGCGCTGCGCTTCATCCAGCTTGCGCCAGGTGGTGCCGCGGGTATTGAGCAGCGGCTCCCAACCCAGTTGCGCGACGAAACCGCGCAGCTGCTGTTCGGTCAGGCCGTCGGCGCGGTAGTCGTGAAAATGATAGGCCACGCCCTGATCTTCCAGCCAGCGGCGGGCTTTCTTGATGGTGTCGCAGTTTTTGATGCCGTACATCGTCAGCGTTGTCTGTTGCGGTTTGTTTGCCATGGCGTAAAGCTACCTGTCTCGTCGAGTCGATACTGGGCGGCGGGCGCGGTCTTAGGCCTTCTCGCCGCCCGGCGATAGCAGAGATAATGCCAGTAAAGCGGCGGCGAGATCCAGACAACGATGCGCGCGAGATGCGATTGAGCACCAGGGAGAGAAGTTGGCAATGTGGTTGAACGGCAGACTTCGCCGACGGTGCTTGTAAAAGACGTCGGCGAACGCGTTCAGCCGCCAATGCGGATCTGGGCTCAGAGGAACTATTCTTTATTAATTTTTATATTTAAACGATCGGTTAAACACCGTACGCGGGTAATATGCAACAGCGGTTTTATTCTGCTGGCGCCAAGCTTTTTCATGATTCTCGATTTGTAATGATTGGCGGTTTTGTTTCTTATATTCATAGCGTTGCTGATATCGGTCAGCGATTTTCCCGTCGACCACTCCGACAGGAAAAGGGACTCGCGCCGGGAGAGCTGCGGCGGCTCGGTATAGTGACTGTAGCGCGTATATAAATCGCCGATCAGGTGGCTGAAACGGCTTAAAGATATAAGGTTTGATAATATAATGGTCTTATTGTCGACAATCACCATCTCATGCGGGCAGTCGGTAATAATGACTATTTTGTAGGTTTTGGGGTTGGCATATTCATCGCGGTAACGCGCTTCAAAATTGGCGAGGGTGACATCGATAAAGCAGACCCTTCTGCGGTTAAAGTCGGCTGGCGTGTTTTTTTCTGACCATGTTTGATTTATCAGTTGTCTGATACCGATAATGGTATAGGTACATTCGCTGAAAATATCGATCTTCATATTATTATAATCCTTTATTTTTTATTCCCGGTGGCGACGGTTATCTTAAAGTATAAAAATAGAAATAATCGAAATAATTAAATGTTGAATTATTTCCGATGATGAATCTCATCATTTAACTATACCGCTGGTTTAGTTGGATTTCTTAATAACTTATTGATAATTAAATGATAAATAATTTAAGTTAAAATTGCCGCAAGAGGGGTAGAGATTTTTAAATAGATGTCAGCTATCAATCAAGGATAATTAAAAGGAAATATCATAGATCATTCCTATCGTAAATTAATATTCGATCGTTTTTACCGATCTTTTGGTTCGTGATATCTTTGTAAGAGGTCTAATGACTAAGAAATATCTCTGACAGGAAGTTCAAACGTTTTCTCATTCATGGTTGCAGAGGTGAATAATAGTGAAAATAAAAAGTTAAAAGAGAGTGTGTGTTTTTTCTGGGGCGTTTTGGCTAAGCATTTTATCTGTCTCAAGCAGATCGTCAGCTGTATTCTGCTGAGAAAAGTATTTTGATCAAGATGATCAGCGGATATAACCGCCGTTTTGCAACCGTTGCAGTGAGGCGCCGTCCGCATACACCATGCCGGTGGTCAAATCGTGAAAGCCGTACTTTTTATAGAAGGTCAGTTTTTCCGGCACGGAATAGATGAAAATCTTGCCGAGCGGCGCCAAATCTTGCATCACCCGATCCATCAACCGGCGCCCCAGCCCTTGCCCCTGAAAGCGCGGATCGATCGCCACGTCGGCCAGGTAGGCGACCGAGGTCAGGTCGCTGATGGCGTGCGCGGTGGCGATCAGCTCGTCGCCGATAAACCCCCAATAGCAAAACTGGCTGTGTTGGTAAACGCGCCGCAGGGTGTGCGGATCGCGCTTGCCCAGCCCGGCGGCCTCCAGCAACTCGCACAGCCGCTGCCAGTCGATGGCGCGGCGGTTCCGGTCGGTGATAATTTCCATCGTTTTCCTCTAACCAATAAGACTGAGGTCGGCGGCATAGTGCCGAATGGCGTGCTGATACCCGCGGATGTCGGCGCTCCATTGTCGTATTTTTATACCTTTTACACGCTACCGCGGAGAAATTGATATCACAAGGGAATAGCAGCACTGAGTATTGATCAGATAAATACGAAAATGTGCGCTAAGCCCGGTTTCCGGGCCTGGCATCGTTCCCGTTTCCCTTCACATGGTCAAAAAACAGGCGTAGAATCCGCTTCGTCAAATAATTGAGGTTGTAAAGTATTATGGTTGATCGTGAATTAGGAAACTGGAAAGACTTCATTGATGAGATGTTGGGCAACTGACACAGCGTTGAAGCAGATGGCAAGGTTGAGTCATTGGAAAGTCACTGAAACACCTTGGGAACGAGATTATCGTTCGAAATAAAGCAGCATCGGTAACCCGACGCTGCTTTTTTTATGCCCAGGCTATCACTCCCCGGCGGCCGTCGTATTGCCTGCCGGATGCGCTTTGCCCGGGAAGCGGCGGCGCACCAGCACGAAGAACAGCGGCACGAAGAAAATCGCCAGCAGGGTGGCGGAGATCATGCCGCCCATCACCCCGGTGCCGACCGCATGCTGGCTGCCGGAACCGGCGCCGCTGCTGGTGGCCATCGGCAGCACGCCGAAGATGAACGCCAGCGAAGTCATCAGGATCGGCCGCAGACGCATGCGTGATGCGTCGAGCGTCGCGGACATCAGATCCTGCCCTTTGTGGTTCAGCTCGTTGGCGAATTCGACGATCAGAATGGCGTTTTTCGCCGACAGCCCAATGATGGTCAACAGGCCGACCTGGAAATAAACGTCGTTCTCCAGGCCGCGCAGCCAGGTGGCGGCGACCGCGCCGATCACCCCCAGCGGCACCACCAGCATCACCGAGAACGGTATCGACCAGCTTTCATACAGCGCCGCCAGGCACAGGAACACCACCAGCAGCGAGATGGCGTACAGCGCCGGCGCCTGCGAGCCGGACAAGCGTTCCTGGTAGGAGAGCGCCGTCCATTCCAGCCCGAAGCCGGTCGGTAACTGGCTGACCAGTTTTTCCATTTCCGCCATGGCGGTGCCGGTGCTGACGCCGTTGGCCGCCTCGCCGACGATTTCCAGCGCCGAGTTGCCGTTATAGCGTTCCAGCCGCGGCGAGCCGTATTCCCAGTGTGAACTGGCGAAGGCCGAGAACGGCACCATGCCGCCCGCGCTGTTGCGCACATACCATTTGTTGATGTCTTCCGGCAGCATGCGGAACGGCGCGGCGGCCTGCACGTAAACTCTCTTCACCCGGCCGCGATCGACGAAGTCGTTGACGTAGGTCGAACCCCAGGCGGTGGAGAGGGTATTGTTGATGTCGTCGATAGATACGCCCAGCGCCTGCGCCTTGCGCTGATCGATATCGATCTGCAGCTGCGGGCTGTCGTCCAGGCCGTTGTGGCGCACGCGCGACAGCAGCGGATTTTGCGCCGCCAGCTGTAACAGTTGGTCGCGAGCCGCCATCAGTTTGGCGTGCCCCAACCCGGCGTGATCTTCCAGTTCCATGTCGAAGCCGGAGGAGTTGCCGAGGCCGGTGATCGCCGGCGGGCTGCTGGCGATCACCCGCGCTTCGTTAATCTTGTTGAATGCCAGCGTGGCGCGATCGATGATGTCGAACGAGCTGTTGGCGCCCGAGGTGCGCAGATCCCAGTCTTTCAGCCGAACGAACAGACGCGCCACGTTTTGGCCGTTGCCCCCCGGCCCGGAGCCGATGATGGCGAACACCGACAACACGTCCTGTTTCTCTTCGGTGAGGAAATACTGCTCGACCTTTTCCACCACTTTAGAGGTTTGCTGCAGGGTCGAGCCCGCCGGCAGCTGTACCTGTACGGTGAAGATGCCGCGGTCTTCCTGCGGCAGGAACGAGGTCGGCAGCTTGATGAACAGCAGCGCCATGCCGCCGAGCAACAGCAGATAAATCACCATGTAGCGGCCGCTGGCGTGCAGAATGCGCCCCACGCCGCGCTCATAGCGTTCGGCGTTGCGGTTGAACATGCGGTTGAACCAGCCGAAGAAGCCGCGCTTGCCGTGATGGTGCCCCTTGGCGATCGGTTTGAGCAGCGTGGCGCACAGGGCCGGGGTCAGGATCATCGCCACCAGCACCGACAACACCATGGCGGAAACGATGGTGATGGAGAACTGGCGATAGATGGCGCCGGTGGTGCCGCCGAAGAACGCCATCGGCACGAACACCGCTGACAGCACCAGGGCGATGCCGACCAGCGCGCTCTGAATTTGCCCCATGGATTTGCGCGTGGCTTCACGCGGCGGCAGGCCTTCTTCGCTCATCACGCGTTCGACGTTTTCCACCACCACGATGGCGTCGTCCACCAGCAGGCCGATCGCCAGCACCATGGCGAACATGGTAAGGGTATTGATGCTGAAGCCGCAGGCGGAAAGGATGGCGAAGGTGCCCAGCAGCACCACCGGCACGGCGATGGTGGGGATCAGCGTGGCGCGGAAGTTCTGCAGGAACAGATACATCACCAGGAACACCAGCAGGATGGCTTCCAGCAGCGTTTTCACCACGTCCTTGATCGAGGCTTTGACGAAGGGGGTGGTTTCATAGGCCACTTTGGCCTCCAGCCCGTGCGGGAAGTATTGCGACAGCTCGGCGATCTTGTCTTTCACCAACTGGTCGGTCTGCAGTTCGTTGGCGCCGGAGGCCAGCTTGATGTTCATGCCCGCGGCCTGCATGCCGTTGTAGCGGCTGAGGTAGTTGTAGTTCTCGCCGCCCAGTTCGACGGTGGCGACGTTGCCCAGCGTCACCAGCGAACCGTCCTGATTGACCCGCAGGGTGATTTGGCGGAACTGTTCCGGCGTCTGGAGCTGCGACTGGGCGTTAATGGTGGCGTTCAGCGCCTGCTTATCGACCGATGGCGTGCCGCCCAACTGGCCGACCGCGACCTGGGCGTTCTGCGACTGAATGGCGCTGACCACATCCTGGGTGGTCAACTGGTAGCTGTTGAGCTTGTTGGGATCGAGCCAGATGCGCATGGCGTATTGCGAGCCATACACGTCCATGCTGCCGACCCCGTTGATGCGGCTGAGCGGATCCTGCAGGTTGGAGACGATGTAATCGGCGATGTCCTGCCTGTCCATGCTGCCATCGGTGGAGACGAACGCCACCATCATCAGCGTGGTGTCGCCGGATTTCGAGACCGTCACCCCCTGATTTTGCACCGCCTGCGGCAGGCGTTTGATCGCGGCCTGCAGCTGGTTTTGCACCTGCTGCATCGCCTCGTTGGGATCGGTGCCGGCTTCGAACGTCAACGTCACGGTCGCCTGGCCGGTATTGGTGCTCTGCGACGACATGTACATCATGTTGTCGAGGCCGGTCATATTCTGTTCAATGATTTGGGTAACGGTGTTTTCCAGCGTTTGCGCCGAAGCACCTGGGTAAGTTGCGCTGATGCGCACGTTCGGCGGCGCCAAATTCGGGTATTGTTCTACCGGTAAAGAAAAAATCGCCAACGCCCCGGTCAGGCAAAGAATAATTGCCAGCACCCAGGCGAAAATCGGGCGATCAATAAAAAAATTGGCCATGCAGCGCGAACCTCGTTATGACTTGTTCTATCTTTAAAACGCATCGGAAATATGCATTTCAGCGGCAGGGAAGGATTCCGGCGCTATTGCACTTTACTCGGGATAGCCGAGGAAAGCGTGGAGAAAAAAAGGAGATAGTGTAAATAACGGTAGCGGAAAACGGCGCGGGCGTATCGGCGTCGGTAATTGTACGCTATTAAGACATTTTTATTACTATCAAAGGCCTTGCGCATTTTTTCGCCGCAGGGAATCGAAAAGTAAAAACTGGCCTCACCTTACAGCAGGAGCTTGGCATGGGAATTAACCCGGTATTTGCCCGTCGGCTTTATTTATGCTGGCTGATCAGCCACAGTGAGCGGCCCAATGTGCCGCGGTTGATGGCGCTGACCGGCTGGCCGCGCCGTACGTTGCAGGATGTGCTGAAGGCGCTGCCCGGCATGGGCGTCGAGCTGCAGTTCGTGCAGCAGGGCGTGCGCAACAACGACGGTTTCTATCAGTTGGAAAGCTGGGGGCCGTTCAACAAGAGCTGGGTGCACCAGCATCATCAGGCGCTGCTCAGCGCCATCGAGTAAGCGGCCCCGGCGGGCGGGGCGATCAGTGGCTTTTGTACTCCAGGTACATCACCGTCGCCGCCACGCGAGAACGCACGTCCAGCTTGCGCAGTATGTTGCGGATGTGCACCTTCACGGTTTCTTCAGAGATATGCAACTGCGCCGCCACCTGCTTGTTGGACAGGCCGCGCGCCACCTCTTGCAGGACGTCCAGTTCGCGTTCGGTCAAGGCGGCGAAGGGGTCGCGCTGCTCGCTGCGCGCCAGCAAATAGTCGGCCATGGCGTCGCTGATCACGTTCTGGCCCTCGGCGGCGGCGCTGATGTGTTCCAGCAGTTGTTCGGGTTCGCTGTCTTTCAGCAGATAGCCGTCGGCGCCAGCGTCGATCAGCGCATACAGATCGCTGCGCGCGTCGGAGACCGTCAGCACGATGATGCGCGCGTCCACGCCTTCGTCGCGCAGGGCCCGCAGCGTATCCAGCCCCGACATGCCCTTCATGTTCAGATCCAACAAGATCACGTCCGGAGCGTGCTGCAGCGCCAGCGCAACCGCCTCGCTGCCGTTGCCGGCCTCTGCCACCACGCCAAATCGCGCATCCAGTCCCAGCAGTTGTTTGATGCCGCGCCGCATCAACGGATGATCGTCAACGATCATGACTCGGTATTGCTTCATCACCATGAAATATGCTCCCTGTAGCAAGTAAAGCCACTCAAACGCGCCCGGAGGCGTGCTTCACAGTGGGACTGTCTCTTCAAAAATAGCGGCATTCTGCACCGCAAACCTCTCCGGGCGGCCTTCAGGCCGGCGGCAACCGTAACGCAGAGTGAACAGCCGCAAGGTCAGGGCGAGAATGTCAGGCAGACCGCCGTGCCGCCGCCGCTTCTGCGCCGGATGCGCAGCGTTCCTCCCAGTCGCGCCGCGCGTTCGCTCATGATGGTCAAGCCGTAATGCCCTTCCGGTTCTTCCAGACTGGCGATGCCGCAACCGTCGTCGGTAATGCTGAATACGTTGTCGCCTGCGGCGTTGACCTCGCAACATACCGCGATCTCGTTCGCTCCGGCGTGCTTGACGGCATTGAGCACCGCCTCGCGCACGATCTGCAGCGCGTGCACCTGCTGCTGGGCGTTGAGCGCCTGCGAGGGCAGCCGACAGTGTAACTGAATCCGCGCGGGGGTTAGCGCCTTTAATGGCTGCAACAGTTGCTCCAGCGCGGCATTCAGGTCCGCCTCCTGAATGTTGAGGCGGAAGGTGGCCAGCAATTCTCTCAGCTGGCGATAGGCATCGGCCAGCGTGCGCTCGAAATCGTCGATAATCGCCTGCGCCGCCGGATCGTCGGCGGCGCGCCGGAGCAGCGTCAGCTGGATGCGCAGGAACGACAGCGTCTGCGCCAGCGAATCGTGCAGCTCGCGTGCGATGGTTCCACGCTCTTCCATCAACAGCAGATATTGGTGCTGCTTTTGCGCCCGGTTGAAGTAGACGCCGCGCCCCAGCATGTTGGCCAGGCTCTGCATCAGGTGAGGATGCGGCGGCTGTGCTTCGGGCTGCCATCGCAACTCGCCCAGCAGTTTATCGCCTTGGGTGATCGGCAGCGTGCTCCAGGTTTGCGCCGGCGCCGGCTCTCCTTCGTTCAGTTGCCACTGGCCATGATCGTCCGCCACGTTCAACCGGATGCAGCGCAGTCGTTCGCTTTGGCGCACGATGCGCAGCGCATTTTCGAACGCCTGCTGATCGATCTGACGCACGCTCAGCGCCTGCGAGCAGCGATAGAGCACCTCCAGCGTGTCGTTGGCCTGCTGCAGGCGCTGGGTCTTTTCCTGCACTTTCAGTTCCAGCGACTGATAGAGGCGGGCCAGCTCGTCAGACATGGCGCTGAAGGTTTGCGACAGCACGCCGAGCTCGTTCGGCAGCGCCACGTCCAGCTGCGGATGGCGAAAGTCGCGCTGTTGCACGCGCTGGCTGGCGTCGACCAGATGCTGCAGCGGCGTGACCACCTGGCGGCGCATAAAGCGGATGCAGAACAGCACCAGACCGATGATGGCGGCGTAGCCCAGTACGCTGACGGCGGCCACCAGGGTGAGTTTCAACTCGGAATAACGCTGCAGAGCGGAAACGAAATGATCGACGCGGTTGACGTAGCCGGCGACCTCAGCCCGGTAGGCGGCCTCCTGCCCGTCGCGGATCTGCCGCTCCATCGTTTGCCATGTTCGTTGCAGCGCCAGATAGTGGTTGCGCACCTCGGCCGGGACGTAAAAGCGCGCCAGCTTTTGCAACGCGGGCGCCTGCAACGATTGCCGATACTGCTGCAGGTGCAGCTCCAGCTCCGGGCTCTGCCGCTCGAGATCGAAGGCCAAGCGGTAGCTTTGCATGCGCAGCGAACCGGCAATGTTGATCGCCTCGGCATCGCTCTGGCTGCCGGCGACGGTCGTCAACGCCAACCCGGTGGCGAGCACCGACAGTATCACGATGCCGAACAGCGCTCTGGCCAAGCTGCCGGTCACGGAACGTTTAACAAGCAATCACGGAATCCTTTTCTCTCAGGTGAGGCGCTTCGCCAGTTTCATTCGAAAGCAAAACTATAACTTTTGCAACTAAATTGCACCGCGATTTGTATCAAGTTGTCAACAAAACGGGAACAATTGTCGTTGTGTAATCAAATGAATAGCGAAATGCCCGCCGATGTTCAGCGGCGGGCCGGTTTTCTCTGAAGATTTGCCTTTAGCGCGGATGAAATCAGGCAGAAGGCCCCCTGTTTCTGGGGGCGCTTTATTGCCGCGCTTCAGGGCGTCGGCAGATTCATCGCGGCCACCTGCTTCGCTGCGTGGTCGCTGAAGCGCAGCCCCCAGCGGGTGAAGTACTCGCGCAGATCCTGCCCCGCCTCCCGGCTGTAGACGACCACGCTGAAGTCGATGACCTTCTGCGGCGTGCCGAAAACGTATTTATATTTATCCTGCATGGTGTTACCCGGCGCCGCGAAAGTCTGCTTCAGCCGTTCCTGATTAATCCGCGGGAAGAAGGATTCATCATAAGCGTGCAACAGATGGGTAAAAAACCCCAGCGCGACATCATGCTGCTTCTTCGGGAATTCGTCATAGCGCACTTCTGATGCGAGGAACTTACGCACCGCATCCCGATCCCACTCCTTGTCGGCGCCCAGTTTGCAGGTTGGGCCATAGTCGAAATCGTTGCGTTCCGACAACAGGCGGCAAGCCAGTACCGAATAACGGTTGACCTGCACTTCGGGGAATACGTTGTATTCCCACTGCGGTTCGTTCTCATGCCCCAGTTCGTGCCAGAGTCCCCAGTGGGCGGCGTTGGCGCGGGTGGTCTTGTCGGCGAAGAAACCGACGTTGACCGCGCCCTCGCGGTATTCGGCGCTGCAGCATTTGCTGTAGTTGAGGAACAGGGAACCCTGTGATGCCGTGAACATCTCGTGGGTGCCGTCCATGCCGTTCACCGCTTCATACAGCGCGGCGATGCTGAGGCTTTCCCCCAGCGATTTATTGATGATCTCCTGCGTTTTGTCGGTGATTTTCTTCGGTACGAAGTGATTGGATTTACCGTCATACAACACGGCGCCGCCCAGGATGCCGGCGCCGGCCTTCTGTTGCTCCCAGTCGCCTTGCGTATTCTGACCGAGAATGTGCAGGTTGCTGTCGCCACCGCCGCTCACCTCTAACCGGACAAATTCGCCGTTTTGCTGTTTTTGCGGATGGCTGCAGCCTAAGGCCAGTACGCCGGTTTGCGCGAAGGTATAAGTGGTCTCCTTGTTGGCATCAAGCTTTCGTTTGTTCGAGTAGATGTTGTCAACGTTATCGAAACGGGCGCTGGTCGCCGCAAAACATGAGCTGCCTGCCGGAATAGTTCCGGCCTTTATCGTGACGCTGTCGCCCTGATTCCCCAGCGTGCGGGTGTAGAAGAAAATTCCGCGCGCCATGCTGCCATACAAGGAGTTGTACCAACTGGCGGCGTGAACGATCGGCAGCCGGTAGACATTTGGCGTGTCTGACGGGTACATCTGCATGGTGCGTTTGAGCCAATACAGCGGCGTGCGGGCATCTTGCGAGTCCGCCAGCGCCTGTTCGGCGTCCTGATTCAGCGCATCCAGGCTGGTGCCGATGTAACGCAACGCATCGTTGAATCCCTCCTGCTCGGCATAGGCTTGCCACCAGGGAGTCTCCTGGGCGGCACACTGGCCGAGGTTTTGCCAGGGTTCGCCGACCCAACCGGCTACGCCGGGGATATGGTGTTTTTCTGCCCACCATTTATTGGCGAACAGCGTATTGTCCTTTATGACCTGCGTGCCTTTGATGGCGTAGGTTTTAGCCGCCCATTCCGGCACGTTGGCGCAGTCCGCCGCCTGAGCGCCGGCGCTGGCCATCAATAAAAGGCTTAATGGTAACAAGCAGCGATGAGTCAGTTTCACGTTGGTTTTCCCTAAAGAGGCGTTGAAAAATAAAATAGGCGCGTGTTATTAGGATGATGTGGCGCTATCCCTTATGGTTTTTTTTCAGGGTTTCCGCTACTTAGATGTGCTTACTTTAAGATGATTTCAGGTCGGGCCGCCGCCGGGACCGATGATGTTTTGTTGCAAATCGTCTGCCGCGGCGCGGCGTAATCGCGGTATGATCTTCAGGTTGCAACTCAAGGAAAAAGGGTCATGTCGTCGAAAATTGAGAATGTGAAGAAAGAGCTGCTGTCGGACAACTGGTATGTGCTGCATAAGTATACGTTCGATCTGAAACGCAAAAACGGCGGTTCGGTGCAACAGATGCGCGAGGTCTACGATCGCGGCAACGGCGCCACCATTTTGCTGTACAACCGCGCCAAGGGCACGGTGGTGCTGACCAACCAGTTCCGCATGCCGACCTATGTCAACGGCAACGAGAGCGGCATGCTGCTCGAGGCCTGTGCCGGCCTGCTGGACGCCGATTCTCCGGAGCAGTGCGCGCGCCGCGAAGCGGTGGAAGAGACCGGTTTTCAGGTGGGCGAGGTCAAGAAAATCTTCGAAGCCTACATGTCGCCGGGCGGCGTGACCGAGATCGTGCACTTCTTTATCGCCGAATACCATGACGATGAGCGGCGCGCGGCCGGCGGCGGCATTGAAGATGAAGATATTGAAGTGATCGAACTGCCGTTCAGCGAAGCGGTGGCGATGATCGCCGACGGCCGCATTAAAGACGGCAAGACCATCATGCTGCTGCAGTATTTGCAGATCCATCGGGTGATGGCATAAAAAAAGCCGGTCACGATGACCGGCTTTCTTATTGGCTGGCGCCAGGCCGCTTACTTCAGCAGCGCCTGTGCCTTGGCCACCACGTTGTCCACGGTGAAGCCGAACTCGGCGAACAGCTGCTCCGCCGGCGCCGACTCACCGAAGGTGGTCATGCCCACGATGGCGCCGTTCAGCCCCACGTACTTGTA
>NZ_JBJNLK010000010.1:0-156384 GCF_052169115.1 Serratia sp. CY33525 | reverse complement strand
ACGGCGCTTACTGCTGAATTCACTGTCGGCGAAGGTAAGTTGATGACTCATGATGAACCCTGTTCCATGGCTCCAGATGACAAACATGATCTCATATCAGGGACTTGTTCGCACCTTCCTTAGAACGTCTCGAAATACAGCTCGCGCAGCAGCCAGGATATTTCGTTATTGGTGCGGTTCAGGACGTCTATTCTGTGAACCCCTATCGCTTCTGCGCGCAGGTCGAGCAGCAAGTTGCGAATCTGCCGGAATAACGGGGTTTGCGGGTTGGGTCTGGCCAACTGTTGACCACACAGTTTGATACCGGCGTCGCAGCCGGTGGCGATGTCCGTCAGGCAGCATGGACAGGTGGTTTTTTGGCGCGCCATATTGCGGCATTGTTGCCCGATTACCTGATTGAAGTGGCGTAATTGCAGGCAGACTTCCCGCGAGTTCAACGGGTTGGAATGGGTTGTCATCGGTTTCAGCTCCCTTGTCTGCGCCTATATTGGCACTTACCGATGAAGATAACCACGGACAAGCAGAGGGGGTATCGCCTTGTTTTATCTGCAAACAACCAAAGCGATGAGGCCCGCGGCGGCGGGCCGGTAACGTCAGGCGCGTTTAAACAGATTCGCCGCCTGGAACAGCGCAAAGGAGCTGACCAGCATCTCGATGCCGACGATCGCCGTCACCAGCGTGACCGACGCCGCCGGGCCTGAGCCGATCAGCATCCAGGCGATGATCAAATCGAGCACGCCGATAACGAACTGCAGCCAGTTGCCCGGCAGCCCGCGGCGCATGTAGCCCGCCGCCAGGCGCGCGATACCGCCGAGCGCGAACAGCACGGCGAGGTACACCGCCAGCGCCAGAATGCCCGCCAGCGGGCTGGCGATGAACACATAGCCGATAATCAGGTAGGCCACACCCAGCAAAATGCCGCCGATCATCGGCCAGGTATTCTGCGCCCGGTTGGCGATCATGGCGATAATCAGCCCGGCGCCGCTCAACAGCAGCAGGATGCCGACCACGATGCTCAGCGCCGCGCCGGAGGCGAAAGGATTGACCAGGCACAGTATGCCGCCCGCCAGCAGCAGGAAGGCGATGATCAGCAGGGTAGTGCGTTGCTTTTTGAGCAGTTCTTCGCTCAGGAGGGGCAGATTATTGCGGTCGAGGTTCAACATGATAGTTCTCCATTTTGCGTATTACGATCCTGAAATCTACGACTGTCGATTACTAGCATAGTCGCCATTGGGGATATAAGAGAAAATGCCGCGGCAGTAATGGGTTGAAAAATCGCCTGCTATCCATTGAATTCATCAACAATGAAATCAATTAATACTCTGACAGCGGGAGGCAGGCCTTGTCGGGTGGGGTAAATGGCGACAATTTTATGCGCCTCCACAGACCAATCGTCGAAAACGGTTTTCAGGCTTCCTGCCATCAACTCTTGCTCCGCCAGCGCCAGCGGCAAAAAACCAACGCCGACGCCGCCCACCAAGGCATCTTTTATCAGGCGAATATCGTCGCACACCAGGCATGGATCGCTGTTGATTTTGATCTCGCGCTTGGCTTGACGAAATGTCCAGGTAGCCTGGACGTGTGAAGACAGCCAGCCAAGCGTGGGCACTTTCGATAAATCCGCAGGTTTGCTTAAAGCATATTTGTCGAATGCTGATGCGCTCACCATAAATGCAGAAGGTATGGTGCAAATGGTCCGCATAACCAGATTGCTGTTTTTGGGCACGTCGGTGACAATTTTTAATGAGATATCATACCCTTCGGCAATGATATCAACATCTCTGTTGAATATCTTTACATGCAGACTGACCTCGGGGTACTGCAACATGAACTTGGTTAAAATAGCTGGCAAGCCAAGATCAATAAGCATGTTTGAACATGTTATCCTTATTTTTCCCGTGGGTTTTTCGATTTTATTAATAATGAAATTATCCGCCTCTTCAGCGACAGTGAGCATTTTTATACAGTAGCGATAATATTCCTTTCCGATATCGGTAATCATTATTTTTCGGGTTGAACGTTGAATTAACCTGACGTTAAGCCTCTTTTCAAGATTGGATATCTTTCTGGACAGCATGGATTTTGATATGCCGAATTTCTTGCTGGCGGCAAGAAAACCACCACATTCAACCACTTTGGCAAACATAAACATTTCATTGAAATCTATCATACAAATCTGACCTTCCCATTGGTGAAATACTCATTCCCAATTTTCTTACTGTTTATCCTGTCGATTCATTGCTAGTTTGAAAAGTGAAGATTTCATTGCATGGTAAATATTTGAAATGCTTCAAACCATCAGAATTTGATGATATGGCGCCGGGCGCGTTGAAATATCTCTGGTCGTTACGACGAGTTAGCCGCCGACCGGCGCTTAAATAATCGCCACAAGGTTTCAGGATGAATAAGTGAGGATATATGAGCTCTCCAGCCAACTTTAATAATCAACGCCCGGTGATTAACCCTGCCGATGCGGCAATGCTGCTTATCGACCATCAAAGCGGTTTGTTTCAAACGATCGGTGATATGCCGATGCCCGATCTGCGCCGTTATGCGACAGCGCTCGCCAAAATCGCCACTCTGGCGAAAATGCCTGTCATTACTACCGCTTCCGTGCCGCAGGGGCCAAATGGGCCATTGATTCCGGAAATCCACGAAAGTGCGCCCCATGCGCAGTATGTCGCTCGCACCGGACAGATAAACGCCTGGGATAACCCGGATTTCGTTGCGGCGGTGAAAGCCACGGGCAAAAAACAGTTGATCATCGCAGGTACGATCACCAGCGTTTGTATGGCTTTCCCGGCGATCAGCGCAATTGACGCCGGTTATCAGGTGTTTGCCGTGGTTGATGCCTCCGGCACCTATTCCAAGATGGCTCAGGAAATCACCTTGGCTCGCGTGGTGCAAGCCGGGGCGGTGCCGATGGATACCGCCGCCGTCGCGTCGGAAATTCAGCAAACCTGGAATCGCGCGGATGCGGCTGAATGGGCAGACGTGTACACCTTAATCTTCCCGAACTATCGCTTGCTGATTGAAAGCTACAACAAAGCGCAGGATGTGATTAAGAAAAACGAGATCCTGGACTCGCAGCGTTGAAACGTCCTTTGCCTGCTCGTTTTTCGCTTGGCGCCTGAGGGCGCCATTTTCGTGTTGTTTATCGCCCCCCTTTATCCCCCTTTTTTGACTGACCCGGCGCAAATGTTACACTGTGCGGCTGACGCGTATCAGAACCGAAACGACGACTGGGGACAGGATTTGAGCACAGGAAGCAAACTGGCAGGGTGGCGCCGCGTGGCGGTGTGTTTGGCATTAGGGCTGCTGTTAGCCGGGTGTTCGGGCAAAAACACCTACAACCGCGACTATGACAAACTGCCGAAGGGCAGTTATTCCGGCAAAACCTATACCGTCAAACGGGGCGATACGCTGTATTACATCGCCTGGATCACCGACAGTGAAGTCAGCGAGCTGGCCAGAATCAACAAAATTCGTCCGCCTTATAGCCTCGAGGTGGGGCAGAAACTGCGGCTGAGCGGCAGCGCGCCGGCCAAAACCGCCGCTACGCGCCGTAAAAAGTCGTCTTCCACCGCAATCGTCAAACAAACGCCGCCGCCGGGCGCTTCCCGCTGCTGGCGCTGGCCGACCAGCGGTCGGATCGTGCAGGCGTACTCCAATTCCGACGGCGGCAACAAGGGCATCGATATCGCCGGCAAGCGCGGCCAGCCGATCTACGCTTCCGCCAAGGGCAAAGTGGTGTACGTCGGCAACCAGCTGCGCGGCTACGGCAATCTGATCATGATTAAGCACGGTGAGGACTTCATTACCGCCTATGCGCACAACGACACCACGCTGGTGCGCAACGGTCAGGATGTGAAAGCGGGGCAGAAGATCGGCACCATGGGCAGCACCGGCACCGATTCGGTATTCCTGCACTTCCAGATCCGCTACCGCGCCACTGCGCTCGATCCGCAGCGTTATCTGCCGCCGCAGGGATCGTCGCCGTCCTGTTGACGTCAGTCAGGCTCCTGGCGGAGCCTGACTTTTGTTACTTCAGCGGCAGGTAAAGATCGGTCACCAGTTCATATTCCGCCACCTCGTGCACAAAGTTGTGGTAGTGGAAATAGAGCGGAAAATCGCGCGGTTCCTCGCCGCTGTTCGGCAACCACTCGCTGTAGAGATGGCGAGCGCTTTCAGACAGCCCATCCAGCGAGCCGTGATGGCGCAGCACCGCGCAGCGTCCGGCCGGCAGCGTGCTGTTCACCACGCCAAAGGCGTTGTCTTCGGGGATCGGCGCAGTGACCTCGCCGCAAATGAAGAAGCGGAAGTCCTGCGCTTCGGTGGTGGCCGGATCGTGCGGTGCGATGCCGTAAGTGCGGCTGCTTCTGACCGGCGACAGGCCGCTGGTTTTGCGCCACTCGATAAAGCGTGCGGCGGTTTCGTTGACCAGCGCGGACGGGCCGCGATGTTCGATCATCGCCACCGGCGTGGCCGGGAAGTCGACAATGTCTACCTTCATGGGTTGTTTCCTTGTGTGTTTCGGCTCGGGAAAGCGCTGCTGCCAATCGATCCAGGCCGGCCGTTTGCGAAACTGGCTTGGCGTTTGGCTGAACGCCTGTTTGAAGGCGCGACTGAAGGACTCCGGGTTTTGAAAACCGGCGTCCAGCGCGATGTCAATCACCGGCTCCAGTGGGTTATACGCCAGGCGGTACGAGGCGCGTTTGAGCCTCATCCACTGGATATAACGCCACACCGAGATGCCGCAATACGCGCTAAACTGGCGTTGAAAGTGAAAGCGCGAAAAGTGGGCCACTTCGCTCAGTTTTTCGACGGTGAGCGCCTCGTCCAGGTGGCGGTCGATATAGTCAAAGACCTGCGCAAAGCGCTTTGCATACGTCTGGGTCATGTGATTGTCTCCTCCATGCCTGAACTTTGCCCGAGCCGCCGCCGCTTCTCCTGACGGATGATGCTGAGTTGCCGCCGCAGGAAAACGGGATGGCTGCGGCGTTCGCCGCCGGCCAGGCCAAACTCATAACCCCCGCGCGGCCGTGCGCCGCGATCCCGACCGAGAAGATGAATATTACATGATGGATCGTTCCCGTTTGCTGAAATTCCTGCTGCCCTACCTGTGGCCGAAAGACAACCCGCGGCTGCGCGGGTATCTGGTGGTGGCCTTCGTGTTCATGGTGGCGGCCAAGGTCAGCACCACGCTGGTGCCGCTGGCCTACAAAGCGATGGTCGATGGGCTGAGCGGCGAGACGGCGAAAATGCTGGCGGTGCCGCTGGGGCTGATCGTCGCCTACGGCGTGGCGCGGGTGGGCGGCGCGCTGTTTGAGGAGCTGCGCAACGTGATGTTCATTCACGTCAGCCAGAACGCCACGCGCCTGCTGGGCGTGCGGGTGTTTCGCCAGCTGCATGCGCTGAGCCTGCGCTTCCATCTGGAGCGCCAGACCGGCGGGCTGTCGTTGTCCATCGAGCGCGGCACCCAGGCGGTGTCCACGGTGCTGTCGCGGCTGCTGTTCTCCATCGTGCCTATCCTGTTCGAGCTCTCGCTGGTCACGGCGATCATGTGGCACATGCTGAACGGCTGGTTCGCGCTGGCGATCCTGACGACGGTCGGCTGCTACATCCTGTTTACCGTGCTGGCGGTCAGCTGGCGCACCCGCTTTCGCCGCGAGCTCAACAAGGCCAACGCCGACGCCAACAGCAAATCCATCGACAGCCTGCTGAACTATGAGACCGTGAAGTACTTCGGCAATGAAGAGTTCGAGGCCGAGCGTTTCGACCTGTCGCGCCGGCTGTACGAATACGCCGCCATCAAGAACCAATTCAGTTTTACGGCGATCAACCTGGGGCAAACCGCCATTATTTCGATCGGGCTGATCGTGATGATGGCCATGGCGGCGCAGGGCATTACCCAGGGAACGATGACGGTCGGCGACTTCGTGCTGGTCAACGCCTATCTGCTGCAGCTGTATCAGCCGCTGAACTTCTTCGGCTTTATTTATTCCGAGGTGCGCCAGGCGCTGATCGACATGGAGAACATGTTCGATCTGCTGCAAGAAAAGCGTGAGATCGTCGATAGCCCGGATGCGCAGCCGCTGCGTCTCGATCGCGGCGAAGTGCGGTTCGACGCGGTCAGCTTCGGTTACGACACGCGGCGGCCGATCCTCAAGCAGGTGAGTTTTACCATTCCGGCGGGCCACACGGTGGCGGTGGTCGGCGCCTCCGGCGCGGGCAAGTCCACGCTGTCGCGCCTGCTGTTCCGTTTCTACGACGTGCAGGGCGGCGCTATTACCCTCGACGGCCAGGACATTCGCCAACTGACCCAGGCCAGCCTGCGGCAGGCGATCGGCATCGTGCCGCAGGATACGGTGCTGTTCAACGATACGCTGCGCTACAACATCGGCTACGGCAAAACCGGCTCCAGCGATGAAGAAATCGAGCGGGCGGCGCGGCTGGCGCATATCCATGATTTTATCGTCGGTTTGCCCGACGGTTACGACACCCGGGTGGGCGAGCGCGGGCTGAAGCTGTCGGGCGGTGAAAAGCAGCGGGTGGCGATCGCGCGCACCATTCTGAAAAATCCGGCCATCCTGGTGTTCGACGAGGCGACCAGCGCGCTGGATACCCAGACCGAGCGCGAAATCCAGGGGCACCTGCGCGAGGTAAGCCGCAACCACACCACGCTGGTGATCGCCCACCGGCTCTCCACCGTGGTGGACGCCGATGAAATCATCGTGCTGGAGGCGGGGGAGATCGTCGAGCGCGGGGGGCACGAGGCGCTGCTGGCGGCGAACGGCCGCTACGCCGCGATGTGGCAAACCCAGTACAGCGAAGAGCAGGAGCCACACTGACGGAGGCGGTCACGCCGCCGATGGCGCGGCCTTGAACCGTTGTATCACGTAGTCGCAGGCGATGCGGCAGTCCTGCTTCAGGTCCGTCTCGTCGCCGGCCAGGCTGCCGCGCAGCCAGAGCCCATCGATCATCGCCGCCAGCCCGCGCGCCGCGTCGCGCGCCTGCGGCAGCGGCAGCTCGCGGCGGAACTGGCTGCAAATATTGGAATAGAGCCGCCGATCGTTGGCGCGCTGCAGGCGGCGCAGCACCGGCTGATGCATGCTGGCGGCCCAGAAGTCGAGCCAGGCGCGCATGGACACGGCATTGGTTTGGCTGGGGTGGAAGTTGCCCTGGATAATGGCGAACAGCTGTGACTGGCTGTCGCTTGCCGCCTGCGCGCGGCACTCGGCCACCGCATCGCGCAGGTCGCGCAGGATTTTGCGCATGGTGGCGCTCAGCAGCCCCTCTTTATCGCCAAAATAGTGGCTGACGATGCCGGTCGACAGCCCGGCTTCTTTCGCCACCTGAGACAGGGTGACGCCGGCCAGCCCGACGACGTTAATGGTCTCGAAGGCGGCGTTAATCAACTGCTCCTTACGCTGTTCCGGAATGTCTCTTCGGTACATATTTTCCTCAACTGATAGGCCAATCACACTTTGGATTTGATTGATTGAACGGTCAATCAATACTCTATATGCTGCGAAAATGTCAAATAAATGGCGATAATATGTTAACTAAAAGTTGCATTGAAATCGTCTGTCTTTCGCATCATGGAAGCCTGCCAATGACAACAAAAACTCCCCCATCGCTTGACGAAGAACCTGTCAGATTGAATGTTCCGGTATTTTTCGGCTCGGCGGCGGTGATCCTGCTGCTGGGAACGCTGGTCGTTCTGTTCCCCTCCGCCAGCAAACTGTGGCTGAACGCCGCGCAAAGCTGGGTCGCCGACGTATTCGGCTGGTACTACATGTTATTGATGGTCGCCTGCATGGCATTCGTGTTCTGGCTGGCGCTGTCGCGCTTCGGCCATATTCGCCTCAGCCAGGATGACGAGCCGCCGCAGTTCAGCTATCCCTCGTGGGTGGCGATGCTGTTCTCGTCGGGCATCGGCATTGCGCTGGTGTACTACGGCGCCTATGAGCCGCTGGATCACTTCCTGTCGCCACCGGAAGGCAGCGGCGGCACCGTGCAGGCGGCACGACAGGCGATGGCGCTGACCTTTTTGCACTGGGGGCTGCACGGCTGGGCGCTGTATGCGCTGATCGCCACCGCGCTGGCCTATTTCGCCTATTGCCGCGGCCTGCCGCTGGCGCTACGCTCTGCGCTATACCCGATCTTCGGCGAGCGCACCCACGGTTGTGTCGGTCATCTGGTGGACAGCTTCGGCATTCTGGTGACGGTGATTTCGATGGTGACCAACCTGGGGATCGGCGCGCTGCTGGTGAACTCCGGGCTGTTTTATCTGTTCGACATCCCGCAAAGCACCGGCGTGCTGCTGGCGCTGATCGTGGTGATGATGGTGGTGGCCACGCTGGCGGCGGTCACCGGCGTCGAGAAGGGCATCGCCATGCTGTCGAACATCAACGTCGGCTTCCTGTGCCTGCTGCTGCTGTTCGTGTTTTTGGCCGGGCCGACGCTGAACCTGCTGAACGGCATGTTGCAGAACCTCGGCGATTATCTTACCTCGCTGATCAGCCGCAGCTTCGATATGTATCTGTACGGCAAGGCGCGCCAGTGGCAGGGCGCCTGGACACTGTTCTACTGGGCCTGGTGGGTGGCGTGGGCGCCGTTCGTCGGGCTGTTCATCGCGCGCATCTCCAAAGGGCGCACCATTCGCGAACTGATTTTCGGCGTGCTGCTGATCCCGCTGGGCTTCACGCTGGCGTGGCTGTCGATCTTCGGCAATACCGCCATCAGTCTGGTGCTGGAAGGCGGGCAGGCGATCCTGGGGCAGGTGGCGCAAAGCGATCCGCCGATGGCGGTGTTCAAGCTGTTCGAATACTTGCCCTATACCCAACTGACCGCCGGCTTTGTGGTGGTGATCAGCTTCGTGCTGTTCTTGACGCCGGTCGATTCCGGCACGCTGATGATAGCCAACCTCTCCTGCCAGGGCGGCTCCGCCCATGATGACGCGCCGGCCTGGCTACGCGTGTTCTGGGCAGCGGTCACCACGTTGGTATGCGCCGGCTTGCTGTACGCCGGCAGTTTCAGCGCGATGCAGACCGCGGTGGTGCTGTGCGGCCTGCCGTTCTCGGCGGTGATCGTGCTGTACATGATCAGCCTGCGCAAGGATCTGCGCCGTTACGCCATGAAGCCGGCGCTGCCCTGAGGCGGTTTATTCGCCCGCGCGCGGCCGGTGATGCACGTACTCGACAATCGTGCCGTCCGGCAGGCGCGCATTGAAACAGGCGCCGGTGGGCACCTCCACCGGGCCGAAGAAAATCTCGGCGCCGGCGGCCTGTAGCCGCTGGTGGTAGGGATAAATGTCATCGACCAGCAGCGTGCCGACGGTGCTGCGGAAAGGGCGCAACTGCTCTTCCGCCCCTTCCAGGATCAGAAACGGCCCCACCGCCGCCAATACCAGCCGATGTTCGGGAAAATCGAAGCGCATGTCCGCCGTTACGCCGTGCAGCTGCTCGTAAAACGCGATGGCGCGGTCGATTTCGCCTTCGCCAACGTAGACCCGAATCAGCACGCGCGGCTCACGCAGCGATGAAGAGTCGGCGGTTTTGCGCCAGAAACCGGCTTTTGTCAGTGCTGTCGTCATGTTCATCTCCTTGCTGGTTGCCTGCCGCTTATCATGCCGTTGTTTTCCCATCCGGGGTTGGATCGAGTTGGCATAAGCTAGCCGCGCCGGTAATAACCCGCTACCAGGGCGTTAAGGGGCGGTCTGTTTGTGATTCCTGTCACGGCCTGCGCTTTTATTATCATTCAGCATTGATAATGTCATTGCGTGATTATTGATTAACACAATGGAGTTAATAGTTCTCGTTATAGCCGCTATAAAGCAAACGGATTCAAATAATAAAGAGGGCGGGGTAATGCGGCTGATGAAAAGGGAAATACCGTTCATTTATAAGCAGGAGTTAAGTTTTATTTATTAACCTGTTTATAAATCAGCGCGTTTTGGCTTTTTCGATAAAAGTAAAAAGTGCCGCTTAATTTTATTTAAATCAGTAAAAACATGATGTTGATTTATTTTCATGTCATTCGCGTTCTGTGAAAAATACCTGAATTGCCTCTCCGTCGCCGTTTTCAACGGCTGTTTGACATGCCCGTAGCTTGAGATAAGTTTATATCATTAACATGTTAATGAGTTGTTATCGTGACCGATGGCCAATATCTCTCTTGGTCGAGCGCTTAACCGACTTATGCCATGGCCGCTCGCCATTTATAAGTTAACTTATGGACCAATGACGCTATGAATAATTCGCCAGGACAGCGCTCGCGATTGAGCGAAGAGAACCGATTGCTGATCATTTTGTTTTTCGTTTTCGGCTGCGTGTTCGTCGATCGTCTGACCATCTCTTTTCTGTTTCCGATGATTGCCGCCGATTTGAAGCTGAGCAACGTGCATCTTGGCACGCTGTCGGCGGTGCTGGCATTGACCTGGGCGCTATCTGGCGCGGGGCTGGGGGCGATAGCCGATCGCTTTAATATCCGCAAACCGATGCTGATCCTGTCGATCCTGGTGTTTTCGCTGTTCTCCGCGCTGTCGGGGCTGGTCAGCGGCTTTGCCATGTTATTGATCTTCCGAGCGCTGATGGGGATCGCCGAAGGGCCGGTGCTGCCGATCGCGCAATCGCTGATGGTGGAAAAATCGCAGCCGCAGCGCCGCGGCTTCAATATGGGGCTGATCCAGGGGGCGGCGCCGGGATTGTTGGGCGGTATTATCGCGCCGCCGCTGATCATCTATCTGGCGCAGAAGTGGGGCTGGAGCATGGCGTTTCACCTGACCGCCGTGCCGGGCATCATTCTGGCGTGGCTGATCTATCGTTATGTGAACGGCAAGAAGGATCCTGCTTTCAGCGCCGCGCCGGCGGCCGACAAGGCGGCGAACAAAGGCGCTTACGGCGAGCTGTTTAAAATCAAGAACGTAGCGCTGTGCATTCTGATCTCCTGCGTGTTCGTCACCTGGTTCATGATCATCATTACCTTCACCCCCAACTTTTTGGTGACCGACCGCGGCTTCAGCGAGGGCACGATGGGCGGCATCATGAGCGCCATCGGCGCCGCCTGGGTGTTTTGGGGCGTGGCGGTGCCGGCGATTTCCGATCGCCTTGGCCGCAAGCCGACGCTGATCTTCTTTTCGCTGCTGGCGGTGTGCTGCCCGCTGTTCCTCAGTTACGTCGATAACCCGTGGCTGCTGGGCGTGCTGGTGTTCCTGTCTTATACCGGCCTTGGCTGCTTCACGCTGTTTATGGCCACCATCCCGTCTGAAACGGTGTCACCGGCCCGCATCGCGACCGCGTTGGGGCTGGTGATGGGGATTGGCGAGGTGATTGGCGGCTGTCTGGCGCCGTTTATCGCCGGGCTGATCGCCGATCGCTATGGGCTGGTCAGCGTGATGTGGCTGGCGGCTACCGGCGCCGTGTGCGCCGGCGTACTGAGTTGTTTTCTCGATGAAACTGCACCTGCGGTGGTGAGCCGCAGAGCGGTGAAACCGGCGGGCGTCGCCGACGTTTGAGGCGGTTTTCATCCCATTCAATCAAGGAGAGCGAAGATGTCAGCAGAACAATCCGTACTGAATCAGAATGCTGAACCGGACTGGAAGAATTACGACGATTTTGCGCGCGGTATCGACACTAACCGGCTGCCGGGCACCCAGGATTGGCGCGGCAAAACGCTGCAGATCGCTTTTGAAAGCAGCGGGGAAATCACGTTGCGCTTCAGCGCCGATCGGCAGCGGGTGCTGTGGGCCTGGGGCGGGGAGAGCGGCGAGGACGCTTACGAAGAGGTGCAAACCTCCGCCGCGCGCTATTTCTTCAATATTCCGCTGCAGTCGCCGGGCAACGAGTGCCTGACGCTGGTACTCAATCGTGACAGCGGCCGGGCGCTGCTGGTGCGCAGCACGCTGTTGCCGGAACAGACGGTGGAAAAGGGGTCCCGTCTCAAGCAAAGCTTCCACGTCGGCCGGATTGTCGGCGCCACGCCGGGTGGCGTCGCGCCGCATCTGACCCGCGAGCTTATCGGCTATCGCACGCTGAACGTCTACAGCCCCAACCACTATTACGAACATTTTTATGTCAACACCGAGCGCTACGCCTGGCAAAACCTGCGCGGCGAACAATTCGGTCACGGCGACATGGACTACGCCACCTACTACAAGTTTGAGGACGAGATGTTCCTGTTCACCTTCCGGGAAAAGATCATCCCGGTGTGCTCGGTGTTCTTCTTCGACTTTATTTCCGGGCGCTGCACCGGCACCTTCCTCGGGCTGGACACCGCCGGCCGGGTGTTGGTGTCACCGGCCGGGGCCTTCATCAGCAAGATGAGCTATAACGCCTACCCGGAAGGCGTGCAGCCGCTTTGATTCAGGCGTTTCTGACCAGCGATCCGGCGTTGATTTCCGCAATGGTTTTCGCGCCGGTGAGCGTCATGGCGACGCGCATTTCCTTGTCGATCAGATCCAGCAAGTTAGCCACCCCGGCTTCACCGGCCGCCGCCAGCGCATAGACGAAGGCGCGCCCCAGCAGCACGCTGTCGGCGCCCAGCGCGATCATGCGCACTACGTCCAGGCCGCTGCGGATGCCGGAGTCGGCCAGCAGGGTAATGTCGCCTTTCACCGCGTCGGCGATCGCCGGCATGGCGCGCGCGGTCGACAGCACGCCGTCCAGCTGGCGGCCGCCGTGGTTGGAGACGATGATGCCGTCGGCGCCGAAGCGCACCGCGTCTTTGGCGTCTTCCGGATCGAGAATGCCTTTGATGATCATCGGGCCGTCCCAGAATTCACGGATCCACTCCAGATCTTTCCAGGAAATCGACGGATCGAAGTTGGCGCCCAGCCAGCCGATGTAGTCTTCCAGGCTGGTCGGTTTACCGCGGTAGGCCGAGACGTTGCCCAGATCGTGCGGCTTGCCGAGCAGGCCGACATCCCAGGCCCACTGCGGATGCGCAAACGCCTGCAGCACGCGGCGCAGGGCGGCATTAGGGCCGCTCATCCCCGAGTGGGCGTCGCGATAACGGGCGCCGGGCACCGGCATGTCGACGGTGAACACCAGCGTTTTCACGCCGGCGGCCTTGGCGCGCTCCAGCGCATTGCGCATAAAGCCGCGATCTTTCAGCACGTAGAGCTGGAACCACATCGGCCGATCGATCGCCGGCGCCACCTCTTCGATCGGGCAGACCGACACGGTGGACAGCGTGAACGGAATGCCTTTTTTAGCCGCGGCGCGCGCGGCCTGTACTTCGCCGCGGCGGGCGTACATGCCGGTCAGCCCCACCGGCCCCAGCGCCACCGGCATCGCCAGCTGCTCGCCGAACAGCGTGGTATGCAGGCTGAGTTCGGACATATTGCGCAGCACGCGCTGGCGCAGGGCAATATCGGCCAGATCCGCGGTATTGCGCTTCAGCGTATGCTCCGCGTAGGCCCCGCCGTCGATGTAGTGAAACAGAAACGGCGGCAGTTTGGCCTGGGCGGCGGCCCGGTAGTCGGTTGACGCGGAGATGATCATAGTGTTTACCTTCTTGTCTTGCTTGCGATAACGAGTGGTCAGTCAGAGCGTGAGGATCGCCGCCATACCGGCCGCAATCCCGCCGTACGCCAGCATCGGCAGTACGGTCTTTCTGATGATTTTGCCTTCGGCGTTGCCGATCCCGAGGATCGAACAGACCGCGATAATGTTGTTCAGGCACACCATGTTGCCCATGGCGCCGCCGACGGACTGCAAGGCCAGCGTCAGGTTGACGTCAAGGCCGCTGCTCTGGGCGATCGATTGCTGAATGCCGCCGAAGGTCAGGTTCGAAACGGTATTGGAACCGGAGAAGAACGATCCCAGCGCGCCGAGGAACGAAGAGAACAGCAGCCAGCTCTCGCCGGTCAGCGCCGCCAGCGCTTTACCGATCAGGATCACCGGCGCGTTGTCGCCGCCCTGCATCATCAGGTTGACCATCACCAGCGCGCCGAACAGGGCGATAAAGGGCCGCGCGATGCGCCCGCCGGTTTCGCTGAACATTTGCCGCACCTGGCCGCCATTCAGACGGAACAGCGGAATGCACAGCAGCACCACCAGCAGGAACGGGATCAGCGCCGGGACATACAGCGTTTTGTAGCCGGCGGCGGCGGAGGTGCCCAGCACCTGCTGCAGTTCGACGATCAGCGCCCGGCTGATGCGCAGCTCCCCGAGCCAGCCGAGGTTTTCCTGCCACAGCAGCGCGGTGTTGTTGAGCAAGGCTTTAAGGCCCAGCTGGTGGACGCGCGTCACTATCAGGATAGCAATCAGCAGCAGGGTTGGGGTCATGGCCTTGACCACCTGCATGAACGGCACCGCCTGCCCGGCGCTCTGCGGTTTGCCGCTGCGGGCGAGGCCGATGCCGCCGCGCGCCAGCAGCACCGACAGCGCCAGGCCGATGGCGCCGCCGACCAGCGCCGGGAATTCATAGTTCACCTGGGCCAGCAGCAGATAGGGCAGGGTGCAGCTCAGCACGCTGAGCAGGATAAACGGCAGGTTGCGGCGGATATCCTGCCAGGAAACGATAAAGCGCAGCGCCAGCAGAGGAATGACGAAGCCGGCGACAAAATGGATCAGCGCGGTCTGCCGGCCGATCTCCAGCAGGCTGGCGTCCGACAGGCCGAGGTTGGCAAAGCCGAACCAGGTGGGGGTGCCCACGGCGCCGAAGGAGACCGGCACCGAGTTCATCACCAGTGTCAGCAGGGCGACGCGCAGCGGGTTGAAGCCCAGCCCGACCAGAATCGGCGCAGCGATGGCGGCCGGGGTGCCGAAGCCGCTGGCGCCCTCAATCATAAAGGCGAACGCCCAGCCGATAATCATCAGCTGGGCCACGGGATTGGGGCTGATGGTTTCCAGCCAGCGGCGCACTACGTTCTCCGCGCCGCTTACCTGCATCAGTTTGTTGAGCAGGATGGCGCCGGCGATGATGGTGATCGGCGTCAGCGTCGATACCAGCGCGGTGATGATATTGGCATGCAGCAGCCGCAGCGAGGCATCGAACCACAGGAGCTGTACGGCGTAGACCACGGCGGCCGTCAGCGGCAGGGCGAGATAAGAGGGCACGCCATTCCTTTTGGTCATCATCCAAATCAGCAGGACGATGGGCGCAATACTGAAAAACAGGGGCATAAGATCCTCAGGGTTATTATTTTTATGGGCAGAGATATGTAGCTGAAAGGTTAATTACCGCAACATTTTCATTCTAATCACAACGTCGACGACGATGCCATGCGGTATTTTTTTAACATCGGCGAACGGCGCCGGCGGTGGAAAATTGGCCGGTAGAAGGGGATGAATTAACTGCTTAAAAATCATATTGATAGAAAGTATTATTGTGTGATGAATGCGCAGGCTCACATTAATTAAGCGGTAATGTTCAATAGATTATGTCCAAAAATGCCGTAATCTCCGCGGCCTTTTGCGGCCGCGGGGAAATAATCAGCGAGGAAAATTCAAAAATAGTGGCTGATATTTTGGTAGGAACCGATGATATGCTCGATCAGCAGACGGGTTTTTAACGGCAGATTGCGGGTGTAAGGATAGACGGCGTAAATGCCCAATACCTTGCCGCAGTGGCCGGCCAGGATCTCCGTCAGTTTGCCGTCCTGCAAATCTTCATACACCATGCAGCGTGGCACCATGGCGATGCCGTGGCCGCCGATCACCGCTTTGCGGATCGCCCGCGCATTGTTGGCCGACAGGTTGCCGTTAACCTGCAGCTCGTAGATGTCGTTGCGCCCCGGCCGCTTCATCAGCCAGTTGGCGGTGCCGCTCTCCTGATAGGTGTAGGTCAGGCAGTTGTGGCCGAGCAGGTCTTCGGCGCAGCGCGGTTCCGGGTGGCTTTCCAGATACCCCGGCGAGCAGACGATCACCCAGCGGGAATCGAAGATCGGCCGGGCAATCAGGCTCGAATCCGGCATGGTGCCGGTGCGGATCGCCAGATCGATGCCTTCTTCCACCAGATCGGCAAAGCGATTTTCCAGCCGCATCTCGACTTTCAGGCTGGGATGCAGAGCGCAAAATTCCGCCACGCTCTCGCTCAGCAGCAGCTCGCCCGAAATGGTCGGCACCGACATGCGAATGGTGCCGGTCAACTCTTCGCTCTTTTCGCTGACGGCGTACAGCGCCTCCTGCACTTTGGCGCCGATCTCTTTGGCCTGCTGGTAGAGCGCCTGGCCGCTTTCGGTCAGCGTCAGGCTGCGCGTGGTGCGGTACAGCAGACGGGCGCCCAGCGATTTTTCCAGCCGCCCGATGCGTTTACTGACCACCGAGCTGGTGATGCCGGCGCTCTCCGCGGCCTTGCTGAACGAGCCGCAGTCGACGATCAGGGCGAACAGAATCAGGTCGTTGGCGTATTCGTGGGTGGCGAGCATGGGCATCCTGTAGAGTGAGAGTCCTTTTGTCCCAGTGTAAATCCGGCGCGGCAGGAAGCAATCTTTTCAGCGTGTCGCACGTCGTCACCAACTGGTCGGATCTGAATTTTTCTTATTTGTTTTTTCATTTTACTGAGAATTATCCTTTTTTATTTTTCTTGGTGTAACCGGTTTTAGTCTACTTTTCTTGTTTTTAGTCTTATTTAAATTGGAATAGTCCTGTAATCGAGCGTTACTTATTCGATTAACTTTAACTTGCAGTGTAAATAATTGTATTGATCTGCTCGTTTGGGATGGCTATGCTTTTTCCCGAAGCGCTCTCATTGTTATTGGTTAAATAGTTTTGAAATGTATTGAAGGATTGCTCTGTCTGCCGACAGGGTAATGGGTAGTGTGTTTATGTTTTAATATAAATAAGGATATTGTAATGAAAAAAATCAATCTGTCAGAAGCGGAAAACATCGTCGGCGGTACTTTTGTTTGTACCAAGGAATTTGCCTGGGTGGGCAGCGGCAACAACCGCACCTGCCAGCTGGTGAAAACCTGTGCGAACAAATTCGGTGGCGTACAGAAGTCTTATTACCCGGCGCCGGTAGCAAGCTGCCCGTCTAACCCAACCACGCCAAGCTGATGCGGGTTGACCCCCTGCATTTAGATTAGCGGTGGGCAGGCGGGCAGCGTTCGCGCTGTCCCGCCTGATACCGGCGAAAAAGTCGTCTTACGTTCTCATTATTTACGGCATTAACTCTTTTTCATGTATTCACTCTGCCGGGTGAATATTAATATATGCGCAGGATGCGTCCGTTATGTATAAACGTCCCTTGCTTTTTATCGGCTACACGCTCGTTATTATTTTTGCCTCTTCTTTTTTGACCGCATTTTATTTTCAACATTACGTCATGCAACCGGCGGAGGCGGAAAGCCTGAGTTTTATCTCCCCGGAAAAAATCGAACAAAGCCCGTTGCAAGACGATAATACCATTGTCGAAGTCTTCTCTTACGCCTGCCACTATTGTGAAGTCAACGAAAGCGGCGTGGCAGAGCTGGAAAAACGTTTGCCGGCGGGCGCCAAATTGGTGCGCTTGCACCTCAGCGACGACAGTCAAGCCGGCATGGCGGCCTTTGCGCCCCTGTTCGCCACGCTGACGATCATGGGGATCGAAGCACAGCATCGCCCCGCCGCTTATCGCGCCATTATCAAAGAAAACCTCAACCTGGCGGACGACAAGCAGCTTAGCGCCTGGCTGACGGCCAACGGTATCGATGAGGCTGCCTATCGGCAGGCCAGAGAGTCAGAGCGGGTCAAGGCGCTGTTGGCGCATATGACGGCGGTGAGCCGCTATTACCAGATCAACGCGACCCCCAGTTTTATCGTCAATCGCAAATGGCTGGCGCTGCAAGATCGCGAGTTTTCCGCTTTCAGCCAGCAGTTGCTGTCGCTGTTGCAGCACGATAAACCGCTGGCCCCCTGATGCGCCTGCTCGCGGTTCGGGGGTATTTGGCCTGGCGCAACGGCCTGGACGCGATGGCCCGCTTATCGGCTGCCGGTGCCGGGATGGGCAACCGCCTGACGTGTGCCCTGCTGCGGCGCGTGGACTATCGCCTGTGGCTGGCGGTGCGCCGGCGGTTGAGGGGAAGCAGGCCGCAGCGCCGCTTTCGCCACCGGCATGCGGTAGCGCTGGCGAACCGCCAAAGCCTGTTGGGTGAAGGCAAGCTGGACTTCGCCTGGCTGATGCAGCGGCGGCAGTGGCTGGACATGGCGGCGGTCTCTGCCCGCAATGCGGCGTTGATGAGCCATTTGGCGCACTGTTCCGCACAGCTTGATCAGGTCGTGGAACCGCTGCATCGCGCGGGCGTGCCGGTGCTGCTGGCACCGATGCATACGGTCTCAGACGTGTTGGCGACGCTGGTCGGCGCGGGCGTTTATCCCGGGCGGGCCACGGTGATCGTTTCCGGCGATGTGCAGGCGTTTGCGCGGCGATCGCCGGAAGGCGAATGGCGGCAGCGGCTCGACTATTGCTCGATTCACGACGATCCGCGGCACATCGCCGGCACCTTGTCGCAGGCGATGCTGGAAGCGGCGGAACATCGGCGCAACATCATCCTCTTCCCCGATATCACGCCGGATTACACCCTGCACAGCAATCAGGATGTGGCGGCCAAACTGGCCTGCCATCTGTTCGGCCGGCCGGCGCATTTGCACAGCGGCATCGTTCGGCTGTCCCGGGCGTTGCGGGCTCAGGTGGTGTTCTATTCGCTTTATTTCGATCGCGGCATCCGCATTCACATTGAAGAACCTGTCGCCGCAGATCGGGTCGGCCGCGTCATGCCGGCGATCGTCGAGCGAACCCTCCGGCGGCATGCGGATGATTGGCTGCTATGGCATTCGCACTCTTTATTTTTTATTAACGAATAAGTCAGGGATATCACAACGTATGGAAAATACCCTTCCTACGCCGGTCTTGCAGAGCGAAATCAATGAGTGCGGGCTGGCCTGCATCGCCATGCTGGCGGAAACTCAGGGCATTCGCGCACCGTTGACGGAGCTGCGGGAGCGTTATCCCGCTTCGCAGCACGGCACTTCGCTGGCGACGCTGTGCGCCATTTTGGGAGAGCTGGCGCTACCGGCTTATCCGGTGGCGTTCGAGCACCGGGATCTGGCGGCGCTGCCGTTACCGGCCATTTTGCATTACGGCGCGGGCCACTATGTGTTATTGGCGTATCGCCAGGGGGGGTACGTGTGCGTAATGAACCCGGCGTTGGGGCAGCAGCTGCTGCCGTATGCCGCCCTGAAAGCGGAAATCAGCGGTTATGCGTTGGTGCTGGATCGCGATGATTTGCCAGCCACCGTCCCGGCCCGGCGCAGCCACCGCCGCAGCGCTTTCGCCAGCTTAAGCCTGAAGGATACCGCCGGCATCGCCGGCATCTATCGCCTGGCGGCGATGACGTTTTTTATCTCACTGACGCTGTTCATCATGCCGATGATGGTCGCCAGCGCGATCAATCAGGTGTTCGCCATGGCCGGCGAGGTCGCGTTCCCCTACGCCTATTATCTGCTGGCGTTTGTGGCGTCCACGGCGTTGGCGCTGATTGCGCGCACCCTCACCGAACGCTTCATCAAAAATTTCGTGTTGTTGCACGGCGCCGCCGGTTTTTCTCGCCTGCTGGAAAACTCACTCAATTTCTTCAGCAAGCGCGCCCCCGGCGAGATCTTCAGCCGTTTCACCAGCTGGCAGATGGCCGCCGGCCAGAAAATCGAACTGGACAACGGCCTGCGCACCGACTGGATCATCGGCGCCATCGCGCTGGCGGTGATGTGCTACCTGAGCCCGATGCTGGCGCTGGTGCCGGTTGTCGGCGTGCTGCTGATGGGGGCGGTCAGCGTATGGGCCATCTACCGCGACCGGCATTACACCCAGCAGCTGCAGGTGCGAGGCGCGGTGCAAAATGACTTCATCCTGGAAACCATCCAGGGGTTTTCGACCATCAAGTCAGCCGGCCTGGCTGGCCAGCGGCAGGAAGGGTTCGCCGAACATGCCCGCTCGCTGTTCAATTGCCTGCAGCAGCAAAAGATCTATGAACAGATAAAAGGCAGCATTTACCAGCTGATCGGCAGTCTGGAGATGGTGTTGTTCATGCTGCTGGCGTTGCCGCTGCTCAAGGAGGGCGAGCTCAGTCTGGGGGCATTCTTCGCCTACAGCTTTCTGCGCGAAATCTTTACTTCGTACAGCAGCAAGATCTTTTTTGCCGTTTTGCAGAAAAACCAGCTGCACGTCATCGATGAACGCGCGCGGGATCTGTTTCCTGCGGTATCCGCTCGGGCCCAGTCTGCGGACGAAAGCGTGAGCCATTTTGACGCGCGGTTGGCGTATCGGGGGCTGGCCTTCGCTTACGACGCTGGTCAACCGGTGTTGCGCGATTTGTCGCTGACGCTGGAGCGTGGTGAGTGCATCGCCATTTGCGGCGGTTCCGGCGCGGGCAAGAGCACGTTGCTGAAGGTGCTCGCCTGCCTGCTGACGCCGCAGCAGGGGGAGCTGACGCTGGATGGGCGCGTACTGGCAAGTGCCGCCGCGCAGCGGCTGTTCTTCCTGCAAAGCCAGGAGGACATTCTGTTCAACGCCTCGGTGTTGCAGAACATCACGCTGTTCGCGCCGTCGGCGCCGGGCCAGCAACGGCAGGTGGAACAGGCGTTGCGCAGTTTGGGGCTGGCGGACGCGGTGGCGCAGCTGCCGGGGGGCGTGAACGCCCTGGTGCGGGAGAGCCATGCCGGGCTGTCGCTGGGGCAGCGGCAGCGTCTGTTGCTGGCGCGCGCCATGTACAGCCGTTGCCCGGTGTTGGTGCTGGACGAACCGACGGCGAATCTGGATGAAAAGACTGCGGCGGCGGTGATGTCGGCTCTGGTGGCGCATTGCCGTGAAAACCGTAAAACCCTGGTGACGGTCACCCATAATCCGCGGCTGTTGCCGCTATTCGATCGGGTCTTGCGCATGTCGCAGGGGCGGCTGGTGCCTGAATCCACCGACGACGCCAGGATGAATGATTGTGCAGAGGTGGAGTGAGGTGCCCGGAAAGAGACGCTGGCGGCGAGTGGCGTTGGCGATGGTCGTTTTGGCAGCGTTGCTTGGCGGGCTGTCGTTGCAGAATCGGCCCCCTGACACGCAACCACCGCAAACGGCGCGCGTCGAGCGCGGGGACATCGAAAAAAGCGTGTTGGCGACCGGGATTCTGAAACCGCTTCGGCAGGTGAACGTGGGCGCGCAGGTCAACGGGCAGTTGAAAAAACTGTATGTCAAACAGGGTGACAGGGTGATCCAGGGGCAGCTGTTGGCCGAGATCGATCCGACGCTGCAGCTTAACGAACTGCGCAAGTCACAGGCTGAATTACGCAGCGCGCAGGCGCAGAAACTGGCGAGCCAGGCACGGCTGAAGCAGTACCAGCTGGAGCTGAAGCGGCAAAGAGCGCTGGCGCGAGACCGCGCCGGCGTGGCCAGCGATTTGGAAAAAGCGCAGGCGCAGCACGACGCGCAACTGGCGCAGTTGAAAGTGAACGAGTCGCAGATCGTCCAGGCCGAAGTGGCGCAGGAAACCGCCAGGGCCAATCTGGCTTTTACCCGTATTACCGCCCCTATCGACGGCGAGGTGCTGGGCATTGTCACCCAGGAAGGGCAAACCATCGTCTCGTCGCAAAGCGCGCCGACCATTTTGGTGATGGCAGACGTGGATACGATGATGGTGCATACCCGCATATCGGAAAATGACATCTTGCAGGTGAAGACGGGGCAGCCGCTGTGGTTTTACGTCGCCGCCGATCCCAGCCGCCGCTATGAGGGAGCGATGGGCGCGATACAGCAGGCGCCGGCGGAGGCGCTGGAAACCGACCCGCTGGGCAGGAATTCAAGCCAGCAAACGGCGGCGGTGTATTACAACGGCGTGTTTGCCGTCGCCAACGGCGAGCGTCGATTGCGCACCTCGATGACGGCGCAGGTATTCATCATGACCGAACGCGCACAGGGGGTGGTGCGGGTACCGATGGCTGCGCTGGGCGCGGCATTGGAGGAAGGAAGCTATCAGGTCAAGGTGTTGGAAGGCGGACAAACGGTGGTGCGCCGCGTGCGTATCGGCACCCGCGATCGCCGCTATGCCGAAGTGTTGGAAGGGCTGAACGCAGGAGAGCAAGTGCTGCTGGAGCAACAGCCTGATGTGGAGGAGGGCGCTGATGTCAGTTAACACCGCTCCCATCATTGCGTTGGATAACGTCTCGCGCGAGTTTCAGGCGGGGGAGCAGAAAATTGCGGTCCTCAAGCGCATTTCCCTGAGCATTCAACGGGGGGAAATGGTCGCTATCGTCGGCGCCTCCGGTTCCGGGAAATCGACGTTGATGAACATCATCGGCTGTCTGGACAAACCTTCTCAGGGCGACGTGCACATCAACGGGGTGGCTATTGGGCAAGCCGACGCCGATCGCCTGGCGCAGCTTCGCAGCCGGCATATCGGCTTTATCTTCCAGCGCTATCACCTGATGCCCTATCTGACCGCCGGTGAGAATGTGGCGATCCCGGCGTTGTATACCGCCATGTCGGCCGCCGAACGCCGCCTGCGGGCAGCGCATTTGCTGGCCCGGCTCGGGTTGGCGCAGCGCGGCGGTCATCGCCCGGCGCAGCTTTCCGGTGGGCAACAGCAGCGGGTCAGTATTGCTCGCGCCCTGATGAACGGCGCGGAAATTATTTTGGCCGACGAACCGACAGGTGCGCTGGATAGCGCCAGCGGTCAGGCGTTGATGACCATTTTGCACGAGCTGAACGCTATCGGGCATACCGTCGTCATCGTGACACACGATCGGCGGATCGCCGAACAGGCGCGGCGGATCATTGAGATCGGCGACGGCGAGATCGTGGCGGATCGTCGCCATGAAGCCTCCCGACATCTTTCTACGTTCGAACGACCGCTGGCGGCGCCGCTGAAACGCATGGCGCCGGGCGCGGCGTTGAAAGAGGCCGTCGGCATGGCCTGGCGGGCATTGCTGGGGCACCGGGTCCGGGCATTGCTATCGATGCTCGGCATCATTATCGGCATTGCGGCGGTGGTCTCCGCCATCGCCATCGGAGAAGGCACGCGGCGTAATATTCTCAAGGAAATCAGCCAGCTTGGCACCAGCACGCTGGAGATTCGCCCTGGCCTCGGGTGGGAGAAACCGCGGCCCGACCTTGCGCGCTCGCTGAGCGAGCGGGATGCCGCATTATTGGCGGCGCTGCCTTACGTCGACAGCGTTTCGCCGGTGATCGGCACCCAACTGCTGGCCGTTCGCGAAGGCAAACAGGTGCCGCTTGCCGTGATGGGCGTCGGCGAAGGGTATTTCCGCACGCAGGGCATTCGCCTGCTTTCCGGCGGCTTGTTTACCGCGCAGGATCTGAGTGAGCGCGCACCGGTAGCGGTGATTGATCCCTTGCTGAAACAGGCGCTGTTTGCTTCCCGGCAAGACCCTATAGGCGCGGTAGTGCTGATCGCGGGCGTGCCTTATCGGGTGATCGGCGTCGCGCAGCGCCGCGGCGCTCAATACGCCGGCTCTCAACCGCTTGCCTGGCTGCCCTATACCTCCCTGACCGGCCGCATCGCCGGCGATATGCCGCTGGAATCCATTGTGATGCGAGTGAATGAAAAACTGACGCTGGAAGAGGCAGGACGGGATGCGACCCGGCGTTTGATCGTAGAACACGGGCGGCGTGATTTCTTCACGTTGACCGACGATCAGCTGACGCAATCCATTCAGCGCGCCTCAGGCTCCATGCAACTGCTGATTACCGCGATTGCCGCCATCTCGCTGCTGGTGGGCGGTGTGGGGGTGATGAACATCATGCTGGTCTCGGTGACGGAACGGACCCATGAAATCGGTATTCGATTGGCGGTGGGCGCCGCCGAGAAGGACATTATGCGGCAGTTTTTGATTGAGGCGGTGGTGATCTGCAGCCTGGGAGGCGTGTTGGGGATCGCCTGCGCCGCGCTGGTCAAAGGGGTTCTGAGCGGATTGGCGCCGCAGGTGACGATGATCTTTACCTGGCCGCCGTTGCTCCTGGCCTGCGGATTTTCGGCGTTGATCGGTGTCGGGTTCGGGTTCTTTCCGGCTCGCACCGCCGCGCGCCTGCAGCCGGTGGAGGCGCTGGCGCGAGAATGAGCCGACTTTGGGTTTACGGGCTGGTGATGCTGTCGCTGAGCGCCTGCGGAGGGCGGCCGATCGACGCCACGGCGCCGCCGTCGCTGCCGCCGCAGTGGCGCGTGGTCGATGAGCGTTCCGGTTCACTGCGGGCGGGCGTCGCCTGGTGGGAAAACTTCAATGATCCGCAACTCTCCTCGCTGATCGATGGCGTGCTGATCGCGAATCAGGATTTGGCGCTGGCCGGATTGCAGTGGCGCGAGGCCATGTTGGAGGCCGGATTAACGGAGGGCAACTTGACGCCGGATTTCACCGCCAGCCTAAGCGGCCGCAATACCCGAGCGTTGCGGGGCGCGTCTACGGCGCAGGAAAGCTACCGTGCAGGGCTTTCTCTGAGCTATGAACTGGATTTATGGGGCAAGCTGGCGCGCATTCGCGAACAGACCGAATGGCTGGCCGTCGCCTCGGAGTTGGACCGGCGCAATACCGCGTTGACCTTGATCGGTGCTACCGCGCGCGGGTACTGGCAGATTGCCGACTTGAATCAGCAAGTCCTCCATCAGCAACAGGCGCTGGCGATCGCGCGTGAAACTTTGCGGCTGGTGGCGGCACGTCACACCGCCGGCGACGTTGGCCGATTCGAGCTGTTGCAGGCGGAGCAAAGCTTGTTGGCGCGAGAGAATCAGCTGCATGAGCTGGGGCGGCAGCGGGAAGATGCGCGTAACTCGTTGGCACTGTTGTTCGGGCGATCGCCGCTGCTGCGCTATAGCGAACGGCGTTCGTTGCCGCTTGACGAGGTGGCTGTCGCGCAGCGTCAGCCGGCGTGGGTGATTGCGCGCCGGCCGGATGTTCAGGCAGCAGAACGCCGTCTGAGAGCGGCGCTGGCCGGTGCCGAGGCGGCAAGATTGAGTTTTTATCCGGCGCTGAGCCTGGAGGCCGGGTTGGATGCCGGCAGCGGACTTTTCCGCCAGTGGTTCAGTGAACCTTCGCGCTCGCTGGGCGCCACGTTGACGCTGCCGTTTATCGAATGGCGCAAGATGCGCTTGTCCAGCGACAAAGCGGCGTTGCAGGCGCAGCGGGCGGAGATTCAATTTCGCGATGCGGTCTACCGTGCGCTGGCCGATGTGGACAACGCCATGCGACAACGCCTGGAAGCACAGCGGCAAATCGGCAATCAGCGGTGGCATCTGGCGATGAGCCGACAAGCCGTGGCGTTGGCGCGACATCAATATCAGGCTGGTTCCGTTGCGCTGCAAACGCTGCTGGATGCGCAAGAGGCGGTGTTGGCCAGCGAGAATTCGCTGTCGGCACTGCAATTCCGCTATCTGAACGCCACGATGCAACTCTGGCTGGCGCTGGGCGGCAACGAGGCTTTCGCATCCGGGCAAGGAGAATAAGCATGGAGAAAACAAGACGCGTAGTGGTTACCGGTTACGGTGCCGTCACTGCGCTGGGGGGCAATGCCCAGCAAAGCTGGCAGGCTATCATGGCCAGCCGTCTGGCCTATCGTTATCACGATAAATCGGCGGCGGGGATCCACGCGCGCTTTTTTGCTTTGCTGGAGGCCGAACCGCCGCTGGAGGGCGTTGCCGCGCGGGTAAGCCGCCGCTTGCCCAGATTCGCCAGACTGGCGCTTGCCGCCGCCGCGGAGGCGATCGAAATGGCGTTTTCATCCAGTTTTGTGGGGCCCGCGCACTTTTATTCGTCGTTGGAGTGCGGAGCGATTATCGGCAGCGGCTGGGGCGGCCAGGATGAGATCATGCAAAACAATGCGGACTATCTGCAATCCGGGCTGGGGCAGCTGTTTGGCTGTTTTCACGCGATGCCGAATATCGCGACCGCCATATGCGGCCAGCATTGGTTGCTACGGGGCTATCAAGGCTCGCCGGCGGCGGCCTGTGCGACCGGCGGCATCGCGATTGGCGATGCGTTTGAGGTGATACGCTGCGGCCGCGCTTCAATGATGCTGGCCGGCGCCTCGGAGTCGCTGCGCGGCAACGGCGCGATCTGGAATATGGATGCGTTGCGTTTGTTGAGCCGGGAGCAAAAGGATATCACCAAAGCCAGTTGCCCGTTTAGCCGGGAACGCAATGGTTTCGTCCTGGCGGAAGGGGCCGCCGTATTATGCCTTGAGGAACGGGAAGCGGCTTTAGCGCGCGGTGCGACGATTTTGGGCGAAATCAAAGGATACGGCAACTTTTCAGACGCTTTTGATCTTACCGCGCCGTCGAAGGATCCTCAGGCCAAGGTGAAAACCCTACGACGGGCCTTGGAGCAGGCGGGGCTCGGCAGCCATGAAATCGACTATATCAATGCGCATGGCACGTCTACGTTGCAAAACGACGTGAACGAAACCGAGGCGATCAAGGCTGCGCTGGGGCGCGATGCCTATCGCACACCGATTTCCAGCACGAAATCTTATACCGGGCACCTGCTTGGCGCATCCGGCAGCTTTGAGGCGATCGTCTGCCTGCAAGCGTTACAGCAGCAAATGATGCCGGCGACCTGCCATTTGCACGAAGCCGATCCCGCATGCGATCTCGATTATATTCGCGAAGGACATCGGCATGGTCGTCTGCGTAATGTCATGAGCCTCAGTTTCGGTTTCGGCGGCGCCAATGCGGCGCTGGTATTTGGCAATCACTATGAATAACGGTAGAACGCATGGAAAAATATCATCGGTTATATGAGACGATTTGCGGCATGTTGCATGAAGCCCGAGGGCTGGAGAGAACGCTGCTGTCGGCAGACATGCCGCTACAGCAGCTTGGGCTGGACAGCCTGGATTATATGGAGCTGATGTTGTTGGTTCGGCGAGAATTCGGCATTACGCTCACTGCGGAAATGCTTATCGAGCATCCTGAATTGACCCTCGGCGAATTGTGCCACCTGATAACCCGTCAATAATTTCATCCCCCCAGGCGATCGCTTGCTAGGGTCTGGCCTGGGTTTTTCGTCTGTTGTAACGTCCATTTCATTCTTTTCGCATCCTGCTTCACTCAGTTATCGATATCCATAAATATTAATGCTTATCCGTCAGGTTAATATGGCCAGAGATGGCGTTTTTTTTATTCAACCTTTGGCGGCGTTATGAATGATGAGTGTTAATTATGTGGCGATATTTTTTAGGAATATTCTTTGTTTTGCCGGTTAATTTATCAATCTCACTCTACATCGCGCTTGTAAGTGATAATGCAAGCTAAAGAAAATAGGGGCAGTGCGGCCTCATTATTTATGATACGGCCGGAAAGCTGCGCAGATTATTCACGATAGCGATTCTCAGGGGCGATTGATGGCCGCGAGAATAACGGTTGTCGCGCTGTTCGCATTCGGCAAATCCGCTATACTCCGCGCTGGATGCAGGAACCTATCCATATGTCAGGGGCTGCCCTGAGTGTCCATTGTGGTGATGTAAAAGGAAAATGACAGCCACATTTTTCCTATCAAAGTAATGAGGTTGTATGTCTAATCGTAAACATCTGACGCCTTCTGAAGTGGAGAGACTGCTTGAGGTCACGCTGCATGGAAAGAATCCAGAACGCGATTATTGTTTGATTTATATGTGTTTTATTCATGGGTGCCGCGCCAGTGAAATAGGGGGATGGCGTTTGTCGGATATCGACCTGGAAGGCGGTAATATCTATGTGCATCGGTTGAAAAATGGTTTTTCCACCGTGCATCCGCTTTATCTGCGTGAAAGACAATGTTTGCGGCGCTGGTTGGATAAACGTCAGCGGCACCGCTGGGCCGATCAGGAGTGGCTGTTTCTTTCCAATCGCGGCGGCCGCCTGTCTCGTCAACGTATTTACGGGTTGATTCGCCATTACAGCAAGGTGGCTAAATTGGAGGTCAATGCGCACCCGCACATGCTGCGGCATGGCTGCGGATTTGCATTGGCGGATCGCGGTGTCGACACCCGTTTAATTCAGGATTACCTCGGGCACCGAAATATCCAGAATACGGTGATTTATACTGCCAGCAATGCGCAGCGCTTCAAGGAAATTTGGTAAGTGTGATTTAAGTTAATAACGTTAAGGAGTCACTTTGAACTAAACTGAAACATACTGTAAGGACGCGTAAAAACAATGTCAATATTCCCATGCCTTATTTCCAGGATAAAGATAAATATCATTTAAAAACAATGTGTTGTGTTTTTTGTGCATGCTGTGTCATCCCTGAAAATCTAAGTAAAATCCTACTCAAAACCCCACGAGTTTAAATCACTGCGTTATCACCTCGGTTTTTTAGTCTGATTTATCAGTTATTCATCAATTGGTTGGTTTTAAATTCCGACAAATGTCTGTTTATTGGTTTAAAAATCCAAAGGAGTCACTTTAGTTCAAAATGAATCGTTTGGGTGAATAAGCCAGAATCCATCAATCAACTTGGCTTAAGACGTTTCCCATTCATGGAACTAAATAAAAGGAATGACATTAAGGATATGTCGGAAATAAACCCATGCACATTTTGCATAATTTTAAGGAAAGTAGGATGAAAAAGAATCTGTTGGCTGTAGCTATATTGACCGCGTCCGCATTTACCACTTCTGCATTTGCCGCCGACGGCGCGCTGAATATTACTGGCACCATCACCGATCAGTCTTGCACCGTCGATGCGGATTCCAAAAACAAGCAGGTCGCTCTGGGCAAGATCGCCAAAGATGCGTTCACCCTGTCTAAAACCGCCGGCGCCAAGGCGTTCAATCTGGTGCTGAAAAATTGCCCGGCCACCGTCACCGGCGCCACCGTGCGTTTTGACGGCACTCAGGTGCAGGGGCAGTCCGGGCTGCTGCAACTGACCGGCGCTGGCACCGCCGGGGTCGCGGGCGGCATTGGCGTGCAACTGCTGGACGACGGCAGCAACGTGTTAAATATCGGCAACGATTCCCGCGTCTATACCCTGGCCGAGAACAAAGACAACGTTCTGGGCTTTGTTGCGCGCTATTTCGCTTATGACAACGTTTCCGTCGGTAGCGCCAACGCTACGGCCAACTTCACCATCGTTTATCAGTAAGGCCATGCCGTTACGGCGGCGGAACAGTTAGAAAAATGAGCCAGAGAGCGTGTTCTCTGGCTCTTATTCATCGGTGATGGAAACGGGAAGAAAGAGAATGAAAGCGGGATACTTTGTGCTGACGGCGGCGTTGCTGATGACGCTTTGGACTCCGGTACGGGCCGGTGTAGTAGTGGGGGGAACGCGCCTGATCTACGACGGCGGCAAAAAAGAGTCTGCTCTGAATATCAGTAATCCGGATGCGATGCCTTATCTGATCCAATCCTGGGTTGATGCGCAAGAAGGCGATAGCGCGAAAGCGCCTTTTATCATTACACCGCCGCTATTTCGCTTGGATGGCGGCCAAAATAACCTGCTGCGCGTGGTACGTGCGGGCGGCAATTTACCGACGGACAGAGAGTCGCTGTATTGGCTGAATGTGAAGGCGATCCCCTCGGTGGAAAAGAAAGAAAATACCCTGCAAATCGCCATCAAGACCCGTATCAAGTTGATTTACCGCCCGCAGGGGCTCACCGGCAATCTGGAGGAGGCGGCCGGTAAAGTGACGTGGCGGCGCAGTGGCGATCGTCTGCAGGTGACCAACCCTTCACCCTACTACCTCACCTTTTTCAATTTGAAGCTGAATGGCCGCGCCATTACCGGCAACACCATGGTAGCACCGCAGGCAAGCGCCAGTTTCCCGTTGCCGACGGCGAATGGCGCAGGAGGCGGTCTGAGCTGGCAAATCATCAATGACTATGGCGGCACCGGCCAGACCTTCACCAGCACATTATAACCGGGCTGCGGTACGTGTTTTTTGCTCCGGAATAACGCTGGAGCAGGTGTTCGGCTTACCTGGCTTTTCGTCGGGCCGAGCCAATCGGGACAGGGAGTTAAAAGGATGAATAACCCGAATTGCATTGGTTTACCAGGGGCGCGATCAGTTCTTGCCGGCCTGATATCTTGCCAGGTGGCGCTGCTGAGCCCGATCGGCACGGCTTATGCGCGCGATTATTTCAACCCGGCGTTGCTGGAAATCGATAATCCGGCGCTGCGCGGCGCCGATCTCTCCGTATTTGAGGAGAACAGCAGCCAGGCGCCCGGGAACTATCGGGTCGATCTTTACCTGAACGGCGAACAGATAGACAGCCTCGACGTCGAGTTCCGCCTTATGCCAGGGGCCGGCGGTAAACAAACGCTGCAACCTTGTTTCAGCACTGAAAAATTAGCTGAATTGGGCGTGAGGGTTGCCATGTTTCCGGCGATGGTGCCTGGGGAGAGTTGCGTCAATTTGGCGCAGGCCATTCCACAAGCCTCTTCGACATTCCTGTTCAATCAGTTGAGGCTGAATTTGAGCATCCCGCAGGCGGCACTGCGCTTGAATGCGCGCGACTACGTTTCCCCGGATAAATGGGATTCCGGCATACCGGCGCTGTTGGTCAATTACAATTTCAGCGGCGCCAATAGCCAGATGCGCGCCAGCGAACGGCAAAACAACAATAACTATTACCTCAATCTGCGCTCGGGCATCAACTGGGGCGCCTGGCGCCTGCGTAACTATTCGATCTGGAATCATTACTCCGGTGGCTCTTCTTCCTGGCGCTCAATCAATACCTACCTGCAGCGCGATATCGTTGCGTTGCAAAGCCGCCTGACCCTGGGTGACAGCACAACATCCAGCGATGTGTTCGATAGCGTGCAGTTCCGCGGCGGGCAGTTGGCCTCTGAGGACGATATCCTGCCGGACAGCATGAAAGGGTACTCGCCGGTAGTGCGCGGGATCGCACGCACGAATGCGCAAATCATAATCCGGCAAAACGGCTACGTGATTTATCAAAGCTATGTGCCGCCGGGGGCGTTTGAAATTTCCGATCTGTATCCCACGGGTGGCAGCGGCGACCTGAATGTAAACGTGCGTGAGGCAGACGGCCAGGAGCAGCATTTTGTTGTGCCGTACGCCGTGGTGCCGGTATTGCAGCGCGAAGGGCGGTTTAAATACAGCCTGACCAGCGGGAAATACCGGTCATACAGCGGCGGCGTTGATGAACGCCCGTTCAGCCAGGCAACCGGGATCTACGGTTTGCCTTGGGGGGCCACGTTGTATGGCGGCGTGCAGGCGGCCAGTAAATATCAGTCTTTGGCGCTGGGATGGGGGCAGAACATGGGGGCGGTAGGCGCGCTGTCTGCCGATGTCACCCAAGCCTGGACCAAGCAGGAAACCCGGCCGAAGGAACAGGGGCAATCATGGCGTCTGCGTTACGGTAAAAACTTCATTGAAACCGGCACCAACTTTAGTTTGGCCAGTTACCGCTACTCCACGCGCGGCTTTTATAGCCTGCAGGAGGCGCTGGAGAGCTATGGCGGCAACAGCGCCGTCTATAGCGATCACAAGAAGAGCCGCGCCGAGCTGACGATGAGCCAAAGCCTGTGGGAGCGGGGAGGAACGCTGTCGCTCAGCCTGTTTAACGAAGACTACTGGGATAACAATCGCCGTTCGCAGTCTGTCAGCCTCAGCTACAACAACAGCTGGGAAGCGGTCAGTTACGGGCTGAATTACACGTTCAACCAGAACGGTTACGACAGTAACGGCAATCGCAGCAGTATTCGTGACCATATCGTGGCTTTCAACGTCAGCGTACCGCTCAGCAAATGGCTGCCGGGCAGCTATGCCACCTACAGTATGAACGCCAGTCGCAATGGTGCCACCAGCAACAACCTTGGGTTGAGCGGTACGGCGTTGCCGGGAAACAACCTGAACTACAGCATCAGCCAGGGCTATACCGGCAGGGATGTGGGGGCGAACGGCAATATTCAGGCGGATTATAAAGGCTCTCTCGCCGAGTTGAACCTGGGGTACGGCTACGATCGCCATCGCCGGCAGGTGAACTACGGCGTGCAGGGCGGCGTTCTGGTGCACCAAAACGGCATCACGCTTTCCCAACCGCTGGGCGATACGGTGGCGTTGGTGCAAGCGCCTGGTGCTTCAGGGGTGAATGTCCTGAACCAGACCGGAGTCAGCACCGACTGGCGTGGCTATGCGGTTGTGCCTTACCTGACGCCTTACCGGCGCAACATCGTCGGATTGGACGGTGAATCTTTCGCAGAGGACGTCGACATGACGCTGAGTAGCCAAACGGTGATCCCAACTCGCGGCGCTGTGGTGCGCGCCCGCTTTAATCCGGACGTCGGTGCCCGCGTGTTGCTGACCTTGCTGACGCGCAGCGGCGCTCCGGTGCCGTTCGGCGCCACCGTCAGCACTCTCAACAGCCCCTCTGACAATGCAGCCATCGTCGGTGATGGCGGCCAGGTTTATCTGGCTGGCCTGGCGGATAGCGGGCGGTTGCGGGTTAAGTGGGGCAATGACGCGGCTCAGCAATGTCAGGCCAACTATCAATTGGCTAATCAGCCCGAGAGCGGTGGGATTCGCCTCGTTAACGGGCAGTGTTTATAAGGTGCATATGATGGCGACAGGAATATCGATTCAACGAGGGATCATCGTCGGTGGGCTATTGGCGTGCGCAACGTTGGGCGCACCACAGGTGCAGGCGGCTTTCGGGCAGTGTGTTCCTATTTCGGGGACCCATGGGTTTTCATTCCTTTTTTCCCCGGTTTTAACCGACCCGTCACAAAACGTGGTGGGGCGGATTATTAAGAATGCTGACGGCGGCAACTGGAATTTGCCCGGTTCTTATCGGGTGAAGTGCGAATGTCAGACGCGTACGGCGTCTTATGTTACCGCCAAAATGCTGCTGAGCGAGCCGGTATTCAGCAGCGGGGGATTAACGTATTACGCGTTGAATGAATACCTGGGCGTGGCCAGCGAAGTTTTCGTTGCGGGGTATCGCAACGCGTTTATTGCCGCACCGTTCACCAATGAGTCTAACTTTAAGACCGATATGGATGGTGATGACGAATCCTGTGCCAGCACGCCCTACAACAGCGGTGCTCGCGGGCGAATTCACCTGTATTTCCGCCGCCCTTTCGTTGGCGTGACCACAATCCCCAGCACCCGCCTGGTAGACACCTACGTCTCCGTGGTGAGCGGGGTGAAAAGCGATGTGCCGGTCTCCACTATCTCCATGAGCGGCACCGTCACCGTGCCGCAGAGCTGTGAAATCAGTCCGCAAACGGTCACGATCGATTTTGGCGATATCTTGACGTCGAATATTCAAACCAAGGGGGCGATGGCGTCCGGCGTCACGCCAGAAGAGAGAACGCTGACGCTGGCTTGCCGCAATATTTCCGCCGGCGTCAAGGTCAGCCTGTCATTTCGCGGTGAGGCGGACGGCAGCATGCCCGAGGCTCTGAAGACCAGCAATCGCGACATTGGCGTGATGATTAAGGATATGCAGGGCAATGTTATTCGGCCTCAGAGCGGGCGCTTGCCGATCGATAACTTCCAATATCCCAACCAGAGTGGCAGTTCACGGATCAGCGTATATCCGATCAACACCACCGGCCGACCTCCTGCCGTGGGGCAGTTCAATGCAACGGCGACCATTCAGGCAGAAATTCAATAACGGATTTTTCAACGGTAGCACGCCGGGGGCCCGGCGTTAAACGAGAAGGAGCAGATTATGGGGAAGGTTTTTAGCGGTATTGGCTGTAAATTGGCGCTGGCGGGCCTGTTTCTCCTGGCGATGCCGTCGGCGCATGCCGTATCAAAAATAGTGATTACCGGCAACATCAAAGCGGCACCCTGTGAAATCGACGGCGCGAACGGCACGGTTTCGGTCAATCTGGGGGACGATATTTCTGCCGCCGTACTGGCGACCTCCGGTGCCTTTAGCCCGTGGGTGGAGTTCCCTTTGACGCTAAAAAACTGCCCAAGCACCACCACGTCGGTCGTCGCGACCTTCAGCGGAACGGCTGCGGATGAAGGTGCCAGCTTGTACAAAAGCACCGGCAGTTCTCGCCGAGTGCAAATTGAATTGCAAAATAGCCAGGGGGCAAACCTGGGCAATGGCAAGAGTATGGCCCAGTTAGTTAATCGGGCGACGAATGAAGCCAAATTCAATTTGCGGGCGCGGGCATTCAGCGTCAATGGCGGTTCAACGCCCGGTTCGATAGAAGGGGCTCTGCAGGTCACTTTCGTCTATCAGTAGACAAAGGGCTGCCCTAGATGGAAGGTTAACGACAGATTTAAGGTGATGATATGAATATTAATTATCCCTATGGAACAACCTTGGCGGCCGGCAATGCGGCGACGGGGGCCGTGGCTATCATGGAGCCTTGCCCCCTCACGGCGTTGGGGATGAGAAACCGATTGATTGAGTCCTGCGGTCTACAGCCCGACAACGTTCGACAGGTGACGAACCTGGTGGCGCTGAGAGCCTTATTCACTCAGCACACGCATCGTTTACTGGTGATGGATTTGTGCGGCAAATCAGAATTGGTATTGGACGGCTTCAGGCTGATTGCCGATGTGCGTGAAAGCTCGCCGGACACCGCGATAATTATTTGTACGGCATTGGATGAGCCCAGGCTGCTGCGGCAACTGATCGCATCCGGCATCCGCGGCCTGATGTTGAAGCAAGAGCCGGCCATTGCGTTGACTCATTGCGTCCAACAGGTCTTGGCGGGCTGCAGCAGTTTCAGCCATCGGGTGCGTCAGCGTCAATTGCATGAGGCGACAGCCGACAAGCCTCTGACGGCGAAGGAACTGGATGTGCTGACCCAGTTGTTTTCCGGCAAAAGCGTGACCAGCGTGGCGTTAACGATGTGCCGTGATATTCGCACCGTCAGCACGCATAAACGCAATGCGATGTTGAAGTTGGGATTTCACAGCGATGGGGAATTGTATCTTCAGGGGAAATGGATGGCTGCGCAAGGTTCGTCTTTTGTTCGCTAGGCAAGCGTGCGATGCCTCTGGGGTAAGCAAGCATAGGAGCAGATTATGCATTCATGGCGTCAGCAGCCGCTGAACATAGCATTAATGGACAGATGCCCATTAACGCTGGAGGGGTTGGCGAGTTTTTTAAAAACGCTGCCAACCCAGGCAAAAGTCGTCGTAAAGGAAACCAGCGTCCGCGCGGTGGCGGATAGCGTGGTCTATCAGCAGGCTGACGTGCTGATTAGCGAGATGGATGGTGAAGATGAAACGGTCGCTCAGGGCAGGGAAACGTTGCTTGCCTTGTGCACGCAGTTGCCCGAATTGCGGGTGATCGTCTATACCCGCTGCCAGAATGCAGAAGAGGTGGGGCGTCTGTTGAACCAGCCCAATATTAGCATCGTAGCCAGAGATGACGCTTTGCCGCTGGTGGCGGAGTTTTTTAATCGCGTGCTGCTTGGGGAACGCGTTTTGAGCCCGCAGATAGGCGCTTTTCTGGCGCCTTCCGTTAGCGGAGAGGAGGCGGCAACGCGAAAGTTGACCCGCTGTGAGAGCGACGTCTTGGCCTTTTTGTTCAACGGAATGAGCCTGCGGCAAATCGCCGAGTTGCAACGGCGCAGCATCAAGACGATCAGCGCGCATAAATGCAGCGCCATGCGTAAGCTGCAGGTGAAGAATGACAGCGAACTGTTTTCTCTGCACGGCAATATTACGCGGCAATTGGGGGGGAAATGGTCAAAGGGCACCTAACCTTTAATGAAACGGTATGGGCTATGATTTATCGGCAGGCTTGCCGTTAAAAGCTTACCCAGTGTGGCCTATCCCTGGCGCCGATGCATGAAAAGCAGCTCGGCGTTAAAATATTGCTGAGTAGGCCGTTGATGACGTGCCGGGCTGCCTCTCCCATCTGAATATTGCATAGCACTCGATGTGTTGTTTAACGGAGGACGGGGCTGCGTAATTATTCTCGTCGTGAGGTTAAATGTTGATCGTGCGGAATCGCTCTACGTTGGTCGCGGTGTAAATCACCGTATTCTGGATATTTTTGTGCCCTAAATAATCCTGAATCAAACGCGTATCGATCCCTTTATCCGCAAGGGCGTAACCGCAGGAATGTCGCAACATGTGAGGATGGACCTGAACGCTAATGCCGGCCATCTCTCCATACATTCTCATCAACCGATAGAGCTGCTGACGTGATATCTGCCCGCCGTGGCGCGACAGGAATAGCCATGGCGCTTCAGCGTCAGGATAGTTCGCCCGTTGGGCCAGCCAGTTTAACAGCGCCTGCCGTTCTCGCGGTTGAATGGGGTGCTGAACGGAAAACCCGTTTTTTAACCGGGATATATGGATCCTATTGGAGGTAAGGTCAATATCCTGAAGGCGCAATGCACGCAGTTCGCTAACCCGCAAGCCGTGAATAAAGCACATTAATAGTAAACAACGATCTCGAATGCTATTTTTTCCTTCATGCACAGCGGCTATCAGTTGCTCAATTTCAACCTGACTAAGAAACTTCCTTTTTTTCATTTTCCTTTCCTGCGTCTTAGATGTTGGCGATTTCTATTATGACGCTTTATTAAAGCATTGGAACATAATAGGCGGCAAAGAAAATAAATAATTTCATTTGTGAATGCATGGGTTTTTATTGTTTTATTTTTTAAGTGAATGGCTTTTTGATTAATATATGTTTATTTAATTTATTTCGGGAAGCTATTTAATCAGCGAATATTGAGCGTCCTGTAAGAGCCGTATGGAAATTTTGCCACCGTCAGATGGCCACGGGGATACCGCCTCTCTCAGAACGGTGCTTGATAAACTGTGTTGAGAATTCGTCTTGATCTCATTCTCACGCCGCTTACAATGCCTGCCAGATCGCGACTTCAGAGGTTTTTTCATGGAACTGCTACGGGTGGTTTATCACCAGTATCGTTGGCCATTTCTGGCTGTCATGGCGTTGACCATGGCCAGCGCCGGCTTAGGTATCGGTATCATTGCTTTTATCAATCAATACCTGATGGATGCCGGCGGCGATGCCTTGGCCGTGCTGCCGGTGTTTCTCGCCCTGTTGGCATTGTTGATAGCGGTCACCTTGGGTTCGCAATTGGCGCTGACGACATTGGGCCATTACTTCGTCTATCGCCTGCGTGGGCAGTTAGTGAAGCGCATTTTGGATACCGATATTGAACGCCTCGAACAATTGGGCAGCGCCTCATTGTTGGCCAGCCTGTCCAGCGATATCCGCAATATCACCGTCGCCTTCGTGCGCCTGCCTGAACTGGTACAAGGGGTGATTTTAACCCTGGGGGCAGCGGCCTATCTGGGGTGGCTATCGCCGAAAATGCTGGCGGTCACGGCAGTCTGGGTGGCGGTGACCGTCGTGGGCAGCGGCTGCCTGGTATCACGGGTTTATCGTCATATGGCCAGTTTGCGTGAGTCGGAAGAACGTCTCTATCATCGTTATGAGTCGGTGATTGACGGCCGCAAGGAACTGACGTTGAACCGCAAGCGGGCGCAGGCGCTGTACGAACAGGCCTATCAGCCCGATGCGCAAGCTTATCGCCACCACATCATTCGCGCCGATACCTTCCATTTGAGCGCGCTCAACTGGTCAAACATCATGATGTTGGGCGCGATTGGGCTGGTGTTCTTTATGGCCAACAGCCTGGGATGGGCGGACTCGGCGGTGGCCGCCACCTATTCACTGACGCTGCTGTTTTTGCGCACGCCATTACTGCAAGCGGTCGGAGCGTTTCCGACGTTGGTCAGCGCCGAAGTGGCCTTTAACAAGCTGAAGACGCTGCGCCTGGCCGAGTATCAACCGGCGTTTCCTGCCGCCGTTGGTCGCCCCTGGCAGACGCTGGAGCTGCGCGACGTGGTTTTTCACTATGCAGATACCGAACAGCAGCCCGGTTTTGCCGTCGGGCCGCTCAATCTGACGCTGCGGCGTGGTGAGCTGGTCTTTCTGATCGGCGGCAACGGCAGCGGCAAGTCAACGCTGGCGATGTTGTTGACCGGGTTGTACCGGCCGGTGAGCGGCCATATCGTTCTGGATGGCGTCGCACAGAGCGCAGCGGATATGCCGGGCTACCGGCGGCTGTTTTCGGCGATTTTCACCGATTTTCATCAGTTCGATCGCTTGCAAGGGCCGGAAGGCGGCGAACCCGATGCGGATCTGGTCGCCATCTGGCTCGAGCGGTTGAATATGAAAAGCAAACTGCAGTTTGACGGCACCAGGGTGACCAATCCGCAACTGTCGCAGGGGCAACGCAAACGTCTGGCTTTGCTGCTGGCGGTGGCGGAACAGCGCGATATCTTGCTGTTGGATGAATGGGCCGCGGATCAGGATCCGCAATTTCGGCGCACTTTCTATCGTGAACTATTGCCGGAGCTGCGCGCGATGGGCAAAACGGTGTTTGCCATCAGCCATGACGATCACTATTTCGAACACGCCGATCGGTTGCTTGAGATGCGCTCAGGCCATTTACGTGAGCTGACCGGCAGCGAACGTGAACACGCCAGCCGGGATTCCGTCAGCAGAATCGGTTAACTCACGCCGGCCCGAGCAAGACCAAAACGGGCCGGTGCTTCTCTCCGCATGATCCCAGTACATCGCTTCATTTTCTCCCCCGTCTCCAGCGCTGCCTGTTGCCGATTTGGCTTACGGCCAGTCAAATAATTGATAGTTGAATTATTTACCAGTGGTTTAATTTCGACCTTCCAAGGTATGACACACTGCACCTTCGTTCGCCTATCAATTCAAGTTATCGCCTGCCGATAACAGTGATATCCACGGTGCTGTTCTTACTGAGGCGGTGATGCAGGCCTATGGCTGGCAGCTGTTTTTTAAATTTCCATAGGAAAAAGCCACTTTATTGATCGTTAAAATAGATCAATAATCATCATTTGAATGGTTTAATCTATTGGTTGAGGGCGCTGTGGTGAGCAAGGATGGATCAGATATCAAACGTAGAGCATGGCTGTGTGTATTTATCGGTAGCGGGCTGTTCTGGCTGTTAACCGCCGCCGTGATTTACTGGTTACTGAGTTAGCAGGTTAAGCAGGAAGGCGATTAGTGAACAAGAAGCAGGCTAAAAACCGTGAGGGCGCTGAGCGTCGCGCACAGTCCAAAATTCCGCCGTCATGGGTGCTGAGCGATGAGCAGCGCGCCTTTATTGAAGACTTATGGCAGGATACCGACTCTGAGCCGCCGCGGCCCCCATCGCGCAGCCGCGTTAGCTGATCACGCGGCGGCGGCCGGCCAGCGCGCCGAACAGCATTTGCAAGACGGTCAGGCACAGCAGGGCGATCAACGGCAAACGCCAACCTGCCGTCAGATCGTGCAGCAGGCCGAATAGGGTAGGCCCCAGCGCCGCCAACAGATAACCGACGGATTGCGCCATACCCGACAGCAGCGTCGCCTGATGATGATGCTGGCTGCGCAATCCAAAGAACGACAGCGCCAGCACCAGCGAACTCCCCGCCCCCAATCCGGCAAACGTCAGCCACACCAGTGAACTGGCGGGTTGCACCAACAATCCCCCGACGCCGATAAAGATCAGCAGCGAGCTGCCCAGCGCTATCGCCCGTTGATCGTGTGCGCGCGGCAAAATCACCACCATGACAAAGTTGGCGACGATGGCCACCACCTGGTAAACGAACAGCTCGAAACCTGCCTGCTGAGCTGAGGTGCCGTAGCTGGCGGCAAAGGCGCTGAACCAGCCGATGATGGTGTAGAAGGCGATCGATTGCAGCCCCATGAACATCGCCACTTGCCAACCCAGCGCGCTGCCCCAGGGAGAGCGATAGCGCTGTGGCTCCGTCGGCTGCGGCGCTTTGGCGGCGGGAGTGGCTGAGCGTCGCAGCTGCGGCAGCCACACCAGCAGCGCCAGCAACGCGGGCAACCCCCAGCACAGTAAGGAGAAGCGCCAGCCGAGGTCGGCCAGGGCAGCCAGCGGCACCGCCAGGCCGGAGGCGATGGCGGCAACCAGCGACATCACCGCCGCATAGGCGGCGATCATCGCGGCGGCGCGATGCGGGAAATCTCTTTTCACCAGCGTCGGCAGCACTACGTTGGCGAAGGCGATGGCGGCGCCGATCAGGATGCTGCCCGGCCATAGCATGGCGTCTTGCGGCAGGGAACGCAGCGCGATGCCGCAGACCAGCAGCGCGAGGGCGAGACCCAGGGTGCGCTCGATGCCGATGCGTTTTGCCAGCGCCGGAGTCAATGGCGAGAGGATAGCGAACAGGATCAGCGGCAGCGAGTTGATCAGGCCGGCGGCGGTGGCGGACAACGCCAGCTGCTGCTGGATCTGTTCCAGCAGCGGGCCGACGCTGGTCAGGGCGGCGCGCAGGTTGGCCGCGATCAGCATAATGCCGACGATCAGCAGAACGGGGCGGTGTAATCGGCGACGCGGGGTCGCGGTGGACGCTGGGGGTGAAGCGGGTTGCGGCATGGGTTCCTCGCACCAGGGCATGCAGTCAATCAGTGCTGCATGGCATGATGCGTTGATTGACGTTAACGCTTACGTACCGACAAATCGACGGTATCCGATCGCAAGTGTAGGGAAGATGGCGCGCGCTGACAAGGGGATGGCCCGGCGGGATGGCGGCGGTTAACCCTCACCGGCCGCAGGATAATTGCCATTATGTGATCCTGGTCACTGAGTGAACTAAAAGTCAGGGCGCGGGGCGCGCTAGGCGCCGCTTTCGCTTTCCTCGCAGCCCGCACCTCGGCGCTCCGGGCTTCTCGCCCATCCTGGCATTTCACTTTTTCTCCCTTCCGCTTTTGGGCTTTTCGATCCGTTTCGATTCGAAAGGTTTTTTGGCGGTTTTTTTGCTAAAACCGGGCTGTAAGCCCGATCACAATTTCATTGCTTTCGCTTTGCTGTAATGCCTGCGCAGTAGAGCGAAAGCCATCTTCTCCCCGGCGATGCCGGAAACCTGAGGACCGCAGCTCATGCCAGTGAATACCGCAAAGCGACGTGAACACATTATCGATCTGTTATGCGAGCACGGCAGCGTGCGCGTGGAGCAGCTCAGCAAACAGTTTGCGGTATCCACGGTGACGATCCGCAACGATCTGCGCTTTCTGGAACGAAAAGGGTGTGCGCTGCGCGCTTACGGCGGCGCGATGCTCAATCAGCAATTCGCTTTCGATCGGCCGCTGCGGGACAAGGGGCGGTTGAATCGCGACGTCAAAACGCTGATCGCCAACGCGGCGGCCGGCTATGTGCGCGACGGCGATGCGCTGATCCTCGATTCCGGCTCCACCACCACGCAGATCGTGCCGTTCCTGAAGGGGCGGCGCGATCTGGTGGTGATGACCAATGCGCTGAACATTGCCTACGAGCTTTCGGGAAACGACGGGGTGGAGGTCATGGTGCTGGGGGGCAGCGTGCGCCGCAACTCTTACTCGCTCTACGGTCCGGCCGCCGAGCAGCAATTGCGTCAGTACCGCTTCGACAAGCTGTTTTTGGGCGTCGACGGGTTCGATCTGAGCGCCGGCATCACCACGCCTCACCCCGGTGAGGCGCACCTCAATCGCGTGATGTGCGAGGTGGCGCGCGAGATTATCGCGGTGGCGGATGCCAGCAAATTCGGTCGCAAGAGCTTTTGCATGATTCGCGAAGCCGGACAAATCCATCGGCTGATCACCGACAGCCGTCTTCCGGACGATTACGAGCGGGCGTTAACCGAGCTGGGCGTAGAGGTCATCATCGCCGATCGGTAGCAGGGCGCCTGCATGGGGGCTTCATGCAGCAGTTGTTACAGCTTGTCGAGCAGCACAAGGCCGGTATGCCGGTCGGGATCTTTTCCGTCTGTTCCGCCCATCCCTGGGTTCTGAAGGCCGCGCTGCGGCAGGCCAAAGCGCGCGGCACGCCGGTATTGGTGGAGGCGACGTCCAACCAGGTCAATCAGTTCGGCGGCTATACCGGCCAAACGGCGGCCCAGTTCCGCGATGCGCTGTGGCATCTGGCGGATGAGGTTGGCCTGGCGCGCGATCGCGTGTGGCTGGGCGGCGATCACCTGGGGCCCAACGCCTGGCAAGATCGCCCGGCTCAGGAGGCGATGGCGCTGGCGGAAACCTTGATCGACGATTACGTTCGCGCCGGATTTCGCAAGATTCACCTCGATTGTTCCATGTCGTGCGCCGGCGATCCCTCGCCCCTGGGGGATGCCACGGTCGCCGAGCGTGCGGCGCGCTTGTGCGCGGTGGCGGAGCGGGCCTGGATGCAGAGCGGCGGCGAAGCGCCGGTCTATGTGATTGGCACCGAAGTGCCGGTGCCGGGCGGCGCGCAGGAGGCGCTGGCGAGTCTGCAGGTCACCACGCCGCACGCGGTGGCGCAAACGCTGGAAACGCACCGTATCGCCTGGCAACAGGCCGAGCTGAACGATGCCTGGCAGAGAACCATCGCGCTGGTGGTGCAGCCGGGCGTCGAGTTCGATCACCACCGCGTCGAACGCTATCAGCCGCAGCGCGCCGACGCATTGAGCCATTTCATCGAACGCCAGCCGGGCATGATCTATGAAGCGCACTCCACGGACTATCAGCCGCCGCAGGCCTACCGCCAACTGGTGCGCGATCACTTCGCCATCCTGAAGGTGGGGCCGGCGCTGACCTTCGCGCTGCGCGAAGCGCTGTTCGCCCTCGATCGCATCGAGCGTGAATGGCTGGGGGAGCGCCAGTCGGCGCAGCTGTGCGCCACGCTGGAGCAGGTGATGCGCGAGCAGCCGCAGCAGTGGAGCCGCTACTACCACGGCACGCCGCACCAACAGTACCTCGATCGCCACTACAGCCTGAGTGATCGGGTTCGTTACTACTGGCCGCAGCCGCAGGTGCAGCAGGCGGTCGACGGGCTGCTGGACAACCTGCGCCGCAGCCCGGCGCCGCTGGCGCTGCTCAGCCAGTACCTGCCGGATCAGGCGCGGGCGCTGAACGCCGGCGAATTGAGCGCCGATCCGCAAGAGTGGGTGCTGCATAAAGTGACGCAGGTGCTCGACGATTACCACGCCGCCTGCTACCCGGAGGGCCGCTGACATGCCGAACATTTTAATGACCCGCATCGACAATCGTCTGGTGCACGGCCAGGTGGGCGTGACCTGGACCAACACCCTCGGCGCCAACCTGGTGGTGGTGGCCAACGACGAGGCGGCCGCCGATCCGGTGCAGCAGAACCTGATGGACATGGTGGTGGCGGAAGGGGTGCAGACCCGCTACTTCACGCTGCAGAAAACCATCGACGTGATCCACAAGGCGGCGGATCGGCAGAAGATTTTTCTGGTGTGCAAAACGCCGCAGGATGTGTTGACGCTGGTGCGCGGCGGGGTGCCGATCCGTTTCGTCAACGTCGGCAACATGCACTTCGCCGAGGGAAAGCGGCAGGTGCACAAAACGGTGTCGCTGGACGACGGCGACGTGGCCGCGTTTCGCGCGTTAGCGGCGCTGGGCGTGGAGTGCGAAGTGCGCCGGGTGCCGGATGAGGCGGGCGAGGCGATCGGCAAACTGCTCTTTTGAGCCAGGGGGAAAGCATGTTGACGGATGCGTTATTGATTGCGCTGTTGGCCGGGCTGGCGGGGGTGGATCTGTTCGACGGCCTGACCCACTTCCATCGGCCGGTGGTGATGGGGCCGCTGGTGGGGCTGATTTTGGGCGATGTCTACACCGGGTTGCTGGTGGGCGGCACGCTGGAGCTGGTGTGGATGGGGATGGTGCCGCTGGCGGGCGCCCAACCGCCGAACGTGGTGATCGGCGGGGTGATCGGCACCGCGTTCGCCATTCTGACCAAGGCCGATCCTAAAGTGGCGATCGGCGTGGCGGTGCCATTCTCGATTGCGGTGCAGGGCTGCATCACGCTGCTGTTTACGCTGTTCTCGCCGATGATGCACCGCTGCGATCGCATGGTGAAAGAGCTGAACTGGCGCGGCGTCGAACGGGTGAACTATCTCGGCATCGGCATCCTGTTCATCTTCTATTTCGTGGTGGCGTTCCTGCCGATTTACTTCGGCGCCGATGCGGCCAGCGCCATGGTGCAGAAAGCGCCGGGTTGGCTGCTGGACGGGCTGGCGGTGGCGGGCGGCATGATGCCGGCAATCGGCTTCTCGCTGCTGATGAAGGTGATGATGAAAAAAACCTACGTGGCCTATTTTATCCTCGGCTTTATCTCGGTCACGTTCCTCAAGCTGCCGATCCTGGCGGTGGCGCTGGGCGCCCTGGCGATCGCCCTGATCGATTTCTTCAACACGCAACGCGGCGCGGCAGAGGCGACGGCCCGGCCCGCTCCGCAGGAGGACGCCGAAGATGGCATTTAACGATTCCGACGATCTGCTGGCGCAAAAGGCCGAGCAACGCATGGCGCAGGCGCTGGCCACCAGCCAGGTGGAGCAGGACGACTATCTGGACAGCCAGCCCGCCGAAGCGCTGACGCGCGGCGACATCAATCGAATGGCCTGGCGTTCGCTGCTGTTGCAGGCGTCGTTCAACTATGAACGCATGCAGGCCGGCGGCTGGCTGTACCAGCTGATCCCCGGGCTGCGCAAGATCCACCGCAACCCGCAGGATCTGGCCAACTCGATGAAGATGCACATGGAATTTATCAACGTGCACCCGTTCGACGTCACCTTCCTGTCCGGCCTGGTGCTGGCGATGGAGCAGAACAAGGAGAAGATCTCCACCATTCGCGCGGTGAAAGTGGCGCTGATGGGGCCGCTCGGCGGCATCGGCGACGCGCTGTTTTGGCTGACGCTGCTGCCGATCTGCGCCGGGATAGGCGCTTCGCTGGCATTGGAGGGCAGCCTGTTCGGGCCGATCGTCTTCCTGCTGCTGTTCAACCTGTTCCACTTCGGCCTGCGCTTCGGGCTGGCGCACTACGGCTATCAGGCCGGCACCAGCGCGCTGGCGCTGTTGAAGACCCACACCCGGCGCATTTCTCACGCCGCGTCGATCGTCGGCATGACGGTGATCGGCGCACTGGTGGCCTCGTATGTGCATCTGTCCACGCCGTTGGTGATGCATGCCGGCAAAGCCAGCGTGGCGCTGCAGACAGACGTGCTGGACAAGTTGATGCCCAACTTGTTGCCGCTGTGCTTCACGCTGCTCATTTTCTTCCTGATGAAGCGCGGTTTCTCGCCGGTGAAGCTGATTGGCGTCACCGTAGCGATCGGCGTAGCGGGCAAATTTATCGGCATTTTGTGAGGAGCGGGCTATGCCAGGCATTGTGATTACCGGCCACGGCGGCTTCGCCACCGGGCTGTTGCAGGCGGTGGAGCAGGTGGTGGGGCCGCAGCCGCACTGCGCGGCGGTCGATTTCCCCGAACAGATGAGCACCGCGCAGCTCAACGATGCCTTGCGCTCGGCGCTGGCGGCGGTGGCGCAACCGGACGGCGTGGTGTTTCTCACCGACATGCTCGGCGGCTCGCCGTTCCGCAGCGCCTGCGAACTGGCGGATGCGCAGGGCGATTGCGAAGTGCTGACCGGCGTCAACATGCAGCTGGCGGCGGAAATGATGCTGGAGCGCGACGGGTTGAGCCTGGATGAGTTTCGCGAGGTGGCGCTGGCGTGTGGCAAACGCGGCCTGACCAGCCTGTGGCATGAGCGCCGCCGGGGGAAATGTGAAGACGTGCCGGCCGACGGCATCTGAACGAACGCCGGGCGCGGCCGCGCCCGGCTCTGTGTGTTATGCCGGCAGCGGGCTCAGCGCCAGGCGCGCCGCTTGATCTTCGCTGCGGCTGAAGCGCCAGCAGGTCTGGTGGTACTTCGCCACGCTGTTGCGGTGCGCCACGCTGATCAGCGTGACCTCCGGCAGTTCATCCACCAGCAGGCAGTACATCAGCTGTTCGGTTTCGTCGTCCAGCGCGCTGGTGGCTTCGTCGAGGAACAGGATGTTCGGGCGAATCAACAGGGCGCGGGCGAACGCCAGCCGCTGTTGCTCGCCCGGCGACAGGCGATGGCTCCAGTTGGCGGAGGTATCCAGCCAACGCTGCAGGTGCTTCAGGCGGCAGTTTTCCAGCACTCGCATCAGCTGCGGATCGCTGTATTCCGACGCCAGGCTCGGGTAGCTCAACGCTTCGCGCAGCGTGCCGATCGGAATGTAGCTGCGCTGCGGCAGGAACAACGTGTTGGCATTGGCCGCTACCCCGATGGCGCCCGCGCCGTAAGGCCAGATACCGGCGATGGCCCGCAGCAGCGTCGACTTGCCGCAGCCGGAAGGGCCGACGATCAGCAGGCGATCGCCGCGTTGCAGCGTCATCTCGGCGCCGGCCAGCAGCGGCTGGCCGTCGGGCAAGTGCATGCTGAGGTTGCTCAGCGTCAACGGATGGGCGGTCTCTTCCCGCAGCTGAATGCCGCGCGGCTGATGATGCACCTGATCGACGGCGGCGTTGAAGCCGGCCAGACGGTTGACGCAGGCTTTCCAGGTCGCCAAATCGTTAAATGCGTCGATGAACCACGACAGCGCACCCTGTACCTGGCCGAAGGCCGAGGCGATCTGCATCAGGCCGCCCATCTGAATGGCGCCGGAGAAGTAGCGCGGCGCCGCCACCAGCAGGGGAAACACGATGGCGAACTGGCCGTAGAAGTTGGTGGCGATGTTCAGCCGCCGGGTGATGCGCATAATAGCCCACCAGTTGCTGCGAATGGTGTCAAAACGGTCGCCCAGCTGCTGCGCCTCGCGCGGTTCGCCGTGGTACAGCGCGATGGCGTCGTTGTTTTCACGGATGCGGATCAGGCCGAAACGGAAGTTTGCCTCATACCGTTCCTGGTTGAAGCCCAGCATGACCAGCGGTTTGCCGACCCACCAGATCAGCAGCGATCCCAGCACCGCATACAGCAGCGCGAACCACACCATATAACCGGGCAGCGTGATAGCGTGCTGGCCGAGCGCGAAGGTCATCGGCCCGCTGACGTGCCATAGGATGTCGATAAAGGAAAACAGCGTCACCAGGCTGGAGAGCAGCCCGAGCGACAGCGACAGGGTATATTGGGTCAAGACGTTGAGATCTTCGGCAATACGCTGATCGGGGTTATCGACGATCTGCTGCTGCTCGGCGTGGTAATACGTCTGGTGCGCCAGCCATTTTTCCATGAACTTTTCCGTCATCCAGCGCCGCCAGCGCATCTGCAGCCCCTGAGTCAGGTAGATCTTGTAGACCGCCAGCACGATGAAGATCAGCGCCAGATAGGTAAAGCGCCACAGCTGCGCCTTGAATACCGGGTAGTTTTTGTTCTGCAGCGCATCGTAGAACACTTGATTCCACTGGTTGATCTGCACGCTGATATAGACCAGACCGAGTGACAGGACGACGATGGCGATCAGCATCATCCAGGCGCGCCATCGCTCCTCCGACACCCAAAAGGGTTTGATCAGCTGCCACACGGCGTGTTTCTGCAGGGGGGTTGCGTTCATAACGGCTCGATAATTGCGGTATTTCGTTCAGCATGGGCTGCGGGACGGTAACAAACAAACCGCGACTGTAAGCAGTTTTAACTCCGCTAACCGTTTGAAATAAGGTGGCTGAATCGACAGCGGCACGCCGACGGGCGCAATTGCGGCATACACTCCACCGCCGGGCGGTTATACTGGCGCCGAATTTTTGCAGAAAGGATAAACGATGAAGGCTTGGTTTCCCCTGTTGCTGACCTGCGGCGTCTTCGCCGGCGCCCGGGCCTGGGCGCACATTGACGAGCCGGACATCGCCGCCGACTGCCAAAAGGTGGCGAGCTACGCCGAACTGGGAAAAAAGGCCTATCAGCGGCAGGATTACGCCAAAGCTGCCGACATCTTTCGCGATCAGGCGGCCTGGAGCGAGTTTTGCGGCCTGAGCGAGCAGGCCATCGCCACGGCCTACAACAACGTGGCGCTGTCGCTGATGCGCGCCGGGGAATTGCTCAAGGCACAGGCCTACCTGGCGCTGGCGCCGCACGATGACAAATCGCAGCACAACATGAGCCTGTTGCGCCAACGCCTGGCGCAGCCGCCGCAGCCGCAGGGGCCGGGCGGCGTGTATTGGCAATACGCCGGGCGCGGCGTGTGGAGCGAAGTGGCGGTGAAGCCGCATGGCGAGCGCTGGCTGATCGATTTTTCCGGCTACGCCATGCCGCAGATGGGGCTGTATTACGGGCCGAACATGGGTGACTTCACCGCCGAGCTGCCAATCGAGCACGGCAAAGCGGTCTACCATCAGCATGACTCGGAAAGCGCGCAGGTCTGCGACGTCACGCTGGAATTTGGCGAGCAAGCGCTGGAGATGCACACGCGGGGGGATTGCGGGTTCGGTCACAACGTGCGCGCGGAAGGGCGGTTCGTGCGGGTCGAATGACCCGCCCCGGCAGCCGGGACGGGAAAGGTAGATTACGCCAGCGCGGCGGCGCCCAGCAGGTTTTTCCAGGCTTCCACGTTACCCAGATAGTTGCCGGCCGGCAGCAGATGCAGACGGCCTTCGCTGTCCTGCAGCGCAAAGGTCGGGAAGCCCTGGCCTTGCACTTTGGCCAGTAGCGCCCGGCTTTCCGCGATGTGCTGCGCGGTTGGCGCGCCGGTGTTGAAACGCATTTCGGCGATAAACGCCGCCGAAGGCAACCCCAATTCTTTCGCCAACGCTTCCAGCACCGGCGTATCGGCGATGCGCCGGCCTTCTTGATAGTGCGCCTGCTGAATGCGGTGCAGCATGTCCAGCCCGCGTCCCGCCAGCTTTTCCGCCGCCAGGATAGCGGTAATCGGCGGCTCGGAATCCATCACCGCCGTGGTGTCGCGCAGCAGGCCGTTGAAATAGGCTTCGCCAAAAGGCTGGCTCGTCATCTCGGCGATGCGTTTGTCGTGCGGAATGACGTAGTTGCGCCATTCGTCGGTAATCTGACGGCGGTTGTTGCCGGTCATCATGCCGCCGGCATGCGGCACGATCTTCAGCCCGGGGATGCTCTGAGCCGCTTTCACCAATGGTGCGGCGCCGTAGCACCAGCCGCACAGCGGATCGAAAATGTAATGCAGAGTGGTTTCGGTCATCTTTACTCCTCGCCTGGCGCGCGGCAGCTCACCGCGGCGCCAGGGCTGGTTCAATCACGCACGGGCGCTTATTGCGGCCACTTCATCTCGCCTTTCAGCACTTTCGCGCTCAGTTCCAGGCTCGACTCGTCTTTCAGCGTCGGGTAGTGCTTTTTCATCGCCTCAATCAGCGCGGCGGAATCCTTGGCCTTCGGCAGCTCGGCTTCCAGCGTGGTCAGGTATTTCTGGGTAAAGTGCACCGATGCCAGCGTTTGCGCTGCGCCCGGCAGGAAGTGGCCCGGCACCACGACCTGCGGCTTCAGCGCTTCGATGTTTTTCAGCGTCTGCTGCCAGTGCTGGCGCGATTCCACGCTCTGGTTGTCGGCGATCCACGGGTGGATGTTGTCACCGGCGACCGCGACACCGCCCACTACCGCTTTCAGCGCCGGGATCCACACGAAGGTGCGATCGGGGGTCGGGCCGTTCAGGCCTTTCACTTCCACTTTCTGGCCGTCGATGGTGAAGCTGTCGCCCTGCAGCGGCTGCGGCACGATCACGGTTTTCGGCGCGTTGTCTTTCAGGATCGGGCCCCAATAGGCGACTTTACCGTCTTTGGTAGCGTTGATGTCCTTGATGGTGCCTGTCGAAGCGATGATTTTCGCCTCCGGGAAGGCCGCTTTAATCACGTCCAGACCGAAATAGAAATCCGGGTCTGAGTGGCTGATGTAAACGGTGGTCAGTTTCTTGCCGGTCGCCTTGATCTTTTTCACCAGCTCTTCAGCGTCGTTGCGTTGGAACTGAGCGTCGATCAGCGCCACTTCGTGTTTGCCGCTGATGATTTCGGAAGACACCGGGAACACGCTTTTCTCGCCCGGGTTATACACTTCCATGGTCAGGGTATCGGCCGCGGTGGCGTAGGTGCTGAGGGTGGCGACGCCGGTGAAGGCCAGAGTTAACAGTGATTTCTTAAACATGGGCAGAGGTCCTTAGGTATCGGTTAATGTTGTAATGATGTTAGGTTGCATAAAGCGATAGAAAAACCGGATAATAAGCAATTATTCGTTGCATAAATCGGACTAATTATGGATCGCATTACCGCCGCTGAGGTTTTTGTCACCATCGTCGATCGCGGCAGCATGATCGCCGCCGCGGAAACGCTGGAGATGTCGCGCGCGATGGTGACGCGCTACCTGGCGCAGATGGAGCAATGGGCCGGGGCGCGTTTACTGCACCGCACTACCCGTAAGCTTAGTCTGACCGACGCCGGGGAGCGCACTCTGGAACGCTGCCGGCAAATGCTGGCGCTGGCGGGGGAGATCGACCTGGTGGAGGAAGGGCAGAGCGATGAGCTGCGCGGCCTGCTGCGCATCACCTGTTCGCAGTCGCTCGGGCAAACGGCGCTGGTGGGGGCGGTCGCTCAGTATCTGAAGCGCCACCCGCAGGTGGCGGTCGATCTGCAGATGAACAATCGGGCGGTGAACCTGGTGGAAGAGCGCATCGATCTGGCGCTGCGCATCACCAACGAGCTGGATCCCAACCTGATCGCCCGCCCGCTGTCCACCTGCGCATCGGTGGTGTGCGCCGCGCCGGCATATCTGGCGGCGCACGGCACCCCGCGTCAACCGCAGGATCTGGCGTTGCACAACTGCCTGACCTACTCCTATTTCGGCAAAAGCCTGTGGCACTTCGATGCTCAGGGCGTGAAATCGGCGGTAGCGGTCAGCGGCAACCTGAGTGCCAACGAGTCGGTGGTGCTGATGGCCGGCACGGTGCAGGGGGCGGGCATTTCCATGCAGCCCTATTATTCGGCGGCGCCGCTGCTGGCCAGCGGCGAACTGGTCGAACTGTTGCCGGATTACCGGCCGCAGTCGATGGGCATATACGGCATCTATACCTCACGCCGCCAGATGCCCGCCACCTTGCGCACCATGCTGGACTTTTTGGTGGAGTGGTTCGCCACCGATCAGCAGTGGCAGGCGACGCTGCGCTGATGCTTCGGCAATATTCCCACGCCGCTTTCAGCGCCTGACGGCGGCGGCCAGCCGGGCGACAAAGGTGGCGGCCTGCTGATGAAGGTGGTCGATAAAGGCCGTCACCAGCGCCGACGAGGGGCGGTGTAGCGGCCGAATCAGGCTGACGGTGAACGGCACGTCGATGCTGAACGGCCGCACGTGCACGCCGTTGCCGGCATAGTCGAGCGCCGTCAGCGGGTTGACGATCGACACCCCCACGCCGGCCCTCACCATGGCGCATACCGATGCCGCGCTGTGCGTTTCCATCACCATGCGGCGCTCGACGCCCTGCTCGCCGAACAGCGTATCCAACAGGTGGCGATAGCTGTCGGTGCTCGACAGGCTGATAAAGTTCTGCCCGGCGAAGTCCTGCGGCGTCAGCCGATCTTTCAGCAGCAGCGGGTGGCCCGTCGGCAGCACGCACACTTCGTTCAACGTCATCAGCGTCACCCGCTCGGTGCCCGCCGGCGTCAGGGTGGTTTCCGTCAGCCCGAGATCGTGGCGCTGGGCCGACAGCCACTCTTCCAGCAGCGGCGACTCTTGCGGGATAACGCTGAAGCTGACTTCCGGGTAACGTTCGATAAAGGGCCGGCACACCGCCGGCAGCAGCGATTGGGAAAATACCGGCAGGCACACGATCGACAGCTGCGCCTGCTGAAACTGGCGGATGCCGGCGGCGGCGTTGACGATGCGATCGAGGCCGTAATAGGAGCGCTGCACCTCTTCGAACAACCGTAGGCCCTGCACGGTAGGGGACAAGCGACCGCGCACCCGATCGAACAGCTGCAGCCGGATCAGCTTCTCAAAGCGCGCCAGCTCGCGGCTGACGGTCGGTTGCGAGGTTTGCAGCAGGGCCGCCGCCTCGGTCAGGTTGCCGGTGGTCATCACCGCCCGAAAGATTTCGATCTGCCGCAAAGAGATGCTGTGCATGGCGAGGGCGCTCGATTAAGGGGAAAGCCATATCATAAATGAATAGACTACGGCTAAATAGATATTTTCCACCCGATTCAGCGTGCGGCACTATGGCGTTATCTGCCGTCATTTTCGAATTGGGAATATCGCCATGCCACGCCCGTTGCACGACACCTCCACCGCGTTGAACGCCACCAACCTGCTGGCCTTGCCGCAGCGTTTCGGCTGCCCGGTTTGGGCCTATGATGCGGACATCATCAGCCAGCTCATCGCTCAGCTGCGCCATTTCGACACTATCCGTTTCGCACAGAAGGCCTGTTCGAACATTCATATTTTGCGCTTGATGCGCGAGCAGGGCGTGAAGGTGGATTCGGTGTCGCTGGGCGAGATCGAGCGGGCGCTGCAGGCCGGTTTTCAGCCGGGCGGCGAACCGAGCGAAATCGTGTTTACCGCGGACGTGTTGGATCACGCCACGTTGGCGCGCGTCAGCGAATTGAAGATCCCGGTCAACGCCGGTTCCATCGACATGCTGGATCAGCTCGGCCAGGTTTCCGCAGGGCACCCGGTGTGGCTGCGCATTAACCCGGGGTTTGGCCACGGCCATAGCCAGAAAACCAACACCGGCGGCGAGAATAGCAAGCACGGTATCTGGTATGCCGACCTGCCGCAGGCGGTGGAGAAAATTCGCCGCTACGGCCTGAAGCTTGTCGGCGTGCACATGCACATCGGTTCCGGCGTCGATTACCAGCATCTGGAGCGCGTCTGCGATGCGATGGTGCAGCAGGTGATCGATCTCGGTCATGATATCAGCGCCATTTCCGCCGGCGGTGGCCTGTCTATCCCGTACCAGTACGGCGAAGAGGCGATCGATACCGAACACTATTTCGGGTTGTGGAACCGGGCGCGTGAACGCATCGCCGCGCATCTGGGGCATCCGGTGCAGCTGGAGATCGAACCGGGGCGTTTCCTGATGGCGGAAGCGGGCGTCTTGGTGGCCGAGGTGCGGGCGGTAAAAGACATGGGCAGCCGCCACTTCGTGCTGGTGGACGCCGGTTTTAACGATCTGATGCGCCCGGCAATGTACGGCAGCTATCACCATATTTCGCTGTTGCCGGCCGATGGGCGCGACACCTCGCGGCAAGCGCTGCGCGAGACGGTAATTGCCGGGCCGCTGTGCGAATCCGGCGACGTGTTCACCCAGCAGGCGGGCGGCGGCGTGGAAACCCGCGAACTGCCGCCGGTGCAGATCGGCGATTATCTGGTGTTCCACGACACCGGCGCCTACGGCGCGTCGATGTCCTCCAACTACAACAGCCGCCCGCTGTTGCCCGAAGTGCTGTTCGAAAACGGCGAACCGCGGCTGATCCGCCGCCGCCAGACCATCGAAGAGCTGATCGCGCTGGAGCTTATCTGATAAGCGGGCGGGCGTGCTGCGCCCGCTTTACAGCGTCATGCGGCGGTGCTGGCCATTGGGCAATTGCACATCCAGCGACAGCGTGCCGCCCATGGCCTCGATATAGCGTTTGAGCGATGACAGTTTGATTTCGCTGCCGCGCTTTTCCAAATTGGCGACGGAGGGTTGGCTGATGCCGAGCCGCTTCGCCAATTCAACCTGAGAGACCGCCAGCTCTTCCCTCAGCATCGCCAGCCGCAGCTCGAAAATCTCCTGGTCCGCTTTTTGCCTGGCGGCGGCAACGACGGCGGGATCGAGTTTATCGATCAGTTGGGATAAAGGTTTGGCCATCTGCACTACCTCCGGGTTGCCAGATAATGTGAAAACTCCATGGCGGCGATGGGCAACATGCGCTGGTAAAAGCGTTTGTCGCCGGTTTTATCGCCACCGCACAGCAATACCGCTTGCCGCTGTGGGTCAAAGGCGAAAAATACCCTGAAAGGGCGCCCGCGATGTTGAATGCGTAGCTCCTTCAACTGCCGGACCGCGTCGGAAAAATGCAGCGTATCGGCATGCGGCCGCGTCAACTGCGGGCCGAACGTCTGTAATTTGAAGATCGCCGCCAGGATACTTGTTTGCTGGGCGTTGTTCAGCGCTAAAAACCAGTCGTCGAACCGTTCGACGGTCACCACTTGCCACATGACGCGCTCCGAATATAGCGTTTATGCTATATAGTGTAAAGGTTATTGTGCCAACAATATGCACGAACGCTGGGAGCGGAAAAAATCCAAAAGCGGGAAATGCGGCGGGCTGCGCAATCTGAGCGCATGGGTGATGGCTCACCCATGCGGCGGCGCGAATTACGGCTGTTCGTGCGCGTTGTTGAGGGTGGCGACCGAGTGGCGGCGCACCAGCGTCGGGCTGAACATGTTGGTGATTTCCGGCAGCGGTTGACGATTGGCCAAGGCCAGGGCCAGTTCCGCCGCCTGGGTCGCCATCGCCACGATCGGGTAGCGAACGGTGGTCAGGCGCGGCCGCAGGTAGCGCGAAATCAGCACGTCGTCGAAACCGATCAGCGAAATTTGCCCCGGTACGTCGACGCTGTTGTCGCTCAGCACCGAAAGCGCGCCGGCGGCCATCGGATCGTTGTAGCAGGTAACGGCGGAGAACGAGCGGCCGCGGCCGAGCAATTCGGTCATCGCCTGTTCGCCGCCGATCTCGTCCGGTTCGCCGTAGGCGATCAGCTTTTCATCCACCGCAATGCCGTGCTCCTGCAGCGCGTCGAGATAGCCTTGCAGGCGATCGGTGGCGTCGGAAATCTGGTGGGTGGAGCAGATGATGGCGATGCGCTGATGCCCTTGCTGGATCAGATGACGGGTCGCCAGCCAGGCGCCGTAGCGATCGTCGAGCGCCACGCAGCGCGTTTCAAAACCCGGCAGCGTGCGGTTGATCAGCACCATGCCCGGGATCTGCTGCATCCAGCCGCCAAGTTCCCGATCGCTCAGACTCTTGGCGTGCACCACCAGCGCCTCGCAGCGATGTCGCACCAGCTGTTCAATCGCCTGACGCTCTTTTTCGGCGTCGTGGTAACCGTTGCCAATCAGCAGAAAATTGTGGGTGGCGTAGGCCACCTGCTCGACCGCTTTGACCATCGCCCCGAAGAAGGGGTCGGAAACGTCGGAGACGATCAGGCCCAGCGTTTCGGTGGACTGCTGCGCCAGCGCCCGTGCGTTGGCATTGGGGTGATACTGCAGCTGTTCCATGGCGGCCAGCACCGCGGTGCGCGACCCTTCGCTGGCCTTGGGGGAATTGTTTATCACGCGGGATACCGTGGCCACGGAAACACCCGCCAGCCTGGCAACATCCTTTATCGTAGCCATATCAGTCAACACATCCTGGGTAATCGCTTACATCCCCCAGTTTTGCGGAAAAAAACCGGGGCTGCAAGCGGTGTTGTGCGCAACTTGTGGCGGCCGTTGCAGAATCTTTTCGCGGCTGCGCGCATAACCGTCGGCCGCCGAACGATAGCGCAATTTGTACGTTGGCACTGGCGACGGGCTGAGGTAACGTCTGTGCATTCCGATTTGCGCCGAGAACGCCATGTCCATTAAACGCTATCCGCAGCTCGCCCATTGGGGCGCCTATACCGCCGTGGTTGAAGACGGCCGGCTTATTCGCTGTGAACCCTTCGCCGACGATCCCGACCCTTCGCCGTTGCTCGATTCCATCGTACCGATGGTTTACTCCGACAAACGTATCCACAAGCCGGCGGTGCGCCGCTCGTGGCTGCAAAAGCGCGAGGGCAGCGACCGCACGCTGCGCGGCAGGGAAGATTTCGTCGAAGTGGACTGGGAACTGGCGCTCGATTTGGTGGCGCAGGAGAATCGCCGGGTGCGCGATCGCTACGGCGCCTCCGGGCTGTTTACCGGCTCTTATGGCTGGTCGTCGGCCGGGCGCTTGCATCATGCGCGCTCGCTGGTGCGACGGTTCTATTTCAGCGGCGGCGGCGGGGTCGATCAGCAGGGCAACTACAGTTGGGGCGCGGCGCAGTTTTTCCTGCCGTATGTGATCGGCACTTTCTCGCCGTTGACCGGGCGCGTCACCAGTTGGCCAAGCGTGGTGGAGCATTGCGAGCTGTTTGTGGCGTTTGGCGGGCTGGCGCTGAAAAATGCCCAGGTCTCTTCCGGCGGCGCGGCGGAGCATGCGCTCAAACCCTGGCTGCAAAAGCTGGCGCACAAGGGCACGCCGGTTGTCAACATCAGCCCGATGCGCGACGACTGCCCCGGGTTCGTCAACGCGGAGTGGATCCCGATCCGGCCGAATACCGACGTGGCGCTGATGCTGGCGCTGGCTTACGAAATTCAGCGGCTGGGCGCGCAGGACGAAGCCTTCCTGCGCAGCCACTGCGTGGGCTATCAACAGTTGGCGGATTACCTGAACGGCGTGAGCGACGGCGTGGCGAAAACGCCGGCCTGGGCCAGCGCCATTACCGGCATTCCGGCGGCGCGCATCGCCCTGCTGGCGCGGCAGCTGATCGGCGTGCGCAGTTTTATCACCTGTTCCTACTCCGTACAGCGCGCGCACCGCGGCGAGCAACCCTATTGGATGATGATCGCGCTGTCGTCGATGTTGGGCCAGGTGGGCCTGCCGGGCGGCGGCTTCTCGTTCGGCCACGGCTCGATGAACGGCGTCGGCAACCCGCGCGTGGACACCCCCGCGCCGACCATGCCGGTAGGGGAAAACCCGGCCGGGCTGGCGATCCCGGTGGCGCGCATCTGCGACATGCTGCTGTACCCCGGCGAAACCTATCAATTTTGCGGCGAGACGCGGCAGTACCCGGATATCCACCTGGTGCACTGGGCCGGCGGCAACCCGTTCCATCACCATCAGCAGTTGAATCGGCTGGTGGAGGGCTGGCAGAAGCCGGATACGGTGATCGTACAAGATATCTGGTGGACGGCGGCGGCCAAAATGGCGGATATCGTGTTGCCGGTCACCAGTTCGCTGGAGCGCAACGACATCGGCGGCTCCTCGCGCGATCGCTACGTGCTGGCGATGCATCAGGCGATTGCGCCGCAGCATCAGGCGCGCAACGATTTCGATATCTTCGCCGATCTGGCGGAGCGCCTGGGCTATCGCGAGCGCTTTACCGAAAACCGCGGCGAGCGGGCCTGGATCGAAGATATCTATCGGCAATGCGGCGCAGCGGCGCGCCGGCGTCGCCTGGCCCGAGTTTGAGGATTTTTGGCGCCGGGGCTATGTCGAACTGCCCGCGCCGGCCAAGGAGTTCGTATTTTTTGACGCGTTCCGCGCCGATCCGCAGGCTAACCCGCTTCAGACGCCCAGCGGCAAGATCGAACTGTTCAGCGAGCGGATCGCCGGTTATCGCTACGAGGATTTCGCTCCGCATCCGCAGTGGCGGCCGCCGGTCGAGTGGCTGGGGGCGCCGCAGGCCAAAACCTGGCCGCTGCATCTGATCTCCATTCAACCGAGCGATCGTCTGCACAGCCAGATGGATCCGGCGCCGCTGGCGCAGGGCAATAAGACCGCCGGGCGCGAAACCCTGTATATGCATCCGGAGGACGCGGCGCAGCGCGGCGTGGCGGACGGTGCCGAAGTGCTGGTCAGCAATGCGCGCGGCAGCTGTTTGGCGGGGGCCTCCCTCACCGACGGCGTGACGCGCGGCGTGGTGCTGATGGCGACCGGCGCCTGGTTCGAGCCGGGTTACGACGCGCAGCGCCGGCCGGTCGAGCAGGCGGGCAACCCGAACGTGCTGACGCTGGATATCGGCACCTCGCCGCTGACGCAGGGGCCGAACGCCATGAGTTGCCTGGTGGAGGTCAGCGCGCGATGAGTGAAGGTTTCACGTCGGGATAACCGGCTCGCCGTCGCGGCTGTATTTATTTTTTCGCCGCTGCGGGAAGGTTTAAGTTTCATTGAGTTATTACAGCAGATCGCGGGAAATTTACAGCTGGTTGCATTTGGAGCAGAACTCTTGCGATTCGCCGGTAGTTTCCTGCACGCCATCTCTCTAGAGTAGGTGATCCCAGAGGTATTGATTGGTGAGAAATCAGCATACTCTGTATGTTGAAGCCATTTTCAATTGCACCAACCTACGCGGATGCGTAGGTTTTTTTTTGCCTGCCATATAGTATTCTTTTCCCTACAACGATTTACGCCTCCATGGCCAAGGGAGAAGGGCATGATCTTTTCACTGCTGCGCGCGCTGTTTCGCCTGCTGTTTCGGGTACGGGTCGAAGGGGACGTTCAGCACTTCGAGCGGCAAAAACTGCTGATTACGCCGAACCACGTCTCTTTCCTCGACGGCGTGTTGCTGGCGCTGTTCCTGCCGATTAAACCGGTGTTTGCGGTTTACGCCAGCATCGGCGAGAGCTGGTTTATGCGCTGGCTGCGGCCCTACATTGATTTCGTCTCGCTCGATCCCACCAAGCCGATGGCCATCAAGCAACTGGTGCGCATGGTCGAGCAGGGGCGGCCGATTGTGGTGTTCCCTGAAGGGCGCATCACCGTGACCGGCGCGCTGATGAAAATCTACGACGGCGCGGCGTTTATCGCTGCCAAATCGGGCGCCACCGTGGTGCCGGTGCGGATCGACGGCCCCGAGTTCAGCCCGTTCGGCCGCATGGCCGGGGTGTTCAAGATCCGCTGGTTCCCGCAAATCAGCATCCGCATCTTGCCACCGACCACGCTGCCGATGCCGGAAGCGCCGCGCGCGCGTGAACGCCGGGCGCTGGCGGGCGATCGGCTGATGCAGATCATGATGCGGGCGCGAATGGATACGCGCGAACCGCAGACGCTGTTCCATGCCTTGCTGGCGGCGCAGCACCGCTACGGGCGCCGCAAGCCCTGTATCGAAGACATCGCTTTCAAAGAAGACAGTTACCAGACGCTGATCAAGAAATCGCTGGGCGTCAGCCGCATTCTGCAGCGCTTTACCGCCGAAGGGGAACACGTCGGGCTGCTGTTGCCGAACGCCACCATCACCGCGGCGGCGATCTTCGGCGCTTCGCTGCGTAACCGCATTCCGGCGATGCTCAACTACACCGCCGGCGCCAAAGGCCTGAACAGCGCGATGCTCGCCGCCGGCATCAAGACCATCGTCACCTCGCGCCAGTTTCTGGAGAAGGGCAAGCTGACCCACCTGCCGGAGCAGGTGACGCAGGCCAACTGGGTGTATCTGGAAGATCTGAAAGACACCGTTACGCTGGCGGACAAGCTGTGGATTTTGCGGCACTTGCTGCAGCCGCAGCGCGCGGCGTTGCCGCAACGCCCGGAGGACGCGGCGCTGATCCTGTTCACTTCCGGTTCCGAAGGCCACCCCAAGGGCGTGGTGCATTCGCATGCCAGCCTGCTGGCTAACGTAGAACAAATTCGCACCATCGCCGACTTCACGCCGCGCGACCGTTTCATGTCATCGCTGCCGCTGTTCCACTCGTTCGGCCTGACGGTGGGGCTGCTTACGCCGCTGATCACCGGCAGCCGCATTTTCCTCTACCCCAGCCCGCTGCACTATCGCGTGGTGCCGGAGCTGGTGTATGACCGCAACTGCACGGTGCTGTTTGGCACGGCGACCTTCCTCAACAACTATGCGCGCTTCGCGCATCCGTATGATTTCGCCCGCCTGCGCTACGTGGTGGCCGGCGCGGAGAAACTGGCGGACAGCACCAAACAGATCTACCAGGACAAATACGGCATCCGCATTCTGGAAGGCTATGGCGTGACCGAGTGCGCGCCGGTGGTGTCCATTAACGTGCCGTTGGCGACCAAGGTGGGCACCGTCGGCCGCATCATGCCGCAGATGGAGGCGCGCCTGATTGCGGTGCCGGGCATCGATAACGGCGGGCGCCTGCAGCTGAAGGGGCCGAACATCATGAAAGGCTATCTGCGGGTTGAGCGCCCCGGCGAGCTGGAACCGCCGGCGGCGGAAGATGCGAACGGCGTGCTGCAGCCGGGCTGGTACGACACCGGCGATATCGTCAGCCTGGATGAGCAGGGCTATTGCACCATTCGCGGCCGCGTGAAACGCTTCGCCAAGCTGGCGGGCGAGATGGTGTCGCTGGAGAGCGTCGAATTGCTGGCGCAACGGCTGTCACCGGAAAAAATGCATGCCGCCACGCCCAAAGGCGACAGCAGCAAAGGCGAGGCGCTGGTGCTGTTCACCACCGATCCCGCCATCACTCGTGAAGCATTGCTGCGGGTGGCGCGTGAGCTGGGCAGCCCGGAGCTGGCGGTGCCGCGCGATATTCGCCTGTTGAAAACGCTGCCGGTGCTCGGCAGCGGCAAACCCGATTTCGTCACCCTGCGTCATATGGCCGAACAGCCGGAGAGTGCCCGATGAATCCTTCGACCGAGTCCCCTTTGCTGTCACGCGGCATGATCGCCGTCATCAGCGCGCAGTTCCTCTCGGCGTTCGGCGACAATGCGTTGCTGTTCGCCACGCTGGCGTTGATCAAGCAGCAGCTGTATCCGGACTGGAGCCAGCCGATCCTGCAGATGGCCTTCGTCGCCACCTACATCATCCTGGCGCCGTTCGTCGGCCAGGTGGCCGACAGCTTTGCCAAAGGGCGGGTGATGATGTTCGCCAACGCCTTAAAATTGGCGGGGGCGTTGGTGATCTGTTTTGGGGGAAACCCGTTCCTCGGCTACAGCCTGGTCGGGGTGGGAGCCGCCGCGTATTCGCCGGCCAAATACGGCATTCTGGGCGAGATCACCAGCGGCGAGAAGCTGGTCAAGGCTAACGGCCTGATGGAGGCCTCGACTATCGCCGCCATTCTGACCGGTTCGGTGGCCGGTGGCATTCTGGCGGACTGGCATGTGGTGGTGGCGCTGGCGGTCTGCGCCTTGGTTTACGCGGGGGCGGTGGTCGCCAACCTGTATATTCCGCGCCTCGCGGCGGCGCGCCCGGGGGCTTCCTGGCGCCCGTGGGCCATGACGAACAGCTTCTTTACCGCCTGCGTCACGTTATGGCGCGATGGGCAGACGCGTTTTTCCTTGATCGGCACCAGCCTGTTCTGGGGGGCCGGCGTGACGCTGCGTTTTCTGCTGGTGCTGTGGGTGCCGGTAGCGCTCGGCATCGCCGATAACGCCACGCCGACGCTGCTGAACGCCATGGTAGCCGTCGGTATCGTGGTGGGGGCCGGCGCCGCCGCACGCTTTGTCACGCTGAAGACGGTGAAGCGCTGCATGCCGGCCGGGATCCTGATCGGTGTTGCGGTCGCGGTATTCGCGCTGCAAACCACCATGCTCAATGCCTATGTCTTGTTGGCGATCATCGGCATGCTGGGGGGCTTCTTCGTGGTGCCGCTCAATGCGTTGCTGCAGGAGCGGGGCAAGCATTCGGTCGGCGCCGGCAATGCTATCGCGGTGCAAAACCTGGGTGAAAACGCTGCCATGTTGCTGATGCTGGCGCTGTATTCGCTGGTGGTGAAGCTGGGCGTGCCGGTGGTGGGCGTCGGCGTAGGGTTTGGCGTGGTGTTTGCGCTGGCGATTAGCGCGCTATGGTGGTCGCAGCGGCGGTGAAACGGGGCGCAGCCAGGCTGCGCCCTTGCTGTATTAAGGCGCCGGAATGGTAAACCGGGTATGGATTTCTTCGAGCGCCTGCAGCACGTCTTCATCCAATACCACATCGAGGCTGTCGATGTTGATTTTCAACTGATCCACCGTGGTGGCGCCCAGCAGGGTGCTGGCGACGAACGGCTGTTGACGCACGAAGGCCAACGCCATCTGCGAAGGATCCAGCCCGTGTTTTTTGGCCAGCGCCACGCACTCGGCGATCGCCAGCTGGGTTTGCTGCCCTGAATAACGGTTGAAGCGGGTGAACAGCGTATTGCGCGCACCGGCCGGTTTTGCGCCATTGAGGTATTTACCGCTCAGGGTACCGAACGCCAGGCTGGAATAGGCCAGCAGTTCCACCCCTTCGTGCTGGCTGATCTCGGCCAGGCCAATCTCAAAGCTGCGGTTCAGCAGGCTGTACGGGTTTTGAATCGACACGATGCGCGGCAGCTCGTGTTTCTCCGCCAGCTGCAGGTAGCGCATCACGCCCCAGGGCGTTTCATTGGAAACCCCGATATAGCGGATCTTGCCGGCGCGCACCTGCTCGGTCAGCGCCTCCAGCGTTTCCAGCAGCGTGACCGTGGCTTTGTCGTCGGTGTATTGATAGTTGAGTTTGCCAAAACAGTTGGTGGCGCGCTGCGGCCAGTGCAATTGGTAGAGATCGAGATAATCGGTATTCAGCCGCTTGAGGCTGGCGTCCAGCGCGGCGCGGATGTTTTTGCGATCGAGCGCCTGCTGCGGGCGAATGCTGCTGTCTGTGCCGCGCACCGGGCCCGAGACTTTGCTGGCCAGGACGATTTTTTCGCGATTGCCGCGCGCCTTGAGCCAGCTGCCGATATAGCTTTCGGTCAGGCCCTGGGTTTCCGGACGGGGCGGCACCGGGTACAGTTCGGCGGTGTCTATCAGGTTGACGCCTGCGGCCAATGCATAGTCCAGTTGCGCATGGGCGTCGGCTTCGCTGTTCTGTTCGCCAAAGGTCATGGTGCCCAGTCCCAGCACGCTCACTTCTAAAGAACTGTGGGGAATACGGTGGTATTGCATTAACGGCCTTCCTTTCTTGTTAGCGCTTACGGGCCGCGCGGCCCGGTGAAACAGGAGCCCAATGTCAGAAGACGGCGCAGAGTCCGTCGGGCGGCGATGTCGCCTTTCCTGACTATAACCAAGCGGTGAAGATGGGGGAAGCGGATTCCGTGCGGACGCGAATGGGGGCTACCGCGCTTGAACGGGCGATAGCCGGCGGGCGGTGATTAGCGTTCGATAACCTGAGAAACTTGATCGCCGTTGATCTGGCGCTGGTTGCCTTTCTCGTCTTTATAGCTGATGAGGCCGGTATCTTCATCGATCTCCGGTTTGCCTTGCGTCAGGATCATGTTGCCGTCTTTGGTCGCCATCACGTAGTCGCTGGAACACCCCGCCAGGCCAGCCACCATCACCAGCGCAGACACTGCCATTACCCACTTTTTCATCCTGCGGATCCTCGATTATGCAGAAAATAATGTTCTTTCAAGATTAGCAAACTCTCGGCGAAGCGCGTCTCAGATAAGTCTTTATCTGATAAGAAAAAGTGAAATGAGAGGTCAACGAAGTGATGAAAGCCGCCAATGGCGGCTTTCATATAGATAGCGTTATTCCGGCGCGCGATTTTTTTTGCTGCGCATCAGATTGAGCGCTTCTACCGACATCGAGAAGAACATGGCGAAGTAGATGTAGCCTTTTGGCACGTGCACCTGGAAGCTTTCCAGCATCAGCGTGAAGCCCACCAGGATCAGGAACGCCAGCGCCAGCATTTTCACCGATGGATGGCGGTTGACGAATTCGCCGATCGGTCGGGCAGCGAACATCATCACGCCGACGGCGATCACCACTGCCGCCATCATGATGAACAGATGGTCGGAAAGACCCACGGCGGTAATCACCGAATCCAGGCTGAAGATAATATCCAACAGCATGATCTGCACGATCGCGCCGAAGAAGCTGTGCACCTTGGTGTGGTGCTCTTCTTCCGACCCTTCGATGGTTTCGTGGATCTCTTTGCTGGCTTTCCAGATCAGGAACAGCCCGCCCAGCAGCAGGATCAAATCGCGAGCGGATACGCTGTGCTCCATCACGGTAAACAGCGGATGGGTCAGGCGGATCACCCAGGCGATGGAAGCCAGCAGCGCCAGGCGCATAAGCATGGCGGCGGCCAGCCCGATCCGGCGAGCTTTGTTCTGTTGCGCTTTGGGCAGCTTGGCCACCACCAGCGACAGAAAAATGATGTTATCAATACCCAGTACGATCTCAAGAATGGTTAGCGTGCCTAACGCTAACCAGGCATTGGGATCCATAATCCATTCGAACATTGCTCGACACACCTTATTAATACTTAATAAATGCAAAGCGTGAATTATACGCGTTTATCATGGCGCTGATAGGGGCAGCTAAACCAGAGTTAAACGAAATCGCTTAGATTGAGAAATGTCTTGCCAGCAGCGCGCCGGTAAAACTCTTTTTCAGATAGAAGCCGCGCGGCAGCGTCATGATCGGTTGCCCTTGTTCGCCGATGGCTTCGGTGAGCGCCTTGCTGTTAGCCGCTTTGGGGCGCAGCTGCAGCACTTCGCCGTGGCGTGCGGTGATGCGCTCTACGTGGCCGAGCACGATCAGATCCATCAATTCTTCCCAATCGCGGCGCAGCATTTCGTCTTCTGCCGCGCTTGGGCTCCACAGCAGCGGCGAACCGACGCGGCGTTCGGCCAGCGGGATCTGGCGTTCGCCTTCTACCGGTATCCACAACACGCGCGCCAGCTTGTAGCGAACGTGGCTGTTGGCCCAGGTGACGCCGCTGTTGCCGGTGAGCGGAGCGACGCAGACAAAAGTGGTTTCCAGCGGTTTGCCGGCGGCATCGACAGGAATGGTTTTCAGCTCGATGCCCAGCTCGGGAAAGTCCTGCTCCGGTTTGCTGCCGGCCATGGCGCCGAGATACAGCTCCAGCAGCATGCCTACCCAACCTTTATCGCGTTTCAGATCCTTGGGGATCGGCAACTGCGCGCGAGCGGCCAGTTCGCCAAAGCTGGCGCCGGCCAGCGCCTGAGCGCGCTCGAACAGCTGCCGTTCATTTTCCGGCGGGGGCGGCAAAGGGGATAAAAACGCCATAAATCAAGCCTGTCTAATTTGGTTGAAAAACGTACTGCAATTATGCACGGTGAGCGATAACCGCCATCGCTTGGGGAAAAGAATAATAGTAGCATGATTTTACATGACTTTTTTCCTTTCTTGGCGTGGTGGAAAATGCACTGGCGGGGCTTGTTCACCTGAAGCCACCGACAATAAACAGGATCTTACACCTATTTATCCACAGATTTTTGGGATAACCCAAATTTTTGCCGATCACTGGTTCAATTTACAGCCTTGACTCGGGCGGTTTTTTACGAATTTGTCCGTTTTGTGCGTAACTTGCCCGGATAATCTGTGGATAAAAACGACGTTGGTGGATCTTTCGCCAGGGTAAGATCCTTACCGTGCACAGATCACATTTTTGCCCTGTATATAACGATGCGTTAATACATAATTGTATGTTTTTAAAATAAATATGCGTTTTTAGTGTTGAGGGGGGATTTTGGGGGTTAAGAGTTTTACCGGCTTATTCCTCGAGTTCTGCACACACCTATCCACAGAAAAAGTGAATAAAACCGGTCTGAAAGGCTAGGGTATGTTTATAACTTTGCCTATATCTGTGAGTTATCCCAATGTTATTCGGCCCGCAGCGCCGTAAAGCAGTGGTTTACCGCCTGTAGCTTGTGTGAAACAATCAGGACATCTATGCGAATTTAAGCTTATCGAGGTAGTCCGGTGATCGATGATGATGGCTACCGCCCGAATGTTGGTATCGTAATCTGTAATCGTCAGGGGCAGGTCTTATGGGCCCGCCGTTACGGTCAGCACTCCTGGCAGTTTCCCCAAGGTGGGATTAACCCTGGCGAAACTGCGGAGCAGGCGATGTACCGTGAGCTGTTCGAAGAAGTGGGGCTGAGTAAAAAGGATGTGCGCATCCTGGCTTCGACCCGCAACTGGTTGCGCTATAAATTGCCGAAACGTTTGGTGCGTTGGGACACAAAGCCGGTTTGTATCGGCCAAAAGCAAAAATGGTTTTTGTTGCAGCTACTGTGCAATGACGCTGATATCAATATGCAGCGCAGCAGCACGCCGGAGTTCGACGGTTGGCGCTGGGTGAGCTTCTGGTATCCGGTACGCCAGGTGGTGTCGTTCAAACGCGACGTCTACCGCCGGGTGATGAAAGAATTCGCCGTGACCGTGATGCCGATGCAAGAGCAGGCGGCGCCGCGGCAGGCTCCTGCTTATCGCCGAAAGAGAGGTTAAGTTAAGCCGACTATGCTCACGCGCTTGCGAGAAATTGTAGAGAAGGTGGCTGCGGCGGCCAGTCTGACGGATGCGCTGGATCTGCTGGTCAATGAAACCTGTCTGGCGATGGACACCGAAGTGTGTTCCATCTATCTGGCGGACAACGATCGCCGCTGCTACTACCTGATGGCCACGCGCGGGCTGAAAAAGCCGCGCGGGCGCACTATCGCATTGGCGTTTGACGAGGGCGTCGTCGGGTTGGTCGGCCGCAGAGCCGAGCCTATCAACCTGGCCGATGCCCAAAGCCACCCCAGCTTCAAATACGTTCCGCAGGTGAAAGAGGATCGTTTCCGATCCTTCCTCGGGGTGCCGATCATTCATCGGCGCCAGCTGCTGGGCGTGCTGGTGGTGCAGCAGCGAGAGCTGCGCCAGTTCGACGAAAGCGAAGAGTCTTTCATGGTCACCCTGGCCACGCAGATGGCCGGGATCCTGTCACAGTCGCAGCTCAACGCCATTTTCGGCCAGTATCGCCAAACGCGCGTGCGCGCGCTGGCGGCCTCACCCGGCGTGGCGGTGGCGGAAGGGTGGCAGGACAGCAGCCAGCCTTCACTCGATCAGGTTTACCGCGCGTCGACGCTGGACACCGCCAGCGAGCGCGAGCGCCTGACGCTGGCGCTGGAAGAGGCCGGCGCGGAATTTCGCCGCTTCAGCAAGCGTTTTGCCGCCAGTTCGCAAAAAGAGAGCGCGGCGATCTTCGATCTTTATTCTCACCTGTTAAACGACGCCCGCCTCAAGCGCGAACTGTTCGCCGAAATCGACAACGGTTCGGTGGCGGAGTGGGCGGTGAAACAGGTGATAGAAACCTTTGCCGAGCAGTTTGCCAAACTGCAGGACACCTACATGCGCGAGCGCGGCAGCGATCTGCGCGCGCTGGGCCAGCGCCTGCTGTTCCACCTCGACGACACCACTCAGGGCGCCACCCAGTGGCCGGCGCGTTTTGTGCTGGTGGCGGATGAGCTGACCGCGACATTGCTGGCCGAAGTGCCGCAGGATCGCCTGGTCGGCGTGGTGGTGCGCGACGGTGCCGCCAACTCGCATGCGGCGATTCTGGTGCGGGCGATGGGGGTGCCGACGGTGATGGGCGCCGACATCCAGCCTTCTCTGCTCAGCCAGCGGCTGCTGATCGTCGACGGTTATCGCGGTGAACTGCTGGTCGATCCTGAACCGGTGCTGGTGCAGGAATATCAACGGCTGATCAGCGAAGAGCTGGAACTGAGCAAGCTGGCGGAAGACGACGTCGAGCAGCCGGCGCAGTTGAAAAGCGGCGAGCGCATTCAGGTGATGCTGAATGCCGGCCTCAGCCCGGAACATGAACAGCTGTTGGGCGGCCGGGTAGATGGCGTGGGGTTATACCGCACCGAAATCCCGTTCATGTTGCAAAGCGGCTTCCCCTCCGAAGAGGAACAGGTCGCGCAGTACCAGGGCATGCTGCAGCTTTACCCGAGCAAGCCGGTCACGCTGCGCACTCTGGATATCGGCGCCGACAAGCAGCTGCCTTATATGCCGATCAGCGAAGAGAACCCCTGTCTGGGCTGGCGCGGCATCCGCATCACCCTGGATCAGCCGGAGATCTTTTTGATTCAGGTGCGCGCCATGCTGCGTGCCAACGCCGGTACCGGCAATCTGGGCATTTTGTTGCCGATGGTCACCAGCCTGGAAGAGGTCGATGAGGCCAAACGCCTGATTGACCGCGCCGGGCGCGAGGTGGAAGAGGTGCTTGGCTATGCGATCCCGAAACCGAAAATCGGCGTGATGCTGGAAGTGCCGTCGATGATTTTCCTGATCCCGCATCTGGCCGGGCGCGTTGATTTCATCTCGGTCGGCACCAACGATTTGACCCAGTACCTGTTGGCGGTGGATCGCAACAATACCCGAGTCGCCTCGCTGTATGACAGTTTGCACCCCGCGATGCTGCAGGTGCTGAAACTGATCGCCGAGCAGGGGAACGCGGCCGGGTTGCAGCTTAGTCTCTGCGGTGAGCTGGCCGGCGATCCCATGGGCGCGCTGTTGCTGGTGGGCATGGGCTATCGCAATCTGAGCATGAACGGCCGCAGCGTGGCGCGCATCAAATACCTGCTGCGGCATATCGACCTTGCCGACGCCGAAATGTTGGCGCAGCGGGTGTTGAACACCCAGATGACTACCGAAGTGCGCCATCTGGTGGCGGCGTTTATGGAGCGGCGCGGCATGGGCGGGTTGATCCGCGGGGGCCGGTAGCCGCCGCGCGTTGTGATTTTTTTACAGAACTTTTCCCGGCCTGCCGGACCGGACCGCGCTAAGCCTATGTTATGATGCGCAACCTCAGTGCGGCGCAGGCTCGTCGCCTTGCACACCGCAGCGGCCAATGCTGCTGCTTGCAAGACGCGGGACAATCTCCGCCGCCGCTTGGCACCTGCCGCCCCCGCATGGGGAAAAATAACAGACATGTTGTGGTGATAGATGAGCAATAGCTATCTGGCGTTTCCTAAATTTGATCCGGTCATTTTCTCCATTGGCCCGGTTTCTCTGCATTGGTATGGCCTGATGTACCTGGTCGGCTTCGTTTTTGCCATGTGGCTGGCGGTGCGCCGTGCCAACAAGCCGGGCAGCGGCTGGACCAAAGACGAAGTTGAAAACCTGCTCTACGCCGGTTTCCTGGGCGTATTCGTCGGCGGCCGCGTAGGCTATGTGCTGTTCTATAACCTGCCGCTGTTCCTGGATAACCCGCTCTATCTGTTCAAGGTCTGGGATGGCGGCATGTCGTTCCACGGCGGCTTGATGGGGGTGATTCTGGTGATGTTCTGGTTCGCTCGCCGCACCAAACGCACCTTCTTCCAGGTTTCCGATTTTATCGCGCCATTGATCCCATTCGGCCTGGGCGCCGGCCGCCTCGGCAACTTCATCAACGGTGAACTGTGGGGCCGCGTGACCACCGACACCCCTTGGGCGATGCTGTTCCCAAGTTCGCGCAGCGAAGACGTGGCCCTCGCCGCCGCCGATCCTTCTTTGCTGCCGTTATTGAATCAGTACGGCGTACTGCCGCGCCACCCGTCGCAGTTGTATGAACTGCTGCTGGAAGGCGTGGTGCTGTTTATCATTCTGAACCTGTTTATTCGCAAGCCGCGGCCGATGGGCGCCGTCTCGGGCCTGTTCCTGATCGGTTATGGCGCATTCCGCATCATCGTTGAAGCGTTCCGCCAGCCGGATGCCCAGCTCGGCCTGTTCGAAGGCGTGATCAGCATGGGGCAGATCCTGTCCATCCCGATGGTGGTGGCCGGTATTATTATGATGATTTGGGCGTACCGTCGTCGCCCGCAGCAACAAATGTCGTGAGGGACAAATGAAACAGTATCTGGATTTGATGAACAAGGTGCTCGCCGAGGGCACCCCTAAAGCCGACCGTACCGGCACTGGCACGCTGTCGATTTTCGGCCATCAGATGCGTTTCAACTTGCAGGAAGGTTTCCCGTTGGTGACCACCAAGAAATGTCATCTTCGTTCGATCATTCATGAGCTGTTGTGGTTCCTGAACGGCGATACCAACATCGCCTACCTGCGTGACAACAAGGTCACCATTTGGGACGAGTGGGCCGATGAAAACGGCGATCTCGGCCCGGTGTACGGCAAACAGTGGCGCGCCTGGGGCGCGGCGGACGGCCGTCAGATCGATCAGCTGAGCAACGTGCTCCAACAGCTGAAGCAGGATCCGGATTCGCGCCGCATCATCGTTTCCGCCTGGAACGTCGGCGAGCTGGATCAGATGGCGTTGGCGCCGTGCCACGCGTTCTTCCAGTTCTACGTCGCGGACGGCAAGCTCTCTTGCCAGCTGTACCAGCGTTCCTGCGACGTGTTCCTAGGCCTGCCATTCAACATCGCCAGCTACGCGCTGCTGGTGCATATGATGGCGCAGCAGTGCGATCTGGAAGTGGGCGATTTCGTCTGGACCGGCGGCGATACCCACCTGTACAGCAACCACATGGAACAGACTCAGCTGCAGCTAACGCGTGAACCGCGTCCGTTGCCGAAACTGGTGATCAAACGCAAGCCGGCTTCGCTGTTCGATTACCGTTTCGAAGACTTCGAGATCGAAGGTTACGATCCGCATCCGGCCATCAAGGCGCCGGTCGCGATCTAACCTTAACCGCATCACACCAGGGGGGCAGCGATTGCACCCCTTTTTTTATCCGCATTGCGCACCGCGCCGCATTTTTTTGTCGTCCTCTGCCGTCGTAAATAAAACATTGCGCAGCTTGCCGCAGCGATTACGCATGCGGCTTTACCGCGTTGTGGCGATCCTTACACTGGCGGCATGAAAGACAACACTCTCTCGAACATCGATGATCGCCAGCGTGGCATGACGCTGATTGAGCTGTTGGCGGCGATAATGATCGCCGGCATGCTCACCGGCTGGGGCGTCGGGCAATGGCGTTATCATCAGCAAGCGCTGCGGCTGGAACACACGGCTCAGCAGCTGCTGGCGTTTTTGCTGCGATTGCAGGCGGACGCCAACTGGCGTAACCGCGCGACGCTGCTGTGGTTCAAGAACGGCACGCCCTGGTGTCTGGGCGGTGGCGTGCCGCCGACGGATTGCGCTTCCGCCGAAGGCGCCGTTTTCTCGCCGTCTTATCACGACGTCGCTTTGAGCGGCTACACCGGCAAAGAGATTGGGTTTTACGGTTTGCGCAATACTGCGCAGGCGGGGCACATCCTTCTCAGCAACGACGCAGGCAGCCTGCGGCTGGTGCTGTCCGCCCGTGGGCGGCTGCGTTTGTGCAGCGAAGGGCAGCGGGTCAGAGGCATTGCGCTATGTTGACTTTAGAACGCGGTTTTACCTTGCCGGAGGTGATGTTGGCGTTGGTCTTCGGCAGCGTGATCGCGCTCGGCGCGGCGAAAACCTATCCGCTGTTGCGCCAGCAAAGCGTGGTCGTCAGCCAGCACTTTCGGCTGGAGTCAACGCTGCGGCAACTGGCGTTCGGCATTGAGAAAGATCTGCGCCGCGCCGGTTTTTGCGCCGGGCAGTGCGCCGGCCGTCCGTTGCTGATCGGTCAGGCATCGGGAGAAGCGGCGGGCAGCTGCGTTATCGTTGCCTACGACATCGCTCGCAGCGGGCAATGGCTCGCTTCGGGCGAGAATGCGGGCTATTTCGGTTATCGGCTGCGCAATGGCGGCTTGGAAGGGCAGCGCGGCGTGAGCCAATGCGATGGCGGTGGCTGGGAGCGGTTGCTCGATCATGACGAAGTGCGCATTGAGCGGTTTCATGTGGCGATCGAGCGGGGCGATCACGGCGCGACCTTGGCTCGCCTGACGCTGGCGGGGCGCTCCGCCAGCGATACGCGTATCAGGCGCAGCCTGAGTGCGAGCGTCGAAATGGCGGCGCTGCCATGAATTGGCGAACCCAGCGGGGCGGTAGCACTCTGGCGGCGGTGATGTTGCTGTTGGCGCTGGGGCTGATGTTGCTTAACGCTCAGCATCGGCAGTTGGATAACGCGCTGTTACTGGCCGCCGATCAGCAGCGTTACCTTCAGGCTTATAATCAGGCCGCTTCGGCGCTGAGTTGGGGCATGAGCCAGCGCTGGCCACGCGCCGAGCTGAGTGCGGCGGCCTGGTTATGCAGGCAGCGCGCGGAACTGACGGCCTGCGCCCGGCTGTCTGCCAGAGCGGGCGTTGTAACGATACGCGGCCTTGGTGAGATGCGCGGCGGTGAACCGCTTTGGCTGTATCAGTGGGGCACCTTTAACGGCGCAGAGACCGCTGGAAAGGTGCAAGCTCAGCCGGGCGGTCGGCTGGATTTTTGTCCAGAGAAAAGGCTGACCGACTGTGACGGCTAACGCTCGGGCAGGGCGGCTATCCCGCAACGGCTTCAGCCTGCCGGAAGTGTTGGTGGCGGCCTTGCTGTTCTCGGTGTCGCTGCTTGGCTTGTTACAGTATCATCAGGTGCTGTTGCAGTCGTTTCAGCGCCAGTGGCACTACCGGCAAGCCTGGGCGCTGGCGCATCAGCAGTTAGAAGCGTTCGCCGTCACCGGGCGGCTCGAGGCCGAATCGCCGCCGGAAGGTTGGCGACGCGAGACGGCGCTTGACGATGCGGAGAGTGATTGCCGCCGATTGACGGTTAGAGTCCAAACGCCGCAGCGGCAGTGGGCGACGCTGAGCCGCTGGTATTGCACCCGCTTTTAAGCCGGTATGTCTTTTGTTTTAAAGGAGCCTTGATGTTCACGGTTTATCATTCCAATCAGCTGGATTTGTTGAAAACGCTGACCAGCGCGCTGATAGCCAGAGATCCGTTGGCCGATCCTTTTCAACCGGAAGTGGTGCTGGTGCAGAGCCCCGGTATGGCGCAATGGCTGCAGATGCAGTTGGCGGAACAGTTCGGCATCGCCGCCAATATTGCGTTTCCGCTGCCGGCGACCTTTATTTGGGACATGTTCACCCGGGTGTTGCCGGATATCCCGAAAGAGAGCGCCTTCAGCAAGGACGCCATGACCTGGAAGCTGATGTGGTTGCTGCCGGAGATGCTGACTCAGCCGGCGTTTGCGCCACTGCAGCACTATCTGACCGATGACGGTGACAAGCGCAAGATTCACCAGTTGGCCGGCCGGGTCGCCGACCTGTTCGACCAATATTTGGTTTATCGCCCGCAGTGGCTGGAGAGCTGGCAGCGCGGTGAGCGCATCGACGGCCTGGCGGAGGCTCAGCAATGGCAGGCGCCGCTCTGGGCGCGGCTGGTGGAGTACACGCGCGAGCTGGGGCAGCCGGAATGGCACCGCGCCAATCTGTACAGCCGATTTATCCACGCGCTGGAGCAGGCAAAAACCTGCCCGCCCGGTTTGCCGCCGCGGGTGTTTATCTGCGGTATCTCGGCGTTGCCGCCGGTCTATCTGGAGGCGCTGCAGGCGCTGGGGCGGCATATCGATATCCACCTGATGTTCACCAACCCCTGTCGCTACTATTGGGGCGATATTCAGGATTACGCTTTCCTGGCTCGCTTGCAGAGCCGCAAGCGCCGTCACTACCATCAGGCACGCGAGCACGGGCTGTTCCGCCAGCCGGATGGCGCGGCGCGCCTGTTTGACGCCGAAGGCCAGCAGCAGCTCAGCAACCCGCTGCTGGCCTCTTGGGGCAAGCTGGGGCGCGATCACCTCTATCTGCTGTCGCAGATGGAAGGGGCGCAAGAGGTTGACGCCTTTGTCGATATCCCGGCCGATACCATGCTGCACGCCGTTCAGCGCGACATGCTGGAGCTGGAAGACCATGCGGTGATCGGTATTACCGCGGAAACGCTGGAAAGCAGCTTCAGCAAACGTCCGCTGGATGAGAACGACCGTTCCCTCAGCCTGCATGCCTGCCACAGCCCGCAGCGGGAAGTGGAGGTGCTGCACGATCAACTGCTGACCATGCTGGCGCAGGATCCGTCGTTGACGCCGCGCGACATCATCGTGATGGTCGCGGATATCGACAGCTACACGCCTTACATTCAGGCGGTGTTCGGCAATGCCCCTGCCGAGCGCTACCTGCCGTTCGCCATTTCCGACCGTAAAGCGCGCCAGGCGCATCCTGCGCTGCAGGCGTTCATTTCACTGCTCGATCTGCCGCAAAGCCGTTTTACCTCGGAACAGGTGCTGGCGCTGCTTGAGGTGCCGGCCCTGGCCGCCCGTTTCGCCATTGGCGAAGAGGGGCTGCGCCTGCTGCGCCATTGGGTCGGTGAATCCGGCGTGCGCTGGGGCCTGGACGACGATAACGTGCGCGAACTGGATCTGCCCGCTACCGGCCAACATACCTGGCGCTTTGGCATCACGCGCATGTTGCTTGGCTACGCGATGGACAGCAATGCCGGCGATTGGCAGGGCATTTTGCCTTACGACGAATCGAGCGGATTGGTCGCCGAACTGGCGGGGCAGCTGGCAGACCTGCTGGCGCAGCTCAGCCACTGGCGGCAAATCTTGAGCGAAGCGCGCCCGCTCGAGGCGTGGCTGCCGCTCTGCCGGCAACTGCTGGATGCTTTTTTCGCTGCGGACAGCGACACCGAGGTGGTGCTGGCGCTGATCGAACAGCAGTGGCAGCAGGCCATTAATTTTGGCCTGGCGGCGCGCTATCCCGATGAGGTGCCGTTGACCATTCTGCGGGACGATCTGGCGGCGCGTCTCGATCAGGAGCGCATCAGCCAGCGCTTCCTCGCCGGGCAAATCAACTTCTGTACGCTGATGCCGATGCGTTCCATTCCGTTCAAGGTGGTGTGCCTGCTGGGCATGAATGACGGCGTGTATCCGCGCACGCTGCCGCCGCTGGGTTTCGATCTGATGGCGCAGCAGGTCAAACGCGGCGACCGCAGCCGGCGCGATGACGACCGTTATCTGTTCCTGGAAGCGATTTTGTCCGCGCAACAGCGGCTGTATATCAGCTTCATCGGCCGTTCCATTCAGGACAACAGCCCGCGCTACCCTTCGGTACTGGTCACCGAGCTGCTGGAGTACCTGGAACAAAGCTATTGCCTGCCGGGAGATGAAGAGCTTAGCGCAGACGACAGCGCCCGGCGGGTTGGTGAGCACTTGCTGAAGTGGCACGCGCGCATGCCGTTCGCCGCCGAGAACTTCTTGCCGGGCTCGGAGGCGCAAAGCTATGCCACCGAGTGGCTGCCTGCCGCCGATGGGCGCGGTGCGGCGCATCCGGCGTTCAACCAGCCGCTGCCCGCCGAAGCGCTGCAGCAAATATCGCTGGAGGAACTGCTGCGGTTTTACCGCCATCCGATTCGCGCGTTTTTCCAACTGCGGCTGGGCGTCAGTTTTATCCTGGAAGAGACCGAGCTGCCGGACGAAGAGCCCTTCACGCTGGATAACCTCAGCCGCTACCAGTTCAACAGCCAGCTGCTGAATACGCTGATCGACGGCGACGATCCCGAACGGCTGTTCCAGCGGGTGCGCGCCGCCGGCGGCTTGCCCTATGGCGCCTTCGGCGAAATTTATTGGCAAAAGCAGCAGGAAGAGATGAGCGAACTGGCCGAGCAGGTGCGTGCGGAACGCGCAGAGAGCCATAGCCTGGAGCTGGATATCGATATCGCCGGCGTGCGCCTCAGCGGCTGGCTGCATCAGGTGCAGGGTGACGGCCTGTTGCGCTGGCGGCCCGCGACGCTGTCGGCGGTGGATGGCATATTGCTGTGGCTGGAGCACCTAGTGTACTGCTGCGCCGGCGGCACCGGCGAGAGCCGCATGTATGGCCGCAAGAACTCCGCCTGGCGCTTTGCCGCGCTGGCGCCTGAAGAGGCACAGGCGCAGCTGGCGGAACTGCTGACGGGCTATCAGCGCGGTCTGAGTCAGCCGCTGCTGTTGCTGAACAAGAGCGGCTGGGCGTGGCTGAGTCAGTGTTATCTACCGGAAACGCAGCAAATCGACTGGGAGGAAGACGCGCAGATTAAGGCACGCGCCAAATTGCTGCAAGCCTGGCAGGGCGATCAGCGCATTCCCGGAGAAGGGGAAGATCCCTACGTGCAGCGAGTGTTCCGCCAAATGGATAATGAATACTTAGCGCAAATACTGGCCGAAACAGAGCGTTATCTGCTGCCGGTGGCGCGGCATAACCTGGGGTAACAATCCCCCGGTGGTGCTGTGCGGCGGTAGGTGGTAAAAATAACGAAGGTTATATTCAACCATTGGGGTCATTCCCGGTCTTACATAACGTACAGGCATATACCCGCCGAGTTCGGGTCGCCATATTGGCGAAGAACACGGTGAGTACAGATTTGGTTATGTGGTTTTGATGAACGTCGCCACCGTCAGGGAGTGGGCGCAGCGACGTCAGAATAGGGGTTTATTTTGGATATGCGCAGACAGTTGGCCCGTATCACCGGGCTGGTATTATTGGCTATGTGTTGGGCGCCGTTGAGTTGGGCCGCGCAAGGATGGCAACCGCTGGCGGAGAAGATCAACAAAAGCGAACACGATCCGCGTCAGTATGAGGCGATCAAATTGACTAACGGCATGACGGTGTTGCTGGTGTCCGATGCTCAGGCGCCGAAATCGCTGGCGGCGCTGGCATTGCCGGTCGGCTCGCTTGAAGATCCGAACAGCCAACTGGGTTTGGCGCACTATCTGGAACATATGGTGCTGATGGGCTCCAAGCGCTATCCAGAGCCGGAAAACCTGTCCGAGTTCCTGAAAAAGCATGGCGGCAGCCACAACGCCAGCACGGCTTCTTATCGCACCGCCTTCTATCTGGAAGTGGAAAATGACGCGCTGGAGCCAGCGGTCGATCGCATGGCCGACGCCATTGCCGAGCCGCTGCTGGATCCGGGCAATGCCGATCGTGAGCGCAACGCGGTTAACGCCGAGTTGACGATGGCGCGTTCGCGCGACGGTATGCGTATGGCGCAGGTGGGCGCGGAAACCCTTAACCCGGCGCACCCGAGCGCGCGCTTCTCCGGCGGCAATCTCGATACGCTGAAAGACAAGACGGACAGCAAGCTGCACGATGAGCTGACCGGCTTCTATAAACGCTACTACTCCGCCAACCTGATGATGGGCGTTTTGTACGGCAATCAGCCGCTGCCTCAGCTGGCTGATATTGCGGCGAAAACCTTTGGCCGCGTGCCGAATCACGACGCCACCGTGCCGCCGATCACCGTGCCGGCCGTGACGCCGGAACAGCAGGGCATCATCATTCACTATGTGCCAGCACAGCCGCGCAAACAGTTGAAGGTCGAGTTTCGCATCGATAACAACAGCGCCGCGTTTCGCAGCAAAACCGATACCTACATCAGCTACCTGATCGGCAACCGCAGCAAGAACACCCTGTCTGACTGGTTGCAGAAGCAGGGGCTGGCGGACGCCATCAATGCCGGCGCCGATCCGATGGTGGATCGCAACGGCGGGGTCTTCGCCATCAGCGTTTCACTGACCGACAAAGGCCTGGCCAAGCGCGACGAGGTCGTCGCCGCCATTTTCAACTACCTGAAAATGCTGCGCAGCGAAGGCATCAAGCAAAGTTACTTCGACGAAATCTCGCATGTTCTCAACCTGGATTTCCGTTATCCGTCGATCACGCGCGACATGGACTACATCGAATGGCTGGTGGACACCATGCTGCGCGTGCCGGTTGAACATGCGCTGGACGCGCCTTACCTGGCCGATCGCTATGATCCGAAGGCGATCGCCGAACGCCTGGACGCCATGACGCCGCAAAACGCCCGCATCTGGTTCGTCAGCCCGGATGAGCCGCACAACAAGACGGCCTATTTCGTCAACGCGCCTTACCAGGTCGACAAAATCACGCCGCAGCGCTTTACGCAGTGGCAGCAGTTGGGGAGTGGGATTTCCCTGTCGTTACCGACGCTCAATCCGTACATCCCGGATGACTTTACCCTGACCAAGCCGTCGCACGAGTTCAAAAAGCCGGAAATGGTGGTGGATAACCCCGGCCTGCGTGTGCTGTACATGCCGAGCCGTTACTTCGCCGATGAGCCGAAGGCCGACGTCACCGTCGCTTTCCGCAACGCCAAGACCATGGATTCCGCGCGCAACCAGGTGCTGTTCTCGCTGACGGATTATCTGGCCGGCCTAGCGCTGGATCAGCTGAGCTATCAGGCATCGGTTGGCGGGTTGAGCTTCTCGACCTCGCCGAACAACGGCCTGATGTTTAACGCCAACGGCTTTACCCAGCGCCTGCCGCAGTTGCTGACGGCGCTGATCGAGGGCTATTCCAACTTCACGCCGACGGAAGATCAGCTGGCGCAGGCCAAGTCCTGGTATCTGGAGCAGTTGGACGCCGCCGAGAAGGGCAAGGCGTTTGAATTGGCCATTCAGCCGGTGCAGATGGTTTCCCGCGTGCCGTATTCCGAACGCAGCGAACGCCGCGAAGTGCTGAAGACGCTGACGCTGAAAGACGTGCTGGCCTATCGCGACAGCCTGCTGGCCGAGGCTACGCCGGAGCTGCTGGTGGTGGGCAACATGAGCAAGCAGCAGGTCGACACGCTGGCGTCGACGCTGAAACATCGCCTGGGCTGTACCGGCATCGAATGGTGGCACGGCGAAGACGTGGTGGTGGACAAAAATCATCTGGCCAATCTGCAACAGGTGGGCAGCAGCACCGATTCGGCGCTGGCGGCGGTCTATGTGCCGACCGGCTACGACGAAGTGGCCGGCATGGCCTACAGCTCCTTGCTGGGGCAGATTATTCAGCCGTGGTTCTATAGCCAGCTGCGCACTCAGGAGCAATTGGGGTATGCGGTCTTCGCCTTCCCAATGTCGGTGGGGCGCCAATGGGGCGTGGGCTTCCTGTTGCAGAGCAACAGCAAACAGCCGGCATACCTGTACCAGCGCTATCAGGATTTCTACCCGAAAACCGAGAAACGCTTGCGCGACATGAGCGAAGCGGACTTTGAGCAGTACAAACAGGCGCTGATCAATGAGCTGAAGCAGCGGCCGCAAACCCTGAGCGAAGAGGCCAGCCGGTTCGCCAACGATTTCGATCGCGGCAATTTCGCCTTCGATACTCGTCAGAAGCTGATTGCGCAGGTGCAACAGCTGACGCCGGCCAAACTGGCGGATTATTTCCACCAGGCGGTGATCCAGCCACAGGGGCTGGCTGTGCTGTCGCAGGTGAGCGGCAGCGGGCAAGACAAGGCGGATTACGCGGCGCCTAAGGGCTGGGTCACCTATCCGAACGCGTCTGCATTGCAGCAGATCCTGCCGCGCAAAGTGGCGACGCCATGACGGAAACTGCCCCGCAGAGGCTGGAGCCGCTGACGCTGCCGCTGTTCGGCGAACGCCTGATTGAGGCGTCGGCGGGCACCGGCAAAACCTTTACCATCGGCGCGCTGTATCTGCGTTTGCTGTTGGGGTTGGGCGGTGAAGCGGCGTTTCCTCGCCCGCTGACGGTTGAAGAAATCCTGGTGGTGACCTTTACCGAGGCCGCCACCGAGGAGCTTCGCGGGCGTATCCGCGACAATATCCACGGGCTGCGCATCGCTTGCGTGCGGGGCGTCAGCGCCAACCCGCTGTTTTTGGCGCTGATGGCTGAAATTGACGACTTGACCGACGCCGCCTCGCAGCTGCTGGCGGCGGAGCGGCAAATGGACGAAGCGGCGATCTACACCATTCACGGCTTTTGCCAACGAATGCTGACGCACAACGCCTTCGAATCCGGCATGCTGTTTGAACATACGCTGGTGCAGGACGAGTTGCCGCTGCGGCGGCAGGCCTGTGCCGATTTCTGGCGTCGCCACTGCTATCCGTTGCCGCTGGGCGTGGCGCGTGCGGTCAGCCAGGAGTGGAGCGGCCCGGAAGCGTTGCTGGCCGACCTTTCCGGTTACCTGCACGGTGAGGCGCCGGCGCTGCGCCGGCCGCCGAAAGAGGAAGAAACCGTCCTGATGCGCCACGAGCAGATCGTCGCGCGCATCGATGCCATCAAGGCGCAATGGCGTGCGGCGGCGGGCGATCTGGAGGCGCTGATCGCCCAGTCCGGCGTCGATAAGCGCAGCTACAGCAGCAAACACCTGCCGAACTGGCTGAACAAGGTCGGCGAATGGAGCGGGCAGGAGACTCAGGACTACCAGTTGCCGAAGGAACTGGATAAATTTCGCCAGTCGGCGCTGCTGGAGAAAACCAAGAAAGGCGAGCCGCCGCGGCATGCGCTGTTCACGGCGATCGACGAGCTGTTCGATGAACCCTTGACGCTGCGCGACCTGATCATGGCGCGCGCGCTCAGCGAGATCCGCACTTCCATTCAACAAGAAAAGCGCCAGCGCGCCGAGCTGGGGTTTGACGACCTGCTTAGCCGGCTGGACGGCGCCTTGCAAAGCGGCGGCGGCGAACAGCTGGCGCAGGCGATTCGCCAGCGTTACCCGGTGGCGATGATCGATGAATTTCAGGATACCGATCCGCAGCAATATCGCATTTTCCAAAAGCTTTACGTCGGCCGGCCCGATTGCGGCCTGCTGTTGATAGGCGATCCCAAGCAGGCGATTTACGCCTTCCGCGGTGCCGATATCTTTACCTACATGCGGGCGCGCTCAGAGGTGAGCGCCCACTATACGCTGGAGACCAACTGGCGCTCGTCGCCGTCGATGGTCGCCAGCGTTAATCACCTGTTTTCTCAGGTAGAAAAACCTTTCCTGTTCGGCCAAATCCCCTTTATCGAGGTCAGCGCGGCGGAAAAGAACCAAGGGCTGGCGTTTGACCTGCACGGCAAGCCGCAACCGGCGATGCAGTTCTGGCTGCAGCAGGGGGAAGGCGCCGGTGTAAGTGATTACCAACAGCTGATGGCGCGCCTGTGCGCCACGCAAATTCGCGACTGGCTCAGCGCCGGGCAGCAGGGCCAGGCGTGGCTGCAGGGCGGCAAGGAGCCAAGGCCGGTGCAAGCCTCCGATATCACGGTGCTGGTGCGCAGCCGCAATGAGGCGGCGTTGGTGCGCGATGCGCTGAGCGCGCTGTCCATTCCGTCGGTCTACCTGTCCAACCGCGACAGCGTGTTCGACACCCCGGAGGCCAAAGACCTGCTGTGGTTGCTGCAGGCGGTGTTGGCGCCGGAGCAGGAGCGCACGCTGCGCAGCGCCATGGCCACCGGGCTGATGGGGCTGGACGCGCCGACGCTGGACGGCCTGAGCCGTGATGAGCGTGCCTGGGACGAGCTGGTTAACGAATTCGATGATTACCGCACGCTCTGGCTGCGCCGCGGCGTGTTGCCGATGCTGAGCGAGGTGATGAAAGCGCGCCAGCTGGCGGAGAACCTGCTGGCCAGCGCCGGTGGCGAGCGTCGTTTGACCGACGTGCTGCATCTGGGGGAGTTGTTGCAAGAGGCGGCGGCGCAACTCGACAGCGAACATGCGCTGGTGCGCTGGCTGGCACAGCAGATCGCCCAGCCTAATCGCCAGTCCGATAATCAGCAACTGCGGCTGGAGAGCGACCGGCATCTGGTGCAGGTGATCACGATTCATAAATCAAAGGGGCTGGAGTTCGATCTGGTGTGGCTGCCGTTCGTCGGCAATTTCCGCCAGCAGCAGCAGGCGCTGTATCACGATCGCCACAGTTTCCAGGCGTTGCTGGATCTCGATGCCAATGAAGAGAGCCAGGCCTGGGCGGAGGAGGAGCGGTTGGCGGAAGACCTGCGCCTGTTGTACGTGGCGCTGACCCGCTCGGTGTACCACTGCAGCATCGGCATCGCGCCGCTGTTCCAGGGCACGCGCAAGAAACAGGGCGATACCGATCTGCACCGCAGCGCATTGGGTTATCTGGTGCAGGGCGGGCAGGCCGGCGACGCCGCGTATCTGCAGGAGCGCCTGCAGCAATTGGCGGGCGGCGGCATCGCGCTGTCGCTGGTGGAACCGCCGGACGAGGCGCCCTGGCAGCCCCAGGCATCGCTGGCCGCTACGCTGGCGGCGAAAAGCTTTACCCGACGGATCCAGGATTTTTGGCGGGTGACCAGCTATACCGGTTTGCAACAGCACGGTTCGAGCCTGATGCAGGATCTGCTGCCGCGTCTGGATGTCGACGCCGCGGGCGAGCGGGGTGAGGAGAGTGAGCCAGCGCTCACACCGCATACCTTCCCGCGCGGCGCAACGCCCGGCACCTTCCTGCACAGCCTGTTTGAAACGCTGGACTTCACCCAGCCGCTGGACGAACAGTGGCTGCTGGCACAGCTGCAACAGCAAGGATTTGCCGAGCACTGGCAGCCAATTTTGCTGGCGTGGATGCAGGTGTTGCTCAACACGCCGCTCGCCGCCAGCGGCGTGACGTTGTCGGCGCTGACGCCGCAGCACAAGCAGGCCGAGCTGCAGTTCTATTTGCCGATTAACCGGTTGTTGCAGGCGAAGGCGCTCGATGCCCTGGTGAAGCGTTACGATCCGCTTTCCGCCCGCTGCCCGGCGCTAGATTTTCATCAGGTGCAGGGCATGCTGAAAGGCTTTATCGACCTGGTGTTCTGCTGGCAGGGCAAATACTACCTGCTGGACTACAAGTCCAACTGGCTGGGGGAAGACAGTAGCGCCTATACCCGGCCGGCGATGGAGCAGGCGATGGCGGAGCATCGTTACGATCTGCAATACCAGCTGTATACGCTGGCGCTGCATCGTTATCTGCGTCATCGGTTGCCGGATTACGATTACCGGCGCCATTTTGGCGGGGTGATTTATCTGTTCCTGCGCGGCGTGGATGCGGCGCACCCGGGCAACGGCATTTTCACCTGTCTCCCCGAGCTTGAGCTGGTGGAGGGGATGGATCGCTTGTTCAGCGGCGAAGCTGCGGCGACGGAGGAAGGATCATGATCGCACTGCTGGAGCAGGCGGTGGCGCTTGGCGTGCTGCGCCCGCTGGACGTGCAGTTCGCCCGCGTGGTGGCGAGCGAAGACGAGCCCGATATTTTGCTGGCCGCCGCCTGCCTGAGCGCAGAGGCGGGGGCCGGTCACGTCTGCCTGATGCTGGAGCAGCTGCAGGCGGACACGCTGTTTGAAGGGCGCCAGCCGGCGTTGGCGCTGGCGGTGTGGGAGGCGGCCGGGCGACCGGATAGCGCGCGTTGGCAGCAGCGTTTGGCGGCCAGCGCGGCGGTTGGGGACGGCAGCGGCGCTACGCCGCTGGTGCTGCGCGGACCGCGCCTGTATCTGCAGCGCATGTGGCAAAACGAAGGCGAAGTGGCGGCGTTTATCGGCGGTGAAGGCGAATCGCTGGCGGTGCCGGAGGCTGAGCTGCGCACTATTCTCGACCGTTTGTTCGGCGCGGCGAGCGACGAGCCCGACTGGCAGAAAATTGCCGCCGCAGTGGCCGCCACGCGGCGCATTGCGGTCATTTCCGGCGGGCCGGGCACCGGTAAAACCACCACCGTCGCCAAACTGTTGGCGGCGCTGGTGCAGCTGGATGAAAGCGCGCGCTTGCGCATTCAGCTGGCGGCGCCGACCGGCAAGGCGGCGGCGCGCCTGACGGAGTCGCTTGGCAGCGCCAGCCGCCAGCTGGCGTTGACCCCGGCGCAGCAGGCGCTGTTCCCGACGGAGGCGGCGACGTTGCACCGTCTGTTGGGGGCGCAACCGAACAGTCAGCGCATGCGTTATCACCGTGGCAACCGGCTGCATTTGGATGTGCTGGTGGTGGATGAGGCCTCGATGGTCGATCTGCCGATGATGGCGCGCCTGATTGCCGCGTTGCCCGATCGGGCGCGGGTGATTTTCCTCGGCGATCGCGATCAGCTGGCTTCGGTGGAGGCCGGCGCGGTGCTGGGCGATATTTGCCGTTTTGCCGAGCAGGGATACAGCGATGCGCGCGCCGCTGAGCTGAGCCGCCTGACCGGTTGTTCGCTCACGGGGCAGCAGGCCGACGCGGAAGCGGCGGTGCGCGACAGCCTGTGCCTGCTACGCAAGAGCTATCGCTTCGACGCCCGTTCCGGCATCGGTCAGCTGGCGTTGGCGGTTAACGCCGGAGCGGGGGATCGCGCGCTGGCGGCATTAAAGGGCAGTTTCGGTGATGTTGCGGGCTATGCGCTGGCGACGAGCGAAGAGTATCAGGCGCTGTTGGATGCCTGCGTGGCGAGCTACCGCGACTATTTGCGGCTGACCGCAGAAGGGGCGGACGCGGCGACGGTGCTGGCGGCCTTTGGCCGTTTCCAGGTGCTGTGCGCGCTGCGTGAAGGGCCGTTCGGCGTCGCCGGCCTGAACGAGCGCATTGAGCTCGGGCTGCAGCGCGCCGGTTTAATTGATCGCAAGCCGGGCGTGCTTGGCCGCTGGTACCGGGGGCGGCCGGTAATGATCGGCCGCAACGACAGCGCGCTGGGGCTGTTCAATGGGGATATCGGCATTACGCTGCCGGATGAGCACGGCGATCTGCGCGTGCATTTCCAACTGCCCGACGGCAGCATCAAGTCGGTACAGCCAAGCCGTTTGCCGGCGCATGAAACCGCTTATGCGATGACGGTGCACAAATCTCAGGGATCGGAGTTTGACCATACGGTGCTGGTGTTGCCAAATCACTTTCTGCCGGTGCTGACGCGTGAGCTGGTCTATACCGCGATCACTCGCGCGCGTAAGCTGCTTTCGCTGTACGCTACGGAGGCGGTGCTGCTACGGGCCATTCGCACGCCGACCCAGCGCCGCAGCGGATTGGCTGAACGGCTGCAGGCGACGGAATAAGCGCTGAGGGGCGCGGCAACGGCCGCGCCCGCAGGGATTACAGATCCGCCAGCAGAATTTTGGAGCGGCGCTGGTAGTTGTACAACGCCTGTTTCTGCATCGGCAGCACGTCGACCTCCGCCGGGGTAAAGCCACGCTCCTGGAACCAGTGGATGCTGCGTGTGGTCAGCACGAACAGCTTCTTCAGCCCCATCTGCCGGGCCTGATTTTCTACCCGCTGCAGCAGCATCTCGCCGCGTGATGAGCTGCGGTAATCGGGATGCACCGCGACACAGGCCATCTCACCGATTTTTTCCTCCAAGAACGGGTACAGCGCCGCGCAGGCGATGGTCAGGTTGTCGCGTTCGATAATGGTGAACTTGTCGATTTCCATCTCCAGCTGTTCACGCGAACGGCGCACCAGAATACCCTGCTGCTCGAGTGGCCGAATCAGCTCCAGGATGCCGCCGATGTCGTTGATCGTCGCTCGGCGCACCTGTTCGGCGCTCTCCATCACGATTTGGGTGCCGATGCCGTCGCGCGAGAACAGTTCCTGCACCAGCGCACCGTCCTCTTGATAGCTGATCAGGTGGCTGCGGCGCACGCCGCTGCGGCAGCCTTTCACCGCGCCGCGCAGGAAGCGCACGGTGCCGGAATGGTAATCGCCGCCTTCTTCCAGCTCTTCAAGGCGCTTTTGCGCGTCGTTGGGGAACAGCTCGGAAAGGATGTTACCCTCCGCGTCGGTCACGCCCTGCGAGGAGCAGAAGCCGATCATTTTTTCCGCTTTGAGCTTGATTGCCAGCTGGGTGGCCACTTCTTCCGAGGTCAGGTTGAAGCTCTCGCCGGTAACGGAAACCGCGACCGGGCCGATCAGCACGATGGCGTTGCTGTCGAGCTGGCGGTGGATCGCGTCTTCATCGATGCGGCGAATGCGGCCGCTGTGACAGTAGTCGATACCGTCATCGATGCCCAGCGGTTGCGCGATGATGAAGTTGCCGCTGACCACGTTGATATGCGCGCCCTGCAGCGGCGTATTGTTGAGGCTCATCGACAGCCGGGCGGTGATGTCGAGCTGCAACAAGCCGGCGGCTTGCTTGACCAGTTCCAGCGTATGGGCGTCGGTTACGCGCGTGTGCTTGTGGTAGATCGGCTCAAAGTTATGCTGCGCCAGGTTGGCGTCGATCTGCGGCCGCGCGCCGTAAACCACCACCAGGCGAATGCCCAGACTATGCAGCAGCCCGATATCATTGACGATGTTGGAGAAATTCTCGTGTTCGATGGCTTCCCCGCCGAGCATGATGACAAACGTTTTGCCGCGGTGGGCGTTGATATAGGGGACTGAGTGACGGAATCCTTGCACCAGCTCTGTACTACGTTCCTTCACGACAAACCTCTTTTGCATATTTATACGGTATTTTTGTATTTTTATTCTTTTATGGCGCCGATGGCAAGCGAGAAATCATCATGAAGAGTGCGCTAAGGGCGCTAAATCGTTAATAAATTGAAAAACCATAAAAAGATTTTCTGATGACAGGGCTGGAATGATTGGTTAAAGTTTTCGGCATCCCCATTTTATTGATGTTTTTTTCATCTGTTGTAAACAGCTATTACTGCCGGAGCCGCATGCCAAACTCTAATCACAATCTGGGCCGCCGTCGTTTATTACAGGGCGTTGCCGCCAGCTGGTTGCTGAGTGTGAGTCGCACAGGCTTCGCCGCGTCATCGCACGTGATCGCTGTGCGCGTCTGGCCATCCTCCACCTATACCCGCGTCACGCTGGAATCCAACGTCGAGCTGAAATACAAGCAGTTTGCCCTGACCAATCCCGATCGCGTGGTGGTGGATATCGAAGGCGTCCACCTCAACAGCGTGCTGAAAGGCATCGCCGGGCAGGTGCGCGCCGACGATCCGTATCTCAAGCAGGCGCGCGTCGGCCAGTTCGATCAGAATACCGTGCGGCTGGTGCTGGAGCTCAAGCAGAGCGTCAGCCCGCATATTTTCACGCTGGCTCCGGTGCCGGAGTATCGCAATCGCCTGGTGATGGATCTCTATCCGACCAAGGGCAGCAGCAGCGGCGGCGAGGAGTATGATCCGCTGCTGGCGTTACTGGAAGATTACAACAAGGGCGATCTGGAGCGCACGCTGCCGCCGGAAGCGCCGCAGGCCGGCAAGGCGGGGCGCGATCGGCCGATCGTCATCATGCTGGATCCCGGCCACGGCGGCGAAGATCCCGGCGCTATCGGCAAGTACAAGACGCGCGAGAAAGACATTGTGTTGCAGATTGCCCGCAAGCTGAGCGCCATGATCAAGCGCGAGCCGAACATGAAAGTGTTCATGACGCGCAACGAAGACGTGTTTATCCCGCTCAAGGTGCGCGTCGCCAAGGCGCGCAAGCAGCGCGCGGATCTGTTCGTTTCGATTCACGCCGACGCCTTCACCAGCCGCGCCGCGCGCGGTTCGTCGGTGTTCGCGCTGTCCACCAAGGGCGCCACCAGCTCGGCGGCCAAGTTCCTGGCGCAGACGCAGAACGCCTCGGACCAAATCGGCGGCGTCAGCAAGAGCGGCGACCGTTATCTCGACCACACCATGTTCGATCTGATCCAGACCGCGACCATCAACGACAGCCTGAAGTTCGGCAAGGAAGTGTTGAATCGGATGGGGAAAATCAACCGGCTGCACAAGAATCGCGTCGATCAGGCCGGTTTTGCGGTGTTAAAGGCGCCGGATATCCCGTCGATCCTGGTGGAGACGGCGTTTATCAGCAATATCGAAGAGGAGCGCAAGCTGCGCACCAGCCATTTCCAGCAGCAGGTGGCGGAGTCGATTCTGGCGGGCATCAAGGCTTATTTCGCCAACGGCGGCGCGCTGGCGAGCCGATAGAGGCAGGGCCGGGCGCGAGTCCGGCTAGTTTCGCGGATTGCAGATACAAAAAAACACCCGTCAGGGTGCTTGTCTGTTGTCATCAAGAGTTGGTTGCGGGGGCCGGATTTGAACCGACGACCTTCGGGTTATGAGCCCGACGAGCTACCAGGCTGCTCCACCCCGCGTCCGTCTTGATGCTGTATTACTACGAACCACCGTTTCATGTTATGCCGCTGGTACGACATTCGGTTGGTTGCGGGGGCCGGATTTGAACCGACGACCTTCGGGTTATGAGCCCGACGAGCTACCAGGCTGCTCCACCCCGCGTCCGTGTAATACTTTGTTATCGAAGCCAAACGCAAAATACCGCCGCTGCGGCATCGGTTGGTTGCGGGGGCCGGATTTGAACCGACGACCTTCGGGTTATGAGCCCGACGAGCTACCAGGCTGCTCCACCCCGCGTCCGATGGATGCGCACTATACTCTCCATGCGTTTTGTTGCAAACCCTTTTTGCATTTTATTGGCCTAAACCCGTTTTTCTGCTGAATTTGCCCGCAATTTGCCTTCTTTTTCATCACCATCCTCCGTGCGGCTTTTTTTATTTGCAGCGATTCCTTTATCAATGAGCGTTTGTTATCGTTCAGCCGGTAGATCATATCAGTTTGAGAGTGTGCGCGATGAAAGGACGTTGGGGCAAATACCTGCTGGGCGGGTTGATGGTGGCGGTGTTGGCGGGCTGTTCGTCCAAGCCGACCGATCGGGGTCAGCAATATAAAGACGGCCGTCTGGATCAGTCGCTGGAGCTGGTCAATCAGCCCAACGCCAAAGGTTCGCCGGTCAACGCCAAGGATTATTCGGATCAGCTTATGGAGATCAAGTACGCGTCGCCTTCGCTGTTCAACCGCAACAACGGCACCTATCAGGCGGTACAAAATTGGATGGCGTCCGGCGCCGACACGCGCATGCTGAGCCAGTACGGCCTCAGCGCTTACCAGATGGAAGGCGTCGACAATTACGGCAACGTGCAGTTTACCGGCTACTACACGCCGGTGGTGCAGGCGCGCTATACCCAACAGGGCGAGTTCCGCTATCCGCTGTACCGCATGCCGCCGAAGGGCAGGGGCCGCTTGCCGGATCGCGCGGGCATCTATTCCGGCGCGCTCGACGATCGCTATATCATCGCTTACACCAACTCGCTGATGGACAACTTCATGATGGAAGTCCAGGGCAGCGGCTATGTCGACTACGGCAACGGCCAGCCGCTGGTGTTCTTCGGCTACGGCGGCAAGAACGGCCACGCCTATCGCAGCATCGGCAAGGTGCTGATCGATCGCGGCGAAGTGGCCAAGGCGGACATGTCGATGCAGGCGATCCGTCAGTGGGCGGATACCCACAGCGCCGCAGAGGTGCGTGAGCTGCTGGAGCAAAACCCATCGTTCGTGTTCTTCCGCCCGGAAGCTTTTGCGCCGGTGAGAGGCGCCAGCGCGGTGCCGCTGATCGCCAAAGCCTCGGTGGCCTCCGATCGTTCGCTGATCCCGGCGGGCACCACGCTGCTGGCCGAAGTGCCGCTGCTGGACAACAAGGGTAAATTCACGGGAAAATACGAGATGCGTCTGATGGTCGCGCTCGACGTGGGCGGCGCCATCAAGGGCCAGCATTTTGACATGTATCAGGGCATCGGGCCGGAAGCCGGCCACTCGGCGGGGTACTACAACCACTACGGCCGCGTCTGGGTGCTGAAGAACAACGGCGGCGGTCAGCTGTTCAGCGCCAATCAGTCAAACGGCGGCGGTTCGTTGCTGGCCACCCGCTAAACGCATACGGCGTGAAAAGAGTGACCCGCAAGGGCCGGATTTTCCGGCCCTTATCATTTGCATTACGAAGGTAATTAAAGCGTTATGAGCACAGCTTATTCGGAAGCCTATCTGCAGCGTTTCGGCGGCACGGCGCGGTTGTACGGCCAGCAGGCGCTGGCGGTGTTCGCGCAGGCGCACGTCTGCGTGATCGGCATCGGCGGCGTGGGTTCCTGGGCGGCTGAGGCGCTGGCGCGCACCGGCATCGGCGCCATCACCCTGATCGACATGGATGATGTTTGCGTCACCAATACCAACCGCCAGATCCACGCGTTGCGCCAACACGTCGGGCAATCGAAAACCGAGGTGATGGCGGAGCGTATCCTGGCGATTAACCCGGAATGCCGGGTGACCTGCATCGACGATTTCATCACCCCGGACAACGTCGCCGAGCTGCTGGACCATAACTTCAGCTACGTCATCGACGCGATCGACAGCGTGCGGCCGAAGGCGGCGTTGCTGTCATACTGCCGCCGCTTCAAGATCCCGGTGGTGACCACCGGCGGCGCCGGCGGGCAGATTGACCCGACCAAGATCGAAGTGGCCGATCTGGCGAAAACCATCCAGGATCCGCTGGCCGCCAAGCTGCGCGAGCGGCTGAAGCACGATTTCAACGTGGTGAAAAACGGTAAGGGCAAGCTGGGCATCGACTGCGTCTTCTCCAGCGAGCCGCTGGTTTATCCGCAGCCGGACGGTTCGGTGTGCGCTTCACGTAGCACGGCGGAAGGGCCGAAAAGAATGGATTGCAGCGCGGGGTTCGGCGCGGCGACCATGGTCACCGCTACTTTCGGCTTCGTCGCCGTGTCGCACGCGCTGAAAAAGATGGTGGCGAAGGCGGCGCGTCAGGCGTAACGGGCGGCGATCGCCTTGACGGCGGCGGCCAATGCCGCCAGGCCGCCGGCGCGGGTGGCGCTCAGCTGGGCGCGCAGCGCTAACCGGTCGAACAGCGCCAGCGGATCCAATGCGGCGATCTGCTGCGGCGTTTTCCCTTCCACTTCGGTCAGCAGCACCGCCAGCAGGCCGCGCACGATGCGGCCTTCGCTGTCGCCATAGAAGTGCAGCGTGCCGTCTTCCAGCAACTGGTGCCCCAACCAGACGCGGTTTTCACAGCCGCTCAACGCCATTTCTTCACTGCGCAAGGCCTCCGGCAGCGGCGGCAGCCGTTTCGCGAGCATAATCAGCTGGCGGTAGCGATCTTCCCACTGTTTCAGCGCGCTGAAGGTGGCGATCAACGCCTCGGCGGTGACCTCTCGGCCAAAAGGATGGGGGGCGAGCATAGCGTCTCCGGGAATCAAGTCAGTCGGCCAGCAGATCGAGGGCGTGAGTCAACGCGCTGACCAGCGTATCGACGTCCTGTTGCGTATTGTAGGGGGCGAACGACGCGCGCAGTGTGCCGCTGACGCCCAACGCCGCCATCAGCGGCTGCGCGCAGTGTTGGCCGGCGCGCAGCGCAATGCCTTGCTCCGCCAGCAGGGTGACGATGTCGCTGTGGTGTACGCCGGCGATGTCGAACGCCAGCAGGCTGGAGCCGGAGCTGCGGAAGCTGCGAAAGCCCGGCAGCTGCGCCAACCGCTGTTCCGCCTGGTCCGCCAGCTCGCGGCTGTAGCGCTCCGCCGCCGCCATGTCCTGTTCGCTGAGCCAGGTGAGCGCCGCGGCCAACCCCAGCACGCCAGCGATGTTTGGCGTGCCGGCTTCGAAGCGGTGCGGCGGCTTTTGCGGGGCAAAGCCGTCGAACGATGCCTGGGTCAGCATCTTGCCGCCGCCTTGCCAGGGTGCCATCTGCGCCAGCAGCTCGGCTTTGCCGTACAGCGCGCCGATGCCAGTCGGGCCATACAGCTTGTGGCCGGAGAAGGCGTAGAAATCGATGTCGAGCAGCTGTACGTCGGCCGGGCCGTGAACCACGCCCTGTGCGCCGTCGATCATCACGCGTGCGCCGGCGGCATGCGCCATCGCGATCGCCGGCGCCAGATCCGGGCAGCCGCCGGTGACGTTGGACATTTGCCCCAGCGCCAACAGGCGGGTTTTGTCGTTGAGCAGGGTGGGCAGCTGCGTCAAATCCGGCAACCGATCGGCGCCGATCGGCAGTTTCACCACCCGCGCGCCGGTTTGTTCCGCCACCATCAGCCAGGGGATCAGGTTGGCGTGGTGTTCCGCTTCACTCACCAGAATTTCATCGCCCGGCTGCAGACGCGGACGCAGGTAGCTCTGCGCCACCAGGTTGATCGCTTCGGTGGTGCCGCGCGTCCAGACGATGTCGTCGGCCGACGGCGCATTGATCAGCTGCGCCACCTGGCCGCGCGCCTGCTCGAAGCGGGCGGTCAGATCCTGCGCCGCCCGATGCTGGCTGCGGTGCACGGTGGCGGCGTCATCGCGATAAAATTGCTGCGTGGCGTCGATGACCGCCTGCGGTTTTAACGCGGTGGCGGCGCTGTCCAGATAGATGCCGTCCTGCGCGAGCGCGGGAAACTGTTGGCGAAAAAGGCTGGGGTTAAAAGGCGTCATACCCTGATTGTCACTGGCTTGAGTCGATGGGGGATCCTGTCCTATTTTGCCGCCGGAGACAAGCGATCCTGCCTATTAGGACTTATCGCCTGGCAAAATTGGGAAAGTTTGTTATGCTATTAAATGTGCGCTTATTAATCGCATCTATACACATAAAAGGTATTTATCAGCATTTAAAACTAAAAAGGAGTCCTCAATGAAGAAAACAGCCGCAGTTCTCTCTGCCCTGATGCTTACGTTCACCCTGGCCGCCTGTTCCAGCAACTACGTGATGCATACCAATGACGGACGCACCATTGTCGCTGACGGCAAGCCAAAAGTGGACAACGATACCGGCATGATCAGCTATAAAGACGCCAACGGCGTCGAGCAGCAGATCAACCGCGCCGATGTGAAAGAGATGGTTGAAAGCAACCAGTAACCGTCAGGCAAAAAAAAGCACCGCAAGTTTTGCGGTGCTGCATAAAATCACTATGGACAGACAGGGTAAATGTACAGGAAGTGAAAAAACAGTAGCCTAGCTACCATGTCCGGAATCGCCGGACAATTTGCAAACACAACATCACAACCACAAGCCAAAAGTTCATCGGCGTCCTCGACACCCACTCCCTTTTCGTTCCGGCCCGGGAAGTGCCGCCACTATAGGTATTTGCTGGCGCATCCTCAACGGACAAATTATAATGGCTCGGATTAAAAAAACTAATGGCAATACGCCGTTAGCGTTTACCGATGGCTTGCCACGCAAAGCCGCCCGATTTTCGGCGCCGAATCATTCGGATTAATGTTACACAAAAGTAGCTAATTTAATGTCTAAACGCTTACCTCCCCTCAATGCGCTGCGCGTGTTCGATGCGGCCGCTCGCCACCTGAGTTTCACCAAGGCGGCGGAAGAGCTGTTCGTGACCCAGGCCGCGGTGAGCCACCAGATCAAGTCGCTGGAGGACTTCCTCGGGCTGAAGCTGTTTCGCCGGCGTAACCGCTCGCTGCTGCTGACCGAAGAGGGGCAAAGTTACTACCTCGATATCAAGGAGATCTTCTCTTCGATCAACGAGGCGACGCGCAAGCTGCAGGCGCGCAGCGCCAAGGGGGCATTGACCGTCAGTTTGCCGCCGAGCTTCGCCATTCAGTGGCTGGTGCCGCGCCTGTCCGGCTTTAACTCAGCTTATCCGGGGATCGACGTGCGCATCCAGGCGGTGGATCGCGAAGAAGACAAGCTGGCGGACGACGTCGACGTGGCGATTTTCTACGGCCGCGGCAACTGGCCGGGGCTGCGCGCCGAGCGCCTGTATGCGGAATATCTGCTGCCGGTGTGTTCGCCGAGCCTGCTGACCGGCGATCATCCGCTGAAAACCGCAGAGGATCTGGCTTATCATACGCTGCTGCATGACGTTTCACGCCGCGACTGGCTGGCCTATACGCGCCAGCTGGGGTTGCAGCACATCAATGTGCAGCAGGGGCCGATCTTCAGCCATAGCGCGATGGTGGTGCAGGCGGCGGTGCACGGCCAGGGCGTGGCGCTGGTGAACAATGTGATGGCGCAAACCGAGATCGAAGCCGGTCGCCTGGTGTGCCCGTTCAACGATGTGCTGGTCAGTAAAAACGCTTTTTATCTGGTATGTCATGACAGCCAGGCAGAACTGGGTAAAATAGCCGCCTTCCGGCAGTGGATCCTGGCGCGCGCCGCCAGCGAACAAGAGAAGTTCCGCTTCCGCTACGAACAATAAGACCGGCCGCCGCCTTGCCGCGGCCGGTGATTTTAAATGGGATAAATCACGATGAGCAGCCGTTCCATGCTGGTTTTCGCCGCTATCAGCGGCTTTGTGTTTGTCGCGTTGGGCGCATTCGGCGCGCATGTATTAAGCGGCACGCTCGGCGCCAACGAAATGGCCTGGATCCGCACCGGGCTGGAGTATCAGGGGTTCCACACCCTGGCCATCCTGGCGCTGGCGGTCGCGATGCAGCGCCGCGTGAGCCTGTGGTTTTACTGGAGCGGAGCGCTGTTGGCGTTCGGCACCGTGTTGTTCAGCGGCAGCCTCTATTGCCTGGCGCTGTCGCACCTGAAGGTCTGGGTATACATCACGCCGGTTGGCGGCGTGTGCTTCCTGATCGGCTGGATATTGATGTTGATTGGCGCTTTGCGTCTGAGGAAAAAGGCCGAGCGCCATGAATAAGATTGCGTTGTACTGCCGCCCTGGCTTTGAAAAAGAGTGTGCGGCGGAGATCACCGACAAAGCCGCCCAGCGGGAGATTTTCGGTTTTGCGCGGGTAAAAGAGCACAGCGGTTACGTGCTGTTCGAATGCTATCAGCCGGACGATGCCGACCGCCTGGCGCGGGAAATTCCGTTCCGCGAACTGATTTTCGCCCGCCAGATGATCGTGGTGGGTGAGCTGCTGCGCGATCTGCCGCCGGAAGATCGGGTATCGCCGATCGTCGGCATGCTGATCGGCGTGGTTGACCGCGGCGGCGAGCTGCGGGTGGAAGTGCCGGACACCAACGAAAGCAAAGAGCTGATGAAGTTCTGCCGCAAGCTGACGGTGCCGCTGCGCGCCGCGATGCGCGAGCAGAAGGTGCTGATGGCGCGTGAGAACCCCACTCGCCCGGTGGTGCACGTGTTCTTCATCGCGCCGGGCTGCTGCTACGTCGGTTACTCCTACAGCAACAACAACTCGCCGTTCTACATGGGCATTCCGCGTCTGCGCTTCCCGGCCGATGCGCCGAGCCGTTCGACGCTGAAGCTGGAAGAAGCGTTCCACGTGTTCATCCCCGCCGACGAGTGGGACGAACGCCTGGCCAGCGGCATGCACGCGGTCGATCTGGGGGCCTGCCCGGGCGGCTGGACCTATCAACTGGTGAAACGCAGCATGATGGTGCATTCGGTGGATAACGGCCCGATGGCGCCGAGCCTGATGGAAACCGGCCAGGTGACGCACCACCGCGCCGACGGCTTCAAGTTCGAGCCGAACAGCAGCAAGATCTACTGGCTAGTGTGCGACATGGTGGAGAAGCCGGCGAAGGTAACCAGCCTGATGATCCAGTGGTTGGTGAAAGGCTGGTGCCGCGAAGCGATTTTTAACCTCAAGCTGCCGATGAAAAAGCGCTACGAGGAAGTGTCGCAGAACCTGATGAGCATCCGCGAAGCGCTGGGTGCTGCCGGCGTCAGCGTCGAAGTGCATGCCAAGCAGCTGTATCACGACCGCGAAGAGATCACCGTACACGTGCGCCGCATGTGGTCGGCGGTGCCGGGCCGGCGCGACGAGCGCGATTAATCGCGTTAAGCCTGATGAGGGGCGCTGCTTGCAGCGCCCTTATGGTATCGGCAGGCGCAGCTGCTGCAGGTTGCCGTCCAGCGACAGATCGGTGCGCAGCGTGGCGACTTGTTTGCTGACGTAGGCCAGCTCGCGGTGCCGCTCCAGCTTGCCGCGCCATTTCTCCGGCACCTGTTCCAGCTGCTGATAGAGCCCGTCCAGGCTGCCCGACTGCTGCAACAGCAGCACGGCGGTTTTCGGCCCGATACCGGCCACGCCGGGGATCTTGCTGCTGCCGATCCCCGCCAGCCCCCAATAGTCCGGCAGCTGCTGCGGCTGCACGCCGAATTCCTGTTGCACGAAAGGCATATCCAGCCAGCGTTTCTGGAAGTAATCGCGGATCTGCACGTTCGGTGCCAGCAGCTGGCAGTAGCCTTTGTCGGTGGAGACGATGGTCACCTGGTGGCCGCCGCCGGCGACCTTCGCCGCCAGCGTGGCCGCCAGATCGTCCGCCTCGTTGCCGGGAGAATGCCAGCTGGCGACGCCCAGTTCGGCGAAGGCCTCGCGCAGCTGCGGCATCTCCTGCTGCAGGTTTTCCGGCATCGGCGAACGCCCGGCCTTGTAGTCCGGCAGAATTTGGTGACGCCAGCTGTCGCGGCGATCGTCCTCGTCGAAGACCGCCACCGCGTGGGTCGGGCGGCTGTGCTGGATCAACTGCTGCAGCGCGTGGCGGCAGGCGTTGACACAAGGGGAACCCTGCACGGCGTGAATGCGGCGGATGAGGTTCAGGGCGTCGACAATCAGTAGGTGTATCATCATGGGCGGCAAGGTCAAAAAACGGGGCGGCCGTTACGCCGCCCGGGATTGAGGGTCAGGCGACGATTTCGTAGCAGGGCACATAGGCGCTGCCCGGCAGCTTCATGCGGTGCTGGGCGACAAAGCCCTGCAGCAGGCTGTCCATCTGCTTCATCATCTGCGGCTCGCCGTGCAGCTTGTACGGGCCGAACTGCTCGATGGCGTGGATGCCGTTTTCCTTCACGTTGCCGGCCACGATGCCGGAGAACGCGCGGCGCAGCGCGGCGGCCAATTGCTCCGGCGGCTGGTTCGGATACAGGTTGAGGTTCGCCATGTTCTCGTGGGTCGGCTCGAACGGCAGCTGCAGATCCGGTGCGATGCGGATCGACCAGTTGAAGCTGTAGGCGTCGCCGGTGTTGCGGCGGTTTTCCTTCACCAGCGGCATGGCTTTCTTCATCTGCCGCGCCACTTCCGCCGGATCGTCGATGATGATGGTGTAGTGACGGCGCGCGGCATCGCCCAGCGTGTTCATGATGAACTCGTCCAGCACGCGGAAGTAATCGGCGCTCTCTTTCGGCCCGGTCAGGATCAGCGGCAGCACCTGTTCGCTGTTCTCCGGGTTCATCAGAATACCCAGCAGGTACAGCAGCTCTTCGGCGGTGCCGACGCCGCCCGGGAAGATGATGATGCCGTGCGCGATGCGCACGAAGGCTTCCAGGCGCTTTTCGATGTCCGGCATGATCACCAGCTCGTTCACCAGCGGGTTTGGCGGCTCGGCGGCGATGATCGACGGCTCGGTCATGCCGATGAAGCGGCTGTTGCGGTAACGCTGCTGCGCGTGACCGACCGCCGCGCCTTTCATCGGCGCTTCCATCGCGCCCGGCCCGCAGCCGGTGCAGATGTTCAGCTCGCGCAGGCCCAGCTGGCTGCCGACCTTGCGCGCGTACAGGTATTCGTTCTCGTTGATCGAGTGGCCGCCCCAGCACACCACCATATTGGGATCTTCATCCAGATGCAGCGTGCGTGCATTGCGCAGGATCGAGAACACCAGGTTGGTGATGTGGGCCGAGTTTTCCAGGTTAAGGTGCTGGAAACGGCCGGCGCTGGCGATTTGGCCGTGCACGAACAGGATGTCGCGCAGTACGGCGAACAGGTTGGCCTGCAGCGAGCGGATGATGCGGCCGTCGACGAACGCCTCTTCCGGCGGGTTGACCAGCTCCAGCTTCACCCCGCGTTCGCGGCGCAGCACGTTGATGTCGAAGGTTTCATAGCGCGACAGCAGCTGCTTGCTGTTGTCGGTTTGGCTGCCGGAGTTCAACACGGCCAGCGAACAGTTGCGGAACAGGCGGTACAGGTCGCTGCTGGCGGTGCGCTTCAGCATGTCTACTTCCAGCTGCGACAATAAATCCATAGAGCCAAGCGGGCTGATGTGTGTAATCAAGGTAACTCCTTTGCACCCGGTGCGGGGCGGTAGTAATCCATACGCAGCAAAACAGCATCTCGTTATGGTTGGCGTGCTGCGGCGCAGCGGGCGCTCCGCCCGGCCGCAGCCTCGTTTTAACCTTACCGCCGTCCCTGCGCTTTTACCAACATAAACCGCTCGTTAGCTCAGTTGTTGAGCAATGTTTCGCACTTATTGGCGCGCCAGGCGGCCGCGCTCGGGAGCGAATTCGACGTTGCTGCGCCACGGGTTGATATCCAGCCCGCCGCGGCGGGTGTAGCGGGCGTAAACCGTCAGGCTTTGCGGCCGGCAGTAGCGCATCAAATCGTTAAAGATGCGCTCGACGCACTGCTCGTGGAATTCGTTGTGGTGGCGGAAGGAGACCAGATAGCGCAGTAGCGCTTCGCGATCGATCTTGCCGCCGCGGTAGCTTATCTGCACCGAGCCCCAGTCCGGTTGATGGGTGATCAGGCAGTTGGACTTCAGCAGGTGGCTGACCAATTGCTCTTCCACCACCTCTTCACCGGCGGCGTTCAGCAGGTAGTCGGCGTTGAACTCATAATTGTCGATGCGGATATCCTGCTGATCGATGCAGTCGCCGGCCAGGCGGGCGATCGGCGTGCCTTCCAACTGCTCGACGCTGAACAGGGTGACGCTCACCTCGCCCTGGGCGCAGGCGGACAGATCGCGCTGCAGCGTGCTGCGCACCGTTTCCCAATCGGCGAACGGGGTTTGGTTGAAGCTGTTGAGATACAGCTTGAAGCTTTTCGATTCGATCAGGTTCAGGCTGTCGGCGTTGAGGCTGATTTCGCCGACCGCCACCTGCGGCAGCCCGTTGGCGTTCAGCCAGGAGAGCTCGTACAGCGTCCAGATGTCCGCGCCGTGGAAGGGGAGGTTATCGGGGTACAGCCCCAGCGGCTCGCGGTTCATGCTGCGCGGCACCGCCTGCAGCAGCGAGGCGTCGTAGCGATCGCGGTAGGCGGTGGGTTTGCCCAGCGTCAGCCCCGACAGGGCCTGGTGGTCTTGATATGAGGACATCTGCTGTCACCTTGGTCAGAGATAGGTACAATGGCCGTCAGTTTAACGTATGCGGGAAAGAATATGGACCATGATGTATCGCACGCTCTGCGTGAATTCACTCAACGCTATGTCGAGTTGTGGCAACAAGAGCGCGGCCACGCGCCGGCCAGCCAGGCGCTGTACGGCGTGCCGTCGCCCTGCATCGTGGAGAACCGCGAGGACGAAGTGTTGTGGTTGCCACAGCCTTTCGAACCGGCGACGTTGGAAAAGGTAGAAGCCGCGCTGGAGCTGCGTTTGCAGCCGGACGCGCACCGTTTCTACACGCAGCAATACGCCGGCGACATGAGCGCACAGTTCGGCGAGCATCGTCTGAGCCTGCTGCAGGTCTGGAGCGAAGAGGATTTTATCCGCCTGCAGGAGAACCTGATCGGCCATCTGGTGACGCAAAAGCGCCTCAAGCTGCCGCCAACGCTGTTCCTGGCGACCACCGAATCCGAGATGACGATGGTGTCGTTGTGCAACGTCAGCGGCAACGTGGTGCTGGAACAGTTCGGCAGCGATAAGCGTACCCTGCTGGCGGCGACGCTGGGGAATTTCCTCGATGCGCTGCGCCCGGTGCTGGACTGAATGGCGACGGATTCGCCGTCGCCCGTGTGCGAGATCTCTCACACGGGCTGTGAGAGATCGCTCTTAATTTTTCCCGCCTTTCTCCAGGTGATGAGATTATTGTTATCCAGATCAATTGGTTAGAATTTCTTTAGGATAACTCTTAGGCTTAATTTAGTGTGAGACACCTCCCAAACCCTTGTGATTCCGGGGAATTTAAGCGATCTTATCGTTACCGGAACGGAACCGGCGGAGCAGGAAAGCATCAGGATGATGCAGCTTCAGGAAGAAGAAAGGGATGCGCTCAGGCAAGAGCGAAGGATGGCGTCAGGAGATGCCCAGGATGTTTCAGGATAGAAACCAGGGACACCTCCAGGACGGAGATTGAGAGCCGGCACAGGACTGTCGGCGGGTCAGGAAGGCTGAGGAACCGCGTCAGGACGATGCTGCAGGATGATGCAAGGACCACTTGGTCAGGATGGCCGCAGGAAAAGTTTTCAAGGATTGAGCAGGGAGCACGCTGTGTAGCGGGATGGCTATAAAACGAACCGGGGGCACTGTTAACGCAGTGCCCCCAACTTTTTGTTCCATTCCGCCGCGCGTGCGGCTCTGCCTTAATCCCTCTTCAGCGTTAACCAATCGCGCCCAGCGTATCGCCTGCGCCCTGTTTTTTCGGCAGCAGGAACAGCGTGGCGTAGATATCTAGCAGGTAAATCGCCGCCAGCAGGCTGATGGCCGCGGTAAACGACACCTGCGTCACCAGCGCACCGATTACCAATGGCCCCAGGCCGCCGACGCCGCGCCCGAGATTGAACAGGATGTTCTGCGCGGTGGCGCGCGCCTGCACCGGGTAGGTATCGGAAATTAACGCGCCGTAGCCGCCTATCATGCCGTTGACGAACATGCCCATCACGGCGCCGGCGAACAGCATCAGCGTCGGGTCGCTCAACTGGGCGTAACCGATCACCATCACCACGGCGCCGACCTGATACAGCACGAAGATCTTCCAGCGGGGAAAGCGATCGGCCAGCACGCCAAACAGCCAGATGCCGAACGTCATGCCGACCACCGTCACCGCCGTCCACAGGCCGGACTTGGTGAGCGAGAAGCCGAAGTTTTTCGCCAGGTAAGTCGGCATCCAGATCATCAGCCCGTAGTAGCCGAAGTTCTGCACCGAACAGAGAATGAAGATGCCGATGCTGGCCCTGCTGGTGGCGCGATCCTTGAACAGCAGGCGCAAACGCTGCAGGAAGGAGAGCGATTGCCCAGCGTCTTTCTGCCGTACGAATTCCTCCGGTTCACCCAGAGTGCGGCGGATCAGGAATGACGCCAGCGCCGGCAGCAGGCCGACCAAAAACATGCCGCGCCAGCCGATGTGTTCAAGCAGCAGCGGCGTCAGGAAGGCGGCCGCCAGCACGCCCAGTTGCCAGCCCATGCCGACGTAAGCCGAAGCGCGGTTGCGCTTCTCCGCCGGCCAGGCTTCGGCGATCAGCGCCATGCCGATGCCGAACTCGCCGCCCAGCCCGATGCCCGCCAGGGTGCGATAGGCCAGCAGATCCCAATATCCTTGCGCCACGGCGCACAGGCCGGTGAACAGGGAAAACATCAGGATGGTGATCGTGAGCACCCGGATTCGGCCGAAGCGATCGCTGAGGTGGCCGAAGATCACGCCGCCCAGCACCGCGCCGATCAGCGTCCAGGTGACCAGCGAACCGGCGGCCGATGAGGTTAATCCTAATTCGCTGCTGATGGCCGGCAGCATAAAGCCGAGGATCAGCAGGTCAAACCCGTCCATGGCGTAACCGGTGACCGAAGCCAGCATGGCCTTACCGGGCGTCGCGTGGTTTTTTTTCTCTGTTATTACGGACATGAATCTTTATCTGTGTGGTGAACTCGGTGGGCCTATTGTGCCGCGCGGCGGCGGACGCCACCAGATAAAAACGGCGGGCTGTCTCAGACGCGCCGAATTTGGGCTATAAAAATGCTATGCTTTGCCGCCTTTCAGCCAGCGCGCTGAATACCATGATGAAAAGAGATCGGGAATGCAGATGAGTATACATAACCAGGTGCGCCGCAGTTTGCAGGCGATTGAACAATCCATGCGCGATCTGGCGCTGTGGCAGGCCGCGCCACCTGATCATGAGGCCTTCTCCAGCACCGAGCCGTTCTGCATCGACAGCATGTCGGCCGAAGCCTGGCTGCAGTGGGTGTTCTTGCCGCGCATGTATGCATTGCTGGACGCCGAAGCGCCGCTGCCGACGCGCTTCGCCATTACGCCTTATTTCGAAGAGGCGTTGAAAGATCGTGAACCGAGCAGCCTGCCGCTGCTGGTGCTGCTGCAACAGCTGGATTTGATGTTGAATAAAGCGCCGTAATTCGCCGGCGGCGCGCAGATTTTTGCCGCCCGGCAGTGTAGAGTACTCGCGCGGATGCCGGGCAGGAGAGCCGAAGGCGTCTTTCGGCTCGGTTGAACCGCGGCGGTTGACCGGGGGCTGCATTAGGATGATGAGGTGCTGCAATAATGGATTTATTAAGGTTTATCCTGCGTTTGCCTTTTACCCTGGTTAAGGGCGTTTGCCGCCTGCTGGGTGGGGCGTTGTCGCTGTTGGGGCGGTTGCTGAGACCGCTGGTCGGCAACCTCAGCTGGCGTGCGCCGGCCTGGTGGGCTGCGCTGCCGCGCGGTTTTTTGCGGCTCGAAAGCGGCGTGGATAAACACCCGAAAGCGATTGGTCTAGGCCTGCTGCTGTTGGCTGGCGCCGCAGGCGGCGCGTTTTACGGCTGGCACTGGTGGCAAAATCGGCCCCAGCCCATCGAACCGGCGCCGATGGCGGTTCAGGAGATCAGCGCCGAGTTGGCCAACCCCGAGCCGATAGACTACGCCGCCGCCCGGCAGGCGCCGCAAACGGTGAGCCTGACTTTCAGCGGCTCGGCCGCGGCAATAAGCGCGGTGGGTAAAACCGTGAGCGCCGGCATCATCCTCAAACCGGCTGCAGAAGGGCAGTGGGCGTGGCGCAATGAGTCGACGCTGGTGTTCACGCCGAAAAAACCGCTGCCGATGGGCGCGAAATATGACGTAACCCTCGAGCCCGCCACCTTGCTGGCGCCGCAGGTCAAGCTCGCCAAAACCCGCTATGCCTTCACCGTGCCCGCGTTCAATTACCGCCTGGGGCAGGCCGAGTATTACCGCGATCCGCAAGATGCGCAGAAACGCAGCGCGATTTTCAATTTGCAGTTCAATGCGCCGGTCGACGTCGCCAGCTTTGAAAAACAGATTTCGCTGGGATTGAAAGAGGGCAGCGCTTCTTCCGAGAAAAAGCTGAACTTCTCCCTGGTCTATGACGAGAAAAAACTGAACGCCTGGGTGCATTCCGAGCCGCTGAAGGCGCTGGATCAGGGCGGCGCAGTGCATCTGACCGTCGGCAAGGGCGTTAAATCGACGGCGGCCGGCAATGCGGTCGAAGAGGCGAAAAGCAACTGGGTCAAAGTACCGACGCTGTACAGCCTGGCGCTGAGCGACGCCAGCGCCCAGGTGGTGGATACCGACGGCGGCCAAGGGCAGCGTGCGCTGGTGGTCGGCTTCAGCGATGCGGTGAAGGATAAAGAGCTGGCGCGGGCCACCAAAGCCTGGCTGCTGCCGCAGCACGATCCGAGCGATGCCGAGACCGCCAACGATGCTGAAGATTTCTATCAATGGACGGTCGACAGCGTCGGTAAAAACGTGCTGGCGCAGGCGACGGCATTGCCATTGACGCTTAACGAGGCGGAAGAGGCCTACCAGCCGCAGTTCAGCTTCCGCTTTGAAGCCCCGGCGCACCGCTTCGTGCTGATCGAGATAGACAACCAGCTGGTCTCCGTCGGCGGTTACAAAATGCCGAAGAAGGTTTACCGGGTGGTCGAAGTGCCGGAGTTCCCGAAATCGCTGCAGTTCATGTCCGCAGGCTCGCTGCTGTCGGTCAACGGCGACAAACAGATCAGCGTGGCGGCGCGCAACGTGGCGGGCCTGCGGCTTGACATCAAGCGGGTGATCCCGAGCCAGCTGCAGCACATCGTCTCCTTCAAAAGCCGGGAATACTCGTCCACGGAATTCAACCGGCTCAACGATGAGTATTTCACCGAGCATTTCAAATACCAGACGGCGCTCAACAACGAGCGGCCGGGGGAAGTGAACTATCAGGGCATCGATCTTTCCCGCTATCTCTCCACCAACGCCAGTTCCCATCGCGGAGTATTCCTGCTGACGCTGTCCGAATGGCAGCCGAACCGGAAACCGGCGGCGGAAGAGGCGGGCGCCGAGCCAGAACAGGAACCGGACGAGAATACCGGGGAGGATCAGCCCGACGTCGGCGATTCGCGCTTTGTGGTGGTGACCGATCTGGGCATCGTCGCCAAGAGCTCGCAGGATAAGACGCGCGACGTCTTTGTGCAGTCGATTCAAAGCGGCGCGCCGGTTAGCGGCGCCAACGTGTCGGTGGTGGCCAAAAATGGCGTGACGCTGCTCAGCCAAACCACCGGGGCCGACGGCCACGTGCGTTTCCCGGCGCTCGATGTGTACACCAACGAGCGCCAGCCGGTGATGTTCCTGGTGGAAAAGGAGGGGGATGTCTCCTTCCTGCCGACCGGCAGCTATAACGATCGCGGGCTGGACTTCTCGCGCTTCGACGTCGCCGGTGAACAAACGCCGACCGATCCGCGCACGCTCAGCAGTTACCTGTTCTCCGATCGCGGCGTTTATCGGCCGGGGGATACCTTTAACATCGGCCTGATCACCCGCGCCGCCGACTGGGGCGTTGGCCTGGCCGGCGTGCCGGTACGCGCCGAAATCCGCGATCCGCGCGACAAGCTGATGACCACCGTGCCGCTGACGCTGGGCGCCAGCGGTTTCAATGAGCTGAGCTATACCACCGATGAAAACTCGCCTACCGGCGAGTGGAACGTCTATCTGTATCTGATCGGCAAAAACAACGATACCTCCACGCTGCTCGGCCATACCGCGGTCAATGTGAAGGAGTTCGAACCGGATCAGCTGAAAGTGAAGCTGGCGCTGACGCCGAACCGCCAGCAAGGCTGGGTCAAACCGTCCGAGCTGAAGGCCAGCATCGATGTGCAGAACCTGTTCGGCACCCCGGCGCAGGATCGCCGCGTGAGCACCAGGCTGACGCTGCGGCCGATGTATCCGAGCTTCGATCGCTTCCCGGATTATGCGTTCTATGAAAATCGGCAAAACAGCGACGGGTTCGAAACCGAGCTGGAAGATCGCACCACCGATGAGCACGGCGCGGCTGAAATACCGCTCGATCTGAAATCCTACGCCGACGCCACTTATCAGCTGCAACTGCTGTCGGAGGCGTTCGTCGCCGGCGGTGGGCGCTCGGTGGCGGCGACCGCCCGCACGCTGGTTTCGCCTTACGATTACCTGATCGGGGTGAAGGCGGACGGCGATCTGGGCTACATCAACCGCGACGCGGAGCGGCATCTGAACGTGATCGCCATCGATCCGAATCTGCAACAGATCGCCCTGCCGAACCTGAAGCAGGTGTTGATCGAGCAGAAATACATTTCGGTGCTGACCAAACAGGATTCGGGCGTTTACAAATACCAGTCGAAGATGAAGGAAGTGCAGCTGTCGGAACAGCCGCTGGCGCTGAGCGCGCAGGGCGCGGATCTGCGGCTGGCGACCGATAAGCCGGGCGACTTCGTGCTGGTGATTGAAGATGCGCAGGGCAAGACGCTCAACCGCGTCGCCTACAGCGTGGCCGGCAACGCCAACCTGAGCCGTTCGCTGGATCGCAACGCCGAACTGAAGCTGAAACTGAACCAGGCGGAATACCAGCCGGGCGAAGAGATCGAGGTGGCGATTAACGCGCCTTATACCGGCAGCGGCTTGATCACCATCGAGAAGGACAGGGTTTACGCCTGGCAGTGGTTCCACACCGACACCACCAGCTCGGTGCAGAAGATTCGTGTGCCGGCCGGCATGGAGGGCAACGGCTACATCAACGTGCAGTTCGTGCGCGATATCAACTCCAGCGAAATCTTCATGAGCCCGCTGAGCTATGGCGTGATGCCGTTCAAGATCAGCACCAAGGCGCGGCAAAACAGCCTCGAGGTGACCGCGCCGGAGGTCATCAAGCCGGGTGAAAACCTGACGATGACGGTCAAGACCGACGCGCCGCAGCAGGTGGCGCTGTTCGCCGTCGATGAGGGCATTCTACAGGTGGCGCGTTACCGCCTGAAGGATCCGCTGGAGTTCTTCTTCAGCAAGCGCGAACTGAACGTGAGCAGCTCGCAGATCCTCGATCTGATCCTGCCGGAGTTCAGCAAGCTGATGGCGCTGACCGCGGCGCCGGGCGGCGATGCGGGCGAAGGGCTGGATCTCAACCTCAACCCGTTCAAGCGCAAGCGCGACAAGCCGGTGGCCTATTGGTCCGGCATTACCGAGGTCAGCGGCGAGAAGCAGTTCGTCTACCCGGTGCCGGACTACTTCAACGGCAAGATCCGCGTGATGGCGATTTCGGTGACCCCGGAGAAAATCGGCAAGGCGCAAACCGCCGCCACGGTGCGCGACAATTTCATCATGACGCCGAACGTGCCGGCGATGGTGGCGCCGGGTGACGAGTTCGACGTCAGCGTGGGCGTCAGCAACAACCTCGACGGGCTGAACGGCCAGTCGGTGGCCATCAACGTTCTGTTGACGCCGCCGCCGCAGTTGGAGGTGGTGGGCAACGCGACGCAAAGCCTGACGCTGGCGGAAAAACGCGAAGGCGTGATCGCTTTCCGCCTGCGTGCCAAAGCCGTGCTGGGCGATGCGCCGCTGGTGTTCGACGCCCGTTACGGCGACCAGGCCAGCCGCCGCACCGTCAGCACCTCGGTGCGGCCGGCGGCGCCGTACCGTACCCAGTCGGTGATGGGGCGCATGAGCGGCGGCAGTCAGAACGTCGATGGCCTGCGCCAGATGTTCGACGCTTTTGCGCAGCGTCGGGCGGCGGTGTCGAATTCGCCGCTGGTGCTGACCAGCGGGCTGGCGCAGTACCTGGCGGATTACCCGTATTACTGTTCCGAGCAGATCGTCAGCCGCTCCATTCCGCTGATGCTGCAGAGCCGCCACCCCGAGATGAAAAGCAGCCTGAGCCAGGCGGAAGTCAGCAAGCAGCTGCGCAACCTGCTTGGCGTGCTGCGCGCGCGCCAGAACGACAGCGGAGCGATCGGCGCCTGGCGTTCGTCGCCGGATGCCGATCCTTTCGTCACGCCTTATGTGGTGCAGTATCTGCTCGAAGCCAAAGCGGCGGGCTACGCCCTGCCGGAAGGCATGCTGGACGAGGCCAACGGCGCATTGCGCGAGCTGGCGGCCAGCGGATTCGACGATCTGTATCTGCTGCGCCTGCGCAGCTGGGCGGTTTACCTGCTGACGCTGCAGGGCGAAGTGACCACCAACTCGCTGGCGGCGGTGCAGGATACGCTGCAAAAACGCTATGGCGAAGGGTGGAAAACCGATCTGAGCGCGCTGTATCTGGCTTCTTCCTATCGGTTGTTGAAGATGGACGACGAAGCCGCCGCGCTGTTGCAACCGAGCTGGCAGCAGCTGAGCAAGGCGTATGACAGCGCCTGGTGGACGCAGAATTATTTCGATCCGCTGGTGCAGGATGCGACGCGGCTGTATCTGATTACCCGTCACTTCCCGGAGAAGGTGGCGTCGATCCCGCCGCAGGTGCTGGAGAATATGGTCAAGGCGCTGAAAGAAGAGCGTTACACCACCTACTCCTCCGCGATGAGCATTCTGGCGCTGGAAAGCTATTCGGCCCAGGTGGCGGCGCAATCCGCCAATGCGGATGCCTTGGGCATCGTGCAGGTAAGCAAAGCCGGCGGCGAGCCGCAGCGCATCAGTGAGCTGCAGGGGTTGTTCGTTCAGGGGCAGTTCAACGCCGATGCCACCGCGGTGCGCTTCACCAACGGCGGCAGCGCGCCGGCCTGGTATGTGGTGACGCAGGCCGGTTACGACCTGAATGCGCCGCAAAAAGCGCTGTCGCGCGGGATTGAGATCGTCCGCGATTACACCGACGAACAGGGCAAGCCGGTGACGCAGGTGACGCTGGGGCAGAAGATCAATGTCCATCTGAAGGTGCGCGCCAACTCGAAAGAGGGGCAGAGCAACCTGGCGATCGTCGATCTGCTGCCGGGCGGGTTCGAAGTGGTGCAGCAGACGCCGCCGGAACCGGCCGATGCCGGCGAGGAGAGCGAAGACCGCGGCGGTTGGCAGTCGCCGCTGGCCGCTACCGGCTCCACTTGGGCGCCGGATTACAGCGATATCCGTGAAGATCGGGTGATTATCTATGGCAGCGCCGGCATCGAGGTGCAGGAGTTCGTCTATCAGATCAAGGCCACCAATACCGGCAGCTTTATTGTTCCACCGGCCTACGGCGAAGCCATGTATGACCGTGAAGTACAGGCGATGTCGGCCGGCGGCGGCAAGCTGGTGGTGGTGCCGGCGGGCAACGACTAGGCCGGCTCCGGCGCCAGGCCAGCGACTGGCGCCGGGGTGGTGAGAACGTATGAAGATCCTGACCGGGCGCGTGCTGCAAAACGGCTTGATGGCGGTGTTTTTACTGGCGCTGCTGCTGGCCGCGATTCGGCTGTGGCCGCATCCGCCCCTGTGGCAGGGGCTGCCGCAGTCTTCCGTCTATTACGACAGGCACGGCGCGCTGCTGCGCATCACCCTGGCCAATGACGACCGCTACCGGCTGTGGACGCCGCTGGAGCAGGTGTCGCCGTTGGCGGTGCGCGGGCTGCTGCTGCACGAAGACCGCTGGTTCTACTACAACCCCGGTTTTAACCCCGTCAGCCTGATGCGCGGCTTCTGGCGCAGCTATGTCGCCGGCGGCAAAATGCAGGGCGGATCGACCATCAGCATGCAGCTGGCGCGCATGCGCTGGCATCTCAACACCCGCACGCCTGGCGGCAAGCTGCTACAGGTGCTGCGCGCGGTGCAGCTGGAACTGAGCTACTCCAAGCGCGATATCCTGGAAGCCTACCTGAATTACGCCCCTTACGGCCGCAACATCGAAAGCATCGGCGCCGCCAGCCTGATCTATTTCGCCAAGTCGCCGAAGGATTTGACCCTGCCGGAGGCGCTGACGCTGGCGGTGCTGCCGCAGTCGCCCAGCTACCGTCTGGAGCCGAAAACCGGCGTGCTCGGCGCCGCGTTGACCCAGGCGCGCAACCGTCTGTTCCAGCGCTGGCAGCGGGTTTACCCCACCGACGCCAGCCAGCAAACGCTGTTCCGCCTGCCGCTGGCGCTGCGCCAGCCCGAACAAGTGCCCTATATCGCGCCGCACTTTATCGAACAGCTGCGCCAGCAGACGCAGCAACTGGTGCAGCGCGATACCCGCGTCGACACCACGCTGGACGCCGGGTTGCAGCGGCTGGTTGAGCGGCAGGTCAATGCCTTTATTGCCCGCAACCGCAGCCGCGGCATCCAAAACGCCGCGGTGCTGCTGGTGGACAGCCGCGATATGGGGGTGCGCGCGCTGGTGGGATCGGCGGACTATTACAACCGTCCGATTCAGGGGCAGGTGAACGGCACCAACGCCAAGCGCTCGCCGGGTTCGACGCTCAAACCGTTCATCTACGCGCTGGGCATGGAGCAGGGCGTGCTGCATCCGATGACCATCCTGAAGGACGTGCCTTCGTCGTTCGGCGCCTATGCGCCGGAAAATTTCGACCGGCGCTTTCTCGGCCCGGTGACCGCCACCGACGCGCTGAATTTCAGCCGCAACATCCCGGCGGTGTATGTCGCCTCGCAGCTGCGCCAGCCGACCTTTTATCAGTTTTTGCGCCTGACCGGCGTCGCCAATATGGCCAACGAAAGCCACTACGGGCTGTCGCTGGTGCTGGGCGGCGGCGAGGTGACGGCGCAGGAATTGGCGAAGCTGTATGCGTTGCTGGCGAACCGCGGCGAGCTGCGGCCGCTTCGTATGCAGCTGAACGAGGCCGAATCGACGCCGGTGCGGCTGCTGAGCGAGGAGGCCAGTTTCATCACGCTGGATATGCTGCGCCAGCACCGGCGGCCGGGCGATACGCTGGCGCAGCGTTCTTCTTCGTTGCCGGTGTACTGGAAGACCGGCACTTCCTGGGGCTTTCGCGACGCCTGGAGCGTCGGGATTTTCGGCCCTTACGTGCTGGTGGTGTGGGAAGGCAACTTCGACGGGCGCGGCAACAATGCGTTGGTCGGCGCCGAGGCGGCCGTGCCGCTGTTCTTCAACATCATCGACAGCGTCAATGCCAGCTACCCCGGCCTGCGGGAACCGAAGCACCCGTTCCCCCAACGGCTGCGGCGGGTGGATATTTGCCTCGCCAGCGGCGATCTGCCGACGCCGTGGTGCCAGCAGAAGGGCAAGACCTGGTTTATTCCCGGCAAGTCGCCGATCAAGGTCGACAGCGTCTATCGGCCGGTAGTGCTGGATATTCACAGCGGCGAGGTCGTCTGCCCGCCGTATGACGCGGCGCAGACCCGCACCGAAATCTTTGAGTTCTGGCCTTCCGATTTGGCCAACGTGTTCGCCCAGGCCGGGCTGCCGAAGCGGGCGCCGCCGGTCAACCGCTGCAAGGACAACGGCGTCGCCGTCGGCGGCAACGCGCCGCGCATCACTTCGCCGCTGAAAAACACCACCTATACCCTGCGCCAGTCGCAGCAGGGGCGAGATAAGATCGCCTTCAACGCGGTGACGGACGCCGACAGTAAAACGGTGTACTGGTTCGTCGACGATATCTATCTCGGCAGCAGCGCCAGCAAAAAGCCGATCGACTGGCGGCCGATCAACAACGGACGCTACCGCATTCGGGCGGTGGACGATCGCGGCCGCGCCGATACGCGCCTGGTGACCATCGAATGGGTGAACTAGCGCTGAGCCGCACGCCTGTTATACTCGCGCCCGAAACGGCTATTTACCTGGGAAAGCGATGTGATTGAGATTTTGTATCAGGATGAACACCTGGTGGCGGTGAACAAGCCGTCGGGCTGGTTGGTGCACCGCAGTTGGCTGGACCGTCATGAAACTCGTTTTATGATGCAGACGGTGCGCGATCAGCTCGGGCAGCACGTCTTTACCGTGCACCGTCTCGATCGCCCGACTTCCGGCGTGCTGCTGATGGCGCTCTCCAGCGAGGTGGCGCGTCTGCTGTCGCAGCAGTTCGAGCAGCATCAGGTGCAGAAAACCTACCATGCGGTGGTGCGCGGTTACGTGCAGGAGGGGGCGACCCTCGATTACCCGCTGACGGCGGAGCTGGACAAAATCGCCGATAAACATGCCGATGCCGATAAGGGGCCGCAGCCGGCGGTGACGCACTACCGGCCGCTGGCGCAGGTAGAGATGCCGGTGGCCGTCGGCCGCTACGACAGCGCGCGGTACAGCCTGGTGGAGCTGCAGCCGGAAACCGGCCGCAAGCACCAGCTGCGGCGCCACATGGCGCATCTTCGCCATCCGATCATCGGCGACAGCAAACACGGCGATCTGCGGCAGAACCGTGGTATGGCGCAGCATTTCGGCTGCCCGCGCCTGATGCTGCACGCCAGTCATCTGCAGCTGACGCACCCGGTGACCGGCGAGCCGCTGCGGGTGACGGCGCGCTGGGACGAAGACTGGCAAGGGGTGATGGCGCAGTTCGGCTGGGCGGGGGTATTCCCTGAACTTGCCGGGGTTGAGTTTAGCGCGGCTAACGGTCAGGATAGCTGACAATTTTTAAAGGTAATGAAGGGAGTAGGAGCCATGGCTCAGGTTGGTATCTTCGTAGGAACGGTCTACGGCAATTCGCTGCTGGTGGCGGAAGAGGCGCAAAACATCCTCAGCGAGCAGGGCCATGAGGTCAAACTGTTCGAAGAGGGCACGCTGGAGGCCTGGCAGTTTTATCGTCAGCACTACGCGCTGGTGATCACCTCTACTACCGGGCAGGGCGATCTGCCGGACAGCATCGCGCCGCTGTTCCACGCCATTCGCGATCAGGTTGGCTATCAGCCGGAACTGCGCTATGGGCTGATCGCCCTCGGCGACAGCAGCTATGACAATTTCTGCGGCGCCGGGCGCGCGTTCGACGCGCTGCTGCAAGAGCAGGGCGCCACCCGTGTGAGCGAAGTGCTGGAGATCGATGCGATGGAACAGCCGGAGCCGGAAGTGGCCGCCTGCCCGTGGGTCGAGCAGTGGGGCACGCTGCTGCAATCGTAAAGTAAAAAGGCGCCGCGAAAGGGCGCCTTGGCGATGATGCGGGTCAACCGATCCGCATTATTTGCCGCGGGTGAGTTTTTCCAGATCGGATTCGATCTCGGCAATCTTGTGCGACACCACGCCTTCGAGATGGCGCAGGTCGTCGAGGATTTTACGCTTCAGATCCACTTCCACCTGATCGCGTTGGCACAGCTGATCCAGTTCGTCGATCACGTAACGCAGGTTCGGGTTGATCTCGTGAATTTCCTTGTAGCCCTGGCCGGCGTTGTCCGCCACCACGGTTTTACGCTGGCGCGGGTACTTGAACTTCACGCTTTTCGCGAAGAACTCGCCCTTGTCCTTGCGGAAATAGATCTTGAGGATGTCGTTGTTGGCCTCTTGACGCAGGCTGTAGCGATCGACGTCTTCCGGTTGATTGATGCCCAAACTCTTCAAGTTATCGTACATACTGCGCCCTCTTTAGATGTGATCGTTATATTCCACGACTGCGATTATGGCGGAAAGCGAGGTCTGCGACTGTGACTGCCAGCGAAACGCAGACAAAAAAATAGCGGGTGAATCACCCGCTATTTCAATTTAGTCGATAGTGCGCAATAACTCATTAATGCCGACTTTACCGCGCGTTTTGGCGTCGACTTTCTTGACGATCACCGCGCAGTACAGGCTGTAGGAACCGTCTTTCGACGGCAGGTTGCCGGAAACCACCACCGAACCCGCCGGCACGCGGCCGTAATGGATTTCGCCGGTCTCGCGGTCATAGATACGGGTGCTCTGGCCGAGGTACACGCCCATCGAAATCACCGAGCCTTCTTCCACGATCACGCCTTCCACCACTTCGGAGCGCGCGCCGATGAAGCAGTTGTCTTCGATGATGGTCGGGTTGGCCTGCAGCGGCTCCAGCACGCCGCCGATGCCGACGCCGCCGGACAGGTGAACGTTTTTGCCGATCTGCGCGCAAGAACCGACGGTGGCCCAGGTGTCGACCATGGTGCCTTCGTCGACGTAGGCGCCGATGTTAACGTAAGACGGCATCAGCACGGTGTTGCGCGCGATGAACGCGCCCTGGCGCACGGTGGCCGGCGGCACGACGCGGAAACCTTCCTTCTGGAAGCGCGCTTCGTCGTAGTCGGCGAACTTCATCGGCACCTTGTCGTAGTAGCGGGTTTCCGCGCCGTCCATCACCTTGTTGTCGTTGATGCGGAAAGAGAGCAGCACGGCTTTCTTCAGCCACTGATGGGTGACCCATTGACCGTCGATCTTCTCGGCGACGCGCAGGGCGCCGCTGTCCAGCAGGCCGATCACCTGGTTTACCGCTTCGCGCGTTACGGTGTCTACGTTCGCCGGGGTGATGTCCGCACGGCGCTCGAAGGCGCTTTCAATAACGTTCTGTAATTGCTGCATGCTGTTCTCTTTCCTGATGTTGTCGGTAAAAAGTTACTTGTATCACATTTTATCGTTTGGGGTGAGGGCCTCTGTCAACCGTTGCTCCAACTTTCTGCGCGTTTCCTGGTCGAGCGCGCGCCGCTCGCCGTCGGCCAGGATAAACAAGTCCTCGACCCGCTCGCCGATGGTGGAAATGCGCGCGCCGTGCAGCGACAGCCCCAGGTCGGCGAACACTTCGCCCACCCGCGCCAGCAGGCCGGGCTGGTCGAGTGCGGTCAGCTCCAGGTAGCTGCGACGGTCGGTATGGGTCGGCAGGAAAGTGACCTCGGTCGGCACGCTGAAGTGACGCAGCTTGGAAGAGGGCCGGCGCACGCGCGGCGGCTGATACTCCCGCTGGGTGATGGCCTGCAGCAGCGCCTGGCGGATCGCCGCGTGGCGATCCTGCGCCAGCGGGCTGCCGTCCGGCTCCAGCACGATAAAGGTGTCCATCGCCATGCCGTCGCGGTTGGTGAAGATCTGCGCGTCATGCACGCTCAGATTGCGGCGATCCATCTCCCCGGCGACGGCGGCGAACAGGTAGGGGCGATCCGGGCTCCAGATAAAGATCTCGGTGCCGCCGCGCGTCGCCTGGCGGCTGACCAGCACCAGTGGCTGGGTGGAATCGTGGGCCAGCAGGTGGCGGGCGTGCCAGGCCAGCTGATTCGGCGAGTGGCGCAGGAAATAGTCGGCTCGGCAGCGGCTCCAGATGCGGTGCAGCGCCTCTTCGTCGATGTTGTCCATGCGCAGCAGCGCCAGCGCCTGCAGGCGGTGATGGCGCACGCGTTCGCGCAGATCCGGGCTGTTTTGCATGCCGCGGCGCAGCTGCTTCTCGGTGGCGAAATACAGCTCGCGCAGCAGGCTCTGTTTCCAGCTGTTCCACAGGGTTTCGTTGGTGGCGCAGATGTCGGCCACCGTCAGGCATACCAGATAGCGCAGGCGGGTTTCGCTCTGCACTTCGCTGCTGAAGTGCTGGATCACCGTCGGATCCTGGATATCGCGGCGCTGCGCGGTGACCGACATCAGCAGGTGGCAGCGCACCAGCCAGGCCACCAGCTGGGTTTCACGCGAGTTGAGGCCGTGAAGTTCGGCGAACTCCACCACGTCTTCCGCGCCGAGGATCGAGTGATCGCCGCCGCGCCCTTTGGCGATATCGTGGAACAACGCCGCCAGCAGCAGCAGTTCCGGGTGCGGCAGGCGCGGATACAGCTCCACGCACAGCGGATGGCGCGGCCGAGTCTGGTCGTCGGCGAAACTCTCCAGCTTCTGCAGCACGCGGATGGTGTGTTCATCGACGGTATAGGCGTGGAACAGGTCGAACTGCATCTGCCCGACGATCTTGCCCCACTGCGGCATATAGGCCCACAGCACGCTGTGACGGTGCATCGGCACCAGCGCGCGCGACACCGCGCCGGGATGGCGCAGGATGGCCATAAACAGATCGCGCGCTTCCGGAATGGTGCACAGCGGCTGCTTCAGGTGGCGGCGCGCGTGACGCAGTTGGCGCACGGTGGTGGAATAAATGCCCTTGATCTCGCGGTTGCGCACCATCAGGTAGAACATGCGCATGATGGCCTGCGGCTCACGAATAAACAGCGTTTCGTCGCGCAGGTCGATCAGATCGCCGCGCAGCTGGAAATCGTCGTTCAGCGGGCGCGGCTTCTCGGTGGCGTCCAGCGCCAGAATGGCCTCGTCGAACAGCTGCAGCAGCATGTGGTTCAGTTCGCTGACGCGCCGCGTCATGCGGTAGAAGTCTTTCATCATGCGCTCGACCGGCTCGTTGCCTTCGCCTTCATAGCGCAGCAGCTGCGCCACGCTGAGCTGGCGATCGAACAACAGGCGGTTGTCGTAACGCGGCAGCACCAGGTGCAGTGCAAAGCGGATGCGCCACAGGAAGCTCTGGCACTCGTTCAGCTCGTTGCGCTCGGCCTGGGTGAGGAAACCGAAGCCGACCATTTCGTCCAGCGAAGTGGCGCCGAAGTGGCGCCGCGCCACCCACAGCAGCGTGTGAATATCGCGCAGGCCGCCGGGGCTGCTTTTGATATCCGGCTCCAGGTTATAGCTGGTGCCGTGGTAGCGCTGATGGCGCTCCTGCTGCTCGTTGATCTTGGCGTGGAAAAACTGCGGCGAAGGCCAGAAGCCGTCGCTGAAGATATGTTTTTGCATCTGCAGGAACAGCGCGACGTCGCCGCAGATCATACGCGATTCGATCAGGTTGGTGGCCACGGTCAGATCCGCCAACCCTTCCAGCAGGCACTCTTCCAGAGTGCGCACGCTATGGCCCACTTCCAGCTTGAGATCCCACAGCAGGGTGATGAATTCGCCGACCCGCTGCGACTGCTGTTCCGTCAGCCGGCGCTGGCTGAGCACCAGCACGTCGATGTCCGACAGCGGGTGCAGTTCGCCGCGGCCGTAGCCGCCGACCGCCACCAGCGCCGTTTCCGGGATATCTTCGAAGCCGTAGAACGTCCACAGCCGGCGCAGCAGGCGATCGATAAAGTCGCTGCGCGCCGCCACCAGGCTTTCGGCGCTGGAGCCGGCGTCGAACGCCGCCGCCAGCCACAGCTGGAACTGCTCCAGCCGCTGTTTCAGCATCGGGCAGGTGAGCTCTTCGTCGCCGTAGGTGCTGGGGGAGGCGGGCGGCATCGGCACGGCCGGGGCCGCTTGTTGAAGGAGATTGTCAGACATAGTGCGCAGCCCATAAAAAAGGCCGACAAAAGCCGGCCTGGTGATATTCTGCACGCGGCGTGCGCCGCGGTGCTTACATCTCGTGCGTAATGATGTTGGGGATGGTGTCATCCTTGCGCAACGTCATTATCTCGCAGCCGTTATCAGTGACCACAATAGTATGCTCATACTGCGCCGACAAGCTGCGATCTTTGGTTTTTACCGTCCAGCCGTCTTTCATGGTGCGGATGCGGTAGTCGCCGGCGTTGACCATCGGTTCGATGGTGAAGGCCATGCCCGCCTGCAGCACCACGCCGCCGTCGTCGGCATCATAGTGCAGCACCTGCGGCTCTTCGTGGAACACTTCGCCGATGCCGTGGCCGCAGTACTCGCGCACCACGGAGAATTTCTCGGCCTCGACGAATTGCTGGATAGCCTTGCCCAGGGTGCGCAGGCGGATGCCCGGCTTGACCATCTTCAGCGCCAGATACAGGCTTTCCTGAGTGACGCGGCACAGGCGCTCGCCCAGAATGGTCGGTTTGCCGACGATGAACATCTTTGAGGTGTCGCCGTGGAAGCCGTCTTTAATCACGGTCACGTCGATATTGACGATGTCGCCGTCTTTCAGCGTTTTGTCGTCGCTCGGGATGCCGTGGCACACCACTTCGTTCACCGAGATGCACACGGATTTCGGGAAGCCGTGATAGCCGAGGCAGGCGGAAATAGCCTGCTGCTCGTTGGTGATGTACTCGTGACAGATACGGTCCAGCTCGCCGGTGGTCACGCCAGGTTTGACGTGCGGCTCGATGATTTCCAGCACTTCGGCGGCCAGGCGGCCGGCCACGCGCATTTTTTGGATGTCATCAGGTGTTTTAATTGAGATTGCCATGAAATTCGTCCGCAGGTGTCGTTATCGTCGACAATAAGAAGCAGTGACTTATGGTATCAGCCCGGCCGGGGGCTGCCAAATTTCATTTCCCGATGCCCGGCGCAAAGCAACAAAAGTTGGTGTCGGCGGCGGGTTTATGGTATAAAGCGCGCCGGCGATCCGCGACTTGGTTCTTGTGACCTGGCAGGAATTGGCCGAAAATACTTTAACTGCACTCATTTTGTGTAAATAACACACACGTATCGGCACATCCGCCGGGGTGCCCTGAGGTGACTTGTCGCCGCCAGGGTCGGCGTTATGGGATACGTGGAGGCATAACCCCAATTAATCTATAGAGGTTTAATCATGGCAACTGTTTCCATGCGCGACATGCTCAAGGCTGGTGTTCACTTCGGTCACCAGACCCGTTACTGGAACCCGAAAATGAAGCCTTTCATCTTCGGCGCTCGTAACAAGGTTCACATCATCAACCTGGAGCAGACCGTACCAATGTTCAACGCCGCTCTGGCTGAACTGAGCAAGATCTCTTCCCGTAAAGGCAAGATCCTGTTCGTAGGTACCAAGCGCGCAGCAAGCGAAGCGGTAAAAGACGCTGCTAACAGCTGTGACCAGTTCTTCGTGAACCACCGCTGGTTGGGCGGCATGCTGACTAACTGGAAAACCGTTCGTCAGTCCATCAAGCGTTTGAAAGATCTGGAAATCCAGTCTCAAGACGGCACCCTGGACAAGCTGACCAAGAAAGAAGCGCTGATGCGCACTCGTGAACTGGCCAAGCTGGAAAACTCCCTGGGCGGTATCAAAGATATGGGCGGTCTGCCAGACGCACTGTTCGTTATCGATGCCGATCACGAGCACATCGCGATCAAAGAAGCCAACAACCTGGGTATCCCGGTATTCTCTATCGTTGATACCAACTCCAACCCAGACGGCGTTGACTTCATCATCCCTGGTAACGACGACGCAATCCGTGCAGTAAACCTGTACCTGACTGCCGTTGCTGCCGCTGTGCGTGAAGGTCGTTCTCAAGATCTGGCCGTTCAGGCGGAAGAAGGCTTCGTAGAAGCTGAATAATAAGGCAAGCTCGTCACTGAGCCCTTATTAACCAGGTATTGACATATGTTGGTTAGGGGGGCCTGTTAAGGCCCCCTTTGCTTATCTGAATGAGAACTGTCTCCACGCGAGATAACCGAGGAAAAATAAATGGCTGATATTACCGCTGCCCTGGTAAAAGAACTGCGCGAGCGTACCGGCGCTGGCATGATGGATTGCAAGAAGGCGCTGGTTGAATCCAACGGCGACATCGAACTGGCAATCGAAAACATGCGTAAGTCCGGTGCGATCAAAGCCGCTAAAAAAGCAGGCAACGTAGCTGCTGACGGCGTGATCAAAACCAAGATCGAAGGCAACTACGGCATCATTCTGGAAGTTAACTGCCAGACTGACTTCGTAGCGAAAGACGCCGGTTTCCAGGCGTTCGCCGACAAAGTGCTGGATGCGGCCATGGCCGGCAAAATCACTGACGTTGACGTGCTGAAAGCACAGTTCGAAGAAGAGCGCGTAGCGCTGGTGGCAAAAATCGGCGAAAACATCAACATTCGTCGCGTTGCTTCCCTGGAAGGCGAAGTGCTGGGCAGCTACCTGCATGGCGCGCGTATCGGCGTTCTGGTTGCGGCTAAAGGCGCTGACGAAGAGCTGGTTAAGCAAATCGCAATGCACATTGCGGCAAGCAAGCCAGAGTTCGTTAAGCCGGAAGACGTGTCTGCTGAAGTGGTAGAAAAAGAGTACCAGGTTCAGCTGGACATCGCCATGCAGTCCGGCAAGCCGAAAGAAATCGCAGAGAAAATGGTTGAAGGCCGCATGAAGAAATTCACCGGCGAAGTTTCTCTGACCGGTCAGCCTTTCGTTATTGATCCGAGCAAATCCGTTGCTCAGGTGCTGAAAGAGCACAACGCTGACGTGACCAACTTCATTCGCTTCGAAGTGGGCGAAGGCATCGAGAAAGTCGAAACCGACTTCGCTGCTGAAGTTGCCGCGATGAGCAAACAGTCTTAATGACTGTCGATGGAACCGCCGTCTGGCGGTTCCATACTATCCAGCCAGAATTACACCGGTGGCAGGCCCTGCAGCGTGATGCTCACCTCAGGCGCGTTTCATCGGCTGAAATCCCCAATACTAATACTGCTTCTTAGGACAGAACACCATGGCAACCAATGCAAAACCCGTATATCAGCGTATTCTGCTTAAACTGAGTGGCGAAGCCCTGCAAGGTGCAGAAGGTTTTGGTATCGACGCCAGCGTTTTGGATCGCATGGCTCAGGAAGTGAAAGAGCTGGTCGAACTGGGAATTCAGGTCGGTGTAGTTATTGGCGGCGGGAACCTGTTCCGCGGCGCGGGCCTGGCGCAAGCCGGCATGAACCGCGTAGTGGGCGACCACATGGGAATGCTGGCTACCGTGATGAACGGCCTGGCTATGCGTGATGCACTGCACCGTGCCTATGTGAACGCCCGCCTGATGTCGGCGATCCCGCTGAACGGTGTGTGTGACAATTACAGTTGGGCAGAGGCTATCAGCCTGCTGCGCAACAACCGCGTGGTGATCTTCTCCGCCGGTACCGGCAACCCGTTCTTCACCACCGATTCCGCCGCTTGCCTGCGCGGCATCGAGATCGAAGCGGACGTGGTGCTGAAAGCCACCAAAGTGGATGGCGTATACTCCGCCGATCCGGTGAAAAACCCGGATGCGACGCTGTATGAACAATTAACCTATCAGGACGTGCTGGAGCGCGAGCTGAAAGTGATGGATCTGGCGGCGTTTACGCTGGCCCGCGATCACGGTCTGCCGATCCGCGTGTTCAACATGAACAAGCCTGGCGCGCTGCGCCGCGTGGTGATGGGTGAGAACGAAGGTACGCTGATCAGCAAATAAGGCTGTTCACACCCCTTTTTCGGTGCGCGTGACGCCATGCGCCGCGCGCTCTCCGAGTACGATTACGGGCTATACTTGAGTATCGCCTGCCAAGTAACCAGCTTCCAAGGGTTTGCAACGTGACTAATGAAATCAGAAAAGATGCTGATTCACGCATGGAAAAAAGCGTAGAAGCATTCAAAAACCAAATCAGCAAGATCCGCACCGGCCGCGCTTCTCCAAGCATTCTGGACGGCATCATGGTGGAATACTACGGCGCCGCTACGCCGCTGCGCCAGCTGGCCAACGTGACCGTGGAAGACTCCCGCACGCTGAAAATCAACGTGTTCGACCGCAGCCTGAGCCAGGCCGTTGAGAAAGCGATCATGAGCTCCGATCTGGGCCTCAACCCGTCTTCCGCCGGTTCTGACATTCGCGTTCCGCTGCCTCCGCTGACCGAAGAACGCCGTAAGGATCTGATCAAGATCGTGCGCGGCGAAGCCGAGCAGGGCCGCGTAGCGGTGCGTAACGTGCGTCGCGACGCCAACGACAAGGTCAAGGCGCTGCTGAAAGACAAAGAGATCAGCGAAGACGAAGAACGTCGTTCACAAGACGAGATTCAGAAAATGACCGACGCTTACATCAAGCTGGTCGACGCCGCGCTGGCGGAGAAAGAAAAAGAGCTGATGGATTTCTAATCAGCATCGCGCAGAAAAAAGCGTCGCCTGGGCGGCGCTTTGTTTTTTGTGGCGCAGATCCCGTTTCATCGTACTGAAAGATCATGGACAAGCGGTGTCCAAGGTTCCACACTGGAACACCTCCGATCTCATCAGACAGTTATTCAGAGTGAACTCATGAAGCAACTGACCATTCTTGGCTCGACCGGCTCGGTAGGGACCAGCACCCTGGCCGTGGTCAGGGCAAATCCCGACCTTTTTGCGATCAAAGCGCTGGTGGCCGGCCGCAACGTCGCGGTCATGGCGCAGCAATGCATGGAATTTCGGCCCGCCTTCGCCGCGATGGCGGATGAAAGCGCCGCGCGCGAGCTGCGCGCCATTCTGGCGGAAAACGGCGTCGCTACCGAGGTATTGGCCGGGGAGCAAGCGGCCTGCGAACTGGCGGCGTTGGACGACGTCGATCAAGTGACGGCGGCCATCGTCGGCGCCGCGGGGCTGTTGCCGACGCTGGCGGCGATCCGCGCAGGCAAGCAGGTGCTGCTGGCCAACAAAGAGTCGCTGGTCACCTGCGGCCGTCTGTTTATGGATGCGGTGCGGCAAAGCCAGGCGCAGTTGCTGCCGCTCGACAGCGAGCACAACGCGATTTTTCAGAGTTTGCCTGAGAGCATTCAGCGTCAGTTGGGATACTCTTCCCTGGACAGTCATGGTGTTTCGCGCATCGTGCTTACCGGCTCCGGCGGCCCGTTCCGCACCACGCCGCTGGAGCAGTTCGCCGCGATGACCCCGGATCAAGCCTGCGCCCACCCGAACTGGTCGATGGGGCGCAAGATCTCGGTGGATTCCGCCACCATGATGAACAAAGGTCTGGAATACATTGAGGCCCGCTGGCTGTTTAACGCCTCGGCCGAGCAAATGGAAGTGATCCTGCATCCGCAGTCGGTGATTCACTCGATGGTGCGCTATGCCGACGGCAGCGTGCTGGCGCAGCTGGGTACGCCGGATATGCGCACGCCGATCGCCCACGCGATGGCGTATCCGCAGCGCGTGAACTCCGGCGTGGAGGCGCTGGACTTCTGTCGCATCGGTTCGTTGACCTTCGCCGAACCGGAGCACGAGCGTTATCCTTGCCTGTATTTGGCGATTGAAGCGTTCGATGCCGGCCAGGCGGCGACCACTGCGCTGAACGCGGCCAACGAAATCGCCGTGGCGGCATTTTTGCAGCAGCAGATTCGCTTCACCGACATTGCGGCGGTCAACCGCCAGGTGGTGGAGCGCCTCGCGCTGCAGGAACCGACCAGCATCGAAGCGGTCTTAGACATTGACCGCCAGGCGCGCGCCGCCGCCGAGGAGCGCGTTCGCGCGTTGCGCGGTTGAGGACGGCGATTATCCGATTTTGCTCGTAATTCACGCGTGCCGCAGCGGGGCCGTTTGTTCATGCCCCGCTGAGGTGGTATAGTCTGCGCCACCTGTCAGCGGTTATACCGTTGAATTATGGCCTGATTGGCGCCTTGTGCGCCAATGGCGGCCCGGCTGCGCCGGGCATCGCGAGGGCTGGCTGAAAGCCGTGTCGGGCACACGGCTTTTTTTGCGCGTAAGGGCCTGATGTTCCGGAAAGGCAGTTATATTTCTATTGAGGAAATAAGTACGAGTTATGTCGTCCGCAAACCAACAAGAGGCTAATCCATCTTCCCCGGGGCCGCGCCATGTCGCCATTATCATGGACGGTAACGGACGCTGGGCCAAACGTCAGGGCAAGTTACGTGTCTTCGGTCATAAAGCAGGGGTGAAATCGGTTCGCCGCGCGGTCAGTTTTGCCGCCAGCCACCATTTAGATGCGCTCACGCTTTATGCCTTCAGCAGCGAAAACTGGAACCGTCCGGTGCAGGAAGTCTCCGCCCTGATGGAGCTTTTTGTCCGTGCTCTGGATAGTGAAGTAAAAAGCCTGCATAAACATAACGTCAGGCTGCGGGTGATCGGCGATATCAGCCGCTTCAGCTCGCGTTTGCAGGAGCGGATCCGCCGCTCTGAAGCACTGACGGAAAATAACGATGGCCTGACGCTCAATATCGCTGCCAACTACGGTGGCCGTTGGGATATCATTCAGGGAGTAAGGGAACTGGCCGAACGGGTACGGGTGGGGGAGTTGCACCCGGATCAGATCAGCGAGGAATTATTGAACGAGCGGGTTTGCATGAGCGACCTGGCGCCGGTGGATCTGGTTATCCGCACCGGTGGCGAGCATCGCATCAGTAACTTCCTGCTGTGGCAAATCGCCTATGCTGAACTTTACTTTACTGATGTGCTCTGGCCTGATTTCGATGAACTTGTCTTTGAAGGTGCGCTGAATGCATTTGCACAACGTGAGCGCCGCTTCGGGGGAACAACACCTATCGGCGCCGATGCGTCCTAGGGAGAACTTTTGCTGAAGTATCGCCTCATAACTGCTCTGATTTTAATCCCGATCGTTATCGCGGCGCTGTTCCTGTTGCCGCCGCTGGCCTTTGCTCTGGTAACGCTCGTCGTGTGCATGTTAGCAGCCTGGGAGTGGGGCCAACTGGCCGGTTTTACCTCCCGTTCGCAGCGCATCTGGCTGGCGATACTGTGCGGTTTTCTGCTGGCGCTGATGATGCTCAGCGTTCCCGCTTACCATCAATCCGTGCCGCAGATAAGCGGCTCGCTGTGGCTGTCGCTGGCCTGGTGGCTGGCGGCGCTGCTGCTGGTGCTGTTCTACCCCGGCTCGGCCGCCATCTGGCGCAATTCGCGCCCGCTGCGCCTGCTGTTCGGCCTGCTGACCATCGTGCCGTTCTTCTGGGGCATGCTGGCGCTGCGCCAGTTCGGCTACGAGCAAAACCCGTTTACCGGCGCCTGGTGGCTGCTGTACGTGATGCTGCTGGTGTGGGGCGCGGATTCCGGCGCCTATATGTTCGGCAAGCTGTTCGGCAAGCATAAGCTGGCGCCGAAGGTCTCTCCGGGTAAAACCTGGGAAGGGCTGATTGGCGGGCTGCTGACGTCGGCGGTCATTTCCTGGCTGTTCGGCCGCTACGCGCCGCTGAACGTGGTGCCGACCACGCTGTTGGCCTGTTCGGTGATCGCCGCGCTGGCTTCGGTGCTGGGCGATTTGACCGAAAGCATGTTCAAACGCGAAGCGGGCATCAAGGACAGCGGTCACTTGATCCCCGGTCACGGCGGCATACTGGATCGTATCGACAGCCTGACCGCGGCGGTGCCGGTGTTTGCCTGCCTGATGCTGTTGGTGTTTTAATCCGTCGATGACGGAAAGTGAGGGATGATGGTCAGCGTGCTTTGGAACCTGGTGGCGTTTCTGATTGCGCTCGGTATTTTGATCACCGTGCACGAGTTCGGACACTTTTGGGTTGCCCGCCGTTGCGGCGTGCGCGTTGAACGCTTCTCCATCGGCTTCGGCCGGGCGCTGTGGCGCCGCATCGATCGCCAGGGCACCGAGTACGTCATCGCCTTGATTCCGCTCGGCGGCTACGTGAAGATGCTGGACGAGCGCGTGGAGTCGGTGGCGCCGGAAATGCGCCATCAGGCCTTCAACAACAAAACCGTCTGGCAGCGCGCGGCCATCATCAGCGCCGGCCCCATCGCCAACTTCCTGTTTGCTATCCTTGCCTATTGGCTGGTGTTCATCATCGGCGTGCCGAGTTTCCGTCCGGTGATCGGCGAAATCGCGCCGCAATCCATCGCCGCCAAGGCCGAAATTTCGTCTGGCATGGAACTAAAGTCGGTTGACGGTATCGAAACGCCTGATTGGGAGTCAGTTCGTCTGGCGCTGGTGGCGAAGATTGGCGATGCGCAAACCGAAGTCGGCGTCGCGCCGTTCGGCTCTTCGCAGGTGGTGACCAAAACCCTGGATTTGCGCCAGTGGAACTTTGAACCGGACAAGCAGGATCCCGTTGTCGCGTTGGGCATTATGCCGCGCGGCCCGCAGATAGAATCCGTGTTGGCGGAAGTGCAGCCTAACTCGGCGGCGCAAAAGGCGGGTTTACAAGCGGGGGACAGGATCGTTAAAGTCGATGGTCAGCCGTTGGGTCGTTGGCAGACGCTGGTGAAGCGTATCCACGATGGCCCGGGGCAACCGCTGGCTTTGGAGATTGAAAGAAACGGCGCCCCCTTGTCTTTGACGCTGATACCGGATACAAAGCCGGTGGGAAAAGACAAATCGGTGGGGTTTGCAGGCATCATTCCAAAGGTGCTGCCGCTGCCGGACGAGTATAAAACGATTCGCCAGTATGGACCGTTCCCGGCGCTGTATCAGGCCGGCGACAAGACCTGGCAGCTGATGCGGCTGACGGTCAACATGCTGGGCAAATTAATAACCGGTGATGTAAAGCTGAACAACCTGAGTGGCCCGATCTCGATTGCACAGGGAGCAGGGGCGTCAGCCGGAGTCGGGTTCGTGTATTATCTGATGTTCCTGGCGTTGATTAGCGTCAACCTGGGTATCATCAACCTGTTCCCATTACCGGTGTTAGATGGTGGGCATCTCCTCTTCCTGGCGATAGAAAAGCTGAAGGGTGGGCCGGTTTCCGAGCGAGTACAGGACTACAGCTACCGCATAGGTTCGATCGTGCTGGTGTTGTTGATGGGTCTTGCACTTTTCAATGATTTTTCCCGCCTCTAGGGGCGGGGATAGGTTAGGAAGAACGCATAACAACGATGGCGATGAAAAAGTTGCTCATAGCGTCGCTGCTGTTTGGCAGCGCCACCGTATACGGTGCAGACGGGTTCGTAGTGAAAGATATTCATTTCGAAGGCCTGCAGCGAGTCGCCGTCGGTGCGGCGTTACTCAACATGCCGGTTCGCGTCGGCGATACCGTCACTGACGATGACATCAGTAATACCATCCGTGCCTTGTTTGCCACCGGCAACTTCGAGGACGTGCGCGTACTGCGCGATGGTAATACCTTGATCGTGCAGGTGAAGGAACGTCCTACCATCGCCAGCATCACTTTCTCCGGCAACAAGTCGGTGAAGGATGACATGCTCAAGCAGAACCTGGAAGCCTCCGGCGTCCGGGTGGGCGAGGCGCTCGACCGCACCACGATCTCCAGCATTGAAAAAGGGCTGGAAGACTTCTACTACAGCGTCGGTAAATACAGCGCCTCGGTGAAAGCCGTAGTCACGCCGCTGCCGCGCAACCGTGTCGACCTGAAACTGGTGTTCACGGAAGGGGTCTCCGCCAAGATTCAACAAATCAATATCGTCGGCAACCATGCCTTCACCAACGACGAACTGATCTCGCGCTTCCAGCTGCGTGACGAAGTGCCGTGGTGGAACCTGGTTGGCGATCGCAAATACCAGAAGCAGAAACTGGCGGGCGATCTCGAAACCCTGCGCAGCTTCTATCTGGATCGCGGCTATGCCCGCTTCAACATCGATTCTACCCAGGTGAGCCTGACGCCGGATAAAAAAGGCATCTACATCACCATCAACATCACCGAAGGCGATCAGTACAAGCTTTCCGATGTTGTAGTGAACGGCAACCTGGCCGGCCACTCGGCGGAAGTCGCTCAGATCACCAAAATCGAACCGGGCGAGCTGTACAACGGCAGCAAGGTGACCAAAATGGAAGACAACATCAAAACGATGTTGGGCCGTTATGGTTACGCCTACCCGCGCGTCGGCACTCAGCCTGAGATCAACGACGCGGATAAAACCGTCAAACTGCACGTCAACGTCGACGCGGGCAACCGCTTCTACGTGCGTCGCATCAAGTTCGAAGGCAACGACACCAGCAAGGATTCCGTACTGCGTCGCGAAATGCGCCAGATGGAAGGCGCCTGGCTCGGCAACGAGCAGGTCGAGCAGGGCAAGGAGCGTCTGAACCGTCTGGGCTACTTCGAAACGGTTGACGTGGAAACCCAGCGCGTGCCGGGCACCGCCGATCAGGTCGACGTCACCTACAAGGTGAAAGAGCGCAACACCGGTACCTTCAACTTCGGCGTCGGTTACGGCACCGAGAGCGGTGTCAGCTTCCAGGCGGGCGTGCAGCAGGATAACTGGTTGGGTACCGGCTACTCGGTGGGCATCAGCGGCACCAAGAACGACTACCAGACTTATACGGAACTGTCGGTCACCAACCCGTACTTCACCGTTGACGGTGTGAGCCTGGGCGGCCGCATCTTCTACAACGACTTTAAGGCGGATGACGCGGATCTGTCGGACTATACCAACAAGAGTTACGGTATCGACGGCACGCTGGGCTTCCCGATCAACGAAAACAACTCGTTGCGTACCGGCCTGGGCTACGTCCACAACGGCCTGTCGAACATGCAGCCGCAGATCGCCATGTGGCGTTACCTCGACTCGATGGGCGTGGATGCGAACAAGACCGACCGCGCCAGCTACTCGACGGACGACTTTACGTTGAACCTGGGTTGGACCTACAACAACCTGGACCGCGGCTACTTCCCGACGTCGGGTAACCGCACCACGTTGAACGGCAAGGTCACCATTCCGGGCTCGGACAACGAATACTACAAGGTGACGCTGGACAGCGTACAGTACGTGCCGATCAACGACGATCGCACCTGGGTGCTGTTGGGCCGTGGCCGTCTGGGTTACGCGGATGGCTTGGGCGGCAAGGAAATGCCGTTCTACGAGAACTTCTACGCCGGTGGTTCTAGCACCGTGCGTGGCTTCCAGTCCAACACCATTGGTCCGAAGGCGGTGTACTACAATTCCAACTCGTACCAGTGTCAGTTCAACGCCGGCAGCACGACCACGCGTCAGAACATCTGTAGCTCGGATGACGCGGTGGGCGGTAACGCCATGGCGGTCGCCAGCCTGGAGCTGATCACCCCGACGCCGTTCATCAGCGAGAAATACGCCAACTCAGTGCGGACGTCGCTGTTCATCGATGCCGGTACCGTGTGGGATACCAAGTGGAAGAATACCAACGAAACGCTGATGTACGGCGTGCCGGACTACAGCAAGGCCAGCAATATTCGTTCTTCCGCCGGTATCGCGCTGCAGTGGATGTCGCCGCTGGGGCCATTGGTGTTCTCTTACGCCAACCCGATCAAGAAATACGAAGGCGACAAGTCCGAACAGTTCCAGTTTAACATCGGTAAGACCTGGTAACGGGTCTCGCCTCTGGGCATAAAAGTTATTAAGAATCGCAATGGCCAGGCGCCCGCCGGCAGAGGGAGATGATTCTCATTGTTTGGTGGGATAAGTCTGGCAAATTGTGTACTTCAGTGTCATATGACACAAATGGGTGATGGTAAGGAGTTTATAGTGAAAAAGTGGTTGTGTGCCGCAGGCCTCGGTTTAGCAATGGCTGCTTCAGCTGGCGTTCAGGCAGCAGATAAGATCGCTGTCGTTAACGTCTCCAGCATTTTCCAACAGCTGCCGGCCCGCGAAGCGGTCGCTAAACAGCTGGAAAACGAGTTTAAAGGCCGTGCAAGCGAACTCCAGAACATGGAACGTAGCCTGCAGACCAAAATGCAACGTCTGCAGCGTGACGGCGCTACCATGAAAGCCAGCGATCGCAGCAAGTTGGAAAAAGACGTGATGGCGCAGCGCGAGCAGTTCTCTCAGAAAGCCCAGGCTTTCGAGCAGGACAACCGTCGTCGCCAGATGGAAGAGCGTAACAAGATCCTGAGCCGCATTCAGGACGCTGTGAAATCTGTCGCCAGCAAAGGCGGTTATGACGTGGTGATCGACGCCAACGCCGTTGCCTATGCAGACTCTTCCAAAGATATCACTGCTGACGTGCTGAAACAGGTTAAATAACACATGCTTTCAATTCGACTGGCTGATTTAGCGCAGCAGTTGGATGCACAATTGCACGGTGATGGCGATCTCGTCATCACCGGCATTGCTTCTATGCATTCGGCACAGCCTGGCCAAATCACGTTTTTGTCAAACAGCCGCTATCAAGAGCAGCTGTCTTCCTGCCAGGCAAGCGCCGTGGTGCTTACCGAAGCGGATTTACCACACTGCCGTACTGCGGCGCTGGTGGTTAAAAACCCTTACCTGACCTACGCGCGCATGGCGCAGCTGATGGACACCACGCCGGCGCCGGCGCAGGATATTGCGCCAAGCGCAGTTGTCTCGCCTGAAGCGCAACTGGGGCAGAACGTCGCCATTGGGGCGAACGCGGTGATTGAGTCGGGTGCGGTGCTTGGCGATAACGTGGTTATCGGCCCGGGCTGCTTCATCGGCAAACACGCGCGCATCGGCGCGGGAACGCGTCTGTGGGCGAACGTCACGATTTATCATGCGGTTGAAATCGGCCAGCGCTGCCTGATCCAGTCCGGCACCGTGATCGGCGCGGACGGTTTCGGCTATGCGAACGAGCGCGGCGAGTGGATCAAAATCCCTCAGTTGGGCACGGTGATTATCGGCGATCGCGTCGAAATCGGCGCCTGCACCACCATCGACCGCGGCGCTTTGGATAACACCCAAATCGGGAATGGTGTTATCATCGACAACCAATGCCAGATTGCACATAACGTCGTGATTGGCGACAATACCGCCGTCGCCGGCGGTGTGATCATGGCCGGCAGCCTGAAAATCGGCCGCTACTGCCAGATCGGCGGTGCCAGCGTGATCAACGGTCACATGGAAATTGCCGACAAGGTTGTTGTTACCGGAATGGGAATGGTTATGCGACCAATCACCGAACCTGGGGTATACTCTTCGGGCATTCCGTTGCAGCCTAACAAGGTTTGGCGTAAAACCGCTGCGTTGGTGATGAATATCGATGAGATCAGCAAACGCTTGAAAGCTGTCGAACGTAAAGTCGGAAAAGACTAATCATTGCCGCCCGCCTTCGCGGGTACAAAACGAAACGCGTTGGTCGTGAGACCAAAAGCGCAAAGAGATGTTAATTTGCGGCCTGCATGATGATCTCCTTTTGGGGTCAGCGCAGGCCGTGTTGTTGATGCCATCAGTTTTTAGAGACAGGAAGAGTATTTTGACTACTGACACTCATACTCTGGATATTGCAGAAATTTTGGATCTGCTTCCTCACCGTTACCCGTTCTTGCTGGTCGACCGCGTCCTCGAGTTTGAAGAGCACAAATATCTGCGTGCGGTGAAGAACGTATCGGTGAACGAACCGTTTTTCCAGGGCCACTTCCCTGGCAAACCGATTTTCCCAGGCGTATTGATTCTGGAAGCCATGGCGCAGGCCACCGGTATCCTGGCGTTTAAAAGCGTCGGCAAACTGGAGCCGGGCGAGCTGTATTACTTCGCCGGTATCGACGAAGCACGCTTCAAACGCCCTGTGGTGCCAGGCGATCAGATGGTCATGGAAGTCACCTTCGAGAAAACTCGCCGCGGCCTGACTCGCTTCAAAGGCGTGGCGACCGTTGACGGTAAAATTGTCTGCGAAGCAACCATGATGTGTGCCCGCAGCCGGGAGGCTTAATCCGTGATTGACCAAACCGCCTTTATCCATCCTAGCGCGATAGTCGAAGAAGGCGCCGTGATCGGCGCCAACGTGCATATCGGCCCTTTCTGCTACGTCGGCTCCCAGGTGGAAATCGGCGCCGGCACGGTGCTGAAATCCCACGTGGTGGTGAACGGCATTACCAAGATTGGCTGCGATAACCAGATTTATCAGTTCGCTTCCATCGGTGAAGTGAACCAGGATCTGAAATACGCGGGCGAACCGACGCGCGTTGAAGTGGGCGATCGCAACCGCATCCGCGAAAGCGTGACCATTCACCGCGGCACCGCGCAGGGCACCGGCCTGACCAAAGTGGGCAATGACAACCTGCTGATGGTCAACGTGCACGTCGCCCACGACTGCGTGGTCGGCAACGCTTGCGTGCTGGCCAACAACGTCACGCTGGCGGGGCATGTGGAAATCGACGATCACGCCATCATCGGCGGCATGACGGCGATCCACCAGTTCTGCATTATCGGCGCGCATGTGATGGTAGGCGGTTGTTCCGGCGTCGCTCAGGACGTGCCTCCCTTCGTCATCGCTCAGGGTAACCACGCGACGCCGTTCGGCGTCAACGCGGTCGGCCTGAAGCGTCGCGGTTTTGACAAGGATGAAATGCAGGCGATCCGCAACGCCTACAAGATCCTGTATCGCAGCGAGAAAACGCTGGATGAAGCGAAAGCGGAAATCGAAGCCCTGGCCAAAGAACAGCCGGTGGTGCAGCAATACCTCGATTTCTTTACCCGTTCCACCCGCGGTATTATTCGCTGAGTTATGTCGAATCGTCCATTGACTATCGGATTGGTCGCCGGAGAAACCTCCGGTGACATTCTCGGCGCCGGTTTGATCCGCGCGCTCAAGGCGCAGATCCCCGACGCGCATTTTGTTGGCGTCGCCGGCCCGCTGATGCAGGCCGAAGGCTGTGAAGCCTGGTACGAAATGGAAGAGCTCGCGGTAATGGGCGTGGTGGAAGTGCTCGAGCGTTTGCCACGCCTGTTGAAGATCCGCAAGGATCTTACCCGCCGCTTCGGCGAGCTGCGGCCGGACGTGTTTGTCGGCATCGACGCGCCGGACTTCAACATCACGCTGGAAGGCCGCCTCAAGCAGCGCGGCATCCGTACCATTCACTACGTCAGCCCTTCCGTGTGGGCCTGGCGGCAAAAGCGCGTTTTCAAAATTGGCAAAGCCACCGATCTGGTGTTGGCCTTTCTCCCTTTCGAAAAAGCGTTTTACGATCGTTTCAACGTGCCCTGCCGGTTTATCGGTCACACCATGGCGGACGCCATGCCGTTGCAGCCCGATCGGCTGGCGGCGCGCGCTCAGCTTGGCATCGATCCGCAGGCGCGCTGTCTGGCCTTGTTGCCGGGCAGCCGCGGCGCCGAAGTCGAGATGCTGAGCGCCGACTTCCTCAAAACAGCGCAGCTGCTGCGCACGCGTTATCCCGAGCTTGAAGTGGTGGTGCCGCTGGTTAACGCCAAACGGCGCGAGCAGTTTGAGCGCATCAAGGCGGAAGTGGCGCCGGACCTGACCGTACACCTGCTGAACGGCCAGGGGCGCGAGGCGATGATTGCCAGCGACGCGGCGCTGCTGGCGTCCGGCACGGCGGCGCTGGAGTGCATGCTGGCCAAGTGCCCGATGGTGGTGGGCTATCGCATGAAGCCGTTCACTTTCTGGCTGGCGCAGAAGCTGGTGAAAACGCCTTACGTTTCGCTGCCGAATCTGCTGGCGGGGCGCGAGATCGTCACCGAGCTGCTGCAGCATGACTGCGTGCCGGACAAACTGGCTGCCGCCGTGATGCCGCTGCTTGAAGAGAGCCCGCAAACTGAAGCGCTGAAACAGACTTTCCTTACTTTGCACCAAAGCATCCGTTGCGGTGCGGACGAACAGGCCGCTCAGGCTGTGTTGGAGCTGGCGAAAGCATGATTGAACCCTTTATCTATCCCGCTGCCACGCTGATTGCCGGTGTGGACGAAGTGGGCCGCGGCCCGTTGGTTGGCGCGGTGGTTACCGCCGCCGTGATCCTCGATCCGGCGCAGCCGATCGTCGGGCTGGCGGATTCCAAGAAACTCAGTGAAAAACGCCGCCTGGCGTTGTATGACGAAATCGTCGCCAAGGCGCTCTCCTGGAGCCTGGGGCGCGCCGAGCCGGCGGAAATCGACCAGCTGAACATTTTGCACGCCACCATGCTGGCGATGCAGCGCGCGGTGGCCGGGTTGCATATCGCGCCGGACATGGTTTTAATCGACGGTAACCGTTGCCCGAAGCTGCCGATGCGTTCGCAGGCGGTGGTGAAGGGCGACAGCCGCGTGGCGGAGATCAGCGCGGCCTCCATTCTGGCAAAGGTCACGCGCGATCGTGAAATGGCCGAGCTGGACAGCGAGTTCCCGGACTACGGTTTCGCGCAGCATAAAGGCTACCCGACCGCCCTCCACCTGGAGCGGCTGGCCGCGCTGGGTGCCACCGAGCATCACCGCCGCAGCTTCGCGCCGGTGAAAAGGGCGCTGGCGCTGTAGTCTGCGGGCCTGGTTGACCAGGCTCGACGATAGCATTAACCCGGGCTCAGCCTGCTGAGCCCCTTCAATCAGGTATCTGGAGATGGCCGAACCTCGTTTTATTCACCTGCGCGTCCACAGTGACTACTCCATGATTGATGGATTGGCCAAGACGGCGCCGCTGGTGAAAAGAGCCGCCGCGTTAGCCATGCCTGCTCTGGCAATCACCGATTTCACCAACCTGTGCGGGCTGGTGAAGTTCTACGGCAGCGCGCACGGCGCCGGGATCAAACCGATCATCGGCGCGGATTTCCATGTGCAAAGCGAAGAGCTGGGCGACGAGCTGGCTCAGCTGACGGTGCTGGCCAGCAACAACGAAGGCTACCAGAACCTGACGCTGCTGATTTCCCGCGCCTATCAGCGCGGCTACGGCGCCGCCGGCCCGATCATCGATCGCGACTGGCTGATTGAACATCGCGAAGGGCTGATTCTGCTCTCCGGCGCGCGTCAGGGCGACGTCGGCAAGTTTCTGCTGCGCGGCAACCAGGCGCAGGTGGATCAGTGTCTGGACTTCTACCAGCAGCACTTCCCGGACTGTTACTATCTGGAACTGATCCGCACCGGCCGCCCGGACGAAGAGAACTACCTGCATGCGGCGGTGGCGCTGGCCACCGAGCGCGGTTTGCCGGTGGTGGCCACCAACGACGTGCGCTTCCTGGTGGAAGATGACTTCGACGCCCATGAAATTCGCGTCGCCATCCACGACGGCTTTACGCTGGACGATCCCAAGCGGCCGCGCAACTACAGCCCGCAGCAATACATGCGCAGCGAAGACGAGATGTGCGAGCTATTCGCCGACATCCCCGAAGCGCTGCTGAACAGCGTCGAAATCGCCAAGCGCTGCAACGTCACCATTCGCCTCGGCGAATACTTCCTGCCGCAGTTCCCGACCGGCGACATGAGCACCGAGGACTTCCTGGTACTCAAATCGAAAGAGGGGCTGGAAGAGCGTCTCGAGTTCCTGTTCCCCGATCCTGAAGTGCGCGCGCAGCGCCGCCCGGAATACGACGAGCGTCTGGACGTCGAGCTGAAGGTGATCAACCAGATGGGGTTCCCCGGCTACTTCCTGATCGTGATGGAGTTTATCCAGTGGTCGAAGGACAACAACGTGCCGGTGGGGCCGGGGCGCGGTTCTGGCGCCGGTTCACTGGTGGCCTATGCGTTGAAAATCACCGACCTCGATCCGCTGGAGTTCGACCTGCTGTTCGAACGCTTCCTGAACCCGGAACGTGTCTCGATGCCCGACTTCGACGTCGACTTCTGCATGGAGAAGCGCGACCAGGTAATTGAGCACGTGGCGGAGATGTACGGCCGCGAAGCGGTATCGCAGATCATCACCTTCGGCACCATGGCGGCGAAAGCGGTTATCCGCGACGTGGGCCGCGTGCTGGGGCACCCGTACGGCTTCGTCGATCGCATCTCCAAGCTGGTGCCGCCGGATCCGGGCATGACGCTGGAAAAAGCCTTCGCTGCCGAACCGCAGCTGCCGGAAATTTACGAGGCAGACGAAGAGGTCAAGGCGCTGATCGACATGGCGCGCAAGCTGGAAGGGGTGACGCGTAACGCCGGTAAACACGCCGGGGGCGTGGTGATAGCGCCGACCAAAATCACCGACTTCGCGCCGCTGTACTGCGACGCCGAAGGGCAGCACCCGGTGACCCAGTTCGATAAGAACGACGTGGAATACGCCGGGCTGGTGAAGTTCGACTTCCTCGGTCTGCGCACCCTGACCATCATCGACTGGGCGCTGGAGATGATCAACGCTCGGCGCGCCAAAACCGGGCTGGAGCCGATCGACATCGCCGCCATTCCGCTCGACGACAAGAAAAGCTTCGACATGCTGCAGCGCTCGGAAACCACGGCGGTGTTCCAGCTTGAATCGCGCGGCATGAAAGATCTGATCAAACGTCTGAAGCCCGACTGCTTCGAAGACATGATCGCACTGGTGGCGCTGTTCCGTCCGGGGCCGCTGCAGTCGGGGATGGTGGATAACTTCATCGACCGCAAGCACGGCCGCGAAGAGATCTCCTACCCGGACATCCAGTGGCAGCACGAGTCGCTCAAGCCGGTGCTGGAACCCACCTATGGCATCATCCTGTATCAGGAACAGGTGATGCAGATTGCCCAGGTGCTGGCGGGCTATACGCTGGGCGGCGCGGACATGCTGCGCCGTGCGATGGGTAAAAAGAACCCGGTCGAGATGGCCAAGCAGCGCGGCGGCTTTGAAGATGGCGCCAAAGCGCGCGGCATCGACGGCGAACTGTCGGTGAAAATCTTCGACCTGGTGGAGAAATTCGCCGGATACGGCTTCAACAAATCGCACTCCGCCGCCTATGCGCTGGTGTCGTATCAGACGCTGTGGCTGAAAGCGCACTACCCGGCCGAGTTTATGGCGGCGGTGATGACCGCCGATATGGACAACACCGATAAGGTGGTGGGGCTGGTGGACGAATGCTGGCGCATGGGGCTGAAGATCCTGCCGCCGGACATCAACAGCGGCCTGTATCACTTCCACGTCAACGACGACGGCGAGATCGTTTACGGCATCGGCGCCATCAAGGGCGTGGGGGAAGGGCCGATCGAAGCCATCATCGAGGCGCGCAACAGCGGCGAGCAGGGTTACTTCAAAGACCTGTTCGATCTCTGCGCGCGCTCAGACATCAAGAAACTGAACCGCCGCATTCTGGAAAAACTGATCATGTCCGGCGCGTTCGATCGCCTCGGGCCGCACCGCGCCGCGCTGATGAATTCGCTCGGCGACGCGTTGAAAGCGGCGGATCAGCATGCGAAAGCCGAAGCGATCGGCCAGGTGGATATGTTTGGCGTGCTGGCGGAAGCGCCGGAGCAGGTGGAGCAATCCTACGCCAATATCGCGCCCTGGCCGGAGCAGGTGGTGCTGGACGGTGAACGGGAGACGCTGGGGCTGTACCTGACCGGCCACCCGATCACCCAGTACCTGAAGGAGATCGAACGTTACGCCGGTGGCCAGCGTTTGAAAGACATGCACCCGACGGATCGGGGCAAAATGACCACCGCCGTCGGGCTGGTGGTCGCCGCGCGGGTGATGGTGACCAAGCGCGGCAACCGCATCGGCATCTGTACATTGGATGACCGTTCGGGCCGCCTGGAAGTGATGTTATTCACCGAAGCGTTAGAAAAATACCAGCATTTGTTGGAAAAAGACCGTATCCTTATCGCCAGTGGACAGGTCAGCTTTGATGACTTTAGCGGCGGGCTTAAAATGATGGCCCGCGAGGTAATGGACATCAGTGAAGCCCGGGAAAAATACGCTCGCGGGCTTGCTATCTCGCTGACTGACAGGCAAATTGATGACCAGCTTTTGAACCGTCTCCGTCAGTCGTTGGAACCCCATCGCTCGGGGACGATTCCAGTGCATCTCTACTATCAACGGGAAGATGCGCGAGCCAAGCTGCGTTTTGGCGCAACCTGGCGCGTGACGCCCACCGACCGCTTGTTGATCGACTTGCGGACGTTGGTAGGCAATGAGCAGGTGGACTTGGAATTTGACTAAAATAGGAATGCTATGAGTCTGAATTTTCTTGATTTTGAACAGCCGATTGCAGAGCTGGAAGCGAAAATTGACTCGCTGACTGCAGTCAGCCGTCAAGACGAAAAATTAGATATTAATCTGGACGAAGAGGTTCAGCGCCTGCGTGAAAAGAGCGTTGAGCTGACGCGCAAGATTTTTGCCGATCTTGGGGCCTGGCAGATTGCCCAATTGGCACGCCACCCGCGCCGTCCTTATACCCTGGATTATATCAAACACATCTTTACCGACTTCGAAGAGTTGGCGGGCGATCGCGCTTACGCCGACGACAAAGCGATCGTCGGCGGTATTGCGCGCCTGGATGGCCGCCCGGTGATGATCATCGGGCACCAGAAAGGCCGTGAAACCAAAGAGAAGATCCGCCGCAACTTCGGCATGCCGGCGCCGGAAGGCTACCGCAAGGCGCTGCGCCTGATGGAAATGGCCGCGCGCTTCAAGATGCCGATCATCACCTTTATCGATACCCCGGGCGCTTATCCGGGCGTGGGCGCGGAAGAGCGCGGCCAGTCCGAAGCCATCGCGCGCAACCTGCGTGAGATGTCGCGCCTGAACGTGCCGGTCATCTGCACCGTCATCGGTGAAGGCGGCTCCGGCGGCGCGCTGGCGATCGGCGTGGGCGATAAGGTGAACATGCTGCAGTACAGCACCTACTCGGTGATTTCGCCGGAAGGCTGTGCCTCCATCCTGTGGAAGAGCGCCGATAAGGCGCCGCTGGCCGCAGAAGCGATGGGCATCACCGCGCCGCGCCTGAAAGAGCTGAAGCTGATCGACTCGGTGATCCCGGAGCCGCTGGGTTCCGCGCACCGCGACGTGCCGGCGATGGCCGCCGCGCTGAAAGCGCAGCTGCTGGCCGATCTGAAAGATCTGGACGGCCTGAACGACGAAGAGTTGCTCAACCGCCGCTACCAGCGTCTGATGAACTACGGCTACTGCTGAGTTCTGTTCTTCGCTGCAAGAAACCGCCTCCGGGCGGTTTTTTTTTGGCTACACACCACCGGATTTTCGTGGTGTTATAGAGACTTGGCCGTTAACTGACAGGAGCTGCCGATGAATATCATCGCCATCATGGGCCCGACGGGCGTCTACTACAAAGATGAGCCGATCCGCGAGCTCCACGCGGCGCTGGCCGCCATGGGATTCCAGCTGGTGTACCCCAAAAACAGCGGTGACCTGCTGAAGCTGATCGAAGCCAATGCCCGCATTTGCGGGGTGATCTTCGACTGGGACGACTACAGCCTGGAACTGTGCAGCGAGATCAACGAGCTGAACGAATACCTGCCGCTGTACGCCTTTATCAATACCCATTCCACCTTCGACGTCAGCCTGCATGAAATGCGCATGGTGCTCTATTTCTTCGAGTATGGCCTGAATGCGGCCGACGATATCGCGCAGCGCATCCAGCAGTACACCGCGGAATACATCGATACCATTACGCCGCCGCTGACCAAGGCGCTGTTCAACTATGTGCGCGAAGGGAAGTACACCTTCTGCACGCCGGGCCACATGGCCGGCACCGCGTTTCAAAAAAGCCCGGTGGGCTGCCTGTTCTATGACTTTTTCGGCGCCAATACCCTGAAGGCCGACATCTCGATTTCGGTTACCGAGCTCGGTTCGCTGCTGGATCATACCGGGCCGCACCTGGAGGCCGAAGAGTATATCGCGCGCACCTTCAACGCCGAGCAGAGCTATCTGGTCACCAACGGCACCTCCACCGCCAACAAGATCGTCGGCATGTATTCGGCGCCGGCCGGTAGCACGGTGCTGATCGACCGCAACTGCCACAAATCGCTGTGCCACCTGCTGATGATGAGCGATATCGTGCCGATCTACCTGCGCCCGCTGCGCAACGCCTACGGCATCCTCGGCGGCATTCCGCAGCGCGAGTTCACCCGCGAAAGCATCGCCGCCCGGGTGCAGGAGACCGAGAACGCCACCTGGCCGGTGCATGCGGTGATCACCAATTCCACCTATGACGGCCTGCTGTACAACACCGACTACATCAAGCAGACGCTGGAGGTGCCATCGATCCACTTTGACTCCGCCTGGGTGCCTTACACCAACTTCCATCCGATTTACGACGGCAAGAGTGGCATGAGCGGCGAGCGGGTGGCCGGTAAGGTTTTCTACGAAACCCAGTCTACGCACAAGCTGCTGGCGGCCTTCTCGCAGGCCTCGATGATTCATATCAAGGGCGACTACGACGAGAGCACCTTCAACGAAGCCTACATGATGCACACCACCACCTCGCCGCACTACGGCATCGTGGCGTCGATGGAGACCGCGGCCGCCATGCTGCGCGGCAACCCGGGGCGCCGCTTGATCAACCGCTCGGTGGAGCGCGCGCTGCATTTTCGCCGTGAAGTGCAGCGGCTGCGCGAGGAGAGCGACAGTTGGTTCTTCGACATTTGGCAGCCGGAAGAGATCGATGAAGCGCAATGCTGGCCATTGGATCCGGACGACAACTGGCACGGCTTCGGCCAGACCGATCGCGATCACATGTACCTCGATCCGATCAAGGTGACGATCCTGACGCCGGGCATGAACGAGCTGGGTGCGCTGGAGGAGGAGGGGATCCCGGCGGCGCTGGTGGCGAAGTACCTCGACGAGCGCGGCATCGTGGTGGAGAAGACCGGGCCGTACAACCTGCTGTTCCTGTTCAGCATCGGCATCGACAAAACCAAGGCGATGAGCCTGCTGCGCGGCCTGACCGACTTCAAGCGCGCCTACGATCTCAATCTGCGGGTGAAGAACATGCTGCCGGATCTGTACGCCGAGGATCCGGATTTCTATCGCAACATGCGCATTCAGGATCTGGCCGCCGGCATTCATCACCTGATCTGCCAGCACGATCTGCCGCGCCTGATGCAGCGGGCGTTCGACGTGCTGCCGGAAATGAAGCTGACGCCGCACCAGATGTTCCAGGAGCAGGTGCGGGGCAACGTGGAAACCTGTGAGCTGGATCAGCTGGTGGGCAAGGTGGCGGCCAATATGATCCTGCCGTATCCGCCGGGCGTGCCGCTGGTGATGCCGGGGGAAATGATCACCGAAGAGAGCCGGGCGGTACTCGATTTTCTGCTGATGTTGTGCTCGATCGGCGAACGTTACCCCGGTTTTGAAACCGACATCCACGGCGCCAGACTGACGGAGGACGGGCGCTATCTGGTGAAGGTGTTGAAGCCTTCCTGATATCGGGCGTAGCGCGGTTTCCGGCGGTCAGCTTTCCGGCATGACGGAGGAGTGATGAGTGGAGATTTTCCACTCGTCACCGTCCCAGGCATAGGTAAAGGTATAACGCGCCGATACCGTCGATTTGTCTGCGAACGTAAAGGCATAGATGCCGGTATCTATCGCGGTGTTGCAGCCAAGGCGTATGGTGCGGCTTTTAATGTTGCCCACCGGTCTTTTCGCCAGAAAATGTCTGAAGTAATCCACCCGTTCGGCATTCGTCAGCCGCATCTTGTTGGAAAGCGTGGGGAGCAACACCGCATCGTCCAGATAAGTATTCGCGACTTTTCGCGCTTCTCCACTCTGTAAAGCGATATTCCACCGCTCGAACAACCCCTCGATTTGGAGCCGGTCTGTTTTTACGCAAACGGGCGCCGTCGTTGCCCAAACCGAAGTGGAAATACACATTAACGAACCGATGACGCCGGGGCGCATTTTCATACCTGTTCCTTTATTCAGGTGAGTTTTGTTGCCGTCATGGCGTGAATAGGCGGCAAATAAATTCAATACTAATATAATTTCGTTTTGTAATTATCAAAAATAATTTGAATGTTACGGCGGAATTGTATGAGAGCGCAAATGGGGGAGAACAGCAGATAAGATTGACCGTTGACGGCATCACCGCCGCCGGATACCTTGCCTCATCAGACCGAACAGGAGAGGCCGCCATGCTGGCGTTACGTCAGGTACACCATATCGCGATCATTGGCGCGGATTACGCCGCCAGCAAGCGTTTTTACTGCGACATTCTCGGATTCACCCTGCTGAGCGAGGTCTACCGCGAGGAGCGCGACTCCTGGAAAGCGGATCTGGCGCTCAACGGGCAATACGCCATCGAGCTGTTTTCTTTCCCTTCGCCGCCGGCTCGCGTCAGTCGCCCGGAGGCCTGCGGCCTGCGCCATTTGGCGTTCAGCGTTGACGACATTGACCAGGCCATCGCCCATCTGCAGGCGGCCGGCGTCGCCTGCGAACCGGTACGCGTCGATCCTTACACCCAATCCCGCTTTACCTTTTTCAGCGATCCCGATGGTTTACCGTTAGAATTATACGAGAGTTAACGGCTTAATCGCCTCCCGGCGGCCACAGCCGGGGGCGGTTATGCTATGATCGCGCCCTTGCCCTACATGCCTACAGAGTTATTTCCGCCATGCAAGAGCCTGCTTTTCGCGTCGGGGAGTGGCTGGTTACCCCTGCCGACAACACCATCAGCCGCGACGGACGCCTAAAAACGCTGGAACCGCGCCTGATTGACATGCTGTGCTATTTCGCCCGCCATCCGGACGTGGTGCTGAGCCGCGACGAGCTGATCGACAACGTCTGGAAGCGCAATATCGTCACCAACCACGTGGTGACCCAATGTATTTCGGAGCTGCGCAAATACCTGAAAGACGGCGACAGCGACAGCCCGGAATACATTATCACCGTGCCCAAGCGCGGATATAAGCTGGCGACGTCGGTGATCTGGTGTGAAGAGGGGGAGACGCAACCCGCTCCCGCACCGGCGCCGCAGATCGCGGTGATCATGCATGAACCGGAAGACGGCAGCGAGGAAGACGAGACGCCGTACGTGCCGCCGCGCCGGGCAAGCGCGCCGGTTGCCGCGCCCGGCGAAAAGAAGCCGCGCTTTTATCGCCGCTCGACCTTCTGGGTGTGGCTGGCGTTTCTGGCGGCGCTCAGCGTCTGCGTGGCGTTTGTCGGCATCGCCACGCTGTCGCAGCGCGTGCCGGTATCCACCATGCCGGTGCTGCTCAACCCGCGCGATATCGATATTCGCATCCAGGGCGGCGAGAGCTGCAGCAACTGGATGCCGCAGCTCTCCTATGTGGTGGGCGTCAGCGAGCTGATCACCGATTCGCTGAACACCTACTCGACCTTCCTGGTGCACGACCAGACCAACTACAACTATTCCGGCCCCAGCAACTCGGGCAAGTCGCTGTATATCGAGTTCGTCAATCAGCGCCACTACCGCGCCCAGCAGTGTTTCCTGTCCGTGCGGCTGGTGGATAACGCCGACAGCTCAGTCATGCTGGACAAGCGTTACTTCATTACCGCCGATAACCAGCTGAAGATCCAGACCGACTTCCTCTCCAGCCTGTCCGCTGCGCTGAAGCAGCCTTGGCCGCCACAGCTGGAACAGCGTCTGGCTCAGCTGCTGCCCGACAACGGGCCGTTGCTGCAGCGTTTCTACCAGGCGCATCAGTTGCTGATCCACGGCGACGCCGATTCGTTGACCCGCGCCAACGCCCAACTGAGCGAGCTGATTAAAAGCGCGCCGAACTTCCATTACCTGCTGGCGGAAAAGGCGCTGGTGGACCTGCTGCGCAATTCTTATCAACCGTTCGACAGCCAGGCCCTGGCGCAATTGCGCGCCGATATCAGCCATCTGGCGACGATCCCCGAATTGAAAAACACGCCAATCATGCAGCAAGTTCTGGCGGTAGATGCATTGACGCAGGGGCGCATTGACGAGGCGCACCGGGCGATCGATCTGGGGATTGAATTGCAAATGTCGTGGCTGAATTATGTGTTGCTGGGGAAAGTGTATGAAATGCAGGGGCAGAACCATTTGGCGGCGGATTCTTATATTACCGCATTCAATCTTCGCCCCGGCGAGGACACTTTGCATTGGATCACCAATGGCGTATTCCAGACGTCATTGACCAACGTGGTGCCTTATTTAAATAACTATCAGCGCCAATAATTAACCGCTATCACGCCGCCATTATTCTCCGGGGATCATGGCGGCGTTATTTATTGGTGAAGTCATGTTGCATGAATGTATTATTTTGCTGCACGATATTATTTCTTTTTTGCCGTTTGTTATTCGTTTTTAACCTTTCCATCCTGTTGTTTTAAAATGATGTTTATCTTTTCTTTAGCTTACCTTTTTATCTTGATGTGTTAATGAAAAACCTCAGGTTATCATTTGTATGATCATGAGCGTAATCTCACTTTATCTTTAGGACTTTATTCCCCTCGATGGTTAGCATCCTGACTATCAAGCCGGCTCATTAAAATCCTTTATTTATGGGTGTGGCTTATAAGAAACGTAAATCAGGAGAAACTGACCATGGCTTCACCCAAGAAAATAGGGCTTATTGCCTGCACCGGCGTCGTCGCCGGTAATATGATGGGGAGCGGGATTGCCTTATTGCCCGCCAACCTGGCGAGTCTCGGATCTATCGCCATTTGGGGATGGGTGATCTCGATTATCGGGGCGATGTCGCTGGCCTATGTGTATGCCCGCCTCGCCACCAAAAACCCGCAGCAGGGCGGCCCTATCGCTTATGCGGGTGAAATTTCCCCGGCCTTCGGTTTCCAGACCGGCGTGCTTTATTACCATGCCAACTGGATCGGTAACCTGGCCATCGGCATTACCGCCGTTTCTTATCTCTCCACCTTTTTCCCGGCGCTGAATAACCCGGTACCTGCCGGCATCGCCTGTATCGCCATCGTGTGGATCTTCACCTTCGTCAACATGCTGGGCGGAACCTGGGTCAGCCGTTTGACCACCCTGGGCCTGGTGCTGGTGCTGATCCCGGTGATCGTGACTGCCACCCTCGGCTGGCACTGGTTTGACGCCGCCACCTACCAGGCTAACTGGAATACCTCTGGCACCACCGACAGCCATGCGGTGATCAAAAGTATCCTGCTGTGCCTGTGGGCGTTTATCGGTGTGGAATCCGCAGCGGTCAGCACCGGCATGGTGAAAAACCCGAAACGCACCGTGCCGCTGGCAACCATGCTCGGCACCGGCCTGGCGGGCATTATCTACATCGCCGCCACTCAGGTGATCAGCGGTATGTTCCCGGCGTCTGAAATGGCCGCCAGCGGCGCGCCGTTCGCCATCAGCGCCTCGGCGATTATGGGCAACTGGGCCGCACCGATGGTTTCCGCCTTCACTGCCTTCGCCTGCCTGACGTCGCTCGGTTCGTGGATGATGCTGGTCGGCCAGGCCGGGGTACGCGCCGCCAACGACGGCAACTTCCCGAAAGTGTACGGCGAGCTGGATAAAAACGGCATTCCGAAGAAAGGCCTGCTGCTGGCCGGCTGCAAAATGACCGCGCTGATGGTGCTGATCACCCTGATGAGCTCCGCCGGCGGCAAAGCGTCCGACCTGTTCGGCGAACTGACCGGCATCGCGGTGCTGCTGACCATGCTGCCTTACTTCTACTCCTGCGTAGACCTGATCCGCTTCGAAGGGGTCAACGTGCGCAACCTGCTGAGCCTGATCGCTTCGGTGTGCGGCTGCGGCTTCTGCTTCATCGCGCTGATGGGCGCCAACTCATTCGAACTGTCCGGCACCTTTATCATCAGCCTGATTATCCTGATGTTCTACGCCCGGAAAATGAATACCCGCCAGGCTGCCAACGCCGCGGCGGTCGATGAAAACACCACGGCCAAAGCGCACTGATTCGCGTCCGCTGACCGACTGAATTTACCCAGCCCCTTTCTTTCCGACCTGTCAGCCGCGACGGGAAGGGGCTTGCTTTGCCAGGAGAAATGTATATGAACGTTATCGCCATCATGAATCACATGGGTGTCTACTTCAAAGAAGAGCCTATCCGTGAACTGCATCAGGCGCTGGAAAGTCTGGATTTCCGCATCGTTTACCCTAACGATCGCGAAGACCTGCTGAAACTGATCGAGAACAACGCCCGCTTGTGCGGGGTGATCTTCGACTGGGACAAATACAACCTGGAGCTGTGCGAAGAGATCAGCCAGCTGAACGAATACATGCCACTGTATGCGTTCGCCAACACCTATTCGACGCTGGACGTCAGCCTGAACGATCTGCGCATGCAGGTGCGCTTCTTCGAATATGCGCTCGGCGCGGCAACCGACATCGCCGCCAAGATCAAACAGAATACCGACGAGTATATCGACACCATCCTGCCGCCGTTGACCAAGGCGCTGTTCAAATACGTGCGCGAAGGCAAATACACCTTCTGTACGCCGGGCCACATGGGCGGCACCGCATTCCAGAAAAGCCCGGTGGGCAGCCTGTTCTACGATTTCTTCGGCCCGAACACCATGAAGTCGGATATCTCGATTTCGGTGTCCGAACTGGGATCGTTGTTGGATCACTCCGGCCCGCACAAAGAGGCGGAAGAGTACATTTCCCGCGTGTTCAACGCCGAACGCAGCTACATGGTCACCAACGGCACCTCCACCGCCAACAAGATCGTCGGCATGTATTCGGCGCCGGCGGGCAGCACGGTGCTGATTGACCGTAACTGCCACAAGTCGCTGACTCACCTGATGATGATGAGTGACATCACGCCGATCTACTTCCGCCCGACCCGCAACGCCTACGGCATCCTCGGCGGCATTCCGCAGAGCGAGTTCCAGCGCGCCACCATCGCCAAACGCGTGAAGGAGACCCCGAACGCCACCTGGCCGGTACACGCGGTGATCACCAACTCCACCTATGACGGCCTGCTGTACAACACCGACTTTATCAAGAACACCCTGGACGTGAAGTCTATCCACTTCGATTCCGCCTGGGTGCCTTACACCAACTTCCACCCGATCTATAAAGGCAAGTGCGGCATGAGCGGCGGCCGCGTGGAGGGCAAGGTGATCTATGAAACCCAGTCCACCCACAAGCTGCTGGCGGCCTTCTCGCAGGCTTCGATGATTCACGTGAAGGGTGACATCAACGAAGAAACCTTCAACGAAGCCTACATGATGCACACCACCACCTCGCCGCACTACGGCATCGTGGCGTCGACCGAAACCGCCGCGGCGATGATGAAAGGCAACGCCGGCAAGCGCCTGATCAACGGCTCCATCGAACGCGCGATCAAGTTCCGCAAAGAGATCAAACGATTGAAAGTCGAGTCCGACGGCTGGTTCTTCGACGTCTGGCAGCCGGAGCATATCGATGAGCCGGAATGCTGGCCGCTGCGCTCCGACAGCGCCTGGCACGGTTTCAAGAACATCGACAATGAACACATGTACCTCGATCCGATCAAGGTCACCATTCTGACGCCGGGGATGAGCAAGGAAGGCGAGATGCAGCCGTTCGGCATCCCGGCCAGCATCGTGGCGAAATACCTCGACGAACGCGGCATCATCGTCGAGAAAACCGGGCCGTACAACCTGCTGTTCCTGTTCAGCATCGGCATCGACAAAACCAAGGCGCTCAGCCTGCTGCGCGCGATGACCGACTTCAAACGCTCGTTCGATCTGAACCTGCGGGTGAAAAACATGCTGCCTTCGCTGTATCACGAAGCGCCTGATTTCTATGAAAACATGCGCATTCAGGATCTGGCGCAGAACATTCACCTCCTGGTGGAGCAGCACAACCTGCCGGACCTGATGTACCGCGCGTTCGAAGTGCTGCCAACCATGGTGATGAACCCGTACCAGGCGTTCCAGAAAGAGCTGCACGGCGAAGTGGAAGAGGTTTATCTGGAAGAGATGGTCGGCAAGGTCAACGCCAATATGATCCTCCCATACCCACCGGGCGTGCCGCTGGTGATGCCGGGCGAAATGCTGACCGAGGAGAGCCGGCCGGTGCTGGAGTTCCTGCAGATGCTGTGCGAAATCGGCGCGCATTATCCGGGCTTTGAAACCGACATTCACGGCGCCTATCGTCAGGCGGACGGACGTTATCGGGTGAAAGTGCTGAAGGCGAAATAACCGCAGCCAATAACAGGGGAGGCGCTCGCGCTTCCCCTTTGCCGTTCACCGACTGATGGGAGACCTCCATGAAAACACCCTCACAGCCGCGCGCAATCTACTATGTCGTAGCCATACAAATTTGGGAATATTTCAGCTTTTACGGCATGCGTGCGTTACTGATTCTCTATCTGACCCACCAACTCGGCTATACCGACAGCCACGCCATCGATCTCTACAGCGCTTACGCTTCGTTAGTTTACGTCACTCCTATTTTGGGCGGCTGGCTCGCCGACCGCCTGCTGGGCAATCGCGTCGCGGTGATCGCCGGCGCGGCGCTGATGACGCTGGGGCATATCGTACTCGGCCTGAGCGCGGTCTCCGCCCAGTCGCTCTATCTGGCGCTGGCGATCATCATCTGCGGCTACGGCCTGTTCAAATCCAATATCAGCTGCCTGCTGGGCGAACTGTATCCGGCGCACGACTCGCGCCGCGAAGGGGGCTTCTCGCTGCTGTACGCCGCCGGTAACGTCGGTTCCATTTTGGCGCCGATCGCCTGCGGGCTGGCGGCCGAGCGCTATGGTTGGCACGTCGGCTTTGCGTTGGCCGGGATCGGCATGTTCGCCGGCCTGGCGATCTTCCTGCTCGGCGGGCGCCACTTCCGTCATACCCGCGGCGTGAATGCACCGCTGATGCGCGCCAAAAGCCTGGGTTTGCCGCACTGGGGTTGGCTGCTGGCGGCGCTGCTGGCATCGCCGCTGTTCTTCACGCTGCTGTTTGTGCACGACTGGGCCGGCTATTTGCTCGGGCTGGTGTGCGTGGCGGCGGTGGTGCTGGTGGCGCGCATTATGCTGCGTGCGGACGCCGGCCAGCGCCGGGGGCTGTGGCAGATCGTTGTGCTGATGCTGCTGGGCACGCTGTTCTGGGCTTTCGCCCAGCAGGGCGGCAGCTCCATCAGCCTGTTTATCGATCACTTCGTCGATCGGCGCTGGTTCGGTTGGACGGTGCCGACCGCGCTGTTCCAGTCGATTAACGCCTGTGCGGTAATGCTGGGCGGCGTGGCGCTGGCATGGCTGGCGAGCGGCGACGGTGCGGGCGATCGCACGCTGCGCATCTGGTGCAAGTTCGCCTTCGGTCTGCTGTTGATCGGCGTCGGCTTTACGCTGATGGCACTCAATACGCGGCTGCACGGGCCGGGATCGATGGGGCTGATGATCGCCGGCCTGGCGGTGATGGGCTTCGCCGAACTGTTTATCGATCCGGTGGCGATGGCGCAGATCACCCGGCTGAATATCCCCGGTGCCACCGGCGTACTGACCGGTATCTATATGCTGGCGACCGGCTCGATCGCCAACTACCTGGCGGGCATTATCGCCAATCAGACCGCCGAGGATCACATCGAGGGGGCGGCGATGCAGGCGTATGGCCGTATTTTCGCCCAGATTGGCTGGGGAGCGGCCGGATGCGCGCTGGCGGTGATCGCGGTGCTGGGCGGTTGGTGGCTGCTGACGCGGCGCCAGGCACGGACGGTTAATGCTTGATTGATGACGGTAGGCGGGGTTAACGTGCAGCTATGTAGAAGTGACAAAGCCTACCGATGAATACTGATCAATTAACGACGCGGGTGGCAGACCAGTTGGGCGCGCAGCAGCGGCTGCTGGTGGCGTTCAGCGGCGGCCTGGATTCCAGCGTACTGCTGCATGTGCTGGCGACGTTGCGCCGCCGGCGTCCGGGAATGCAACTGCGCGCGCTGCATGTGCATCACGGCCTGAGCGCCTTCGCCGACCGCTGGGTTGAGCATTGCCGCAGCCGCTGCGCCGACTGGCAGATCCCGCTGACGGTGACGCACGTGCAGGTGGACGCCCGCCAGGGCGGCATTGAAGCGGCGGCGCGCGCGGCGCGCTATGCCGCCTTCAGCGCCGCGCTAACGGAGGGCGAAGCGCTGCTCACCGCCCAACACCTCGACGATCAAAGCGAAACCTTCCTGCTGGCGCTCAAGCGCGGCAGCGGGCCGGCGGGGCTGTCGGCGATGGCGGCGCGCGCGGCGTTGGGCGAGCACCTGCTGTTGCGGCCGCTGTTGGGTTGCTCACGCCAGACGCTGGAAAGCTACGCGCAACGCCACGCCTTAACCTGGATAGATGACGACAGCAATCAGGACACGCGCTTCGATCGCAATTTCCTGCGCTTGCAGGTGTTGCCGCAGCTCAACCAGCGCTGGCCGCACTTCGCCTCGGCGGTGGCGCGCAGCGCCGGCCTGTGCGCCGAGCAGGAGCAGCTGCTGGACGAACTGCTGGCGGAACCGCTGCAAAGCCTGTTGGCGGCGGATCGCTCATTGGCGATCGACGGCCTGACGGACTGTTCGCCGGTGCGGCGCTTCGCCTTGCTGCGGCGCTGGATCGCGTTGTTTAACGTCACCATGCCGGCGCGTGAGCAGCTTCAGCGCCTGTGGGAGGAGGTGGCGCTCAGCCGGGAGGATGCCGAACCGCAGCTGCAGCTCGGCGCCTATCAGATTCGCCGTTTCCGCGGCCGGTTGCACCTGTTGCCGCCGCTGACGGCGCTGCGCGATGTGCATCTGCCCTGGCTGCCTGACCAGCCGCTGGCGCTGCCGGACGGGCTGGGGCGGCTTGTCGCGGGTGAGGGCGAGCTGGCGCTGCGCGCGCCGCAGCCGTCGCAGCGGATCAGCATTCGTTTCGGCGGCGTGCAGGGCGCGGTGCGCATCGTGGGGCGCGCCCATTCGCGGCCGATAAAAAAATTGTGGCAGGAGCTGGGGATCCCGCCCTGGCAGCGTGAACGCATCCCGTTGATTTATTATGATGAGCAGCTGATCGCTGCGCTGGGCGTATTCGTCTGTGAGGCGGGGCAGGTGCCGGAAGGCGAACGTCCGTGGCGGCTGCGCTGGGAAAAAAAATCATAATCGCGAGGAGCAATAATGAAGTTTGTGGGGATCACGCTGTTGGCCGCCGGCCTGTTCAGCCTGCCGGCGTTGGCGGCGGGGGATGCGGCGGCCGGCCAGGCGAAAGCCGCCGCCTGTGCTGCGTGCCACGGCGCGCAGGGCAAGGTGACGGTGCCGATGTACCCGAATCTGGCCGGGCAGAACGCCATGTACCTGCAGCACGCGCTGCAGGCGTACAAAAAAGGGGAGCGCAACGGCGGCCAGGCCGAGGTGATGAAGGCCTACGTGTCGGGGCTGTCGGATGACGATATCGCCGATCTGGCGGCCTTTTACGCCAGCCTGAAGCCGTAAATGACGAGGGCAGCCGTTGGGCTGCCCTGTTGGGATGGGGTTACCGCTGCTCAGTCCGACAGACTGACGACCACGGTACCGATTTCCGGATGACTGAAACTGCTGATATGGTCCAGACGCAGGTCGCGCTGTTGGCCATTCTGTTCGATGGTCAGATACTCAACGCGTTTCTTTTGCAGCAGGTCGATCGCCTTGGCCTCGATCACTTCTCCGTCGCGTAACTCCAGCTTCAGAATAAGTTTATGCTGACAGGCGAGTTCCAGGTTGTCGTAGTCATCGCAATTGATGGGTTGGTACTCATCATTCATCAACATAGTCGCTCACCAATAAGTTAGCGGCGGCAAAGGCCGCCTGTTCCCTAACGGAGGACGGTAGCGCATCGTTCGCTGCGACATCGTCCAATGCCTTTAACGCACAAGCCAGCGCATCGGGCACGTAGCCAAGATCTCCACTGCCAATCTCGGCGTAAGTACGGCGTACTAACTCACAGTATTGTTGCACAGTTTCCTCCCTTAAGAACCTCTGCATCATCAAGACTACTATCGCGATGAGGCGCAGGCTCTTGGAGTTTTATCCTATCCCAGACGACTATAGCACAGCTGTTATGGAGTTATCAGCACCCCGGCACGCCTTTCGCACTGCCGCGGCCGGGCCGCGCTGGCGGCGTTCGGCCCTGATCAAGTACACTGTCGCCGGATAATAACGAGGTTACCCATGGCGCTGAAAGCAACCATTTATAAAGCCGCGGTCAATATCGCTGATATGGATCGTCACTTCTACCACGACGCCGCATTGACGCTGGCGCAACACCCGTCCGAAAACGAGCAGCGCATGATGCTGCGCCTGTTGGCCTGGATCTGCCATGCCGACGAGCGGCTGGTGTTCACCAAAGGGCTGAGCGCCGACGACGAGCCGGAGATCTGGCAGCGCAACGACCACAATGGGCTGGAAATGTGGATCGAGATGGGGTTGCCCGACGAAAAACGCATCCGCAAGGCCTGCAACCAGTCGCCGCGCGTGGTGCTGTACGCCTACGGCGAGCGCGCCGCGCACGTGTGGTGGCAGGGAATGCAGGGCAAGGTGGCCGGCTACAAGAACCTGAGCGTGCGTTTCCTCGACGACGAGCAGTTGGCGCGCCTGACGGCATTGGCCAGCCGCACCATGACGCTGCAGGCGACGTTGCAGGAGGGAACTATTTGGCTGTCCGATGCTCAGAATAGTCTGGAAATCCAGTTTGCCGAGTGGCAGCAGGCACAGGTGTAACCGGTGCTGGAACTGTCAAGAAACGTCGCCATACCGGATAATGAGCTGGAATTGACGGCGATCCGCGCGCAGGGCGCGGGTGGCCAGCACGTGAACAAAACCTCAACGGCGATCCATTTGCGCTTTGACATCCGGGCATCCAGCCTGCCAGAGTATTATAAGGAAAGGCTGCTGGCGCTGAATCATCATCTCATTACCGCCGATGGCGTGGTGATTATCAAGGCGCAAGAGTATCGCAGCCAGGAATTGAATCGCGAAGCGGCGTTGGCCAGGCTGGCCGCGCTGATTCGGCAGGCGATGGTGGTGGAAAAAACGCGCAAGGCGACCAAGCCCACAAAAGGGGCCAAACTGCGTCGCCTGGAAGGCAAGGCGCGTAAAGGCGCCACCAAGGCGCTGCGTGGCAAGGTTCGCACTTAGGAATACATGAACACAGTAGGAGAATAACTGTGAAAAAAATTACGGTAGCCCTGTTCCTCGCGGCAGGCGCACTCTCGTTGTTGGGATGCAACAATCATTATCAGCCGAAGGAACAACCGCTGCAGCCAATGCCGCAGAGCTATCAAGGGGTGTTGCCTTGCGCCGATTGCGGCGGTCTGGAGACGGCGCTGTTCCTGGATGAGGACGGCACCTTTGTGCTGCAGGAAACCTATCGCGGCACCAAAGACGGCGATCAGACCTTTGCCGACTACGGTAAATGGGCGCGCACCGCGGATAAGCTGGTGCTGACCGACAGCAACGGCGAAAAACGCTATTTCCGCCCGGTGGGCAAGAGCCTGGAAATGCTGGATCGCAGCGGCGTGCCGATCGAGTCCAAGCTGAATTACCGTCTGGATCCGGTTGAGAAGCCGTTGCCTAAAACGCCGATGACGCTGAAAGGCAGCTACACCTATATGGCGGACGCGGCGGTCTTCAAGGACTGCGCTACCGGCAAAACCTTCCCGGTGGACAACAACATCGCGCTGGAGCAAGGTTACGCCAAAGCATACAAGACCGCCGGCGAGCCGGTATTCCTGACGTTCAGCGCGCACTTCAGCGTGCAGCCGTCGATGGAGGAAGGTCTGACCGAGAAGGCGCTGGTGCCGGACGGCAAAATCGTGTTTGACCGCAGCAAGAACTGCAGCAGCAAATAAGCGATTTCGGATATAAAAAAACCCGCCTAGGCGGGTTTTTTACTTTCTGGCATTCGTCGTTTAGCGTTTGATCTGGCCCAGCAGGAAATCAACGATTTCGCCGGTTTTGATCATTTGCTTCTCGCCGACGCGGCGGTTCTTGTACTCGATCTCTTCGTTGTCGAGATTGCGGTCGCCGATAACGATAGAGTGCGGCACGCCGATCAGCTCCATATCCGCGAACATCACGCCCGGGCGCTCTTTGCGGTCATCGAGGATCACGTCGATGCCGTGGGAGCGCAGGGTGTTGTACAGCTCTTCGGCCAGCGCCTGCACGCGGAACGACTTGTGCATGTTCATCGGCAGAATAGCGACCTGGAACGGCGCGATGGCGTCCGGCCAGATGATGCCGCGTTCGTCGTGGTTCTGCTCGATGGCGGCGGCCACGACGCGCGTGACCCCGATGCCGTAGCAACCCATGGTCAGCACCTGGTTGCGGCCGTCTTCGCCCTGCACGGTCGCTTTCATCGCTTCCGAGTACTTGGTGCCGAGCTGGAAGATATGGCCCACTTCGATGCCGCGTTTGATCAGCAGCGTGCCCTGACCGTCCGGGCTGGCGTCGCCGTCCACCACGTTACGGATATCGGCCACCTGCGGCAGCGGCAGATCGCGCTCCCAGTTGATGCCGAAGTAGTGTTTGCCGTCGACGTTGGCGCCGGCGCCAAAGTCGCTCATCGCCGCCACGCTGCGGTCGGCAACCACCGGCATCGGCAGGTTGACCGGGCCGAGTGAACCCGGGCCGGCGCCGACGATGGCGCGAATTTCTTCTTCAGTGGCGAAGGTCAGCGGCGTGGCAACCTGCGCCAGCTTCTCGGCCTTGACTTCGTTCAGCTCGTGATCGCCTCGCACCAGCAGGGCAACCAGCTTGTGGCCGCTCTCTTCGGTGGCGCGCACCATCAGCGTCTTCACGGTTTTTTCCACCGGCAGCTGGAACTGATCGACCAGCTCAACGATGGTTTTGGCGTTCGGCGTATCCACCAGACGCAATTCTTCGCCGGCCGCCGCGCGAGGCGCCGCCGGCGCGACCGCTTCCGCCAGCTCGATGTTGGCGGCGAAGTCGGAACCGGTGGAGAACACGATATCGTCTTCACCGCTGTCTGCCAGCACCTGGAATTCGTGCGAGGCGCTGCCGCCGATCGAGCCGGTATCGGCCTGCACCGGGCGGAAATCCAGACCCATGCGGCTGAAGATTTTGCTGTACGCTTCGTACATCGCGTCGTAAGTCTCTTGCAGAGACTCCTGCGAGGTATGGAAGGAGTAGGCATCCTTCATCAGGAACTCACGGGAACGCATTACGCCGAAACGCGGGCGCACTTCATCACGGAACTTGGTCTGGATCTGGAAGAAGTTCAGCGGCAGCTGTTTGTACGAGCTGATCTCGTTGCGGATCAGATCGGTGATCACTTCTTCATGCGTCGGGCCCAGCACGAACGGACGATCGCCGCGGTCGACGAAGCGCAGCAGCTCGGGGCCGTATTGCTCCCAACGGCCGCTTTCCTGCCACAGATCGGCAGGCTGAACCACCGGCATGGACACTTCGATCGCGTTAGCATTGTTCATTTCTTCGCGAACGATGTTTTCAACCTTTTTCAGAACGCGCAGGCCGGTCGGCAGCCAGGTGTAAAGACCGGAGGCCAGCTTGCGGATCATCCCGGCGCGCAGCATCAGCTGGTGGCTGATCACTTCGGCGTCGGCAGGTGTCTCCTTCAATGTGGAGAGCAGATATTGGCTAGTACGCATGGTGTTTTGGTTCCGTTAGAACTGCAAATTGCATCGGGCTGCCAGAGTGGCGGCCAAAAGTGACAAAAGTGGTTTAGTTTACCAGCGCGAGCGGGTCGCCAAAAGAGAGGCGGCGGAATTTTAACGCGGGTCGAGCGCCAACACTTCGGTATGACCGTCCACGACGCGCCAGCGCACGTTGAAATCCAGCAGCCAGACGGCGTAATCCCGTTCGACGTCCTCTCCTTTACGATAGGCGGGACGGGGATCTTGCGCCAGCACCTGGCTGATAAAACGCCTTAATTGCGGATAACGCGCCTGATGTTGCTGCAGCTGCTGCTCGGCCTGAGGCGCGAAATGCACCGGCATATCGCCGGCGGGCGCGGCCTGGGCAAAACCGGCGCGGGCCTGCGGTTGGCTCTCGGCGAACGGCAGATAAGGCTTGATGTCTACCACCGGGGTGCCGTCGACCAGATCGAGGCTGCCCAGCTCCAGCACCACTTCGCCGTTTTTCACCCGCACGCCTTTCAGTTCGATCAGGGACATGCCGAGCGGGTTGGGGCGGAAGGTGGAGCGGGTGGCGAATACGCCCATGCGGGCATTGCCGCCTAAACGCGGCGGGCGCACCGTCGGCCGCCAGCCGCCTTCCAGGGTTTGATGGAAAATGAACATCACCCACAGATGGCTGAAATCGCTGAGGCCGCGTACCGCCTCCGCCTGGTTGTAAGGTGGCAGCAGCAGCAGTTCGCCGCCACCGTCTTCGACCAGCCCCGGCTGGCGGGGAACGGCGAATTTTTCTTTATATGGCGAGCGGATCACGCCGATCTGCTCGAAAACGAATTCGGTCATTTGGACGAGACGTTAAGCGCCGAGCCCTGGCAGACGGCCTGCTGGTAACAACCGGCGACACCGCTGACAATCTGGCAGTCGTGCAGCAGCACGGCGTTGGCCTTCATGTAAGACGCGCGGATCTGCATGCGTTTACGGGCGGTAGCCAGATTCGGTGGGGAGTCTTGTACGGTGGTTTGGCACGATTCGCCGGACACTTCACCCAGATCGCGGAATGGCTTGCCCACGAGCTCTTCTGCACTTTTGTACAGTTTTACCGGAGCGGGGCGGGCGGCCGGCGTGGTCTTGGCCGGAGCGGTAGTGGTCGGCTTGCTGGTGCTGTTTGTTGAGGACGGCGCGATACGTTGCGATGAACATCCGGCCAGCGCGAGCGCTAACAAACAGAGAGGTAAAACACGCATTGAGATTCCTCTGCCTTAATGAAAGTGGCGCTATTGAAGCAATCTATGGCGGAAATAACAAGACGGGCCTTGGCCCGTCTTGCAATTATAGGAATAAAATTGGCGAATAAGCGCTTACCAGCCTTTCACCGCACCGCCGTTGAAGATTTTGTTGGCGGCGGCGTCCACTTCGTCAGACTGATAGGCCTGCACGAATTTTTTCACGTTTTCCGCATCTTTGTTATCTTCGCGCGCAACCAGCAGGTTGACGTAAGGCGAGTCTTTATCTTCCACGAACAGGCCGTCTTTCGCCGGCGTCAGACCGATCTGGCTGGCGTAGGTGGTGTTGATCACCGCCAGCGCGATCTGCTGATCGTCCAGAGAACGCGGCAGCTGAGGCGCTTCCAGCTCAACCAGCTTCAGGTTTTTCGGGTTCTCGGTCACGTCCAACACGGTCGGCAGCAGGCCAACGCCGTCTTTCAGTTTGATCAGGCCGACTTTCTGCAGCAGCAGCAGCGAACGGCCCAGGTTGGTCGGATCGTTAGGCAGTGCGATCTGAGAACCCTCTTTCAGCTCGTCCAGCGATTTGATTTTCTTGGAGTAACCGGCGATCGGGTAAACAAAGGTGTTGCCGACCGGCACCAGCTTGTAGCCGCGATCTTTGATCTGCTGATCCAGATATGGCTTGTGCTGGAAGGCGTTCAGATCGATATCGCCTTTGCTCAACGCTTCGTTAGGCAGCACGTAGTCGTTGAAAGTGACCAGCTCAACGTCCAGACCGTATTTCTCTTTTGCCACTTTCTGAGCCACTTCGGCCACTTGCTGCTCAGCGCCGACGATCACGCCGACCTTGATGTGGTTCGGATTCTTTTCATCCTGGCCGCAGCCCGCCAGAGCCAGAGAGCCGATCAGTGCGCCAATTGCCGCGATGGATTTAAATTTTAACGACATATCCCTTCCTCATTAGACTCGCATTAACATGCTGTGAAACTATTTATGGGTAACGGCTTTGACGATGCGATCGCCACAGAATTGGATCAGATAAACCAAAACTACCAGTAATATTAATACGGTATTCATCACTGTGGCGTTATAACCGATATAACCGTATTGGTAACCGATTTGGCCCAGACCGCCGGCGCCGACCGCGCCGCCCATGGCGGAGTAGCCCACCAGGGTGATCAGCGTGATGGTCGCGGCGTTGACCAGGCCCGGCAGGGCTTCCGGCAGCAACACTTTCTTGATGATCTGCATCGGCGTGGCGCCCATGGCGCGCGCCGCTTCCACCAGACCGGACGGGATCTCCAGCAGGGCGTTTTCCACCATGCGCGCGATGAACGGCGCGGCGCCCACGGTCAACGGCACGATGGCCGCCTGCAGACCGATAGAGGTGCCGACGATCATGCGGGTAAACGGAATCATCCAAACCAGCAGGATAATGAACGGGATAGAACGGAAGATGTTCACCAGCCCGGACAGGATTTTATACAGCGAGTTGTTGGCGATGATCTGCCCCGGGCGGGTGACATACAACAGCACGCCTACCGGCAGGCCGAGCACGAAACCGAAGAAGCCGGAGACAAAGGTCATCATGACGGTTTCCCACACGCCACGCGCCATCAACCACATCATTGCCTCAGACATAACCCAGAACCTCTACTTTTACCTGATTTTCCTGCAGGAACTTAATCGTCGCCAGCGCGTCTTCGTCGCTGCCGTGCAGCTCCGCCAGCATCACGCCGAATTTCACGCCGCCGGCATAATCCATCTGGGCGCTGATAATGTTGTTGTTCACGTTGAAGCGGCGAGCGGCTTCAGACAGCAGCGGCGCATCGACCGACTGGCCGGTGAACTCCAGGCGCAGCAGCGGTTGGCGGTCGCCCTGACGTTCCGGCGACAGGCGTGCGGCGTAGTCGTCCGGAATATCCAGATGCAGCGTGGACTGAATGAACTGCTGGGCCAGCGGGGTTTTCGGGTGCGAGAACACTTCGCTGACGCTGTCTTTTTCGATCAGTTGCCCCTGGCTGATGACCGCGACCTGGTCGCAGATGCGTTTCACCACGTCCATTTCATGGGTGATCAGCAGAATGGTCAGGCCCAGCCGGCGGTTGATGTCTTTCAGCAGTTCCAGGATGGAACGGGTGGTGGCCGGATCCAACGCGCTGGTGGCTTCATCGCACAGCAGCACTTTAGGATTGCTGGCCAGCGCGCGGGCGATCGCCACGCGCTGTTTCTGGCCGCCGGACAGATTGGCCGGGTAGGCGTCGTGCTTGTCCGCCAGGCCGACCAGCTCCAGCAGTTCGGTCACGCGCTTTTTGATCTCGGCACGCGGCGTATTGTCCAGCTCCAGCGGCAGCGCCACGTTGCCGAACACCGTGCGGGAAGAGAGCAGGTTGAAGTGCTGGAAGATCATGCCGATTTGGCGACGGGCGCGCGTCAGTTCACTTTCCGACAGCGAGGTCAGATCCTGACCATCGACCAGCACCTGGCCGGACGTTGGGCGCTCCAGCATGTTGGCGCAGCGAATCAGCGTGCTTTTACCGGCGCCGGAGGAACCGATGACGCCATAGATTTGCCCGGCAGGGACGTGAAGGGTCACGTCAGAGAGCGCGGTAATGGTGCGCGAACCCTGCTGGAACACTTTAGTGATGTTAGAAAGTTTAATCATATTCTTCTTATTTTAGCGTGGTTGCCCGTGGCTAGATAAAAGTAAACCTCGGCGTGGAACCAAGGTATGGATCAGATGTTAAGGCGTCTAGACGTCCAAGTCAACGGCCTGCGACGTTCTCCGGCGTTCTCAGCGTGGGGTAAAACATGCGATACTGTCAGCGTATACAGGCCCTCAGGAGCAAAGCGGTGACACAAAGCGTTCCAGCAATTTTTCTCGATCGTGACGGTACGATTAACGTTGACCATGGCTATGTCCATGAAATCGACAACTTCCACTTTATTGACGGCGTGATTGACGCCTGTCGCGAACTCAAAAAGATGGGCTTCGCGCTGGTAATGGTGACCAACCAGTCCGGCATTGCGCGCGGCAAGTTCAGCGAAGACCAATTCATGTACCTGACCGAGTGGATGGACTGGTCGCTGGCCGATCGCGACGTCGACTTCGACGGCATCTATTTCTGCCCGCACCATCCAGAGGCGGTAGTAGAAGAGTATCGTCAGGTGTGTGACTGCCGTAAACCGCAGCCGGGCATGCTGCTGCAAGCGCAGCAGGAATTGAACATCGATATGGCCGCTTCTTATATGGTGGGCGATAAACCGGAAGATATGCAGGCGGCGATCGCGGCCGGCGTCGGCACCAAGGTGCTGGTGCGTACCGGCAAGCCGGTGACGGAGCAGGGCGAAAAGCTGGCCGATTGGGTGCTAAATAGCCTGGCGGACCTGCCTGAAGCCATCAAAAAGCGGGTTTAATAGGCGTTACGAATGAATAGTGAGCGGTCAGATAAAAAATGCATATTATCGCTTGTCATTCTGAACCGGCTCCCTATAATGCGCCTCCATCGACACGGCGCAAGTGATTCACTTCACACAGCGGCCGGGAAGAAAGAGAAAAAATCCTGAAAATTAGGGTTGACTCTGAAAGAGGAAAGCGTAATATAC
>NZ_JBJNLK010000009.1:0-246589 GCF_052169115.1 Serratia sp. CY33525 | reverse complement strand
AAGAAACGGTCTAAATAGGCTGATTCAAGGCATTTACGGGAGAAAAAATCGGCTCAAACATGAAGAAATGAAATGACTGAGTCAGCCGAGAAGAATTTCCCCGCTTATTCGCACCTTCCTTAGACCCTCTGGTGGGAGGGCCTTACAATATTGTGCAATCTATCCGTGGTGAGGAAGGATTATTCAACGGCTCAGTGAATTATGTTGTGGAGCTTTATGATGCTTCTAACCATAGCCTTCTCAACGCCTACGTGGCCAGACAGTATCCGAATGCCATGAATATCGGTGCAAGTATCGGCTCGCTCAACGCGGCCGAGGTGGGAATTGACAAAGGTGCGGAAGAACTGGCTGAGATGTTGAATTAATTATGCTCAATGTGCTGATGGTGAAGCTGAATTACCGCCCTTAATGGCGAAAAGATATTTTACCAGAGCCGCCGACAGATAAACATGAGCGAGTCAAGTGGGTATATTAATCTACAACGGAGACAGTGCAATAACATACATCGGCTATCAGAGAACATATGTTTGAGCGCAGTGGAAGGAGGGATGATGACGGTGGGCCGGTTTATAGTGATATTTACAATCATAGACATTTCATTTCTTGTGTTTGTTGTCTTACTGATTTTGTAAACGACACTGATATTTATAATTGGCAATGGATAGCTCAGCGGGTTTTTCTGGATGCATTATGGGAATACGGCATTTTTGCCTTATGCTCCACACAGCGGCACCTATTCTGAAGAGGTCGCGCATCAGTATTTGAAAGCGGAATGAGATGTTATCTGGCTTTTTTTATAAAAACGGTCAGTCGCCAACTTTTTGATGAGCGCGTTGGCGGAAAGCAAAGCAAGGTAAACCACAGTTACTGATAAATTTAACCCTCTCATCGGAGAAGATAGGGCATCATAATCTCAGTGATATTTGATGAATTATTTAAATGATAAATTTGTATAGGAGTAGCTTAATTATGGCAGATGAATATAGCATGCAATCGCAAGCGTCCTCTTGGCAGAGCGTATTACCCATTTCTCGTAATCTGTATTATGGCGGAAATTGGCATGCTCCCGTCGGAGGTGAAGTCAGAGCAGTGAATAGCCCAGGAACCGGAACGGAGTTATGCAAAGTTGCAGAAGCTGACGAACGCGATGTATCTTCCGTTATTGACGCCGCCAGAAATGGATTTCAGCTGTGGCGTCAAGTCAAGCCACTCGAAAGAGCAAAAACACTTCGAAAAATGGCTGCTGTAATACGCAGCAATTTACGCGAGCTGGCGTTGCTTGATGCCATTGACTGCGGAAACCCTGTGCAGATGTTATATGGGGATGTGGCTGCGGCGGCAGAACTGCTGGACTTCTTTGCGGGACTTGTCACCGAGATGAAAGGAAGCTCAATCCCAATGGGAGTCGGGACCGTTAATTTTTCGACACGGGAGCCCTATGGTGTTGTTGCGCGAATAATTCCTTTCAACCACCCGCTATTGACGTGTGCGGGGAAAATAGCTGCGCCGTTGGCGGCAGGAAATGCCGTTATAATTAAACCCTCAGAGCAAAGTCCGCTCTCGGCGCTGAGACTGGCTGAGCTCTTTCACGAACTGTTGCCGCCAGGGGTCTTCAATGTGGTGACAGGAGGGAAGGCCGTTGGCGCTGCACTCTCGCAGCATCCAGGCGTTTCAATGATCACTGTAGTCGGAAGCATACCTACGGGGCGGGCGGTAATGCGTGCAGCCGCGGAAACGATAAAACCGGTGCTGCTTGAGTTAGGTGGAAAAAACGCCCTCATTGCCTTCTCTGATACTAATCCAGATCAAGTTGCCGATGCTGTGATACGTGGTATGAATTTTGAGTGGTGCGGGCAATCATGTGGTTCAACAAGCCGGGCATACATTCATAGCGATATATATGAGGATGTTATCGAAAAGGTTGCATCGCGCGTGACTCGATTTAAACCAGGCATACCGTCAGACCCTGAAACCACCATGGGGGCATTGATTTCTCAGGCTCAATTAAGCCGCGTGGAATCTTATGTTGAGCAGGCAAAGCTCGCTGGGGCACGGCTTATTGCCGGAGGCTCGAGGCCCGCACATGAATCACTAAAGAACGGCTGTTTTTTTGAAGCAACTGTATTTGCTGATGTAACCATGGATATGGATATTGCACGGGAAGAAATTTTTGGTCCCGTGTTGTCCATTATAAAATGGGATGACAAGAAAAGTCTTATTCAACAAGTGAATCAGTTGGATCTTGGGCTAACTTGTTCTATATGGACTGACAGCCTGCAAGACGCGAATCAATTGGCTCAGGATGTTGAGGCAGGGTTTGTGTGGATAAATGATGTGGCTAAACATTTTCTTGGTGCTCCATTTGGTGGTGTAAAACAGTCTGGGATTGGCCGAGAAGAGTGTTTGGGTGAGCTTTTGGCCTTTACCAGGGAAAAGAATATACATATCAATTTCACACCCAAATAAGTTGATTTGATACGGCATCGATTTTATGTAAAGGGAAATATAAGGAGTTTTCACGATGAGATTTCTGAGCATTTTATTAGAACCAAAAAGATAGAGTTATTTATATGTCATTATTGCCTCAGATTATTCCCCCAGAGCATGGCAATATTTTCAATCATTGGCATGATACAAAGAACTGTCGGGTTTTAATCAAGGCGATAATGGCATATTTCTTAACATTAAAACCCTCTTTCTCTCGGATTAAACGCTGGTTAAGGGAGATCGCCTGAAACCAGCGCTTGTTGAGATAAAGGCTATTTGCCCGCCGCCAGGGCGTCCAGTGCTTCCCGGATGCCGGGCACCGCCAGGGCGCGGTTATCGGCGCGGTAGCGATCTTTCGCCGCCGGCGCCGAGCTTTGGATGGCGATCAACTGCCAGCCGTCGGCGGTTTTCAACAGCAGCGGTGAGCCGCTGTCGCCGGGCAGGGTATCACACTGGTGCGACAGTACGCCTTGCTGGGCCCAGCCGGTGACCTTGCAGTTTTGGTGGCTGTAGAGGTCATCCAGATGATCCTCCGGGTAACCCGCCTGAGTAATCAACCGCTTGGCCTGTTTCAGGGCCTGGGTCAGCGCCTTGCTGTCGCCTTGCCACAGCGGCAACGGTGCGATCGGCAGCGGCTTTTTGTCTTTCAGACGGATCAGCGCAAAGTCATAAGCGGCGGCGGCGGGCGGCACGATCCAGCCATCGCCGTCCGGCTTCAGCTTTTTGCCCAGCTTGCTGTCGACCAGAGTTTCGATATTGTCGGTTTGATACCGCCAGGATTTATCGCCCGCCACGAAGCGCAGGGCGATGGCTTTATCCAGTTGCCCCGGCGGCGCCAGCACGCAGTGGCCGGCGGTCAACGCCAGGTGTGGGGAGATCAGCGTGGCGGTACACAGATTGCCGCTGGCGGTTTCGACCTGGCCGATGGCCTGCCAGGGCTGGGCGGTGGTATCCGTGACCTTGATGCGTTCATCTTTGCCGAAAAACAGACGCGTTTGCTCGGCCTTGGACGGGCCGTCGGCGCGTGCCGCCTGAGCAGCGATGAGCGGGAGTGAGCACAGCAACAGTAAAACGGATTTGCGCATAGATCTCTTGCCTGACAAATACGGATCATCCATAAACACACTGAATGCTAACTATAGACTGATTTAGCATCCGTGTGGATGGGCAATAATTGATTTTTCAATAATTTCCCGCCGGCGATGCGGCAGGCTACAGGTAAAAAAAGACGGCGATCAGTCCGCAAAGGATCAGGGCGGTCAGAACGATCTCGAACAGGTAGCGGCGCAGCATCAATGCGAACCCCCGATGAAAAAACACCCGGCGAACCGGGTGTTGTACACGTCAAGCCTGAAACGGTGAGGGGATCCTCACGTTGTTACGCCTTTTTGTGGCTGGCTTTCTTGTGGTGTTTTTTAGCCGCCTGGGCTTTTTGGGCCGGGGCTTTCGCACCGGCTTTTTTGTGATGCTTTTTGGCCGCCTGAGCTTTCTGAACCGGGGCTTTCTTGCCGTGGTGTTTCACCTGGGCTTTAGCCGGCGCAGCGGTGGCGGTGGTTGCGCTAGCCGCAGGTGCGGTGGTGGCAGCCTCGGCAGCGAAAGCTACGGAAGACAGACCCATTGCAGCGGCAACAACCAGAGCTAATACTTTTTTCATCGCAGAATCCTCAATATGGCTTTTGGGTATCAACCCCACTGCGGGGCCGTTGAAATGATAGTAGGCAAACGGCGTCCGCCTTTCCGTGAGTGATTGGTTTCGGCATGTAACCTAATGTACAGGGCTGCGGTGGGGAGTGGGATTGCTGTTATAATGACCGCCAGGCACGGTAAAAAGGATTTAACATGAACGAGATATCAATTCGTTGTGGCGTGACCGAACAGGGCGAGGTGCCGCTGGCCTATGAGGACTGGGGTGATGAGGCGCACCCGCCGCTGCTGCTCATCATGGGGATCGGCGCACAGCTTTTGCTGTGGCCTGACGACTTCTGCCGCGCCCTGGTGGCCAAGGGATTTCGGGTGATCCGCTATGACAACCGAGACGTCGGCCTTTCCGGCAAAACGCAGGCACAACGTACGCAGCCGTTGTGGCTGCTGATGTTGCGCGCCCAGCTCGGTTGGCAAACGCCGGTGCCTTATACCCTGGCGGACATGGCGGCGGACGCGGCGCATCTGCTCGATCATTTACGCATTCCGCAGGCTCACGTACTGGGCGCTTCGATGGGGGGGATGATCGCCCAGGTGCTGGCCGCCGAATACCCGCAGCGCGTCGCCTCGTTATGCATCTTGTTCTCCAGCACCAATCAGCCGCTGTTACCGCCGCCGGCCCCTTCGCTGCTATGGCTGTTGGTGCGCCGGCCTGCGGCCGATTTGACGCTGCAGCAGCGCCACGAGGGGATGAAAACCTTCCTGCGCGCGCTCGGCACCCGATTTTATCCGCCGGAGGAGGCGGAGCTGGATACGCTGGTGGCGCGGTTGCTGAAGCGAGGCGTGGATCCGGAAGGCATGCAGCGGCAACTTTCCGCGTTGCTCGGCAGCGGCGATCTGCGTCGTTATAGCCGGCGCATAGCCGCGCCGACGCTGGTTATTCACGGCGATCGCGATCGGCTGGTGCGCAAGGCGGGTGGGGTTGCGATCGCCCGTGCGGTCGCCAACGCCAAATTGCATATCATGCCGGGCATGGGGCATGACCTGCCCGCGCCATTGAGGCCGAAGCTGGCGGCGATGATCGCCCGTCATGCGCTGGGATGAGAGGCCGGAAAGCCCGGCGTTTTTTGCTATTTTAGTTACAACATACTTATGGTGAGTAGCCAGCCGCCACTCTGTGGCCAAGGCGTTGTCGGCAAGGAATGCGCGCTATGAAACATTATCCGGTCATGCAGGCGGGAAAAGGGCGCGGCCGGGGCCGCGCCAGGAGAGATTACAGGTAGCGGGTTTCCAAATGCTGACGGAAGTAGCGCGGGTTGAGCGCTTCGCCGGTCGCGTTGGCGATCAGCGTTTCGGTCGGGAAACGGCTGCCGTGGCGCCAAATATTGTGCTGCAACCAGTGGAACAGCGGCTGCAGGTTGCCGGCGGCGATATCTTCGCTCAGCGAAGGCAGGGCCTGACGCACGCTGTGGAACAGCTGCGCGGCGTACATCGCGCCGAGGGTGTATGTCGGGAAGTAGCCGAAGGCGCCGTCGGTCCAGTGAATATCCTGCATGCAGCCGTTGCGGTAGTTGCCGATGGTGTCGAGGCCGAGATAAGCCTGCATCTTCTCATTCCACAGCGCCGGAATGTCTTCCACGTCGATATCGCCTTCGATCAGCGCTTTTTCAATTTCGTAGCGCAGGATGACGTGGGCAGGATAGCTCACCTCGTCGGCGTCGACGCGGATCAGGCCCGGTTTAACGCGCTGGTTGAGGCGAATAAAGTTGGCCTCTTCCAGCGCCGGCTGTTCGCCAAACTGCGCGGTGACCAACGGACGCAAGATCTTCAGGAATTCATTGCCGCGCGCCAGCTGCATTTCGAACAGCAGGCTTTGCGATTCGTGGATAGCGGTGGAACGAGCCAGGGCGACCGGCTGGCCGAGCAGATCGCGCGGCAGGTTCTGCTCGTAGCGGGCGTGGCCGGTTTCGTGCACGATGCCGAGCAGCGCGGTCAAAAACTCTTTCTCGTTGTAACGCGTGGTGATGCGCACATCTTCCGGCACGCCGCCGCAGAACGGGTGGGCGCTGACGTCGACGCGGCCGTTGTCGAAGTTGAAACCGAGCAGCTTCATCACGCTGAGGCTCAGCTGGCGCTGGGTGTCTACATTGAACGGACCCTGCGGCGCCTGGCAGGGCTCGTTAGCCTGTTTGGCCACCACGCGCTGCAGCAGATCCGGTAGCCAGGTTTTCAAATCGCCGAAGATGCGGTCGAGATCGCTGCTGCGCATGCCCGGTTCATACAGGTTTAGCAGGGCGTCGTAACGGCTGGTGCCGGCCGCCTGCGCGCGGATCTGCGCTTCTTCCCGGCTGAGCTTGACCACTTCGCGCAGGTTGTCGGCGAAGCCGTCCCAGTCGTTGGCCGGGCGCTGGGCGCGCCAGGCGTGTTCGCAGCGTGCGCCGGCCAGCGATTTGGCTTCGACCAGCGCGGCCGGCAGCAGCACGGCGTCTTCATATTGGCGGCGCATTTCGCGCAGGTTGGCGCGGTCGAGTTCGTCCAGCGTCTCTTGCTGCGCGCGATCCAACAGCGCGCCGGTGCTTTGTGCCGTTAAAATCTGGTGCTGCAGCACGCTCAGCTCGGCCAGCGCTTCGGAGCGCGCCTTGCTGCCGCCCGGCGGCATCATGGTTTGCATGTCCCAACCGGCGATGGCGGACAGGTGGCCGAAACGCGACAGCCGGCTGAACAGGGCGCGCAGGTGATCGTAAGCAGACGTGTTGGAATGTGCAGATGTCATTATTATTCGGCTCCAATGAGAAGGTCTGGCGGCATTACGCCAGATCGGCTTTTAAACTGAATGTCGGCTTCACCGGCCAGCAGAAACGGAAGCTGGCGCCGCCGAGCGAACTGCCTTCGACGAACACCTGTCCCTGGTGGGCGACGGCGATGGAATGGACGATGGCCAGCCCCAGCCCGCAGCCGCCGGTAGCGCGATCGCGGCTGGGATCGAGACGGACGAAAGGTTCAAACACCCGTTCGCGCTCTTCCGGCGGAATACCCGGCCCGTCATCCTCGACCTGCAAGCAGGCGAGGTCGCCGTCAAACCACAGGCCAACGCGCAGCCGCTGTTCGGAATAGCGCAGCGCGTTGTTGACCAGGTTGTCGAGCACGCGCTCCATCAGGCGCAGATCGACGCCGCCGAAGTCGCCGACGTGCGGGATATCGAGCTGGATGTCGCGATCCTGATGGATCAGGCGGATATCATCGACCTTGTCCTCGAGCCACTTTGGCAGATCGATGGGTTCAATGTTTAACGCAACCTGCGGACGGTCCAGACGGGCATAGGTCAGCAGCTCGTCGATCAGCGACTCCAACTGGCCGATATCGCGGTTCAGCGCCTGCTGCTCGCTGTCGGACAGGTTATCGCTCATTTCAAGCCGGTAACGCAGCCGCACCAGCGGCGTGCGCAGCTCGTGCGCGATGCCGTCGATCAGCTGTTTCTTGCTGGCGATCAGGGTATTGACGTTGTCGGCCATCTGGTTGAACGCCACGCCGAGCCGGCTCAGGCTGGAGGTGGGATCGAAGTGGGTGCGTTCATCCAGATGCCCGGCGCCGAGCCGCTGGGCGGCGTTTTCCAGCTTGAGCAGGTCTTGCCAATGCGGCCGCATCCACAGAAACACCGGCAGCGCCAGCGACATGCCGATAAACACCAGCAACACCAGATCCAGCAGGCGCATCTGATGCAGGTAGAACAGATAAGGAATGGGGCCGACCACCAACACATAGTGGCTGCGCGGAATGCGCTGCATAAAGGTGTACTGATCGTCGAGGGCGATGATTTCCCCCAGCCGCAGCCGCTTTTTCAGATCCTCGCTCAGTTCCTGTTTGCCGAGCGGTTCGATATGCAGCTTGAATGACAGGTTGAGATCCAGCGTGGCGATGGTCTTGTTCCAGTCCTTCAGCGGGATTTCGCGCAGCTCGCTGCGCATCAGGTACAGCGAACTTTTCATCAGATCGTCCATCGACTGGCGGCCGGCGCGCTCGGCGGTCACTTTGTACACCAGGCCGACCAGCATCGCCATCACCAGAAAACAGACGAACAGCAACAGGAAGAACTGGACGAAAAGTTTTCTCATTGTTGCACCGATGCCCAGGCGTTAGGGGCGAACAGATAACCTTTATTGCGCACGGTCTTGATACGGAACGGCTCCAGCGCGTTGTCGTACAACTTGCGGCGCAGGCGGGAGATCGCGACGTCGATGCTGCGGTCCATACCGTCATAGCTCACGCCGCGCAGGTTTTGCAGCAGCGCCTCGCGATCCATGATCTGCCCGGCGTGGGTCGCCAGCTCCCACAGCAGATCGAAATCCGAGGTGGACAGCGTGACAGTTTCTTCGCCCAGCGTGACCTGCCGGTTGACCGGATCGATGCACAATAGCCCGAAATGCAGCGCGTTGTGCTGGGTAAGCGGCTGAACCGACTCTTCTTTCGGCTGTTGGCCGTGTTGGCGCAGGTGCAAACGCAGGCGTGCCAGCAACACCGCCGGCGGCGTGGTTTTCAGGATATAGTCGTTGGCGCCCATCTCCAGCGACAGGATATGGTTCATGTCGCTGTCGAGCGAGGTGAGCAGTACGATCGGGCCGGGGAAGGTGGGGCGCAGATCGCGGCACAGCGTCATGCCGTCTTTGCCGGGCAGCATGATGTCCAGCAGCACCAAATCGGGTTGCTCGCGCGCGATGCGCGCCTGCGCGCTGTCGCCGCGCGGTTCGATCAGCACCTCGATGTCGTGTTTGCCCAGATAGGCGGCGATCAGTTTGCCGACTTCGGGATCGTCTTCCACAAAAACAATTTTATGCATATGCCCGTGTTTTAATAAGAAAAGCGGATTTCAGCATAGCGCGGCCCGCGGCGATGCGCCATGCGGATCTTGGCCTCAGCGCAGCGGCCGGCCGCCGTCGACGCCGTGGGTGCGGCCGGTGACGTAGCGGCTCTCCAGCAGGTAGTTCACCAGGTTGACCACTTCGCTCTCGCCCGGCGCGACCTTCATCAGCGATTTCGCCAGCGCCTGCTGGCGATAAGCCTCGTCGTCGCCAGGATTGAAGATGATCAGCGCCGGCGCAATGGCGTTGACCTTGACCTCCGGCGCCAGCTTGCGTGCGAACGAACGGGTCATATTATCCAGCGCGGCCTTGCTGGCGGCGTAGGCGATATGTTTGTCGCTGCCTTTTTCCACCACGTAGTCGGTGAGATGGATAATGTCCGCGCCGGCCTGGCCCTGGCCGGTCAGGCAGGTTTCAAGCAGTTGGTTGAGCAAATAGGGCGTATAGACGTGAATTTGCAGCATCGCCGCCATCACCTGTTCCGGCGGCACCTGCGGCGACTCTGCCTGCCAGGCGCTGGCGTTGTGGATCACCGCGCGCAATTTGGGCGCCACCTGCCGCACCTGGTCGGCGAAACGGTAGATGCCTTCGTGCGTGGAAAAGTCGCCCTGAATGCAGCAGGCGCCCAAGGCTTTCAACTCGGCCATCGCCGGATATTCGCTGCGATAGGCGATGATGACGGGAACGCCGCGCTGGAGAAACGCTCTGGCGAGCGCCAGCCCGATGCGCCGCGCGCCCCCGGTAATCAGCACCGGGGCAGAGTTGGGGTGTTCCATTGATTAAAGCTCCTGGACAGACTGGCAAACAATAGGGGAATTATGCCATCATACGGCGGAAAGTCGTTAAAGCTTCGCATGATTATCCATTTCTGGATGTAAGATCCCCAATGCATTTCAGGTTGTCGCCCGGCGGCGGCTTGAAAGACCACGGGTTAACACTGGCCATGAGAGGAATGAGGGGATGAACAGCAATCACCTTGCATCCATCGCGCGCAGTGAGAAAATCTGTTTCGACTATATGGATTTTCTGTCCGCATCGTGCAGGAAGCACTGGCGCTTTGTTGATGCTATTTATGGTGTGATGCCGATCTTCGGCATGGTGTTGAAATCGCGCGTGACCACGTCACAAACGCGCAAAGAGCAGTTGAAAGAGCTGGCGCTGCAGGTGGTGTCAACCCAGGTCAGCGATGAAACCAACATTGTGCGCCTGATTGACCTGGCGCAGCAGCAGGGTCTGACGGTATTTGATATTCAGCTGCCCTATGAGCTGGAGGCGCAGCAGCTGGCGGCCATTCAGAAAGAGTGCGCGGAAGGCATCGCGATCGCCCTGGTGGGTGAGCGCATGACCGTCACCATTCCCCCTAAAAGCTGACCGGGAATCAACCCGGCCACTCGTTGATGGTTAGGCAATTGACTTGCCGCGATAGCCTAACCATGAACGTGATATTCCGCGCCGCGTAGCGGCCTGCCTTTAAAGCCGGGTCCCGGCATTGGGGCCGGAGCGTAGGGTATAAATGCCGTCTATATGAATCAGCACTGCGTATTTCGGCGGCTTTATTCCATTTTTTTCTGCAAACGCCAGCGCATCGTCAAACGGCTTGCCTGCCAGGAACAGTTCCGGGGTGCCGACGAAGCGGTAACCGTCCAGCGCCTCGCGATCGATAACCACGACGGCCATTTTCGATCCTTCCCTGATATTTTGCAGCGTCTGGCCGCCGGTATTTTCGTTGTAAATCAGCGTACGGTCGTCATACAGGCGCAAAGAGCGCTTGGGGCCGATATCGGGCATGCCGCTTGGGCTGCTGGTCGCCTGCACAGGCAGCTGTTTGGCCAGCATCTTTTTCATCTCATCATTCAATTCATTCATTGGCAGATTACCCCTCAGGTCGTGGTGGCGTTGTTAATGCACGGTGGCGGAATGGTTCGCCGCGGGCGCGCAGACGCTGGTTTCCGGCAGCCGGTGCTCGCGCAGCGCCTGCAGCGTTTCAATTCGGAACCGCAGCAGGTGCCGTTCGGCGATCTGCTGCATCTGTTCGCACAGCGAGGTGTCGTCCATCAGTTGCTCGATGGCGAGCCGGGCCTGATGCACGTGGGGTTCTACGCCGCGAAGCGGCTTTTGCCGTAGGCGCAGATGGGTGATGTTGTTGAACGTGACGATCAGCGCGGCCAGGGTGGATTCGAAAAGATGCAGTGCGTCAAACCGTTCGGTATATTCCGCGTTTTGCCAGGGCCGCTCGGCGACGAGCGCCTGAGCGGCCTCCAGCGCCTGCTGGTAGTGCGCCATCGCCAGGCGATCGCGCCGCTGATTGAATGCCGTGTTGCCCTCGGCGATCAGCGCTTCCCAGGCGGTAAACAAGGGTAATGCGTGCAGCAGTTTTTCAGCCATGAAATGCCTTCCATTTTCAGCCGGTCTAAACCCGCCTCCTGACGCCTCTCGGCAGGGGGCGCTCGCGTCTTGCCGTTAATGCTCAGATGATAATGATAATTAATTGCATTTAAGATCGCAAGAGGAGCAACTGACGGATCAACAACGGGTAGCGGGGTAACGGGGAAAGAAGAAAGAAGGGGGAAACGAAATGCGGCTGACGGGCAGCCGCATTGACAGGCGATTTTAGTGCAGCATAAGCCAACCGGCAGGCAGCGTGGCCGCCAGCAGCAAGAAGATGCTGCTCTTTTCCAGCCGGTTGAGCAGATTGATGTCCCGATGGCCGCGGCGGGCATACATGAACACCAACAGCCCAGGCGCATACAGCAGCACCGACATCAGCAGGTGCATCAGCCCGGAAGCGTACAGCAGCCACAGGCCATAGACGCAGGCGCCGGTGGCGGCGAAGATCAGGCGTTTGTCGCGGCGGCGGTAAGCCACCTTGAACAGAAACGCGCCAACCAGGAAGTAAGGCACCAGGATCATTTCCGAAGCGATGGTCAGCAGCGAGTTATAGTTGCTGCCGGTCAGCCAGATCAGCACCAGCGCCAGCTGCACCGCGATGTTGGTCAGCCACAGCGAAGAGGACGGGGCATGATGGCGGTTCTGCTTGCCGAACACGCGCGGAAACGCGCCGTGCTGCGCGGCCAGCAGCGGCACTTCCGCCGCCATGATGGTCCAGCTCAGGTAGGCGCCGCACACGGAAATGATCAGGCCGGCGGCGATGAGCACGTCACCCCACGGGCCGATCAGTTCCACCATCAGCACCGCCATCGACGGATTGCGCATTTCGGCCAGTTCGCTGCGCGGCACCACGCCCAGCGACAGCAGCGTCACCATCAGATACACCGCCAGCGCCGACAGCACCGCCAGCATAGTGGCGCGGCCCACGTCTTTCTTATTGCGGGCGCGAGCGGAAACCACCACCGCGCCTTCCACGCCGATAAACACCCACAGGGTGATCAACATGGTGTCCTTGACCTGTTCCCACACTGGCTTGCCGAGGGCGATGCCTTTGAAATCCAGCGTGAACACGTCCATTTTAAAGGCGATCGCCGCCAGAACGGCGAACATTCCCAGCGGCAACAGCTTGGCGAGGGTGGCCGCCAGATTGATGCTGGCGGCGGTTTGCACGCCGCGCAGCACCAGCGCGTGCACGATCCACAGCAGGGCGGATTCGGCGATCAGCGCTTGCCAGGTATTGCCGTCACCGAGAATCACGCTGCCGCCGCGATCGGTGAAGATACTCAGCGCCGCGAACACGATCACCAGATACGAGACGTTGGCGATCACGGCGCACAGCCAGTAACCCCAGGCGGAGCAGAAGCCCACCAGCTCGCCGAACCCTTCCTTGGCGTAGGTGAAAATGCCGCCGTCCAGATCCGGACGCAAACGCGTAAGCAACAGCATGGCGAAGGCCAAAAACAGAATGCCGACGCCGGTGATCCCCCAACCCAGCAGCAGCGCGGCGGGGCTGGCGACCTGCGCCATGTTTTGCGGCAGACTGAACACGCCGGCACCCAGCATTGAGCTGAGCACCAAAGCGGTTAGCGCGGTAAGACCGAGTTTTTTTTCCAATGACGGATCCTGAACGCAGAATAAACAACTGGAAGGGAACTGCTTGGTGGCAACAATGTATTAACTACCACTGCGCGAATAGACAATAGCCCTAAAAATTGGCGCAAATTTTACGGAGGGATGATTAGAGATGCAATGATTGAATATGCGGAATTTACAAAAAACTATTCAACGTGCGATGAAAAAAGCGGCAATAAAAACGGGCAGCTCAAGGGCTGCCCGATGGTAAACCGAAAAGCGGGTTTTATTTGAACAGATCGGCGCTGACGGTCAGGTTGCCGCCGCTCTTGTTCTGCCACTGGCGGGTGACGTGGTAGTACTTGGCACCTTTCTCGGCCGCGCGTTTCGCCACTTCGGTGGAGACATCGGTCATGCTGTTGAAGTGGCCGGTGAAGGTGACGGAATCGAACGGCACCATCTGCGCGGCGGTCACGTTGTTCACTTCCTGGATCTTGGTGCCGTTAGGCAGCGTGACGGTATAGCGTTGGCCGGTAGAAGACTGGGTTTCAAAGAAACGGCCCACTTCGCGGCTTGGCGAACCGGAAGACGCGACGCCAGGAATTTCGACTTTCGCGGCAGCGGCGCCGCCGGCGGCCAGCGCGGCGCGGCCGGCGTCAGAATCGGCCGGAATGGCGTCCGGGCTCTGCACGCGGCGTTTTGGCGCATCGGCCTTATAGATGTAGGCGGTAACGAACTGGTTGCCGCCGGAGTTGGCGTCAACCTGGCGCACGATGAAGAACGAGGCGGCGCCTTTTTTCTTCGCTTCTTTGGAGATAGCGTCGTTGATGTCCGGCTGGCTGCGGTAGAAACCGCTGACGCTCACGGTATCGTAAGGCTCCAGCAGGTAGGCTTCCTCTTTAGGCAGTTCGTTCACGCCGTTAAATACGCGGTATTTTGGTGTTTTGCTCACTTCTGGCGCATCTTTATGATAAAGGTCTGCGGTGACGCGCCAGTTGCCGCCGTTGTTGCTGTTGTTGCTGTCCTGGATATAGAAGGAATCGGCACCCAGTTTGTCTGCACGGCGGGATACGGCGTCGACGGCTTCATTGATGGCATTGAAGCGGCCGGTAATCGTGATGCGATCAAACGGCTTCAGCGCCGCTGCTTTCTCAGGAGTTAACTCTTGCGCCGCATGAGCAGACAGCGCGGTGAGTGATAACAAGGCTGACGCGATGATCGTGGTCTTCAGCTTCATAAAAAATCCTTTCGCCTAGCGCATTAACGTTTATAACGTACTGAACTGTTTAAGTGTAATTCAGCCGTCGATTATTACATGTAATTCTGAAAACTGTCTCAGCATTTTATGTTATCCCGTGCGACAAATCGCCGACGGTGACGCCGGGCGCACGGATGGCGCCATCGCCATAAGTTTCCATAATAACGGCTTTGGTGTCATTAATGTTAATTATTCACAAAATGATAACTTTTATGCTTTTACACCCCGCATGGCCATAAATCGTTACGCCGGGCGTAAATCTCTTGTCACGCAGAATCCGCTGTTCTGTATGGATTTTTTCACAGTAAATTGCGATTTGTCATATCACGCGCGGCGTTTTTATGTAAAAACAGAGCTGAATGCGTAAGCAATTATGGATCATCGACCTTATTTTCAGTAGGTTATAGTTGGCGTCTGAAATCAGTGCGGGCAAGTTAATGCCACGCCCGCCGGTGACGCCGTGCTATGGGCAGGAAAATAATAAACATCATCCAAGACAGGTGAGAAGGGAACATTATGCGTATTGGTGTACCAAGAGAGCGGTTGGCCAATGAAGCCCGGGTCGCAGCCACGCCGAAAACGGTGGAACAACTGCTGAAGCTGGGTTTTACCGTCGCGATTGAACGCGGGGCGGGCAAACTGGCCAGTTTTGAGGACGTCGCCTACGAAGCCGCCGGCGCGGCGCTGGTCGACGAAAGCGAAGTGTGGCAGTCGGATCTGATTCTGAAAGTCAACGCGCCGCAAGACGACGAGATCGCCTTGATGCGCGAAGGCAGCACGCTGGTCAGCTTTATCTGGCCAGCGCAAAACCCCGAATTGATGGCCAAGCTGGCGGCGCGCAACGTCACCGCGCTGGCGATGGACTCGGTACCGCGCATCTCGCGCGCCCAGTCGATGGACGCGCTGAGCTCGATGGCCAACATCGCCGGCTACCGCGCGATCGTCGAAGCGGCGCATGAGTTCGGCCGTTTCTTCACCGGCCAGATCACCGCCGCGGGCAAAGTGCCGCCGGCCAAGGTGATGATCATCGGCGCCGGCGTGGCCGGCCTGGCGGCGATCGGCGCCGCGGGCAGCCTCGGCGCCATCGTGCGCGCCTTCGATACCCGCCCGGAAGTGAAAGAGCAGGTGCAGAGCATGGGCGCGGAATTCCTCGAGCTGGATTTTGAAGAGGAAGCGGGCAGCGGCGACGGTTACGCCAAAGTAATGTCCGAAGCCTTTATCAAGGCCGAGATGGCGCTGTTCGCCGCGCAGGCGGCGGAGGTGGATATCATCGTCACCACCGCGTTGATCCCGGGTAAACCGGCGCCGAAGCTGATCACCAAAGAGATGGTGGCGTCGATGAAGCCGGGCAGCGTGATCGTCGATCTGGCGGCGCAAACCGGCGGCAACTGCGAGCTGACCGTGGCCGACACCATTACCGTGACCGACAACGGCGTGAAAATCATCGGCTATACCGATCTGCCGAGCCGCTTGCCGACGCAATCTTCGCAGCTGTACGGCACCAACCTGGTCAACCTGCTGAAGCTGCTGTCGAAAGAGAAAAACGGCGAGATCGACATCGATTTCGACGATACGGTGATCCGCGGCGTTACCGTGGTGCGCTGCGGTGAAATCACCTGGCCGGCGCCGCCGATCCAGGTCTCCGCCCAGCCGAAAGCGGCGCCCGCCGCCGCACCGGCCGCCAAACCCGAAGCCAAACCGACCTCGCCGTGGCTGAAGTATGGCCTGATGGCTCTGGCGATCCTGCTGTTCGGCTGGCTGGCGGACGCGGCGCCGAAAGAGTTCCTGTCGCACTTTACCGTGTTCGCGCTGGCCTGCGTGGTCGGTTACTACGTGGTCTGGAACGTCAGCCATGCGCTGCATACCCCGTTGATGTCGGTCACCAACGCGATCTCAGGGATTATCGTGGTCGGCGCGCTGTTGCAGATCGGCCATGGCGGCTGGGTGAGTTTCCTCTCCTTTATCGCCGTGCTGATCGCCAGCATCAATATTTTCGGTGGGTTCACCGTCACTCAGCGCATGCTGAAGATGTTCCGCAAGAACTAAGGGGTAGCAAATGTCTGGAGGATTGGTTACAGCTGCATACATTGTTGCCGCTATTTTGTTTATTTTCAGCCTGGCGGGCCTGTCGCGCCATGAAACGTCGAAGCAGGGCAACCTGTTCGGCGTCGCCGGTATGGCGATCGCGCTGATCGCCACCATTCTGGGGCCGGATTCCGGCAACGTCGGCTGGATCATCATCGCCATGATCATCGGCGGCTCGATCGGCGTCTATCTGGCCAGGAAGGTCGAGATGACCGAAATGCCGGAACTGGTGGCGGTGCTGCACAGCTTCGTTGGCCTGGCGGCGGTGCTGGTCGGCTTCAACAGCTACCTGGATCACGGCGCGCCGATGGAGCCGGTGATGGCGAACATCCATCTGACCGAAGTGTTCCTCGGCATCTTTATCGGCGCGGTCACCTTCACCGGTTCGATCGTCGCCTTCGGCAAGCTGCGCGGCATCATCTCTTCCAAGCCGCTGATGCTGCCGAACCGCCACAAGCTGAATCTGGCGGCGCTGGTGATCTCGTTCCTGCTGCTGGTGGCGTTCGTGCGTACCGACAGCGTGGGCTGGCAGGTGGTGACGCTGCTGCTGATGACGGCGATCGCGCTGGCGTTCGGCTGGCATCTGGTGGCCTCGATCGGCGGCGCCGACATGCCGGTGGTGGTGTCGATGCTCAACTCCTACTCGGGGTGGGCGGCCGCCGCAGCGGGCTTCATGCTGAGCAACGATCTGCTGATCGTCACCGGCGCGCTGGTGGGCTCTTCGGGTGCGATCCTGTCTTACATTATGTGTAAGGCGATGAACCGTTCGTTTATCAGCGTGATCGCCGGCGGCTTCGGCAGTGACGGTTCGTCTACCGGCGACGCCGAAGAGATGGGTGAATACCGTGAAACCACAGCGGAAGAGGTGGCCGAGCAGCTGAAGAACTCCACTTCGGTGATCATCACCCCGGGCTACGGCATGGCGGTGGCGCAGGCGCAATATCCGGTGGCGGAAATCACCGAGAAACTGCGGGCGCGCGGCGTGAAGGTGCGTTTCGGCATTCACCCGGTCGCGGGGCGTTTGCCGGGCCACATGAACGTGCTGCTGGCGGAGGCGAAGGTGCCGTACGACGTGGTGCTGGAGATGGATGAAATCAACGAAGATTTCCCGGATACCGACACCGTGCTGGTGATCGGCGCCAACGACACGGTGAACCCGGCGGCGCTGGAGGATCCGCGCAGCCCGATCGCCGGCATGCCGGTATTGGAAGTGTGGAAGGCGCAGAACGTGATCGCGTTCAAACGCTCGATGAACACCGGCTACGCCGGCGTGCAGAACCCGCTGTTCTTCAAGGAGAACACCCAGATGCTGTTCGGCGACGCCAAAGACAGCGTGGAAGCGATTCTGCGGGCATTGCAGAAGTAAGTGAGCAACCAAAAAAACGGGCCGCTTAGCGGCCCGTTTTTTATGCGCGAGGGTTAATCTTCGTCGTCGTGCTCATCGTCTTCATCCGTCTCAATCGGGCAGTTGAAGTTCTCCGGCTTAATCACCAGCAGATCGCATTTCAGATGGTCGATCACATGTTCCGCGGTGTTGCCGATAAAGGCCGCCGAAATGCCGGTGCGGCCCAGCGTGCCCAGAACCACCACGCCGGCCTGCAGGTGTTCGGCCAGATCGGGGATCACCTCTTCCGGCAGGCCTTTTTCCACGTGGGTGAACTCTTCCTTAATGCAGAATTTCTGCCGCAGCGCCTTCATGGCGATCAGATGCTGGCCGCGGATGGCGTCGTTGTAGACGCTCGGATCGAAATCGGGCAGCTCGATGGCGATGTTGATCGGGGTAACGGGATAGGCGCCGACCAGGTGAACCTCGGTCTGGTTGACGTTCTGCGCCAGTTCGACGGTTTCTTGCACCAGTTTGATATTGAGCGGGTCGTGATAGGGTTCTTCGCTGGCCAGGTTGACCGCCACCAGCGCTTTACCGCCTTCCGGCCAGGGCTGGTCTTTCACCATCCACACCGGGCAAGGGCATTTTCGCAGCAGGTGCCAGTCGGTGGGGGTGAAGATCACCGATTCCAGCCGGTCGTGCTGGTGCGCCATTTTCAACAGCAGGTCATGTTGGCCGGAAAGCACTTCCTGAATGATGGCTTCGAAGGGGCGGTTGTGCCAGACCACTTTGATTTCGATCGGCACGCCGTCGTTGAGATAGAAGCGGCACTGCTCGTTGATCCAGGCGGCGCGTTGGCTGATCACACCTTGCCGCATCGCCGTTCTTTCGTCCGGGGAGAGCAGGGTCGTCATTTCGTAAGAGAAGTCATAAATGGGCAGGAAGGCTTTGATGCGCCCGCCGTTCCGTTTTACCAGGTACACGGCGCGGCGCAATGCCGGCTGGTCGTCCTGATTGGGGTCAATAGCCACCAGAAGATTCTGATACTTCGCCATAGGGCCTCCTTACAGCTGAAATCAACAGTCTGTTAATTTACAGAGTAACCCAACATTGAAAAACAGAACAACAACAGAAGCGGCGCCGGATCAACAATTTCAGTGAAATGTTGATCCGGCAGGAGAATCAGGCGTTAACGGACACGTTGATGCGCGGCGTACCGGCCAGCACCGACAGGGCGTCGGCGTTTTCGATGGTGATGTATTTGCCTTTCACGCTGAGGATTTCGCTTTTCTGGAAGCGGCCCAGCAGGCGGCTGATGGTTTCCACCGTCAGGCCGAGGTAGTTGCCGATGTCGCCGCGGGTCATGGTCAAACGGAACTCGCGCGGTGAGAAGCCGCGCTCCGCGAAGCGGCGCGACAGGTTGTAAACGAACGCCGCCAGGCGCTCTTCGGCGTTTTTCTTCGACAGCAGCAGGATCATGTCCTGGTCGCCTTTGATCTCGCCGCTCATCAGCCGCATGATCTGCTGACGCAGGTTAGGCATTTTGCCGGACAGATCGTCGAGGGTTTCGAACGGGATCTCACACACCATCGAGGTTTCCAGCGCCTGGGCAAAACTCGGGTGCTTCAGGCCGCCGATGGCGTCGAAGCCCACCAGATCGCCCGCGAGGTGGAAGCCGGTGATCTGCTCGTCGCCTTGCTCGGTGATGGTGTAGCTTTTGATGGTCCCGGAACGGATCGCGTACAGCGACTTCAGCTCGTCGCCGGCCTTGAACAGGGTCTGGCCTTTCTGGATGGGCTTTTTCCTCTCGATAATGTTGTCGAGCTGGTCCAGCTCGTGGGCATTAAGGGTGAAAGGAATGCACAGCTGGCTGATGCTGCAGTCCTGGCAATGGATCGCACAACCACCAGACTGGATACGACGAATCACGCGTTTTTCCGGGATCATAGATTACGCTCATTCAATAATTGATATGAGTCAATTTTAACATCTTTTGCTGCAGCTGATAAGGGTGGCATTAGCATGAATAGGGGTATTGTGTGCGAATTTTGCGCACACATGCCGCCGATTATTCTGTATGGGACTGAAGTTATGAGTATTATTTGTGACTTATGCGTTTTATTCACACAAACTATTAATAGTACCCAAGTGGGCACGGGCGCGGCGTAGAGCAACGTGTTTTATTAAGCAGCGCCAAACAATGGCGCTGGATATGCGGCTACAGCAAACTTTTCGGCAGGTAACCTTCGTGCTGCAGCAGCCACTGTTTGCGCTGTACGCCGCCGGCATAGCCGGTCAGCGCGCCCTGCGAACCGATCACCCGATGGCAGGGCACCACGATGCTGATCGGATTCGAACCGTTGGCCATGCCGACCGCGCGTGAGGCGGTCGGGCGCCCGATGCGTTGCGCCAACTGGCCGTAGGTCAGGATCTCGCCGCACGGGATTTGGCGCAGCTGTTGCCACACGGTGCGTTGGAACTCGGTGCCGGCGGTCATCACCGGCAGCCGATCGATAATGCTCAGCTCACCGGCGAAATAGCGTTGCATCGCGTCGGTCAGCCCGCTGGGATCGTGCTGCTCACGCAGGGTGAAGCGATCGGCGCGGTAGTGGGTATTCAGCAGCTTCATCAGGCGCGCTTCGTGATCGGTCCAGTCAATCGCCCGCAGGCGCCCCTGTTCATCGGCAATCAGCACCAGTTCTCCCACCGGCGTGGCGGTACGATCAATCAAAAAAGTCTGCATCTGGATCACTCCTCGGTTTGGTATGGCGATTATCGCATGAAAGCGGGGGAAGCGATGGCGGATTTCGGACATGCTGATGGGCAACCGCAGGGTTGCCCAAATAGCCGGCTCAGGGTAAGCCGTGGAGTCATTGTTCGATGAATTTATAAAATAAATTTATAAGTAATCAAGGCAGGTTGTGTTTTGTTTATTATTTCATCAGGCATTAACGCGTTGGCGTTACTTATAGCTGATGGTCACGCGCTTTAAATGGGGATCGTTATTCACCATTTCACTGCTGACGGCAGAGAATAATTCTTTTGGCATCTCTTTTAACGAAGAGGAAATATATCCGTTCTGATATTCGGTCACTTTGCCGAAGCAGTTGGAGACAAGCTGTTCATCCTGATGTGTGATGGTGCAGGCCGGGGTGGTAATGGCGCCGGTGAAGCGCACGACGCCGGAGGCGACCTGGCTGCCGGAAAGCGGTTTTGCTTGCAGAGCGAAGGGCAGAATGACCAATGCGCTTAATACGGCTAAGTAATGGTTCATACGCTGTTCCTCTCAGAGTAAAAAACACTGCCAATTAAAAACAAGCACGCTTGTTTTCATCAAATAATCAATTTCGCCTGGCGAAATAAAAACGAATGGGCAAAAATCCTACTGCCTGCATTCAATGAATTTGATAGTAAGGAGGTAGGGTGGGTAAAACCATGATTTGGATCATAGTGAAGACCGGTTAATGGTTTCCGGCGCGGGCAGGGTAAAAGGCTGTGATCGTTCTCTCAGGAAAGCGGGAAAGGGCGGGATGTTTTCGCCCCCGTGGCGCAACCGCAGGAACCGGGGGCGAGCGGGGGATTACAGCATACCGCTGCTGCCGCAGATGCGGATCTTTTCCGCCACCACTTCTTTCATCGCCAGCTTGCCGGGGACGATGTATTTGCGCGGGTCATTGGCATCCGGGTGCTGTGAAAAGTAGCTTTTCACCGCATCGGCGAAGGCGATTTTCAATTCGGTGGCGACGTTGACCTTGCAGACGCCGAGCGAGATCGCGCGCTTAACCATCGCCTCCGGAATGCCGGAGGCACCGTGCAGCACCAGGGGCACGTCCACCTGTTCGCGGATCAGCGCCAGGCGCTCGAAGTCCAGCTTCGGCTCGCCGTGATACAGGCCGTGGGCGGAACCGATCGCCACCGCCAGCGAATCGATGCCGGTGGCGGCGACGAACTCGCGTGCCGCCGCCGGGTCGGTATAGAAGCTGTCCGCCGCATCGACGATCAGATCGTCTTCCTGCCCGCCCAGGCGCCCCAGCTCCGCTTCCACGCTGGCGCCGTAGCGATGGCACAGGACCACTGCGGCGGCCACCTTGGCGATGTTCTGCTCGAACGGCAAATGCGAACCGTCGATCATCACCGAGCGGATGCCGCTTTTCACCTTGTGCTCGATGTCGTCCAGCGCTTCGTGATGATCCAGATGCAGCGCCAACGGCAGATCGTAGCGGTGCGCGGCAGATTGGCAAATGCCGATCAGGTAGTCGGTACCGGCATAGCTGAAGGTGCCGGGCGTGCCGGCCATGATCACCGGGGAGCGCAGTTCGGCGGCGGTTTCCGCCACCACCTGCACGGTTTCCAGATTGTGGACGTTAAACGCCGGGACGGCGTAACCCTGACGCTGCGCCTTGAGCAGCATTTCTCGGTTGGCTATCAGATACATGGGATCTCCTTACAGCACCGGGGAAGGAAAACGGTAAATCGTCACGCCTTTCACCACCCGGTTGACCTCGCCGGTCGGGCAAGGATTGTCCGGGGTCAGCCCCAGCGCCAGCGAACTCTCGAAGGCCAGCATCTGGGTGAACAGCAGATACGGGAACAGCAGCCAGATATCGTCGGCCGCGTCGTGCATAGGCAGCAGGGCATCGGACAGGGGGTGGCGCTCGCCGGTCAACCCGACCAACTGCATCGCCAGCCCGTCGCGCTGCAGTTCGTTCCACAGATCGCGGTCATACTGGCGGGCATAGTCGCCGCGGGAGAACATCAGCACCACCAACGTCTGGCCGTCGACCATGAATTTCGGGCCGTGGCGCAGGCCGAGCGGCGAGTCGTAGCGCGTAACGATGCGGCCGGCGGTCAGCTCCAGCATCTTGAGCGAGGCCTCTTCGGCGAGGCCGGTAAAGCAGCTACCGCCGAGGGTGATATAACGGCGGAAACCGCTGGCGGCCAACGCCTTCACCTGCGGCTGCAGCGTTTCGCGCAGTGTGCGGCAGCGCTGCACCATGGCGTTGAGCGGCGCCTGGGCGGCTTCGAGCGAAGCCGGGCCGAGCAACAGCGCGGCGCTCAGCATCATGCAGCTGAAGCTGGAGGTCATGGCGAAGCTTTGATCGTTGGAGCCTTGCGGCATCACCAGCGAACAGACGTTGCCACGCTGATGCGCATACTGCGCCAGCCGGCTGTCCGGGTTGCACACCAGCATCAGGTGATAGCTTTCCGGCAGCAGCTGGTCGGCCAGCTCCACCGTCGCCACGCTCTCCGGGCTGTTGCCCGAGCGTGCGAAGGAGACCAGCAGCGTCGGCCGCTCAGGGTCGAGATACTGCAGCGGATTGGCGACGATATCGGTGGTGCCGTAGGCCGCCACGTCGCGGCCGGTTCGTTCGCGCAGCCAGGGCGCCAGGGCGCGGCCGGCGAACGCCGAGCTGCCGGCGCCGCACAGTACGATTTGCAGGCGCGGATTGGCCAGCAGCGGCGCCAGGAACGGCTGCCACTGCGCCTGTTGATCCTGCAATTGCCGGTGCAGCGCGGCCCACAGATCCGGCTGCTGCCAAATCTCTGCGGCGGTGTGCCAGGCGTTGCGCTGCTTCAGCCAATCCGCCTCGTAAGAGAAATACGCGTTCATGATGACAACTCCTTAAAAGCCTTGGTTAACGGTCGGCGATAATCACGTCGCTCCCTCAATGGTGCAGCGCCTTTAGGCAAGCACCGATCCTGCACTGCTGCGGGTCGATAATTAATTCCCGGCGTTTTGCGGTATTGGGCATTAACGCAAACTCCTGATTTACCGGTAGCCGTGCCCGACCACGGCTTAATAAGCCGCGGCGATACCGACCGGAACGCTTTCAGTTAGTTATGGCGAATTACAGCAAACGAAACGCTGAAATGCAATCGGTTATTTTAGAAATACTTATATCTATCAGTTGGTTATATTTATTTTTGCTTTCGATTGAGCGGCAAGCGAAAGCGGTGTCAACGCAAAGTGAAAACGGCAAATTCGTTATTTATCAGTCGACAATTCTCGGCGTCTATTTATTCAGTCTGCCGATGACGAAAGCCGCAGCGGTAATTCGACAATCGCCGGGCTTTCACTGTTTTTTTATGCCGGCGCGCGTAACCGTGCTGTTCCGCGTACGCCGCTACCGGCGCCGATGTGAAGGCAAGTGGGGACGAAAATGCGTCTTTCGCTCCCAATTCTTCATTACTTTGCTATACCTGATAGTCGATGGATTCATTTTATTGTCATGTAACTGACACGTCAGAGTCACGGCTCTGGCTTAAGTTTGCAGCGACTACGTCAGGAGATAACGCGATGTTCAGCCTGGATTCTCTGTTGCAAGATGCATTTCCACACCGCAATACCCCTGCCTGGCAGCGCAGCCTGCTAAGAACCCTTCTCTTCGAAAAAGAATTCAAACAGTTCGCCGCCGACTATCCCCACCTGAAAGGGCTCGATCTGATCGAGCAGGTGGTGGACTACTTCAACCTCAGCTGCGAGCTGGTGGACGGCGATCTGGAAAACATCCCGAGCCAGGGGCCGGTGGTGCTGGTGGCCAATCACCCGATCGGCTCGCTCGACGGCCTGGTGCTGCTGCGCGCCGTCGCGGCGGTGCGCCCGGATGTGAAAGTGGTGGCCAGCCAGCTGCTGACCTACATCGAACCGCTGCGCAATCTGTTCGTGCCGGTGGATAACGTCGCTTATAAAACCAGCCGCAAACAGATTGAAGGCATGCAGCGGCAGCTGGACAATCAGGGCGCGCTGATCCTGTTCCCGGCCGGCGAAGTGTCGCGCATGAGCCCGAAAGGCATCCGCGACGGCCACTGGCATACCGGTTTTCTGCGCCTGGCCGCCAAGGCGCGCGCGCCGATCGTGCCGATCCACATCAGCGCGCGCAACAGCAACCTGTTCTACATTACCTCGCTGGTCTACCGGCCGCTGTCGACGCTGCTGCTGGTGCGCGAAATGTTCCAGCAGCGGGGCGGGCGCATCAAGATCCGCGTCGGCGGCCGCGTGCCGTTCGCCAGCTGGCACGACGGCCACACCAGCGCCAAGGATCTGGCGGAGCGTTTTCGCCGCCACGTGTATCGCCTGGGGCAGGGCAAGCCGGGGCTGTTCGCCAGCGAATCGCCGATCGCGCTGCCGGAAGAGCGTTTGGAGCTGAAAAAGGCGTTGGCGAACTGCGAGCGGTTGGGGGTAACGCCGGACGGTAAAACCATCTACCTCTATCGCCGCCACGACGAAGCGCGCACGCCGATCCTGCGCGAACTGGGGCGTCTGCGCGAGATCGCCTTCCGCGCGGTAGGAGAAGGCTCCGGCCGCCGCCGCGATCTGGACAGCTATGACGACGATTACTACCACCTGGTGCTGTGGGATGAGGAGGAGCTGGAGATCGTCGGCGCCTATCGCTTTATCCCCACCGCCGAACAAATCGAACGCAAAGGGCTGGAAAGCATCTACAGCAACAGCCTGTTCCACTACGATCGTGATATGGAGCCGATCCTGGCGCAGGGCATCGAGCTGGGGCGCAGCTTCATTCAGCCGGCCTATTGGGGCAAGCGCGGGCTGGACTATTTGTGGCTGGGCATCGGCGCCTACCTGGCGAAATACCCGCAGTATCGCTATCTGTTCGGCCCGGTGTCGATCTCCGGCGGCATGCCGCTGGCGGCGCGCGATTTGCTGATCGCCTTCTATCGGCTCTATTTCTCGCCGGACCACGCCTTCGCGCAATCGCGCCGGCCTTATCCGGCGTCGCTGCCGCAGGTGCTGGCGCAGTTTGCCGGGGATAACTACCAGGAAGATCTGGTGCGGCTGAAGAGCCTGCTCAGCAATATCGGCTGCTCGATCCCGACGCTGTACAAGCAGTACACCGAACTGTGCGAGCCGGGCGGGGTACAGTTTATCGACTTCGGCACCGATCCGGCTTTCAACAACTGCATCGACGGGCTGGTGCTGGTGGATACCACGCGGCTCAAGCCGTCGCGGTATCAGCGTTATATCGCGGTGCACCAGCCGCAGCCAGCCGAGACGGCATGACTACAGTCTGACTCATGCCTTTTTGATCTAAGCACGACCTTGGGGCCGGCGACGGGATAGCGCTACGATAAACGTTTTGCTTTCCACCGCCGGAGCCCGTCATGCCTCACTCGTTTATCCCGCCGTTATTGTCCGCCGACGAACCCTCTGCCGCCGCCGTTGAAATCCCGCGCGGCAAAGCGCCCTTTTTGCTGCTGTGCGATCACGCCGGCAAGGCGATTCCGCAATCCCTCGGCGACCTCGGTTTGCCGCCGGGGGAGATCGAACGCCACATCGGCTGGGACATCGGCGCGCTGAGCGTGTCGCGCCATCTGAGCCGCCAGTTGGACGCCACGCTGATCCACCAGCGTTACTCACGGCTGGTGATCGACTGCAACCGGGCGCCCGGCATCGCCAGCTCGATCCCGCATTTGTCCGAGTTGACGCCGATCCCCGGCAATATCGGTATCGATGCCGAGCACGCGCTGGCGCGCGAGCGCGAGGTGTTTTTGCCGTATCACCACGCCATCGACGATCATCTGGGGCAACGCCAACTGCGCGAACTGCCGACGGCGGTGATCGCCATGCACAGTTTCACGCCGGTGTTCAAAGGGGCATCGCGCCCCTGGCAGGTGGGGCTGCTGTTTAACCGTTACCCGGAATTTGCCCATCTGCTGGCCGAGCTGCTGCGCGAAGAGGGAGATTTGCAGGTGGGGATCAACGAACCCTATGCGATGACCGACGCCACCGACTACACGTTGCCGGTCCATGCGGAACGCCGCGGTTTGCCTTATGTCGGCATCGAAATCCGCCAGGATCTGATCGCCGACGAACGTGGGCAACAGGCGTGGGCGAAACGTTTCGCACGCCTGCTGCCGCAGGCCTGGCAGCGCTGGCAAATTTGACTTTAGGAATATTCCCAGAGATGATAACCGTAAGGAATACGTAATACGTCATTAGAAAAAAAGTCAGGAGAGACGTGTGGAGCACAGCGATAACGGACTGTTTATCAAACGGGAGCGTTTTGAAGTTCTGGCGATTCTGCGTGAAATTTGCAAACAACGCACGCCGCTGCGCGTAGAAAATCAGCAGCACCGGTTTCAAAGTCTGTTATTGAGCGTCGGGCCGGACAATATCGTGTTTAGCGGTGAGGAAGCGGAAAACGCCATCGACGGCGCCTGCACCATCGTGATTGAAAGCAACGACGCCAAAATCGAGTTTTCCGTCGGCCAGGCGGAGCTGACCGAACATCAGGGCGTCCAGGCCTGCTCGACCCGGCTGCCGCAGGAGTTGGTTTACATCCAGCGCCGCCGCCAGTTCCGCATCACCACGCCGCACTGGCGCCAATTCTTCTGTACCGGCGAATACCCGAACGGCACGCCTTATGAGCTGCGGATCCACGATCTGTCAGCCGGCGGCGTCGGTTTGCGTTTCGACGGCCCGCTGCCGGATTTCTTTCAGCCGGGCCTGCAGTTCAAGAAAGCGGAGTTGGATTTGGGCAGCTACGGCAGCTTCAAGGTCAACATGGAGCTGGTGGTAGTCAACGACGATCAGGAAACCGACGATAACGATCAGGTGGTGCACTTCTCGCGCCTGTCGTGCCGTTTCCTCAAGCTGGGGCTGGCGATGGAGCGCAAAATTCAAAGCGCGGTGTTCGCCTTCGAGCTGGATTTCAACAAAAAGAAAAAACGCTGATATTTATCAGGGGCGGCACGCTGCCCCTGACTCTCCACTGGCCTTACGGCTGTAACGCCCGCAGGCTGCCGATCTCTTCCCAACCGAAATGCGCCGCTTCGGCCAGCACGTCGCACACTTCGCCGCCGGCGGCGACCACGGCCGCGTCCAGCGCGGCGCCGTGCAGCAGATGGCTCACCAGCAGTGCGGCGAACAGATCGCCGGTGCCTTTGACCGCCGATTTGACCTTCGGATGGGTAAAGCACTGCGTTTCCTGCCGGGTGACCAGCATCAATCCCACTTCGTCTTCGTGCTGCGCCACGCCCGGCGCGCTGGTGACCAGCACCCATTCGGTGGTGTCGTTCAACAGCGCCTGCGCGGCGTGCTGCGTCTGCTCTTGGCTGCTCAGTTGCCGGCCGCACAGCTGCTCCAGTTCGAAACCGTTCGGCGTCAGGCCGTTGGCCAGCCGCAGGAACGGTGAGCGATAGCAGTTGACGATGCGCTCATCCACGTAGATCCCTTCGCCGTAATCGCCCATCACCGGATCGATATAGATCTTTATCTGCGGATTGAGGGCGCGCACCCGCTGCAGCCAGTTGGCCAGAATATGGCACTGCATCACGTCGCCCAGGTAGCCGACGATCACCGCCCGGGCGCGCTTCATCACGCCGCGGGCGATCAGATCGTCGAGAAAGCCGCCGAACCACTCGCCGGAGATGACGCCGCCGTGCGGCTTGCCGTAATAGGGCGGGCAGCCGAACAGCACGCTGGGCACCTGCAGCGCTTCCAGCCCTTTTTTCAGCAGGGCGCGGTAGGCGATGCCGTTGCCGACGCTGCCGTAGACCACCTGAGATTGAATGCTGATCACGTCGATGGACGGTGATCGCAAGGGTGAAGTCTGTTGCATGAGTTACATCCTTGGTTCGTTATTATCCAGCCAGCGGGCGAACACCTGCCGCGCGCGCTGTTCCAGCTGTACGCCGTGGCGCGCCGCCTGTTCGCGCAGGCTCTGGGGCGCGATGCCGGCCAGTTCCAGTTCGCAGGCATGGCCAATCAGCCAGCGTTCGATATCGCGATGATCCGCCTCCAGATGGAACTGCAGCCCGAGCGCGAACCCCTGATAGTCGAAGGCCTGATGCGGGCAAACCGCCGTACCGGCCAGGCAGCGGGCGCCCTCCGGGATCGTGAACATATCACCGTGCCAATGCAGCACCGGCGTATCGGCCAGCGGTGCCAGCACCGAGTCGTCTTGCGCCGTGAGCGTGGTCAGCGGGGCGAAACCGATCTCTTTGACGCCGAGCGAGATCACGTCGGCGCCCAGCGCCTGGGCGATCACCTGCGCGCCGAGACACACCCCAAGGGTCGCCCGCCGCTGCGCCAGCCGCTGTTTGACCAGCGCCAATTCATGGTCGAGAAAATCATAGCGCTGCGCGCCGGAAAAGTGTTGGGCGGCGCTGATCGGCCCGCCGAGCACCACCAACAGATCGGTCTCTTCATTATTGATAGCACGAATATCATCGCGGCCGGCATCGTAATAGTCGATCTGATAGCCGCGCAGCGAGAGCAGGGAACCGAGGATGCCCAGGTTTTCAAAATTGACGTGTCGAATGGCGACGGCTTTCTTCATTGTTTAACCTCGTGAGCGTGGGTGAACGGCGTCAGCGCCAGCGACTCGCCCAGCACCGCGATGCCTTGCGCGCCGCTCTGGTAGACGATGCGGCGTTCGCTGACCTGGCTGAGCTGCACCTGATAACCCTGCGCGGCCGGGAACAGCGCGCACGCCTGCTCCAGCTGATCGGCCGCCCAGGGGGTGAACATCTGCAGGCGGGCAAAGGCCTTTCCTGCATACTGAATGTCGAGCACGTAATGTTTATCCATGGAACCCCTTACTTTTGGCCGCGGAAGCTGTTAATCTATTTTGAACTAGTACAAAAGGATTTATGTATGACTTCATTGTATGCAAAAGGCGGCGGCGCTGTCCAGATTGCCGAGCAGATCGCCGCACGCATCAAAGACGGCACGCTGCGGCCGGGCGAACTGTTGCCGCCGGTACGCCAGCTAGCGGCGGAGCTGGAGGTCAATCCGAATACCGTCGCCAGCGCATACGCCCGATTGCGCGATGCCGGTCTGGTGGTGACGCGCGGGCGGGCGGGAACGGTGGTGCTGGAGCCGCCGCTGGCGGCGGTGAGTGCGGCCTATGCGCCGCGCCAGGTGCCGGCGGGGATGTGCGATCTGGCCAGCGGCAACCTCGATGCCGCATTGTTGCCGGCGTTGGCGCTGGGCGCGGCGGAGGCGTTCCCGCAGCAAAACGGCTATGACATCAGCGGCGATCTGCCGGTATTGACCGGCCTGGGGCGCGAGTGGCTCGGCCGCCAGGGCGTCACGCTGGGGGAACCGGCGGTGTTCTCCGGCGCGCTGGACGCGATGGAAAAGGCGCTGCGCTGCCATATGCAGCCGGGCGCGGCGGTGTGGGTGGAAGATCCCTGCTGGCCGCCGCTATTGACGCTGCTGCGCCACCTGCGTCTGCGGCCGCTGCCGCTGGCGATGGATGAACAGGGGTGTCGGTTGCCGGAAAGCGGAGCGGCGGGCGCGGTGATCCTGACGCCGCGCGCCCACAATCCGACCGGCGCCTCGCTCTCTGCGCAACGCGCGCAGCAGTGGCGGCGTTTTCTCAGCGCGAATCCGCAGTGTCTGGCGATCGTCGACGACTTCTGGGGGCCGCTGTCGCAGCAGCCGCTGCATCTGCCGTTCGACGGCGATCGCGGGCTGTACGTGCTGTCGCTGAGCAAGTTTCTCAGCCCGGATCTGCGCATCGCGCTGGCCTGCGGCAACCCGACGTTGCTGCAGGCAATGCGCGCCGATCAGTACATCAGCGAGCGCTGGGTCAGCCATATCTTGCAGCAGATCGCCGCCAGGCTGTGGGGGCAGGCCTTGCAGGAAGGGCAGCTGCAGCGGGCGCAGCAGGCGTATCAGGCCAGAAGGGATGAACTGGTGCAACGGCTCAACGCGCTGAATCACACGGCGCTGGCGGTAGGTGAAGGGCTGCACCTGTGGTTGCCGGTGCGGTCGGAAACCGCCGCCGCGCAGCTGATGGCGCAGCGGGGGTGGCTGGTGCAGGGCGGCGAGCCTTTTCGTCTGAAGAGCGATCCTGCGATCCGCGTCAGCCTGGCCAACGTGGCGCCGGCGCAACTGGCGGCTCTGGCGCAGGATCTGGCCGACGCCATGCGGGCCAGTACGGCGATCAACTAGGCCGGCGTCAGGCTCTCCTCCGCCAGCAGCTGCAGTGAGGTGAGCCGGGCGCTCGGTTCGGCGATCGGCGTGTCGATGATGAACTCGTCCACGCCGTACCGCTGCTGCAGCTGCGCCAGTTGTTGATGCACCTGCGGCGCGGTGCCGAGCAGGATATGGCTTTCCCGCGGCTCGATGCGGTAGTCGGTGGCGCCGGCCTGCTGCACGAAACTCTCGGCCTGCGCCAGGCTGCCGACGGTCACGCTCTGCTCACCGGCGACGTGGACGCGGTATTGCTGTATATCCGCCGCCAGCGCCGCGGCCTGTTCCGCGCTTGGCGCCACGATCGCCGCTACCGCCAGCAGCGCCTTGCGGCCGCCGCTGTGTGCGGCGTAGTGCGCCAGCGCCGCGCTGATATCTTGCGGATTGCCGTTCAGATGCGCGGCGAACACGAAAATCCAGCCGGATTCGGCCGCCAGCGTCGCGCTCTCTTTGCTGGCGCCGAGCAGGAAGCGCTGAGCGCCGTGCGGCGGCAGCGGCGTGGCGCTCAGGCCGGGCTCGGCGTCGTCGTTCAGATAGGCGGTCAGCTGCGACAGCTGCTGCGGGAAAGCCGGTTTGTGTTGCCGGTCATGGGCGGCCTGCAGCGCCTGGGTGGCGAGCGGCAGCCCGCCGGGCGCTTTGCCCACCCCGAGATCGACGCGCCCCGGCGCCAACGCCGCCAGCAGGTTAAAGTTTTCGGCCACCTTGTAGGCGCTGTAGTGTTGCAGCATCACGCCGCCGGAGCCGATGCGAATGCGCGACGTCTGGCCGAGCAGGTAGCCGATCAGCACTTCCGGCGACGGGCAGGCGAGCTGCGGCGTGTTGTGGTGCTCCGCCAGCCAGAAACGCCGATAGCCCCAGCGTTCCGCCTGTTGCGCCAGATGCAGCGTGCGCGCCAGCGCCTGGGCGGCGCTTTCCCCGTCGGCGATCGGACTCTTTTCCAATATGCTCAAGGCATAAGCCATTTTCCCGCTCCTTTCCTCATCAGATATGCCTGACAAATACCATGCGGGCGGCGCGCGCCTTAATACTGATTGGCGATAGGATATTCCATTGATCCAAAACGAATTTGGATATGCGCAGATCGGTAAAGCGCCGCGATATTATCCTTCGAGCCAGGCCTTCAGACGAATGGCGTCACGGTAGTGGCCGTAGCGCGACTGCGCGCCGAGCAGGATCATCACCACCGGCTGCCCTTTGATGGTGGTGCGCATCACCAGGCAGTGGCCGGCCTCGTCGGTAAAGCCGGTTTTCTGCAGCTGGATCTTCCAGGCTGGGTTGTTGATCAGGCCGTTGGAACTGCGGTAGACCAACTGGCCTCGGCCAGGACGCACGATCTGCTGCTTGTCGGTGCTGAAGCGGCGAATCGATTGATAGCGATAGGCGTGATTGACCATCTTCAGCAGATCGTTGGCGGTCGCCACATTGCGCGGCGTCAGCCCGGTCGGATCGTAGAAGCGTGCGCGTTTCATACCGATGGTGCGCGCTTTCTGATTCATTTTCGCCACGAAGGCCTTGCGTCCGCCGGGATAGCTGCGGCTCAGCGCCGCAGCGGCGCGGTTCTCCGAAGACATCAGGGCGATGTGCAGCATGTCGCGGCGGCTGAGCACCGAGCCGATGGTCAGGCGCGAGTGGGTTTTCTTCAGCAGATCGCGATCGGCGGCGGTGACTTTCAGCCTGCTGCCCATCGGGCGTTTGCTGTCCAGGGCGACCATGGCGGTCATCAGCTTGGTGAGCGAGGCGATCGGCAGCACGCGGTTCGGCTGCTTCTGATAGAGCGTCTTTCCAGTGCGTTGATTGACGACCAGCACCGATTTGGCGTTCAGCACCAGCGGCGGCGCAGCGGCATGCACGGGCGCCAAAACGAACAGCAGGCTGAACAGGAGGGCGGCGCCGAAGCGCCGGGCGGGCAGACGGAGAAAAGCGTGAGATAAAAGCATAACGGCGGCAATAGTGACCCTAAGTGATTAAAAAATATCAAAAGAGTCTGCCCGGCAAATGTGAAGAAAATAGGGCGATAATCGCTCAAACTGTTACAACAATCCCTTTTGTTGCAGCGTGAAGCGTGTGGCCTCGTTCAAATCGTAGTCCGCGAGACGCTCGCGCGGCACCCAGGCGTAGTCGTCGAACTCGTCGTTGATCGTCACGTCGCGGTTGGCGGCATGGCAGTCGAAAATCAGGTAAATCATGTAGATTTGCTCCCGGCTGCCGTCGGCATAGGTTTTGATGCGCACATCGTCGCGGAAGGTCCAGGGCGTGATGCCGTCGAGGATCAGCGCGGCGCCCAGCTCTTCGCGCACTTCGCGCCGCAGTGCCTGTTCTATCTGTTCACCCGGCTCGACGCCGCCGCCGGACAGCGCCCACTGGCCGGGGAACACGCCCTTGTGCGCCGCCATTTTGCACAGCAGGAAGGCGTTATCGTTTTCAATCAGCGGGCAGACAATGATGCGCTGGCGCATGGAAGACTCCTGTCAAAATGGAAAGCAACCACTTTAACATGGGGTTTAGCCCCTTAGCGTGAGAGAAATCAAAGCGTTGTATTAGCGCAGAGAAGCGGTAGCCGCCTCTCTGCGCTAAGGTCAGTAGATTTCCGGCACCACCATGTTGTCCGGCACCGGGCTACGGTGGTATTCCGGGCTGCGTTTGCGCTGCGGCAGCGTGATGACGTTGCCTTCGGCTTCCTCATAAGGCACCTGCTGCAGCAGGTGGGTGATGCAGTTCAGACGGGCCTTTTTCTTGTCGACGCCCTGAACCACCCACCAGGGCGCTTCGGCAATGTTAGTGCGCGCTAACATGATTTCTTTGGCCTCGGTGTAGTCCTCCCAGCGGCGGCGGCTTTCCAGATCCATTGGGCTGAGCTTCCACTGCTTGAGCGGATCGTGAATGCGGCTGAGGAAACGCAGCTCCTGCTCCTCATCGGTGATTGAAAACCAGTATTTGACGATTTGGATGCCGCTGCGCGTCAGCATTTTTTCGAATTCCGGCACGCTGCGGAAAAACTCCTCATACTCTTCGTCGTTGCAAAAGCCCATCACGCGCTCCACGCCGGCGCGGTTATACCAGCTGCGGTCGAACAGCACCATTTCACCGGCGGCCGGCAGATGCGCGATATAACGCTGAAAATACCACTGGGTGCGTTCGCGATCGTTCGGCGCCGGCAGCGCCGCCACGCGGCAGGTGCGCGGGTTGAGGCGCTGGGTGATGCGCTTGATCACGCCGCCCTTGCCGGCGGCGTCGCGGCCTTCGAAGATGATCACCAGCCGGTGGCCGGTGCGCATCACCCAATCCTGCAGCTTCACCAGCTCGCCCTGCAGGCGCAGCAGTTCGCGGAAGTACTGCTTGCGCCAGGCTTTCTTCGCGTCGCTGTCGACTTCTGCCACGTCGAAGCGCAGGTCGTCCAGCTCCATTTCCAGCTCTTCGTCGTAGCTGTCGTAAAACTCTTGCAGCAGGCGCTGGTTGAAACCGTCATCGCGGTTGACTTCATGCATGGTCATCAGATTTTCTCCGTATCGGCCCGGTGTTAGAAATGGTTGAAGATCCAGTACAGCACCGCCGACAGCAGCACCGAGGCCGGCAGGGTTAGCACCCAGGCCATCAGCAGATTGCGCAGGGTGGCCATCTGCAGCCCGGAGCGGTTGGCGGCCATGGTGCCGGCGATGCCGGACGACAGGACGTGCGTGGTCGAAACCGGCAAGCCGAAGGCGTCGGCCGCGCCGATGGTGGTCATCGCCACCAGTTCGGCGCTGGCGCCCTGGGCGTAGGTCAGGTGCGATTTACCGATCTTTTCGCCCACCGTCACCACGATGCGGCGCCAGCCGACCATGGTGCCGAGCCCCAGCGCAATCGCCACCACCACCTTCACCCAGAAGGGAATGAAGCGGGTGGCGTTGTCGAGTTCGCCCTTCAGCGCGTCGAGGTTGCGCTGCGCGTCGGGATTGATCTGCAGCTGATGCTCTGCCTTCAGGTGCTTGATGGTCTCGGACGCCAGATACATGTCGTTGCGGGTGTTCGACACCGCCTGCGCCGGGATCTTGTCGACCGAGCCGTACTGACGAATTTGATCGCCGATCGCGCCGGCCAGCTGCGCCAACGCCGGCACCACCTCCGGCGTTAGCTCGCTGGTGCGCACATAGCCGGTCAGCACCTCGCGCGGCGGCGTTTGGCCGCCGGCCGGGAACTGGCGCAGCAGCTGGTTTTGGGTCACCTCCGCCAGCGCCGCCACCCGGGGAATCTGCTCCGGCGGCATCGAACGGTTCAGGGCGTAGGCGATCGGCATGGTGCCCACCAGGATCAGCATGATAAGGCCCATGCCTTTCTGGCCGTCGTTGGAGCCGTGGGCGAAGGAAACGCCGGTGCAGGTGAGGATCAGCAGCCCGCGGATCCACAGCGGCGGCGGGGTATTGCCCTTAGGGGCGCTGTACAGCTGGCGGTTCTTGACGAACAGCTTCAGCGCCAGCAGCAGCAGGCCGGCGAACACGAAGCCGATCACCGGCGACAGCAGCAGCGCGTAGCCCACCTTGATCGCCTGGCCCCAGTCCACGCCGCTGGTGCCGGTACGGCCGTGGATCAGGGCGTTGGCTACGCCGACGCCGATAATCGAGCCGATCAGCGTATGCGACGACGAGGCGGGCAGCCCGAGCCACCAGGTGCCGAGGTTCCAGATGATGGCGGAGAACAGCAGGGCGTACACCATGGCGAAACCGTTGCCGGTGCCGGCCTGCAGGATCAGCTCGACCGGCAGCAGCGAAATGATGCCGAAGGCCACCACGCCGCTGGAGAGCAACACGCCGAGAAAGTTGAAGAAACCGGACCACACCACGGCGACCATCGGCGAGAGCGAATGAGTGTAAATCACCGTTGCGACCGCATTGGCGGTATCGTGGAAGCCGTTGACGAATTCAAAGCCCAGCGCGATCAATAGCGCCAGCCCCAATAATAAAAACGGAACGTAACTGGTATAGACGGCGCCGGCGTCGCTGACGTCGTTAAATAAGTTCACCCCGGCGAACGCGATCCCCAGAATTAATAAGAACACAAAAAAAAGAACAGTGAGTCGACTGTTCTTTTGATGCAGTTTGGGCAGGCTGGAGGCGGCCGGCATGTCCGGTTGAACGGCGCTGTTATCGCTCATAATGACCTTCCTGAGAGGATTGGATGCGGTAGCTGTCGCCTGAAAAGTATTCTGAATGAATGTGGCTTTTTTATGACGAAAATATTAATCATCGGGAACGGCGAAAATCATTAACGCCGATAAATAAAGATTGTTATAACAGCGGGGACGGTCTTGGGTTAACGGCAACAGGCAGGATAGGGCGTTATGGTGCAACGGTTAGCGGAAAAGATGCACAAGCTGGATTTTGATGATGAAGTGACCGGGCTGATCTACGGCCATGTGTTTCGTTCCGGTGAGCCGCCGAGGCGCCTGAACTCGCAGCAGGTCTGCCAGGCCTACCAGACGTTGCCGCCCGGCGACGGTTTTATCTGGCTGCACCTCAATCTCAACCACGCGGCGGCGGAGAAATGGTTGAAAAATCATTTTGCCATTTCCGATTTTTTCTTCCACGAGATTCGCCACGGTTCGCACACCACGCGCATTGAGCGCCAGGGCGACGATCTGTTCGCGGTGCTCAACGATGTGATCTTCCACCCCGAGGACAGCAACCCGGAAACGGCGACGCTGTGGCTCTATTGCTGCCGCGGGCTGGTGGTGACCGTGCGCCATAAACCGGTGCGGCTGATTGAACGGCTGCTCGGCCGCCTGACGGCGCTGCAGCTGGCCTCGTCTACCGAACTGCTGGCGCACCTGCTGGAAGAGCAGGAGGACGTGCTGGAGCAGGTGGTGCGGCAGGCCAACCAGTATGTCGATACCATCGAGGATCGCCTGCTGACCCGCCGCGTCAAACGCAATCGCACCGAGCTGGGGCGCATGCGCCGCATGCTGCTGCGCTTTCAGCGCCTGTTGGCGCCCGAACCGGCCGCGCTGTTTCGCCTGTTGAACCGGCCGCCGACCTGGCTGAGCCGTGAGGTGGTGCAGGATCTGCGGCAGTTTACCGAAGAGTTCACCGTGGTGTTGAACGATCTCGCCAGCCTGACCGAACGCATCCGGCTGCTGCAGGAGGAGCTGGGCGCCAAGCTGATGGAGCAGAACAACCGCACGCTCTACACGCTGACGGTAATCACCGTGCTGGCGCTGCCGATCAATATCGTCGCCGGTTTCTTCGGCATGAACGTGGGGGGGATCCCGCTGGCCAGCAATCACCACGGTTTTATCCTGCTGGTGTTGCTGGTCGGCAGTTTTACGCTGATCGCCGGTTATCTGGCGTTCAGGCGCAGGGACGAGTCGTAGTTACAGGCGGGCGCGGTACTCTTCTTCCAGCCGGGCATGGGTGCTCCAGAACGGCTGCGGCGCCCGATCGTGCAGGCGATCCTGCAGGATATCCAGATGGGTGTGCCAGCCGCCGGCGACGCTGAGCATCTCGTCGCGGTTGGCCAAGCGCCGGTGGGTGACCGTCAGCAGCACGGCGCTTCCCTGTTCCGTCAGTTCGAAGGTCACCTCGGAAGGGCGGCCCTGATCCTGTTCGGCCCAGGTAAAGCTCAGCAGGCGCGGCGGGAACAGGCAGGTGATGTGGCCGCGGTTGCTGACGCAGCCGCCGTGCTGTTTGTACTTGGCCGGCGGGGGTTCGTGCTCGCCCGCCAGATCGGAGTTGCGAAATTCCAGCTCCAGCGGCGCGCCGTTCTCCAACGTCATGGCGCCGGCCGCCAGCCAGGTGGCGCGCTTGTCGGATTCGGTCAGGTAAGCCCACACCCGCTCGATGGGGCCGGGCAGCAGCCGCTGGATGCGCAGCGTACCGGGTTCGATAATCATGCCGTAATCATTCATGGTTCACTCCTTGGGAGGAAGCTGTTCGGGCTGCAGCAGCGCCTGTTCGAGCGCATCCAGCCGTTCAGTCCAGAAATGTTCATAGGTTTGCAGCCAGTGCATGGCCTGCGCCATAGGCTCGGGTTCGAGCCGGCAGATATGGTTTCTTCCTTGCACGGTGCGTTGCACCAGGCCCGCATGTTCCAGTGCTTTCACGTGCTTGGAGGCGCCGGCGAACGACATCTGCAGCGGCGCGGCCAGTTCGCCGATGCTGCGCTCACCGCCGGCCAGCGCACGCAACATCGAGCGGCGGGTCGGGTCGGCCAGCGCATGAAAAATGGCGTCCAGCTGTGAGGAAGATAATTCAACCATATGGTTGAATATAGAACAGGTGGGCTAATATTCAACCGTTTTGTTGAATATTTTTTGCCCCGGCGAAAAACCGGGGCGGGGATCAGGCGCCGGCGTGCGCCAGCAGGGCGTTCAGCAACACGTCGGCGCCGGCGGTTGCCCAGGCGGGGGTGATGTCTTCCCGCTCGTTGTGGCTGATGCCGCCCACGCAGGGAATGAAAATCATGGCGGTTGGGGCGACGCGGTTAAGGTAACAGGCATCGTGGCCGGCGCCGGAAATCATGTCGCGATGGCGGTAACCCAACGCTTGCGCGGCATGACGTACGCTGTCGATGCAGCCCCGATCAAAAGCGATCGGGGGATACTGGAAAATGCGCTCGGCGCGAGCGGTCAGGCCGCCGCCGTTGACGTGGTTTACCGCCGCCAGCAGGCGCTGCTCCATCTGTTCCAGAATTGACTCCTGCGGATGGCGGAATTCGACGCTGAAAAAGACCCGGCCCGGCACCACGTTGCGTGAATTGGGGGTAATTTGCGCCATGCCCACCGTGGCGCGCGCGTCGGGCGCGAAATCCCAGCCGATGCGGTTGACCGCCGTCACCAGCTCGGTGAAGCCCAGCAGGGCGTCGCGGCGGCGATCCATCGGCGTGGTGCCGGCGTGGGCGCTGAAGCCGACGACCTCCAGCTCGTACCAGCGCTGCCCCTGTGCGGCGGTTACCACGCCGATGTCGAGGTGCTCCGCTTCCAGAATCGGCCCCTGTTCGATGTGCAGCTCGAAGGCGGCATGGATCGGCGTGCCGCCCACTGGGTGTTCGCCGGCGTAGCCGATGCGTTCCAGCGCGTCGCCGAGGCTGACGCCGTGCTCGTCGCGGCGCGTCAGACCGTATTCCATCTCGAAGACCCCGGCGAACACGCCGGAGGCGATCATCGCCGGCGCGAAGCGAGCGCCTTCTTCGTTGGTCCAGTTGATCACTTCAATCGCGCGTTCGGTGACGATCTGCCGATCGTTAAGGCTGCGAATCACCTCCAATCCGGCCAGCACGCCGTAGATACCGTCGAAACGGCCACCGCGGGGCTGCGAGTCGCCGTGAGAACCGGTGACCACCGGCGCCAGCTCGGGCCGCGCGCCTTCACGGCGCAGGAACATGTTGCCCATTCGATCGACGCGCACGCTGCAACCGGCCTCCAGTGCCCACAGGCGCAGCTGGTCGCGCGCCTGGCGATCCTCTTCGCTGAGCGCCAGGCGGGTGACGCCGTTGTCGGCGATGGCGCCGAACTGCGCCATCGCGTGCAGGCTTTGCCACAGGCGCTCGCCGTTGACCCGATACGTCATTGCTCTTCTCCCGACGTTTTGGCGGTGTAGCGGAAATCGCAGCAGGGGGCGCCGGACATGATGGTTTGGCTGCGCTGCAGCTCGACCTCCGGCGCATAGCCGACGATAAACTGGCTGTCGCGCGCGCAGGAGAGCAGGTGGCCGATTTCCCCCAGCCCCATCTCGTGGTACATCTCGGCGTAGCGGCAGCGGGTGACGTTATAGTCGAAGTGCTGTTCGTCCTGGTTGATCACCTCAACGCGCAGCGCGTCGTCTTTTTCCCACAGGTACTGCAAGGCGGCGAAGCTGCGCAGATCCGCGCCGTTCGGTTCCTGTGCGGCGAACCGTTTGCCCGCCTCGATGGCGGCATTCTCGATGGCTTCGCCGATCACCGCCTGAGCGCGCGCCTTGCCGATTTCACGCACCAGGATCTGGTAGATCGGTTTGATGATCTCCGCTTCGATCTTTCTGCGGGCCAAAATGCCCAACTCGTTGTTTGCACAGCTCATCGCCTTGCTCCTCTTGATTTATTGTGGTTTGGCGCCGCCCAACACGGTTTGCGGCTGCCATTTGCCGTCCACTACCCGGTACAGGGTGAAGCTCGGCTGTTGCAGGTTGCCCTGCGCATCGAAGGCGATGGCGCCGGTCACGCCCTGATAATGGATGGCGCGCAGTTTCGGCAGGTAATCGGCCGGATTGGCCGAGCCGGCCTGTTCGATGGCGGCGATCAGCACCCGGGTGGCGTCGTAGGCGAAGGGCGCATGCAGTTCGATGTGGGTGTGGTAACGGTCGCGGTAGGCTTGTTCAAACGCCTTGCCGCCCGGCATCTGTTCCAGCGGCAGCCCCGGCTCCAGCGCGACGACGCCTTCGCCTTCACGCTGCGCCAGCGTCAGGAAGGTCTGGCTGACAAAGCCACCTGCGCCCATCAGCTGCGCGTTCATGCCCAGCTGTTTCAGTTTGCGCGCCAGCGGTGCCGCCTGGGAGTCCACGCCGCCGAAGAAGATCAGATCGGCGTTTTTGCTGCGCACGGTGGTCAGCACGGCGCTGAAATCGACGGTCTTGTCGTCGACGTATTCGCGGGTGACCGGCTGCACGCCCTGGGCCTGCAGCGATTTGATGAACTCGTCCGCCAGGCCCTGGCCGAAGGCGGTGCGATCGTCGATCACCGCGATGCGCTGGGCTTTCAGCGTTTTCACCGCATACTGCCCGGCATAGTTGCCGCCGTCGTCGTCGTGACCCATCACGCGGAAGCTGGTGTCAAAGCCTTGTTGCGTGTAGCCGTGGCCGGTGGCGACCGGCGCCACCTGGGCGATGCCGGCATCGTGATAGATGCGCGCCGCCGGGATGCTGGTGCCGGTGTTCCAGTGGCCGACCACGCCGGCGACGCCTTCGTCGACCAAACGCTGCGCGACGGCTACGGCGGTGCGCGGATCGGACTGATCGTCCTCGGACAGCAATTTGAAGGTGACCGGTTTGCCGTTCAGCGTCGGCTTTTGCGCGTTGGCGTCGGCGATCGCCAGCCGCGCGCCGTTTTCGAGATCTTTGCCGATGCGCGCGGAAGGGCCGGTCAGCGGCCCGGCCAGGCCGATCAGCACGGTGTCGTCCGCCAGCGCCGGGAGGCTCAGGATCATCGTCATGGCGGCCAGCGCCAACGGCTTGATGCGAAAGTTCTGCTGCATGTCATACTCCTGGTGCGGTTAAAGGTAACAACGGTTATTCACCCAAATAGATCTGTTTGATTTTTTCATCGTCCAGCATGTCGGCGGAGCGGCCTCTGTGGCTCAGGCTGCCGCTGTCCAGCACATAGGCGCGATCGGTGGATTCCAGCGCCAGGCGGGCGTTTTGCTCGACCAACAATAGCGTGACGCCGTCATGCGCCAGCTGTTTGATGACCGAAAAAATGGCTTCCACCACAATCGGCGCCAGCCCCATCGACGGCTCGTCCAATATCAACAGGCGCGGGCGGCTGAGCAGCGCGCGGCCCATCGCCACCATCTGCTGTTCGCCGCCCGAAAGCAGCCCGGCCGGTTGGTTCAGGCGCTCGTTCAGGCGCGGGAAGGTGGCGCATACCCGTTCGAAATCGTGCCGTACCGCCGGTTTGTCACGCCGCGCATAGGCGCCCAGCTGCAGGTTTTCTCGCACCGTCAGGCGGGTGAAAATGCCGCGACCTTCCGGCACCATCACCAGCCCCTGTTGCAGCAAGCGGTGCGGCGCCATGCCGCGAATCGAACGGCCGTCGAACAGGATGTCGCCCTCGAACGGCTGCAGCCCGGTCAGCGCCCGCAGGCTGGAGGTCTTGCCCGCGCCGTTGGCGCCGATCAGCGTGACCTGTTCGCCGGCGTTGACCGTAAAATCGATGCCTTTGACCGCATGAATGCCGCCGTAGGACACTTTGAGTCGTTTAACGCTCAGCAGGGCTTCAGACATGCGCGCCACCTCCCAGATAGGCCTGTATGACCGCCGGTTCACGCCGAACCTGCGCCGGTTCGCCTTCGGCAATCGCTTTGCCGTAATCCAGCACCGTCAGGCGATCGCACAGGCCCATCACCAGCTTGACGTCGTGTTCGATCAACAGCAGCGTTTTGCCGCTGTCGCGAATGCGCAGCAGCAGCTCGCGCAGCGCCACTTTTTCTCCGGCGTTCATGCCGGCCGCCGGTTCGTCCAGCGCCAGCAGCCGGGGCTCGGTCGCCAGCGCGCGGGCGATCTCCAGACGGCGCTGATGGCCATAGGCGAGATCGCCGGCGCGGTAATGGGCGAATTGGCCGATGCCGACGTACTCCAGCAGCGCATGGGACTTATCGCGCACCGCCTGTTCCTCCTCCCTGGCGCGGCGGTGGCGGGCGATCGCCGCCCACAGGCCGTTGCGGGTGCGCACGTGGCAGCCGACCATCACGTTTTCCAGCACGCTCATTTCGTTGAACAGCCGCAGGTTCTGGAAGGTGCGGGCGATGCCGGCCTGCGCCACTTTATCGATCGCCTGGGGCCTATAGCGCTGGCCCGACAGGCGGAATTCACCCGCGTCGGCGCGATACAGACCGGTGATCAGATTGAAGCAGGTGGTCTTACCGGCGCCGTTCGGCCCGATCAGGCCATAGATTTCCCCCTGGCGGATGCTCATGCTGACGTCATCCACCGCCGTCAGGCCGCCGAAGCGTTTGCTGACGTGATTTAAAGCGAGCAAAGGTGTCATGCGGCGTTCCCCCTTATATGGCGTGCCGGCCACAGGCCCGCCGGGCGATACAGCATCACCAGGATCAGCGCCAGGCCGTAAAACAGTTGGCGAATGATTTCCGGGTCGATCAGCACCTGGCCGAACAGCGCCTGCTGCAGTGGCCCCATGCTGCTGCGCAGCAATTCCGGCAGGGCGGCCAGCAGCAGCGCGCCCAGGATCACCCCGGGGATGTGCCCCATGCCGCCGAGCACCACCATCGCCAGGACGGCGATCGACTCCTGCAGGGTGAACGATTCCGGCGACACGAAGCCCTGAAACGCGGCGAACAGCGCGCCGGCCACGCCGCCGAAGGTGGCGCCGATGGCAAAGGCCAATAGCTTGAAGTTGCGGGTGTTGATGCCCATCGCCCGCGCGGCGTCCTCGTCTTCGCGGATCGCCGTCCATGCGCGGCCAATGCGCGAATTTTGCAACCGCAGGCTGATAAACAGGATCGCCAGCAGCAGGGCGGCGAACAGGTAGTAATAGAGGTACAGACCGGAGAAACGCACGCCGAACCACTCATGCATGCCGGAAAACTTCAGGCCGAACAGGCTGACCGGGTCGATGCCGGAAATGCCTTTGGGGCCGTTGGTGAGGTTGACCGGGCGATCGAGATTGCGCATCAAAATACGTACGATCTCGCCGAAACCGAGCGTGACGATCGCCAGATAGTCGCCGCGCAGCCGCAGCGTCGGCGCGCCAAGCAGAATGCCGCACACGGCCGCCAGCAGCGCCGCCAGCGGGATCAGCCACAGCATCGACAGATGAAGCCCGTCGGGGAACCACTGCAGCAGCAGCGGGAACTGCTGCGTCAGATGCGGTGACGACAGCAGCGCGGCCAGATAGGCGCCAACGGCGTAAAAAGCGATAAAGCCCATGTCCAGCAAGCCGGTCATGCCCACCACGATGTTCAGCCCGAGCGCCAGCATCAGGTACAGCAGCGCGAAGTCGACGACGCGCACCCAGTAGTTGCCGCCGGCGGCGCCCGCGACCCAGGGCGCCAGCAGCAGGGCGAGAATGAACAGCGTCAGCCCCAGCCTGGCGCGCCGAGGCGTGGCCAGGGGAAGCGTGGAAGTTAAAACGGTCATCGTGATGTCCTTATGCGCGCGTGGCGATGCGTTCGCCCAACAGCCCGGAGGGGCGGAAGACCAGTACGGCGATCAGCACCAGAAACGCGAAGACGTCCTGGTAGTTGCTGCCGAATACGCCGCCGGTCAGCTCGCCGAGATAGCCGGTGCCCAGCGATTCGAACAGCCCCAGCAGCAAACCGCCGAGCATCGCGCCGCGCAGGTTGCCGATGCCGCCGAGCACGGCGGCGGTAAAGGCTTTGATGCCGGGCAGAAAGCCCATCGAGAAACCGGCGTTGCCGTAGTTGCTGGCCATCATGATGCCGGCTACCGCCGCCAGCGCGCCGCCGAGCGCAAAGGTCAGAACGATGATGCGGTCAGGACTGATGCCCATCAGGCCGGCGACCTGCGGGTTTTCCGCCGTGGCGCGCATGGCGCGGCCGAAACGGCTGTGTTCGACCAGCAGCCAGAGGCCGGCCATGACCGCCACGGCCACCGCCAGCGTGACGATCGCGGTGCCGGTGATCACCGCCGGCGCATGCTCGGCGCTGCCTGCGGTCAGGGCGATGGGCGCCATCGGCAACAGCTGCGGAAACATCAGGGGATTGCGTGACCAGATCAGCATCGCCAGGGTTTGCAGCAGCAGCGAGACGCCGATGCCGCTGATCAGCGGGGCCAGGCGCGGCGCATTGCGCAACCGGCGATAGGCCAGACGTTCGATCGCCATCGAGGTGATGGCGCAGACGGCCATGGCGAACAGGGCCGCCAGCAGCAGCGTGGCGTAGGGCGGTAACGCGGGAAAATGATGCTGCAACACGCCGATCGCCGACAGCGCGCTGAGCGCCCCGACCATCAGCACGTCGCCATGCGCGAAGTTGATGATGCGCAGGATGCCGTACACCATGGTGTAGCCGAGCGCGATCAGCGCATAGATGCTGCCGAGCATCAAACCGTTGACGGTCTGCTGTACCAGCGTATCCATAAGGAGAGTCCGGAGATAATGAGTCAGGAGGCTCACAGTAGAGAATTTAAAAAAATTGTAAAATACGGAAAAATACTTTCTTATACAAAAAACGAGTGATTTTAATTTGTTGATTTTTATGTATATTAAATAAATTCTCTCTCCGTGACTTCCATAAAACAATAGATATATGAAAAAAACAGAACAGTATGATGAGCCGTTGCCGATGCTGCCGAACGATCCGCCGCTGCGCGCCGTGCGGGCGTTCGAAGCCATCGCGCGCCTGGGCAGCATCAGCGCGGCGGCGAAGGAGCTGATGATTTCGCCTTCGGCGGTCAGCCATCAGCTGAAAACGCTGGAGGCGTTTTTGCAGATGCCGCTGACAGAACGGCAGGGGCGTCATCTGGTGCTGCGCAGCGAGGGGCGGGAGTATTACCGTTCGATCCGCTCGGCGTTTAACGTGCTGCGCCAGGCGACCGAACACGTGCGCGAGCAGTCCGCATCGCGGCAGGTCACCATCAGCCTGATCCCGCTGTTCGGCATGGGCTGGTTCATTCCGCGGCTGCGCGGCTTTCTGCGCGAGAATCCGGATATCGACATCAATGTGGTTTACGCCAACCACCGCAATTACCTGAGCGACGCCGCCGATCTGTCGATCCGCTTCGGCGTTGGGCAGTGGACCGGCTATCGCAGCGAAAAGCTGATGTCCGGCCAAATGGTGCCGGTGTGCAGCCGGGCGTTCAGTAAACTGCACGGTTTGCTCGATACGCCGGATCAGCTGGCGACGCTGCCGCTGCTGCACGACGAGGAGCGCAATACCTGGATGCAATGGTTTCAGCAGGTCGGCGTTAAACGCCCGCTGCGCAGCATCGGCCCGATGTTCGAAGACGGATTGTTGACGCTGGCGGCGGTGCAGGCGGGATTGGGATGCGCGCTGATGCGTGAGCCGTTAATCGCCCACTACCTTGAGAGCGGTGAGTTAATCAAAATGTTCGATCTGCCGATCGACGATGGCCGCGATTATTACCTGTGCGCTCGCCTGGATAGCGAACTGTCGCAGGAGGGCGAAAATCTGCGGCAGTGGCTGCGCCGTGAGGCGGCGGCTCAGAACGCCGGGGCATAATCTGCAACCCGTCGATGTGGCCAACATCAAAGCGCTGCGCATGGGCGCGCGCCGCATTGAGGATGAAGAGCATGATTACGGCGAAGGCGCGCTGGCGATTTTCGATTTGCCGGAAGATTAAGCGTTGCCCAGGGCCGTCAGCGCCACCTTTACCGCCGCCAACAGTCGTGTTTCAGTGACGCCGTCACGCGCCTGAATCGACAGGCCGTGCAGGAAGACCGCGAAAAAGTCCCCCAGGCTGTCGGCGTCGGTGCCGGTCGGCAGTTCGCCGGCTTGCACCGCCTGCCGCAGCCGTTCGACGATCTGCTGGGTGCGCTGCAACCGATGCTCAGCCAGCCAGGTTTTGAGCCCGTCGTTCTCCGCACTGACGCTGGCTGCGGAGGAGACCACCATGCAGCCCTGCGGCAGATCCGGCCTGCTGTAGAGCCGCACGGCGTCTTCCAGCAGGCGTTTGATCGCCGGGCGAATGCCGCTTTCCTGCGCGAAGGCGCGGTCGGCGAAGCCGCCTTCCTCGGTTTCATAACTGGCTATCGCCTCGCGGAACAGCTGCTCTTTGGAACCGAACGCCTTGTAGATGCGCGCGGAAGCAATGCCCAATTCCGCCACCAGATCCGACATCGAAGTGCCTTCGTAACCCTGTCGCCAGAATAAGTTTCGCGCCTTCAAAAGCGCCTGTTCGCGGTCGAACTCGCGCGGTCTGCCTGCCATTCGCTGCTCCAATTTGCCTGTCATTCAGCGACATAGGATCGCTTAAATCGGCGGGGAATACCAATGTCTTTATAAATTTCGCTTGCGGTCATCGCGCTTTGTTCCTATTGTTTGTCAATCGACAACAAATAGGAGTTTACGATGAAAACCCTCAAAGGTCCAAGCCTGCATCTCGCGCAGTTCAGCGATGAGACAGCGCCGTTCAACAGCCTGCCCGCCATTGCCGAGTGGGCGGCGCAGACCGGCTTTAGCGCGCTGCAGATCCCGGCCTGGGATCGGCGTTTATTCGACGTGGCCACCGCTGCGGAAAGCCAAACCTACTGCGATGATTTGACCGGCATGTTGGCGGAACAGGGGTTGGTGGTCAGCGAATTGACCAGCCATATCTTCGGCCAGCTGATGGCGGTACACCCGGCTTACGATGCGCTGTTTGACAGCTTCGCGCCGCCGGCGCTGCAGGGCAATCCGCAGGCGCGCGGCGAGTGGGCGCGGCAGCAAATGCTGCTGGCGGTGAAGGCGTCGGCGCGGCTCGGGCTCAGCGAGCTGGGCACCTTTTCCGGTTCGCTGGCCTGGCCCTATCTGTTCCCGTTCCCACAGCGCCCGGAAGGGCTGATCGACACCGCGTTCGACGAGCTCGCCAGGCGCTGGCTGCCGGTGCTTAACGCCTGCGACGAGCAGGGGATCAACCTGTGTTACGAAATTCACCCGAGCGAGGATCTGCACGACGGTGTGACATTCGAAATGTTTCATGAGCGCGTTGGCCATCATCCGCGCTGCCGGGTGCTGTTCGATCCGAGCCATATGGTGCTGCAGCAACTCAACTATCTGGAGTTTATCGATATCTATAAAGAGGTTATCGGCATGTTCCACGTCAAGGACGCCGAGTTCAATCCGACCGGTCGCCAGGGTATTTACGGCGGCTATCAATCTTGGATCGATCGCGCCGGCCGCTTCCGCTCGTTGGGCGACGGCCAGGTCGATTTCAACGGCATCTTTTCGCGTCTGACGCAGTACGGTTATTCGGGCTGGGCGGCGCTGGAGTGGGAATGTTGCCTGAAAAATCCGCAGGACGGCGCGCGCGAAGGCGCAGCCTTCATCCGCGATCGCATTATCCGCGTCACCGATAAAGTGTTCGACGACTTCGCCGGCGCGCCGGTCAACCCACAGCAGATCAACGCGTTGCTCGGTATTCGCTGAGCCTAATCCTTCAGGGAGTCACCCCATGCAATACCTACAGAACGAGATCCCGTTGGCGGATCTCGCGGCGGAACATGTCTATCTCCAGGTCAACGGCCGGCGCCTTCACTGCGTGATGGCCGGTGAAGGGCGGCCGGTGCTGCTGATCCCCGGCTGGCCGCAAACCTGGTACACCTGGCGCCATGTGATGCAAGCGCTGGCGGCGGCCGGTTTTCAGGCGATCGCCGTCGATCCGCCGGGCATCGGCGATTCTGACAAGCCCGCTGGTGGCTATGACACCGGCAGCATCGGTGCGACATTGCACGCGATGATGGCGCAATTGGGCCATGAACGTTACCAACTGGTTGGCCACGACATCGGCATGTGGATCGGATACGCCATGGCGAGCGATTTCCCGCAGGCGGTGGAGCGTCTGGTGCTGACGGAGGCGGTGATCCCCGGTCTGGCGCCGCCGCCGCCGATTTTCGTCGCGCCGGAGGAGAACATTTTCCTGTGGCATTTCATGTTCAATCAGCTGGCGGATTTGCCGGAGACCCTGACCCAGGGGCGTGAGCGGGAGTATCTTGGCTATATCTTCAATCGCTGGTCCTATCGGCGCGATCGGGTGGCGGCGCAGGTGTATATCGCGGCTTACTCAGCGCCTGGCGGCCTGCGCGCCGGGTTCGACTATTACCGGGCGATCCCGGAGACCGTGCGGCAGAACCGCCTGCGCGCCGCCACGCCCCTGACGATGCCGGTGTTGACGGTGGGGGCCGAGCACGCCACCGGCGACGCGCCGCTGACGACGCTGCGGGGCAATGCGCACGATCTGCGGGGCGAAACGGTCGCCGGCTGCGGGCATTTCATTACCGAGGAGTGTCACGAGGCGTTTATCACACTGATTACGCCGTTCCTGGCAGGAGAGCCGCATGCCGCTCGATGAACGCATTGCCGCTTTTTTGACGGCATCGGCCGATGCGCCGCCTCCCGCGTCGCTGGCGGAAATGCGCGCGGCCACGGAAACCGGTTTACGCCAGCTGCAGGGCGAGGCGGAACCGAGCGGCGGCGTCAGAGACGTTACGGTGGTCGCCGCCGATGGGTATCGGATCGCGCTGCGCGCCTATCTCCCAGCGGGGGAAAACCGCGCCGCCGCGCAGCCGGCGATGCTGTTCGCCCACGGCGGCGGTTGGTGCCTCGGTTCGCTGGCGCTGTACGATCGGCCCTGTCAGGCGCTGGCCAACGCCACCGGCCGGGTGATCCTGTCGGTCGACTACCGTCTGGCGCCGGAATACCCGTTTCCGCAGCCGCTGGAAGATGTCTATCAGGCGCTCTGCTGGGTGGCGCAACAGGCGCCGCAGTTGGGGATCGACGCGCAGCGCCTGGCGGTGGGCGGCGACAGCGCCGGGGGCAATCTGGCGGCGGCGGTCGCGCTGCTGGCGCGGGATCGCGGCGGCCCGCACATCGAGCGCCAGCTGCTACTGTACCCGGCGCTCAGCCGCGAGATGGCGACGACCAGTTATCGCGAGTTTGCCGAGGGGCACTTTCTGACGCGCGACGCGATGGTATTTTGTTGGCAGCAGTATCTGGCCCAGCGGCGCGATCCCGGCGCCGAACCGCTGCACGCCGCCACGTTGCGCGGGTTACCGCCGGCCACCATCCTGAGCTGCGAATATGATCCGCTGCGCGATGAGGCCGAGCAGTATGCGCAACGGCTGCGCGAGGCGGGCGTGCCGGTACGCTGCGAACGGTTGCCGGGCATGGTGCATGCCTGTATTCACATGCTGGGGCTGACTCCGGCGGCGCGGCGGCTGTTCGAGCTGGCTCGCGAGTAAAAAAAACCCCGCACTGCGGGGCTTTTGGCTATTTATTCGGCGTTCGATTAACGGCCGGCGACGGTGACGAAGCGGGTTTCCAGGTAGGATTCGATCGCTTCGCTGCCGCCTTCGGTGCCGTGACCGGAGTCCTTCACGCCGCCAAACGGCGTTTCCGGCAGGCCGAAACCGATGTGGTTGATGCTCAGCATGCCGCTCTCCACGTCTCGCCCCAGCGCATTGACGGTGGCGATGTTGCGGCTGTAAGCGTAGGCGGCCAGGCCGTACGGCAGGCGGTTGGCTTCGGCGATCGCCTCGTCATAGGTGGCGAACGGGCGCAGCAGGGCAACCGGGCCAAACGGCTCTTCCGACATGGCGCGCGCGCTCAGCGGCACGTCGCGCAGTACCGTCGGCTCGAAGAAGTTGCCTTTGCCCGCCACGCGCTTGCCGCCGGTGCAGGCTTTTGCCCCGTGGGCGACGGCATCCTGCACCAGCGCCTCGATATTGTCGACGCTGCGGCCCAGCACCATCGGCCCCATGGTGACGCCGTCTTCCAGCCCGTTGCCGAGCTTGAGTTCACGCACGGCGGCGGTGAATCTCTCCACGAAGGCTTCATAAACGCCTTGCTGAATCAGGAAGCGGGTCGGGGCGATACAGACCTGGCCGGCGTTGCGGAACTTGGACTGCGCCAGCTCTTTGGCCGCCGCGTCGAGATCGGCGTCGTCGAAGATCAGCACCGGCGCATGGCCGCCCAACTCCATGGTGGCCTTTTTCATATGCTGGCCGGCCAGCGCCGCCAGATGCTTGCCCACGCGGGTGGAGCCGGTGAAGGAGATCTTGCGAATGGTCGGATGCGGGATCAGGTATTCCGAGATTTCCGCCGGGGTGCCGTACACCAGCGCGATCACCCCGGCCGGGATGCCGGCGTCGGCGAAGGCTTTGATCAGCTCAGCCGGCGAGGCCGGCGTTTCTTCCGGGCCTTTGACGATGATGGAGCAGCCCGCGGCCAGCGCGGCGGACAGCTTGCGCACGATCTGGTTGATCGGGAAGTTCCACGGCGTGAAGGCGGCCACCGGGCCGACCGGCAGCTTGAGGGTTTGCTGCTGCACGTCGCGGGCGCGGGACGGAATGATCTGCCCGTAGGTGCGGGTGGCTTCGCCAGCGAACCAGTCGATAACGTCGGCGGCGTTGAGAATTTCGACTTTGGCCTGCGCCACCGGTTTGCCCTGTTCCTGCGTCATGACGGCGGCGATGGCATTGGCGCGTTCGCGCAGCAGCGCCGCCGCTTTGCGCATCAGGTTGGCGCGCTGGTGCGCAGCGGTGTCGCGCCAGACGTTAAATCCGCGCTCGGTGGCGGCCAGCGCCAGATCGAGATCCTCTGTGGCGGCGTGCGCCACCTGACCGATTACTTCGTCGGTGGCGGGGTTGGTGACCGGCAGAGTTTTCCCGGCCAGCGCGTTGCGCCATTGTCCATCGATATACAGTTGAGTATCCGGATACATTGTTGCCTCTTGTTTGCGGAGTGTCAGGGGCCGATGAGCTTCGCGATGCGGCGCGCCTGAAAGGGACAGGGACCTTAACCCTACGCCGAATGGCGGCGATCGTCCAGGCGAGGGGCACGAAAGCGCCAGGGCGGCTACTCAACCGGCGATGTTTTGGCTATGCTGAGCAGATTGTCAGCACGGACGAGGAGGTCGAGTGCAAGGGGTACCGCAACAGTTTCCGTTCGAGAAGGATTGCGCGCAGTTCCGCCATTTGTCGCATCTGCCGGGCGTCGAACTCTATCAGGCGCACATTGAGCGCTATGCCTTCGAGCCGCATACCCACGACGCCTTCGCTATCGGCACCGTAGACACCGGGGCGGAGCGTTTCCGCTATCGCGGCGCGCAGCATCTGGCGGCGCCGGGCGCGCTGGTACTGATGAACCCCGACGAGCTGCATACCGGCGAAGCCGAAACGCCGGGCGGCTGGTGTTACCGCATGCTCTATCTGGCGCCCGAGGCGCTGGAGCAGCTGTCCGGCGATCGGAGCCAGTGGTTCACCGATGCGGTGCGCCACGATCCGCGGGCGGCGCAGCGCCTGTCCGCCATTCTCGCCACGCTGTGGCAAACCGACGATCCGCTTACGCTGGACGGCCTGCTGTTGGAGGCGGTCGAGCTGCTGTACCCGCATATCCGCACCGGGCAGCGGGAAAAAGCCGAGGCGGCGCACCGTTTCGAGGTGGTGAAAAGCTACCTGCACGATAACTTCGCCGAGGCGGTGACCCTCAATCAGTTGGCCGAGCTGGTGTCGCTCAGCCCGTACCATTTTCTGCGCAAGTTCAAGGCCGAATACCACGTTTCGCCGCAGCAGATGCTGATGGCGATCCGGCTGTCGCAGGCCAAACACATGCTGGAGCGCGGCATGCCCGCCGCACAGGTGGCGGCGGCGGCGGGGCTGACCGATCAGGCGCACCTGACGCGCGCCTTCGCCAACCGTTACGGCGTCACGCCGGTGCGTTTCCAGAAACAGGTGAAATTGGGCTAAAACAGCAACCTGCTACAATAATTCCTCCCCGCGTTTTCGCTACTCTGCCGTTATCTTGTCGGGCGGGTTGGCCGCGCCGGCCGTTTGTCGGAGTCGTTATGTTCATTGGCGTTGTGTTTGCCCTGGCCGCCGGGCTGATGTGGGGATTGATCTTTGTCGGCCCGCTGCTGGTGCCGGATTATCCCGCCGCGCTGCAGTCCACCGGGCGCTATCTGGCCTTCGGGCTGATCACCTTGCCGCTGGCCTGGCTCGATCGTCGCCGCCTGCGCAAGCTGCGGCGCCAGGATTGGCTGGAGGCGCTCAAGCTGACGGCCATCGGCAACCTGCTGTACTACCTGTGCCTGGCCAGCGCCATTCAGCGTACCGGCGCACCGGTGTCGACCATGATCATCGGCACCCTGCCGGTGGTGATCGCCCTCTGCGCCAATCTGTTTTACGGCCGGCACGACGGGCGACTGGCCTGGAGCAAGCTGGCGCCGGCGCTGCTGCTGATCGTCTGCGGGTTGGCGTGCGTGAACGTCGCCGAGCTGCGCGGCAATGCGCTGCCGGTCGACGGCTGGCGCTATCTCAGCGGCCTGGGGCTGGCCGTGTTGGCGGTGGCGTGCTGGACCTGGTTCCCGCTGCGAAACTCGCGCTGGCTGCGGGAAAACCCGACGCAGCGGCCGGCCACCTGGGCCACGGCGCAAGGGCTGGTGACGCTGCCGCTGGCGCTGCTGGGCTATCTGGCGGTCTGCGGCCAATTGGCGCTGAGCGAACCGGCGTTCGCCTTGCCGTTCGGCCCGCGCCCCGAGGTGTTTATCCCGCTGATGCTGGTCATCGGCGTGTTCTGCTCCTGGCTGGGGGCGCTGTGCTGGAACGAAGCCAGCCAGCGGCTGCCGACGGTGTTGGTGGGGCCGCTCATCGTGTTCGAAATTCTGGCGGGGTTGGCCTATACCTTTCTGCTGCGCCAGGCCTGGCCGCCGCTGCTGACGCTGGCCGGCATCGTCTGCCTGATCGCCGGCGTGGTGTACGCCATGCGCATCAAGCCGCAGCCGGTGGTGGTGGCGCTGGAAGACAAGCAGGGGTGACGCCCGCCGCGAAGGCGGGCGCGAGGGTTAACGCTTGCTGTGGTGAATGATCTCTTCGGCCACGTTGCGCGGCGCTTCGGCGTAGTGGCTGAATTCCATGGTGTAGGTGGCGCGGCCCTGCGACATCGAACGCAGGGTGGTCGAGTAACCGAACATCTCGGACAGCGGCACCTTGGCGCGGATTTCCTTGCCGCCGCCGCCCGGGATCTCTTCCATGCCCTGCACCAGACCGCGGCGTGAGGAGAGGTCGCCCATCACGTTGCCGGCGTAATCTTCCGGCGTTTCCACCTCCACCGACATGATCGGCTCAAGGATCACCGGATCCGCCAGGCGGCAGGCGTCTTTGAAGCCGAAGATCGCCGCCATGCGGAACGCCTGTTCCGACGAGTCGACGTCATGGTAAGAACCGAAGGTCAGGTGCACCTTGACGTCTACCACCTGATAACCGGCCAGCACGCCGTTGTTCAGCGCCTCAAGCACGCCTTTTTTCACCGCCGGGATAAACTCGCCCGGAATGACGCCGCCCTTGATCTCATCGAAGAACTCGAAGCCTTTGCCGGGTTCGTTCGGTTCGACGGTCAGCACCACGTGGCCGTATTGCCCTTTACCGCCGGACTGGCGCACAAACTTGCCTTCCACGTCGGCCACCCGTTTGCGGATGGTTTCGCGGTACGACACCTGCGGCTTGCCGGTGGTGGTCTCCACCCCGAATTCGCGGCGCATGCGATCGACGATAATCTCCAGGTGCAGCTCGCCCATGCCGTAGATAAGGGTCTGGCCGGATTCTTCATCGGTGCGCACGCGGAACGACGGATCTTCCGAAGAGAGGCGCTGCAGCGCGATGCCCATTTTCTCCTGGTCGCCCTTGGTCTTCGGCTCAATCGCCTGGGCGATCACCGGCTCGGGGAAGGTCATGCGTTCCAGCGTGATGATGGCGCCGGGGTCGCACAGCGTATCGCCGGTGGTGACGTCCTTCAGGCCGACGCAGGCGGCGATGTCGCCGGCGTGCAGCTCGTCGATGTCCTTACGATCGTTGGCGTGCATCTGCACGATGCGGCCGATGCGCTCCTTTTTGCCCTTGATCGGGTTGTAAACGCTGCTGCCTTTGGCCAGCACCCCGGAGTAGACGCGCACGAAGGTCAGCTGGCCGACGAACGGGTCGGTCATCAGCTTGAACGCCAGCGCCGAGAATTTTTCGTTGTCGTCGGCTTTGCGGGTGATGATTTCATCATGTTCGCCGTGGCCCTCCATCGGCGGCACGTCGAGCGGCGAGGGCATCAGCTCGATCACCGCATCCAGCATGCGCTGCACCCCTTTGTTGCGGAACGCCGAGCCGCACAGCATCGGCTGGATTTCGCCGGCGACGGTGCGCACCCGCAACCCGTGGACGATCTCCTCTTCGCTCAGCGGCACCTGGTTGAGGTATTTTTCCATCAGCTCTTCCGAGGCTTCGGCGGCGGCCTCAATCATGTTTTCGCGCCACTCCTGCGCTGAATCGCGCAGCTCGGCCGGGATCTCTTCGAAGCTGAAGTTCATGCCCTGCGAGGCTTCGTCCCACAGGATGGCCTTCATCCGCACCAGATCCACCACGCCGCTGAAGTGGTCTTCGGCGCCGATCGGAATAACGATCGGCACCGGGTTGGCCTTCAGGCGCTCGATCATCATTTTGCGCACGCGGAAAAAGTCCGCGCCGATGCGGTCCATCTTGTTGACGAACGCCAGCCGCGGCACCTTGTATTTATTGGCCTGGCGCCAGACGGTTTCCGACTGCGGCTGCACGCCGCCCACCGAGTCATAGACCATCACGGCGCCGTCCAGCACGCGCATCGAGCGCTCCACTTCAATGGTGAAATCGACGTGGCCGGGGGTGTCGATGATATTGATGCGGTGCTGCGGATAATTATGCTGCATGCCGTTCCAGAAGCAGGTGGTGGCCGCCGAAGTGATGGTGATGCCGCGTTCCTGTTCCTGCGCCATCCAGTCCATGGTCGCCGCGCCGTCATGCACTTCACCCAGCTTGTGGCTGACCCCGGTGTAAAACAGAATCCGCTCGGTGGTGGTGGTCTTGCCGGCATCGATATGCGCGGAGATGCCGATATTGCGGTAACGTTCGATAGGGGTGGTGCGAGCCATAATCAACCTTTCTTAGCCGCGTGAAGGAGAGCGGCTTAAACAGCATGGATAATGGTGATAATCCTCATAGGGTTATCTGCCGGATCGCAGAGCCTCGCTCTGGTCACAAACTAATCGTAGTTGAAGGCGTTGGTTTTTTTAAGCGATGGCTGTGATAGATAAAAGTTTGCAAGCAGGTGGAGGAAAGGGCGAAAAAAAAGGCCCGTAACGGGCCTGTTGTCGAGCGGCGAATTCGCCGTTATTTGCGTCCCAGCAAGAAGCCGAAAACGATGCCGACCGCCGCCGCAACGGCCACGCCGGCCAGCGGGTTGGCTTCCACCTGGGTTCTTACGCTGTCCGCTGCGTCTCGGGCGGCATAGCTGGCCTGGGAGGCGTATTTGCGCGCCGCGCCGCGCACCTGATGCTCCGGCGAATCGACGGCTTTGCCGAACGCTTCTTCTACCGCGCCTGCGGCTTCATTGGCTTTGTCTTCCGCTTTTCCAAACATGCTGCTCTCCTGTTCCTTGTGGGTTAACGAACCTTAAGCCTAGCAGGTGAACGGCACTTTTTGCAGCATTATGTGCGTTATAAGAGCAATCTGAGCAAAGAAAAGTCTTGCCGGGCGCGCGGTGACGGCTTCACCCGCGCGGTTTTTTGTGTTCTATTGGCTAGCGGTTTAACCGAGTACCGTTAACCTTTGACCGATTCGTTGCGTTGAAAGGACTCCCCATGTCAGTACTGCGTATTCTGGCGCTGCTCGCCGCGACCGCCGCCGCATTGCCCGCCCAGGCCAGGCCTGCGGCTCACGGCGCGGCGGCCGAGAACGGCATTCGTTGGCAATCTTGTCTCAACAGCGGCTTTCAACGCTGGTTCGATGAGCCGCCGCCGCCGGGGCTGCGCTGCGGCTACCTTGAAGCGCCGCTGGTGTACGCTACGCCTCCTGCTCATGCGGCGCGGGCGGGCGAACAGACCGTGCGGCTGGCGCTGACCCTGCTGCCCGCTACCGGGCCGAAAAAGGGCAGCGTGGTGATGATCAGCGGCGGGCCGGGTCTGCCGGGCATTAACCCTTATTTAGGCAACGACGCCCACGTCGCCAGACTGCGAAAATCCTACGACATCATCGGTTACGATCCGCGCGGCGTCGGCCAATCGACGCCGAAAATCTCCTGCCAGCTGGCCGAAGGCGACGAAACCCCGTCACCGGACGACAACGACGTGGCCGGTGCGGAAAGCCAGACGCGCACCCTGATTGCCGCCTGTATCAAACAGACCGGCGCGGACGTGCTGCAACATATCGGCACCGACGAAGCGGTCAACGATCTGAATGCGATCCGCCACGCGCTGGGCGAACCGGGGCTGACGGCGGTGGCGTACTCTTACGGCACCAAGGTGGCGGCGCTGTATGCCGAGCGTTTTCCGAAGAAAACGCGCGCGCTGGTGCTCGACGGGGTGGTGGATCTGGCGGAGGACGATTTCACCCAGCGGCTGAACCAGGAGCGGGGTTTCCAGCAAAGCTTCCTGCGCTTCGCCGCCTACTGTGGAAAAACCGACAGCTGCCAGCTGGGTGGCGGCGCCAATCAGGCGCTGCAGCGCTATCACGCCTTGCTGCGCAAGCTGCATGAGCAGCCGTTCGTCACCGCGGCGGGGTATGAAATCTCCGCCGACGACGTGCTGACGGTCACGCGTTCGCTGCTGCTGTGGCCGGAGCGTTGGCATGAGCTGGCCACCGTGCTGCGCCAGCTCGATGCCGGGATCGCCGGGCAGCAGGTTTCCGATCTGATCGACGAAAGCTATTCGCCGGATGCCGATGACGCCCTGAACGTCATCACCTGCGCCGACGTCGCCAACCCGACGGCCGATCCGCAGCAGTTGCGCCGGCAGCGGCAGGAGATCAATACCGCCGCTTTGTATGCCCACTATCTGCCGCTGCACGAATACCCGCTGGAGATGTGCGATCTGTGGCCGTATCGCGGCAAAGATCGGCCGCACACGCCGGTGGCGTCCGCCGCGCTGCCGCCGCTGCTGTTCGTCGCCCAGCGCTACGATCCGACCACGCCGTACCGCAACGCGCAGGTGATGGCCGCCGCCTTTAAAAGCCCGCTGATCACCCGCGAACGCGACGGGCATACGCTGGCGCTGAACGGCATCGACAGCTGCGTTGACGAAAGCGTAGTGGATTATCTGCTGGCGCCGAAAAAGCCGCGTCGCGACAAAATTTGCCGTTGAGAAGGCCAGGCGTTGGCCCGGTCTTAAGTGAGTCAACCGGCGAAAATATGCGCCTGGCCCATCACGTTGAGATTGACCTGAGAACCGGGCTGCAGGCCTTCGCGGCTGACGGTTTTGATCTCGATTTGCGCGCCGCCGGCGGCCATTTGCAGGTTGAGCGTAGAGACGAAGCCGGCGAAATCGATGCCGGTGATCACCGCCTGGCCGCGCTGCGCCGGATCTGACAAACCGATTTGAATCTGCTCCGGGCGCAGCATGATGCGCGCCGGGCCGCTGCGTTGCCGATCGTCGACGGCGATGCGCCCCAATGCGCAGTCGGCCCAGCCGTGCGCCAGTTCGGCGGTCAACACCAGCGTTTCGCCAAGGAAGCTGGCGGTCGGCTCATCGACCGGCCGCAGATAGAGATCTTGCGGCGCGCCCACCTGCGCCAGCCGGCCGTTGCGCATCACCGCTACCTGATCGGCGAACGACAGCGCTTCGCTCTGATCGTGGGTAACAAGAATCGACGCCACCTTGGCCTCCGTCAGCAGTTCGGCGACCGCTTTGCGGGTGGCGGCGCGCAGGCCGGTATCCAGCGCCGAGAACGGTTCGTCCAGCAGCATCAAACGGGGCTGCTGCGACAGGGCACGCGCCAGCGCGACCCGCTGTTGCTGCCCGCCGGACAGCTCGTGCGGCCACAGCGCGGCCAGACGGCGATCCAGCGCCACCATCTCCATCAGCGCCTCGATGCGCCGCTGTTTCTCACGCTTGCTGCCTGTAAGGCCAAAACCGATGTTGCCGGCGACGGTAAAGTGCGGGAACAGCGCGCCATCCTGCGGAACGAAGCCGATGCCGCGCAGATGCGCCGGCACCCAGCCGCCGCCGTTGCCCATGGCTTGCCCCTGCAGCAGGATCTGGCCGCCGTCGGGGATTTCAAAGCCGGCGATGATGCGCAGCAGGGTGGTTTTGCCGGAGCCGGAAGGGCCGACGATCGCCGTGCGGCTGCCGGCGGCAACCTGCAGGTCGATGCGTTCCAGCACCCTGATGGCGTTATAGGATTTTTCGATACCGTGCAGTTCGAGCGTGCTCATAGTCCCGCCGTGCGTTTAGATTGAGAATAAAGAAGCCAGGTGAGCGGCAATGACAGCGCCACCATAATCAGCGCATAAGGCGCGGCGGCGACGTAGTCTATCTCGCTGGTCAGCGCCCAAAATCCGGTGGCCAACGTGCGGGTGCCGTTCGGCGCCAGCAGCAGCGTGGCGGTCAACTCATTGGCGATCGCCAGGAACACCAGCGCCGCGCCCGCCGCGGCACCCGGCGCCGCCAGCCGCAGCGTAGTGCTCCACAGCGCCTGCGCCGGCGATTTGCCGAGGCTGCGCGCCACGTTTTCCAATTCCACCGGCGCCTGTGCGATGCCGGCACGCAGATTGATCAGCGCCCGCGGCATAAACATCAGCAAATAGGCCAGCAGCAGGGTGATTTCGGTTTGGTAAATCGGCCGGAAGCTGTGAATGGTGATGGTCACCAGCGCCAACGCCACCACGATGCCGGGCAGCGAGCTGGTTACGTAGTTACAGCCTTCCAGCACGCGGTACAGCCGGGCCGGATAGCGCACCGACAGCCAGGCCATCGGAATGGCGCACAGCGTGATCAGCAACGCGCCGACGGCGGACAGCGACAGCGTTTGCCACAGCGCGGGCCACAGTTCGGCGTTGCGCCACGCCTCCCATCCGCCCAGCCACAGCCAGCGGGCCAGGGTGATGAAAGGCACGCCCAGCGCCAGCGCGGTCAGCGAAATCGGCAGCAACAGCGCCAGCGCGGCGAGCGGCAGCGAAAGGCGACGCGGCGTTTGGCTGCGGGCGCTGCCGGAACCAACGCGGGCATAGCGCGCGCGGCCGCGGCTGAGAGCCTCAAGCAACAGCAGCCCGAGGCAGCACAGCACCAATACGCCGGCCAGCATGTTGGCCGCCGGGCCGTTGAAGGTCGACTGGAACTGATCGAAGATCGCGGTGGTGAAGGTATCAAAGCGGATCATGGCATACAGGCCATACTCCGCCAGCAGGTGCAATGCGATCAGCAACGAACCGCCCCAGACCGCCAGCTTCAGCTGCGGCAGCACCACGCGAAAAAACACCGCCGGCGGCCGGGAACCGAGCGAGGTGGCGACGTCTTCGATGCCGGGATCCAGACGGCGCAGCACGGCGGCGGCCGGTAGGTAAATGAACGGGAAATAGGCGAGCACCGAGATGAAGACCCCGGCGCCCAGGCCGTGCATCGACGGCACCAGGCTGATCCAGGCATAGCTTTGCACAAAGGCCGGCACCGCCAGCGGCGCGGTGGCCAGTACCGCCCAGAGGCGGCGGCCCGGCAGCGTAGTGCGCTCGGTCAACCAGGCCAGGGCTACGCCCAGCACGGCGCAGATCGGCAGCGTCAACACCACCAACAGCAGGGTGTTCAACAGCAGTTCCGCCACGCGCGGGCGGAAAACCAGAGCTTTGACCGTTTGCCAGCCGGTTTCAAACGCCACGCCGATAACGAATCCCAGCGGCAGCAGCGCCAGCAGCGACAGCAACACGGCGCTGGCCACCACGATCGCCCCCGGCCGCGGGTGACGGGGGGCAATAGAATAACGCCGCGCGGTCTGCGCGGCGTGGGTACTCAGGTTTGACATAACGATCAAAAACTCTCGGTTTGCCGGCCTGCCTTACAGCAGGCCCGCCTCGGTCATCAGTTCGACCACTTTTTTACCGTTCAGCTGCGCGGCGTCTACTTTCGGCGCGTCCAGATCTTTCAGCGGCACCAGTTTCGGGTTGGAGGCCGCGCCGACGCCGACGGCGTATTCGAAAGCGTTGTTGGTGCGCAGGATCTCCTGGCCCTGTTTGCCGGTGATCCACTTGATGAACGCCTGCGCCTGCTGCTGATGCTTGCTGGAAGCCAGCACGCCGCCGCCGGAGATGCTGACGAACGCGCCCGGATCCTGATGTTTGAAGTAATACAGCTTGATGTTATTACTGTTTTCGCCGGTTTTTGCGCCGTCCACGAACGGGTAGTAGTGATAGATCACGCCGCTGTCGACCTGGCCGGCATTGACCGCTTTCATCACCGTGCTGTTGCCCTTGTAGGCGGTGAAGTTGGTTTTCATCGCTTTCAGCCACTCCAGCGTTGCTTTTTCACCTTTCAGCGCCAGCAGCGCGCTGACGATCGCCTGGAAATCGGCGCCAGACGGCGAGGCGGCCCAGCGGCCTTTCCATTCCGGCTTGGCCAGATCCAGCAGCGACTTCGGCAACTGCGCGTCGGTCAGTTTGGCCGGGTTGTAGACGAACACGGTCGAGCGGGCGGCGATGCCGGTCCAGCGGCCGTGGCTTGGGCGATACTGCGGTTCCACCTGGGCCAGCGTCGCGGCGTCCAGCGGGGCGAATAGCTTGGCGTTATCCACCAACACCATCGCCGGGGAGTTTTCCGTCAGGAACACGTCGGCAGGCGAAGCGCTGCCTTCCTGCACCAACTGATTGCCCAGCTCGCTGTCGCCGCCGTTGCGTAGCGTGACCTTGATGCCGGTGTCTTTGGTAAACCCATCGACCCAGGATTTCACCAGGTTTTCATGCTGGGCGTTGTAAATGACGATGCCCTGGTCGGCGGAGGCCGCCTGAGCGCCGAAGGCCAGCATCATCGAGGAGGCGAGCAGGGCGATGGGGCCGAGAGATGAAATACGCAGCTTCATGCAGTTATCCTTTTTAGCGTTCGAATGAGGAAAACGAATATCGCCTGGCAAGCGCAAGCAGGCCGATTTTAGCCAAGAACATCAATAATGATAGTGAAAACGATTCGTATTAAATTATTTTTGACGATCGCTCACAAAATGAATTGCCTTAAGGATAAGTTAAGTTTCGGCTGGAATAATCTGTATTGATTGCCTGAATAGAATTGGGACGTGTTATCTCACAGTGAGCGGCCAACCTGCCATCGCAGGCGGCCGCCCGTCAGGCTTGCTTCTTGTCACGCCGGCACAAACTCACCGTTGCCGACGCCGAAGAATTGCCCGTTGATACTGCCAGCGTACTGCGGCGGATGAACCAAAGAGGTCAGCACCCGACCATTCTCCAGTAGCGTCAGGACGATCGAACCGGGGTTGATGGCCAGTTGCAGGGTTAACGGAACGCCGATCAGATTTTCGGCATCGGGCACGGTGCCTTGCAAATAGATTGTCGGGATGTTGATGTTACCGTCTGAGCCGGTGCCGGTGGCCTGGCCGATAAAACGCACCGATGTACCGCTTGATGGGGCATTGGGACCAATATTGGCGAGCTGTGCGGAAATTTGCACGGTCTCCGCATGTGGCGCGCAACCACACCCGCATCCACAACCCTGGAAGCTGAAGTAGCCGCAGATATTTTGTTGGCACCCGCATCCACACAAGGATTGCGGATGCACTTGCTGGTTGAACGCCGGTTTCAATTGCGGATGTTGGTTGAGCAGCGCCTGCCGGCTCTGCACTTCCGCGTTATAGGCGTCACGTGATTGTTTATTCAATGTGTTAGCCTGTTCAGGCGTAATATCTTGCAATGAAGGCATAGGTAAACTCCTGTGATTTTTGCTGAGTCAGTCTGAAGTGCATATCACGCTGAATCCGGTTAACCACCAGACAGGTAATTGCATCTGAATGGAAATAGTCATTGCCCTCGAAGGAAAACGGTATGGCAAGCAGACCGTTGCATCCTATCCTCACGGCAAGTTTTTATATTTCCCGTTTGCTCTTTCGGTAATTATTTTTTATTCAATCATTCGCCAATTATTGGTTTTATAACCGGCGGTAGCTTCATGTACATCTCGAAGCCATTTAAAGGTAGTTAGGTGTTATGGCGATATCAAGAGGGTTTTTTAATGTTATTTTTAAATTGAAATGCTACTGATTTCTTCTGTCTATTATTTTGGTGTTAACCTTTTCTTGCAACCAATTAATTAATATGGATTAAGTGGTTGTTGTATTTCATCTCGTTGATTTATATTGAATTATTTTGTCATTATCTTTTTTTTGTAAATATTCTCAGTGTATTCATGGAGGTGACGGGTAAGTGTGGATTTACATTTGACTTACATCAGTTCCTTGTCAACGCTGTAATGGCAATTAAGCTGTTGCAATGTTGACGTCTTGTTATCGATTGGCGTTCTTTTTCTTCAGTCTTTTCATATCGTTCTTCAGCGTTTCGTTCAGGTATTAATAACACGGGCTGTCAACGCGAATGACGAATCATATTCAATAAGAAATCGTGAGAGAGGTACCTATGTCTAATGGACCGTTTTATACCAATCCTATCGTGGTCATCGATGTAGCTAATGATTGCGTGCATGTGGAGATGGCGATCGATGGAGGATTATACGAAAACGTGTTTCCGCTGTCGGTAGCGACTAATGAACCCTATCCGAAATTGCTGGTGAATCTGGCGATCCAGGCACAGGCGAGCGGTAAATCCTTAATGGTGTGGGGGGAACCCGGCCCAGAGCCGGTTAAAGGCCTGCCGCTGTTTGGTATCACGACCGTGAACATCAAGTAGAGGACGGCAACGCACATTGTGTTTGAAAGCGAAAAGCGCGGTGAGGGATATTTCTTTGATAATGAAAGAAATTCAACACCGCTTTTGGTTATGACTCATAGCGATTAATGATTTAATTTATTCCACTGCCTAATTGCATATTGAACGCGATAAAACACTAATCAGGGATATCGACGTGAAATATTCATTTAATGGCAGTAAATTGGCTGGTTTAATCCTCCTGGCTTTTAACGTGGCGATCGCTCAGGCGGCCGAGGTGCCAGCGGGCGCTAAACTGGCGCCGGTACAGGAATTGGTGCGTGCCAACGGGTATGAACCGGCGACGCTGGATCCGAACCTGGCCGAGAGCAATGTGGAGTTCTACATCTTTAACGATCTGTTCGAAGGGCTGCTGCGCGTCGGTAAAGACGGCGAAGCGGTCCCGGCGCTGGCGCAGAAATGGGAGCATCAGGGCAACGTCTGGATCTTCCATCTGCGGCCGCAGGCCAAATGGTCGAACGGCGATCCGGTGACCGCCGACGATTTTGTCTACAGCTGGCGGCGCCTCACCGATCCGAAAACCGCGTCGCCGTACGGCAGCTATCTGGCTTCGGCCTACGTGCTGAATGCCGCGGCGATCAACGCCGGCAGCAAACCGCCGAGCGAGCTGGGCGTCAAGGCGCTGGACGCGCACACCCTGCAAGTGACGCTGTCGGAGCCCAACTCCTACTTGCTCAAGCAGCTGGTGCATTTTCCGGTCTTGCCGGTTAACCGCAAGGTGGTGGAGCGGTACGGCAAGAACTGGACTCAACCGGCGCATTTTGTCGGCAACGGCGCATTTCGCCTCAGCCAGTGGGTGGTGAACGAAAAGGTGGTGGTGGAGCGCAATCCGCAGTATTGGGACAACGCCAACACCGTGCTCAACAAGGTGACGTTCTTACCGATACAGGGGTTCCCGGAAGTGGCGCGTTTTCGCGCCGGTGAGGTTGAGTTGGGGTATACCACGCCGCCGGAGCTGTATCAGCAGCTGAAAAAAACGCTCGGCGAGCAACAGCTGGTGACCTATCCGCTGCTCTCCACCAGTTACTTCGCCTTCAACAATCGCCAGGCGCCATTTAACGACCTGCGGGTGCGCCAGGCGCTGAATCTGGCGCTCGACAAAGAGATTATCGCCGGCAAGGTGCTGGGATACGGCCAACAGCCGGCCTGGACCTTTACCCCAACGGGGGCGGGTGGCTATAGCCTGCCGCCCGGCGCTGCGGCCGGCTGGACGCCGGAACAGCGGCACGCCCAGGCGAAGCAGTTGCTGGCGCAGGCCGGTTTCAACGCCGAGAATCCGCTGCGCTTTACCGTGCTGTACAGCAACGACGCCACCATCAAGAAGATCGTCATCGCCGCCGCCGCCATGTGGAAAAAGAACCTTGGGGTAGAAGCCCGCTTGCAAAGCCAGGAGCGTAAAGTGACGCTGGATAATATCAACCGCGGGCAGTACGGCGTGGCCTTTACCCGCTGGCTGGCGGACTATAACGATCCGTCTACTTTTCTGAACGTGTTCCGTTCCGACAGCAGCGAGAACAGCGCCAAATACCATAACCCGGACTATGACCGCATTCTGCACCAGGCGACGGCGGCGCAGACGCCGCAGCAGGTGCAGCGCTACTTCCAGCAGGCCGAGGCGGTGCTGGCCGCCGATACGCCGGTGGCGCCGGTGTACTACGAGGCCAACGCCACGCTCATTAAACCTTACGTGAAGGGGATCGACTTTACCCGCCAGGGCGCCTTGTACGATAAAAACGTCTACCTTCTCGAGCACTGAGAAATATAAAAGCGGCTGATTTATATCAGCCGTTTTTATAGATTCGTGTTTAATAACATTATCCTAAATACTCCATAAACGACGGGCAATCTTTTCTTCCCGCCGGATAAAACACCGCCTATACTGCGCCGGTAGTTTATATGCAGTATCTCGTTTGGCGAGGCTCCTATACAAACACAGGTTACTGATCTGACGACATCGAGAGATGCCCAAGGTTAAGACAGGCTTTATCGGATTAAGGTTCAGCCCAAAGTAACTTCCGAGCAACAATTCGGATACGTTGTATAGTGCTAAAACCTGGACGCGGAGATAGGCAGTCTGCACTCCCCCTCTGTGGTTACGCCCCTATGCGATTCGCTGTTGAAGTTCAAAACAGAAATAGGGACTGACAAAATGATAAAGTCACATCAACACTATTCTTCTCCGGCGCTGAGCGCGACTGAAACTCTCGACGAGACATCGGTCGCCGGCTATATGAACGCCGATTTTATTACCGTTCCCGCGACGATGACGGTCAATCATGCCCGGGAATATTTACTTTCACAGCTTAAAACGGATGAAATTCCCACCCGGGTATTTATTACCGCGGACGATTATCATCTGCGCGGCACACTGTCGGTGAAAAAACTGCTGCAGTGCGACGAGCAGGATAAAGCGGTCGGCGTGATGATGGATCACAGCTATTTTCAGGTTTCACCCGACGACGATCGCAACGACGTGGCGCATCTGCTCGGCAAGGGCGGCCTGGACGTGGTGCCGGTCGTGGCGAACAACACGCTGGTCGGCGTGCTGGGGGAGCGAGAGATCGCCCGGCTGGTCGAGGCTGAAAACACCGAAGACGCGCAGCGCCAGGGCGCGAGCCTGCCGCTGGACAAGCCTTATCTGGAGACCAGCCCGTGGGCGCTGTGGCGCAAACGCTCGGTGTGGCTGCTGATGCTGTTCGTCGCCGAGGCTTACACCGGCAACGTGCTCAAGGCGTTTGAAGAGCAACTCGAAGCGGCGATCGCGCTGGCGTTCTTTATCCCGCTGCTGATCGGCACCGGCGGCAACAGCGGCACCCAGATCACCTCGACGCTGGTGCGCGCCATGGCGCTGGGCGAGGTCAGCCTGCGCAATCTTGGCGCGGTGATCCGCAAAGAGGTCACGACCTCGCTGCTGATCGCCGTCACCATTGGCCTGGCGGCCTGGGTGCGCGCCTGGATCATGGGCGTCGGCATGGAGGTGACGCTGGTGGTCAGCCTGTCGCTGGTGGCGATCACCGTGTGGAGCGCGATTGTCTCGTCGATCATTCCGATGCTGTTGAAACGGCTCGGCATCGATCCGGCGGTGGTGTCGGCGCCGTTTATCGCCACCTTTATCGACGGCACCGGCCTGATTATTTATTTCAAAATTGCCCAGTACGTTTTGGGGATTTAAATGGTTCCCGCTCTAAAAGGGCGGGAGTGTGACAAAAAAGAGGAGGACGTTAAAAAATATGGATACCGACCAACCCCGATATTTAACGCGAGGGGATTTTATCGATAACATTTAACCTGAGGAAAAAACAATGGGAAACATGACTATTTTTATGGGATTCCTGGCAATGATCAGCTCACTGGGCCTGTTGGCGGCCTATATGAGCACCAAATGGGATGATTGATGAACGCAAAAGATCCGCCTAGATGCATCCTCCCCGTAACCGTTATTTATTATGGGGAGGATTTTTAGCGGCGCGCCGAACGCGCGGCCTGATACAGGAGTTGATAATAATGACGATTCTTATTCTGGGATTGCTCTACGCCATTTTAATGATCTCGGTTGGCGTTAATGAGATTTATTTTTATTCCACCGGAAAATCCAATTTTCTTACTAGCCTCATGCTGACATTCTCTGGCAGTATGCTGCTGATCGCCGTTGTCTGGCAATTATCCTCTAAAATAAAAAAATAAATCACCGTCCGAATGTGAGCAGCATAATGCAGAATGAAAAACAGGCCGTGGCCAGAAACTCGATGATCGCCAGCGGGTTACTGGCCACGGGCAAATTTGTCGCCGGCATTTTTACCGGCAGTATTGGCCTGATATCCGAAGGGATCCACTCTTTCACCGATTTTATCGCCACCAGCATCACCTGGCTGGCGGTGCGCATCAGCGATAAGCCCGCCGATGACGATCACCACTTCGGCCACGGCAAGGTGGAAAACCTGGCGGCGCTGTTCGAGGTGCTGCTGTTGCTGGGCGCCGCCGGTTGGATTGTCTATGAGGCGGGCAGCAGCCTGCTCGGGCAGCCGCATGAGATCGTCGCCGCGCCGGTGGTGATCGCGGTGCTGCTGATTTCCATCTGCGTCGATTTCTTCCGCGTGCGGGCGCTCAACCGCGTCGCCAAAGCGACCGACAGCGCGGCGCTGGAAGCGGATGCGCTGCATTTCTTCTCCGACATGCTTTCGTCCGGCGTGGTGCTGCTGGGCATGGTGTTTGTGCTGCTGGGCTTTGGCCGCGCGGACGCCATCGCCGCGCTGATCGTCGCCGGCTTTATCTTTGTCGCCGCGATCAAACTGGGTAAACGCTCCTTCGATTCACTGATGGATGCCGCGCCGGCCGGGGCTACTGAGGCTATCCGCGCCACGCTGGCAAGTTTTCCGGCGGTGCTGGCCTGCGACAGCGTGCGCATTCGCAATGCCGGCGCGGTGCTGTTCGTCGAGATCACGGTGGCGGTGTGCCGCACCTTGCCGCTGGAGCGCATCGACGCGCTGAAGCGAGAGATCGTCGAGCGACTGCGGGAGCACTACGCCAGGGCGGAATTCACCGTCATCGCGGTGCCGCAGACCCGCAGCGATGAAGACATGGCGACGCGCATTCGGGCGATCGCCGCCAACCACGGCGCGCAGGTACAGAATGTGACCTTGCAGCAGCTGCCGACGCGCATGGCGATCGGCATGGATTTGGCGGTGCCGGCCAACGCCAGCGTGGCGCAGGCGCATGACATCGCCACGGAGATAGAGGGGATCCTGCGCCAGGCGATCGGTGAAGACACCGAGATAGAGACGCACCTGGAGCCGCAGACGCCGCACTGGCTGACCAGCGAGGATGTCGAGGCGACGGAGCTGGCCGATATTCGGCGGATCCTGCAGTCGGCGCTGGAGCGAGGGGAGAACGTGCAGGACGTACACAACGTCCGCGCGCGCAAGAGCGACGGCGGCATCATCGTCAACTTCCACTGCCGGGTGTCGCCGGCGGTGACCATCGCCGCCGCGCACGATGCGGTCGATCGGGTCGAGCGCCGGCTGCGCGCGCTTTATCCGGCCATCACGCGCGCGATAGGGCACGTCGAGCCGATCAAGCCCGGCATATGAATCAGCTCGGCCAACTGCGGGTAGAGCGCCGCGTTGGCCAGCAGCAGCGGGTTGCCGCGCCGCAGCCCGTCGTTGTGCATAAAGTCATTCGCCACGCCGCCGGCTTCGCGCGTCAGCACCCACCCAGGCAGGCTGTCCCAGGCGTTCATATGCGGTTCGTAATAGCCCAGCAGCCGCCCGGCGGCCACCTGGGCGGTCATCAACGCGCCGGAGCCGCTGCGCACGAACATCCCGCCCGCCTGCAGCAGGCGACAGAGAAAGCCGCTGAATTCCGCCGCCGAGGCGCGCGGGGAAATCCCGACGCCCATCACGCCATCCGCGACGCTGCGCCCGGCATGCACAGCGATCGGCTCCCCATTGAGAAAGGCGCCGCCGCCGCGACAGGCGCGGAACATCTCGCGGTGGTTGGGATCGTAGACCACGCCTATCGTAGGCTCGCCGTCGATCACCACGCCTATCGCGATACACCAGGTATGCAATCCGTTCAGGAAGCAGGCGGTGCCGTCAATCGGATCGACGACCCAAATGCAGGCGGCATTCTCGCCGGCGCTGCCGCTTTCCTCGCCGAGAAACCCATCCTGGGGAAAACGGCGGCTGATCATGCGGCGGATTAGCGCTTCGACGCGGCGATCGGCCTCGCTGACCACGTCCTGCAGCCCCTGTTTGAAGTCGATGGCCAGGGTTTGCCGCCGTTGATAAAAGCTGAAGGCGAGATCGGCGGCGGCGCGGGCGATCTCACGCGCGAAGCGGTAGCGCGCCTCGATGTCCCGTGGGGCAAGTGAAGTCATGGCAGGCTCGATAGCAAAGAACGAATCGGTTAACCCTGCCATAAAAGGATGAAGGTAATGTGTCGAACAGCGCGGCGGGGATGAAAAGCGCAGCTGCACGTCAAAAACAGGCCGCCGTTCGGCGGCCTGTGGGGTTAGCCCAGATTCAACCGGGCGGTGATGTCGGCAATCTCGCGGCGCCAGCGCGCCTGAAGCGCCGGTTTCTGGTGCTTGGGCTTGCGCGCCAGGTCGTCCTCCAGTTTGCTTTCTAGGGCCAACAGCGCGGCCAACAGCGCTTCTTCGTCTTCCAGTCGCTCGTGCGGCGTCGGGCCGTCTGCGTTGGCCTTGCCCGCCGTCGGCAGCGCCGGCGTTTCGCCCGCCAGGCGCTGATACACCGGCGCCAGATCGTGCCACTCCTCCAGTTTTTGCTGGTCGATCAGCCAAAAGCGGTTGCAGCTCTGTTCGATCAGCATCCGGTCATGGGTGACCAACATGACGGCGCCGGCGAACTGGCGCAGCGTTTCCGCCAACTCTTCTTTGCCCGCCATATCCAGGTGGTTGGTGGGCTCGTCCAGCAGCAGCAGCGAATGGTTGGCCAGCGTCAGGCCGACGAACAGCAGCCGCGAACGCTCGCCGCCGCTCAGCGAACGGATCTGCTGATGATGGCGCAGGTAAGGGAAGCCGGCGCCGATCAGCGCCATTTTCCGCTGTTCCTCGGTCAGCGGCGCAAACTGCGCCAGCGCTTCGCTCAACGTGTCTTCATCGCGCAGCTGTTGCAGGCTCTGATCGTAATAGCCAATGCGCACGCGCGGGTGGAAGATCGCCGGGCGTTCCGTGGGCTGCTGATACGCCTGCCACAGCAAGCGCAGCAGCGACGATTTACCGCAGCCGTTGCGCCCGACGATGGCGATGCGATCGCCGCTTTTCACCCGCAGATGTGCCAGGCTGAACAGCACCGGCGCCTCCGGCGCCGGGCGCACGGCCCATTGTGGCAGCGCCAGCAGGCGATCGGCGTCCAGCGCCTCTCCCTGCAGTCGCAGCCGCCACGGGCTGCCGGCGGTCAGGGTGGTCTGTTCTTCCTTCAACCGATCGACGCGCTTTTCCATTTGCTTGGCTTTGCGCGCCAGATCTTCGTTGTCATAGACCTTGCCCCAGGTCGCCAGACGTTTGGCGCTTTTTTCCACCCGGTCTATCTCTTTTTGCTCGGCCCGACGGCGGTGCTCGTCCGCAGCGTCCTGTTCTGCCAGCGCCTGACGCGCGGCGGAGCAGGGCAAGCGGAAAAACTGCAGCGTTTTGTCGCGCAGGATCCAGGTACAGTTGGTCACCTGATCGAGCAGATAGCGATCGTGCGACACCAGCACGAAGCTGCCGTTCCAGCTGCGCAAGAACTGCTCCAGCCACAGCAGCGTGGGCAGATCCAGGTGGTTGCTGGGCTCGTCGAGCAGCAGCAGATCGGGCTGACGGATCAGCGCGCGCGCCAGCAGCAGGCGGGTGTGCTGGCCGCCGCTGAGGGTGCCGGCGGTCAACGTCCAGCTCGCCGGTTCAAACCCCAGCTCGGCGAGCAGCGCTTCACAGCGCCAGCGTTCGCTGAGGTGTTGGCTCGCCGGAAGCCGCGCCAGCACCGCATCCAGCAGAGTGCAGGCGTGCAGCTCGGGTGGCAGGTGTTGTTCGATGCGCGCCATCAGGCATTGTTGTGACAATGTCACCGTTCCGCTGTGGATGGGCAGGGCGCCGCTGAGCAGTTGCAGCAGGGTGCTTTTGCCGCAGCCGTTGTCGCCGATCAAACCGATGCGATCGCCTTTTTTCAGGGTGAAGGAAATCTCGCTCAGCAGGACGCCGAACGCGTTGTCGTAACCGACAGATTGTGCAGACAGTAGTGTGCTCATTGCTTACTCAAGAGTTACAGGCATGGCAATGCCTATCGTCAAACATCGCTGACGACAACCCGGTAAGCCGGAGGGAAGATCCTGGATTTTAGTAAGCTTCGCTCAAGCTGGGTTATCGCAGCACGATACCGGTAATGCTTGAGCGGCGACGATTACCAAAGAAGTGTGAGTGAAAAAACAATTCACACGTCAGCATAGTAAGTCTCCTTTTATTGGTTGCAGGTTAATCGGTGGCTGGAGTATAGAGCGCCTTGTGCCGTATCGCCAGTGTAAAAGCGCCTGAATAATCAGCAGGCTAAGGAGGGCGCGCGCGCGTGGCACACAATGGGAATAATTACTGTATTTCGGCCGACATTAAGCAGCTATTATAATTAGCGTTTATGGTTAAGCGACGGTTCATCCGCCGCCTGTTCGTCTGTCTATCAGATAATGATGCTGAGCACTGAATTTATGTTAAAGCCTCGCCCGTTCCTGCTGTTGTTGTTATTGCTGTTTGGTTTGCAACTGACGCCGTTCGGCGCCGTCGCCGCCGCCCAGGATGATCCCGCCGCCGAAAGCGCGCCCGATCCCGCTACGCAGCTGAAAGCCGCGCAAAAGCAGTTGGACAGCATGAAGCAGCTGGTTTCCAAAGCGACCACCGATAACCAGCTCAGCAAACTGCGGCTGGCGACCGACGATCTGGTCGCCAGCATGGAAAAGCTCGCCACCGATCTGCAGCCCGAGCAGGACAAACTGAAAGCGCAGCTGGACGTCCTGGGGCCGGCCCCGGCGGCTGGCGCGCTGCCTGAAACCCCGGCGGTGGCCCAGCAGCGCAACGCGCTGAACAACAGCAAGAAACAGCTGGATGATGCGGTAAAACGCGCTCAGGCCATCAAGACCAGCGCCTTCGAGCTGGGGCAACAGATCGGCGATCTGCGCCGGGTGGCGTTTAAAACCCAGCTGGCGCTGAATACCGGCAGCATTCTGGGCATCAAATTCTGGGCGCCGGTGCTGCAGCCGTCCGAAAATGACGTGCAGCGGCTGGATCAGTTCAACGCTGAGATGAAAGCGGCCTGGGATGCCAGTTGGCAGGACGAGTGGCGTTACGGCACGCTGGCGTTGTTGGCGCTGGCGGTGATTGTCTGGTCCTGGGGGCGCTATTTCTCCGAGCGTTTCCTTGCCTGGGTCAGCATCCGTTTCCTGCCGGACGGGCGTCTGCGCCGCAGCTTTATGGCGCTCGTCACCGTGGTGGTGACGGTGATCACCACCTCTATCGCGCTGAACCTGTTGTATTACGTCTTTGTTCGCGTGCAGCCGCTGCCGGTGATGCTGGAGGACTTCGCCGAAGGCTTTAACCGTCTGGGGATTTTCTGCGCGCTGATCGCCGGGCTGGGGCGTGCGGCGCTGTCGCTGAATCGCCCATCGTGGCGCTTGGCTTCCATGGATAACGAGGTGGCCGCCGGGCTGCGTTACTTCTCGCCGCTGCTGGCCGGCCTGGCGTTGGCGTTCGGCACCGTGGAGCTGATCAACAACGTCGTCAGCGCCTCATTGGCCACCACCATCTTCGGCAACGGCCTGGTGGCGGGTCTGATCGGCATGGTGCTGCTGGCGGCGCCACTTCGCGGCCAGCGCATTCGGCGCCGGCTGGAACAGCAGGGCGCGCACCTGGAAAAACGCACGCTGGTCAGCGGGCTGGTGCACCTCGTCACCCTGGTCTGTTCGGTGGTGATCCTGTTTTCCCTGCTTATCGGCTACATCGCCTTCGCCCGCTTCCTGACCTACCAACTGATCTGGGTGGTGCTGGTGCTGATGGCGTTCTATTTTATGGTGCTGTTCGCCACCGATTTGTGCGCCGCGCTGTTTTCGCCGCAGACCGTCAGCGGCAAGATGCTGAAAAAAACGCTCAGCTTCAAGGATCGCCATTTGGAGCAGATGGCGATCATCACCACCGCGCTGGCCAAATGTTCGCTGTTGCTGTTGATGATTGTCTCGCTGTTCAACGGCTCGTTCGGCAGCACCACGCCGGGCTCGCTGATGGAGAAAATCGTCTCCATCCTGACCGGTGAAGGCTTGCAGCGTTTCAACATCGTGCCCGGCAACCTGCTCAACGCCGTGATCTGCCTGGCGATCGGTATCTATATTCTGCGCGCGGTGCGGCGCTGGCTGGGATCTGAACTGCTGCCGAAAACCATCTCGGACGTCGGTATCCGCGCCTCGCTGGTGACGCTGTTCAGCAATATCGGCTATGTGCTGGTGATACTGATCACCCTGGCGGCGCTGGGCATCCAGTGGAGCAACCTGGCGTGGATCGTCAGCGCCCTGTCGGTCGGCATCGGTTTCGGTTTGCAGGAGATCGTGAAGAACTTTATTTCCGGCCTGATCCTGCTGACCGAGCGCCCGGTGAAGGTGGGGGATATGATCGGCATCGGCGGCGTGGAAGGCGACGTGCGGCGCATCAACGTGCGCGCCACCGAAATCCAGCTCAGTGACCGCTCCACCATGATCGTACCGAACTCGCAGCTGATCTCGCAGAACGTGCGCAACGCCACCATGGGCAACGCGCAAGGGGTGGTGACCATCGCGCTGACGTTCCCGACCGACATTGATCCGGAGCAGGTGCGCAATATTCTGCTTAACGCTTACCACGAATACGAAAACATCCTGGAAACGCCGGCGCCTTACGTGCGCTTCAGCCAGCTGGGGCCGGACGGCATTATCCTGAGCGTGACCGGCTATGTGCCGAGCCCGCGCATGGTCGGCGCGACCAAGAGCGAACTGCTGTTCAACATCCTCAAGCTGCTGCGCGCGCAGCGTGTCAGCCTGTCCAGCCCGCAGGAAGTGGTGTTTATGAAGCAGCAGGCGACGCGATATCAGGCCAACGAAGAGGAACACTCCTCCTAATTCAGCCCTGAGGCGGCGGGCCGTTAAGCGACGGCCCGCCGAATGCGGCTAGTACATCGACGGCTCCACCGATTGCGAACAGTCGCTGTTGGCGCTGGATTTGGTGCAGGTATAAGGCTCATTCGGCGAGGCCGAAGGCGCATTCGACGGGCCGCTACCGCCGCCGATGCACCCGCTCAGCATCAGCATCAAAAACACGAGAGTAATCTTCTTCATCTCACCGTCCTCCATTGCGATTCCTCCCTTAAGTATATGTCGGGAAAGCGAACGGCACCGCTCGCCGGTGCGATCTATACATCCTTCGATGCCTTGTTGGCGCACAACGTCGGCGAATGAGGAGAAAAAGATGCGAACTGACGACGAGTTGACCCGCTTCCAGGCAGGGCTGTGTCAACTATGACGGCGCGCGTCTGGCGGCGCTGCCGTGCGCCAGTCACTTCGCGTCGCTGCTGCGGCCGGCGTTGTTCAACCGTGCGCTGATGGATTTCTCGCTGGTGTAGACTTCAATGAGTGTTAAGAAGAACTATTCTTGGTATCGATAAATATTTCCAACTATAAATGTCTCCGCACATCGCCCAATCTTTAGGAACAAGACGGCGGTTTTTGCCGGTGTCAGGCCGGCTGGGGCGTGGCTGCTTCAGCAGTTTTTGCGCCAGACGAGCAACTGCCGTCAATACATTGATACACAAATATATTTTCCCTTGATGAATAAACAGGTGCTCGGGCCGCTAAAACTGGCAATAATAGGTTGGTCGGCCGCTTATCTTCTCCTCATCGTCGACGGTTGTGACACGAACAGATTGTCACCTTACACAGCAGAAGTCTCTGGATCCAAGATGCAAACCACCTCGTTGTCCGATACCCGGAAAATCTGGCCCGCACTCACCGTCTTTTTGTTGGTGTTCGCGGCTTGCCTGCTGGGCATCGTCAGCCGTCCCGTCGGATTTTTGGCGGTATTCTGGCCGGTCAACGCCGTACTGCTGGCGGTTCTGGTGCGCTGCCCGCAGTGGGCTACGCGCGCCGGCTGGGGCATGGCGGTGCTGGGGTATCTGGCGGCGGATCTGCTGACCGGCAGCTCGCTGCAAAAGGCGTTGCTGCTGAACGCCGCCAATCTGACCGGCGTGGTGGTGGGGTATCTGCTGTTCATGCGGCTGTCGCCGCCGGCGCGCATGCTGCAGCGCGGCGCCTCCAGCATGTACCTGTTCGGTATTTGCCTGGCCGCCGCCGCCGCGACCGGTGTGGTGGGCGCGGGAGTCTCGCAGTGGCTGTTCGGCAGGCCCTATTTAACCTCGCTGGCGCTGTGGTTCTCGTCCGAATTCACCAACTACGTCACGCTGATGCCGTTTATTCTGGTGTTTCCCGCTGATTGGCGCTATCGCCTGCGCGTGGCCTGCGCCATGTTGACGCAGCGCAGCCAATGGCCGCAGGCGGGGCGGAAAATGGCGGTGTTGGCGCTGCTGGCGCTGGCGGCGGTCTGCAGCGTGCTGATCGGCGGCCCCGGCGCGGTGATCTTTCCCATGCCGGTGCTGCTGTGGCTGGCGATGTCCTTTTCGCTGTTCAGCACCATGATCGCGGTGCTGGTTTATGTGCTGTGGTGCCATCTGGCGATCGATTTCGGGTTGCTGAGCACCACGCTCGACATGAAGGTGCTGCAGAACACGGTATCGATGCGTTTGGGCATCGCGCTGCTGGCGCTGGGGCCGATTGCCGTCGCCAGCATGAACTATGCGCGCAACGCGCTGTTGCGCACGCTGGAGCACGTGGCGAGTCACGATGCGTTGACCCACGTGCTGACGCGCAATGCGTTTATGCAGCGCGGCGAGCGAGTGATAGACCAGAAAGGCGAGCTGGTGTGCGTCATGATGCTCGACATCGATTACTTCAAATCGATCAATGATCGTTTCGGCCACGCCGGTGGCGATCAGGCGCTGATGGCGTTTACCCGTGCGATTGCCGCCGATCTGAGCGTCGATGATCTGTTCGGCCGCATGGGCGGGGAAGAGTTCGCCATCGTCTCGACGCTCGGCCAGCCGCAGCAGGGGGTGCAGCTGGCCGAACGGCTGCGGCAACGCATTGAGGCGGAATCGATCACCATGCCGGCCGGCCATCCGCTGCAGATCACCGTCAGCATCGGCATGGTAACCTGCCCGGGCGGTTCCGGCCACAGCCTGGCCGACCTGCTCAAACTGGCGGATCTGGCGGTATACAAAGCGAAAAACGCCGGCCGTAACCGGGTCGCCACGCCGGAATCTTGCCCGCCGAACGATCCTGACCGCTGAACTTCCGATCCGTGCCGCACGCCCGCCGTCTAAACTGGTAGGGGGCGCGGACTACTTTGCCCGCGCTGAACCGACTGTCCTTAATCAGACAAGAGGATATCAGAATGAAATACGTAGATGGGTTTGTGGTGGCGGTGCCGGCCGCCAATAAGGAGGCATATCACCGGTTGGCGGCCGCAGCGGCGCCGCTGTTTAAAGAGTTTGGCGCCACGCGCGTCGTGGAGTGCTGGGGCGATGATGTGCCCGACGGCAAACTTACCGACTTTCGCGGCGCGGTGAAGGCGCAGGAAGGCGAAGTGGTGGTGTTCAGCTGGATAGAGTACCCCTCCAAGGCGGTGCGCGACGCCGCCAACGAGAAAATGATGAACGATCCGCGCATGAAGGCGCTGGGCGAGATGCCGTTTGACGGCAAGCGCATGATCTTTGGCGGGTTCGCGCCGATCCTCGATACCTGAAGGAGGCGCAGATGGCCAGAATTACGCAACATCTGTGGTTTGAAAAAGACATGGAGGCGGCGCTGAATTGCTATGTCGCGCTGATCTCCGGTTCGTCCGTGAACTGGTTTTCCGATCTGCCGGCGGATACGCCGAGCGGCCCGGCCGGCAGCGTGAAGCTGGCTTCCTTCACCCTGGGCGACCAGCGCTATGCGGCGATCGAAGCCGGGCCGTTGGATCCGTTCAACCACAGCTTCTCCGTGATGGTGGAATGCGACGATCAGGCGGAGGTCGACCGGCTGTGGGACGCGTTGTGCGTGGGCGGCGAGGCGGAGCAGTGCGGCTGGCTGCGCGATCGCTGGGGGTTGTGCTGGCAGATCGTGCCGCGGCGCCTGACCGAACTGATGAACGATCCTGACGCCGCCCGCGTGCGGCGGGTCACGGAAGCGATGCTGCTGATGGGCAAAATCGATATCGCCGGCCTGGAAGCAGCGGCGCGGGGTTAGCGGATAAAAGATGCATCGAGAGCGCAGCACTTAACGCATCGGCGCTGGTTTCCCTCGGCATTCCCGGCGGCATCGCCGCGAAAACCGGCGGTGCGCCGATTTTGCCGGGCGTGGCGGGTATTCTGATCTGGTTTGGCGTCGCGGCCGGGTAGCGCCGCGCTTGCATCAATCTGTTGCATCTCAAGCTCAGTATTTATCATTTGTCAGCCGCCGGCGTTCGCGGCATGGTGACGGCAACGCCAAATCAGTCAGGGACACTTATGCAAAAATCACAGATTCAACCGTGGGTTGCGCAGCACCCGCTGTTGCAACGAATGGTCGCCCTCGAGCCTATCACCTGGTTCAATCCGCGCGCGACAACGCTGGCCGCAGGCTTGCCCCATGTCGGCCTGACCGCCGCCGACGTCGCCGCCGCGGAGCAGCGCCTGGCGCGCTTTGCGCCTTATCTCGCCGTGGCCTTCCCGGAAACCCGGCCGACAAAGGGGATCATCGAATCCGAGCTGGTGGCGATCCCCGCCATGCAGCAGGCGTTGGACCTGCGCTATGGGCTGCGGCTTGGCGGGAAGCTGCTGCTGAAAAAGGACAGCCATCTGCCGATCTCCGGCTCAATCAAGGCGCGCGGCGGCATTTACGAGGTGCTGACGCATGCGGAGACGCTGGCGCTGGAGGCGGGGCTGCTGCAGATCGGCGACGACTACGCCCGGCTGTTTTCCGACGAGTTTCGCCAGTTCTTCCGCCAGTACCGCATCGCCGTCGGTTCGACCGGCAACCTGGGGCTCTCTATCGGCATCATCAGCGCCCGACTGGGGTTTGACGTCAGCGTCCACATGTCGGCGGATGCGCGGGCGTGGAAGAAGCAAAAGCTGCGCGACAACGGCGTCACGGTGGTGGAGTACGCCGAAGATTACGGTGTGGCGGTCGAGCAGGGGCGCAAGCAGGCGGCGAGCGATCCGCGCTGTTTCTTTATCGATGATGAAAACTCGCAAACCCTGTTTCTCGGCTACGCGGTGGCCGGCGGCCGCCTGAAGCGGCAGTTTGACCAACAGGGCATCGTGGTGGACGCACAGCATCCGCTGTTCGTGTATCTGCCGTGCGGCGTCGGCGGTGGGCCGGGCGGCGTGGCGTTTGGCCTCAAGCTGGCCTTCGGCGACCATGTTCACTGCGTTTTCGCCGAGCCGACCCATTCGCCCTGCATGTTGCTCGGCGTTTACAGCGGGCTGCACGACGGCATTGCGGTGCAGGATCTTGGCATCGATAACCGCACCGCAGCGGACGGGCTGGCGGTGGGACGCGCCTCCGGCTTTGTCGGGCGGGCGATGGAGCGCCTGTTGAGCGCATTTTACACCCTGAGCGACGAAGAGATGTTTGCGCTGCTCGGGCTGTTGGACAAGCACGAACATCTTCAGCTGGAGCCGTCCGCGCTGGCCGGCATGGCCGGGCCGTGGCGCGTTGCGGCCCAGGCGCGGCAGCTCAGCGAGCAAGGCGTGAGCACAGAGAGCCTGGCGCAGGCGACGCACCTGGTGTGGGCGACCGGTGGCGGCATGGTGCCGCCGGCGGAAATGGCGAAGTACCTCGCCGCCGGGCAGGCGTCTCTGAGTCAATAAGGGCGTTTCTTGCGCTCGCTCCCTTTTTAGGGGGCGAGCGCCGTTCGAAAAGCGTCTGGTAGCGGCAATGTTTCTGAAATGTTAATTGAATCACAAACCCTCATTCTGTGGTAACGGAAAAAATAACCCCATCCCATTAATAGTAAATAAAATTATTTTATTTAACGTCCTCTGATGTTCGTTTATCGCACGCTTATTGTTTTAACAATATTGAAGCATTCGCCGTGGGGTGGTTTGATTTAATTGTCGATTAACGAACTATGTTCCGATAATCGCACAAATTAACCCTCTTGCCGGTACGCAACCGGTTGTTCTGTGCGGTGAGGGTTGCCGCACCCCCTGAGGAGCAAGCCATGCCACACGATAACAACGTAGAAATCCGAGGGTTTATCGATGACCAGCCATTTTCTCGCTACCAGTGGTTGATACTGGTTTTGTGTTTCTTGACGGTAGCGCTGGACGGCTTCGATACCGCCATTATCGGTTTCATTGCCACGTCGCTGGTGCAGGAATGGGGAATAGAAAAAACCTCTCTGGGGCCGGTGATGAGCGCTGCTTTGGTCGGCCTGGCGGTGGGCGCGTTGGCCGCCGGGCCGTTGGCGGATCGCATCGGGCGCAAGAAAGTGCTGGTGATCTCGCTGCTGCTGTTCGGCGGCTTCAGTTTGCTGACCGCCTTCGCCGGCTCGCTGTCGACGCTGACGTTGTTGCGTTTCCTGACGGGGCTGGGATTGGGGGCGGCCATGCCCAATGCCGCCACGCTGATGTCGGAATATGCGCCTCAGCGCTGCCGGGCTCTGATGGTGAATCTGATGTTTTGCGGTTTTCCTCTCGGCTCATCGCTGGGCGGCTTTTCTTCCGCCTGGCTGATCCCGCATTTCGGCTGGCAGAGCGTGATGGTGCTGGGTGGCGTTATGCCGCTGCTGCTGGCGCTGGTCTTGATCGCCGCCTTGCCCGAATCCGCGCGCTTTATGGTTGCGCGCGGCTATGCCGCAGAACGCATCGCCAAAGTGTTGAAGCGCATTGCGCCACTCCCAAAGACGCCGCATTTCATGTTGCAGGAAGAGGGGCAGATAAAGGCGGCCTCGCCGCTGGGGATGATTTTTTCCCGTCGCTATCTGCTGGGCACCTTGATGCTGTGCCTGACTTACTTTATGGGGTTGATGATTTTCTATCTGCTGACCAGTTGGCTGCCCCTGTTGATCCGTGAAACCGGCGCTTCCGTCACGCAGGCGTCGCTGATCACCGCGCTGTTTCCGCTCGGCGGGGGGCTTGGCGTATTGATTATCGGTTGGTTGATGGATCGCATGAACCCGCACAAGGTGGTGGCCGTCGGCTATTTGCTCACCGGCCTGTTCGTCGGCATCATCGGCTTTGTCTATAGCTACCCGCCGCTGATGGCGATCACGGTGTTCATCGCCGGCACCTGCATGAACGGCGCGCAGTCATCCATGCCGGCCCTGGCAGCCGGATTTTATCCCACCCAGAGCCGGGCGACCGGCGTGGCATGGATGCTCGGTCTCGGGCGTTTTGGCGGCATTCTGGGGGCGATGAGCGGTGGTGCGCTGATGCAGATGCAGCTGTCGTTCAGCACCATATTCACACTGCTGGCCATCCCGGCGCTGATCGCGGCGCTGGCGTTGATCGCCAAGCACCTTTCCGGCTACCCGGCGCTGCCGGCGCCGCTCAATAAAAATGCTGTGAGGGAATAATACTATGCGCACACAGGTTGCGATAATCGGCGCCGGACCGGCCGGCTTGATGTTGTCTCATCTGCTGCATCTGCATGGCGTGGAATCGGTGGTGTTGGAAACGCGCAGCCGGGCGGCGGTGGAATCGACCATTCGCGCCGGGGTGCTCGAACAAGGGACGGTCGATCTGCTCAACCAGGTCGGATTGGGAGAGCGGATGCGGCGGGAAGGGGCGCGGCATCAGGGCATCCGGTTGGCATTCGGTGGCCGTCAGCACCGCATCGATCTGGCAGGATTGACCGACCGCGCCGTCACCGTTTATGCCCAGCACGAAGTCTTGAAAGACCTGATCGCCGCGCGTGTGGCGGCGCAGGGGCAACTGTTTTTCGAGGTGGAGCAGGTTGAATTGAAGGCGCTGGACAGCGCGCAGCCCGAGGTTCACTACCGTCACGCAGACCAGCCGCGCCGGCTCCGCTGCGACTTCGTCATCGGATGCGACGGATTCCACGGCATCAGCCGCGCGGCGATGCCCGGCGGGCTGCGGCAGGATTACACCCGCATCTATCCGTTCGGCTGGTTCGGCATTCTGGTCGAAGCGCCGCCGTCCAGCGATGAGCTGATCTACGCCTGCCATCCGCGCGGCTTTGCGCTGATCAGCACCCGTTCGGCCGGTGTACAGCGCATGTATTTTCAGTGTGATCCGGCGGAACAGGTCGATCAATGGTCGGACGATCGCATCTGGCACGAACTGGAACAGCGGCTGGAAAACCATGAAGGCTGGGCGCTGAAAAAGGGCCGTATCTTCCAGAAAAACGTGGTCGGCATGCGCAGCTTCGTTACAGAACCGATGCGCTACAGACGCCTGCTGCTGGCGGGCGACGCGGCGCATATCGTGCCGCCGACCGGCGCCAAAGGGCTGAATCTGGCGATGGCCGATGTCTGCCTGTTGTCCCAGGCGCTGGAAACATTTTACCGGCGAGGCGACTGGCAACGGCTGGACGAGTACAGCGACACCGCTTTGCAGCGGGTCTGGCGCGCAGAGCATTTTTCCTGGTGGATGACCCACATGCTGCATACCCGTCGGGACGACACGCCTTTCGAGCATCGGCTGCAACTGTCAGAATTGCAGTACACGGTGAAATCGCGCAGCGCCATGACGATGCTGGCGGAGAATTATGTCGGGGCGCCATTCCCGGCACTATAAGCGAAAATGCCCATGCCGTGAGGCATGGGCGGCGTGCGGCGAGCAGGGCCACCTGATTGCCTGCGTGCGGTTACAGCTGTTCGCCGTTGCTGGCGATCACCCGGCGGTACCAGTCGAAGCTCTTCTTGCGCGAGCGCTCGAGCGTGCCGGTGCCGTCGTCGTGTTTGTCGACGTAGATGAAGCCGTAGCGTTTGCTGTACTCGCCGGTGGTGAACGACACGCAGTCGATGCAGCCCCACGGCGTGTAGCCGATCAGGTCTACGCCGTCTTCAATCACCGCTTTTTTCATCTCTTCGATATGGGCGCGCAGATAGTCGATGCGGTAGTCATCGTTGATCTGACCGTCCGCTTCCACCTTGTCGAAGGCGCCGAAGCCGTTCTCCACGATAAACAGCGGCTTCTGGTAGCGTTCATACAGCACGTTCAGCGAATAGCGCAGCCCGACCGGATCGATCTGCCAGCCCCAGTCGGAGGCCTTGACGTGCGGGTTCGGCACGTTGCCCGGGAAGCCGAACATGCCGTCGCTGCCGTCCACCGCGTTAGCCTGCAGGGCGTTGCTCATGTAATAGCTGAAGCCGATGTAGTCGGTGCAGCCCTCGCGCAGGATCTGCGCGTCCTGCGGCTGCATCTCTATCTTCAGCCCTTTGCGTTCCCAATCGCGCAGCAGGTAGCTTGGGTAGTAACCGCGCATCTGCACGTCGGTATACAGATAGCGTTGGTGCATCGCCTCGACGGCGTACATCACGTCGTCCGGCTTGCAGGAGTACGGGTAGAACGGCACGCAGGCCAGCATGCAGCCGATCTTGAATTCCGGGTTGATCTGATGGCCGAGTTTGACCACCTGCGCGCTGGCGACGAACTGGTGGTGCAGCACCTGATACAGCGCCTGTTCCGGGTTGTCTTCCCGGGTGTAGTCCACGCCGGAGCAGCAGTAGCCGAACAGCGGATAACGGTAGTTGCTCTGGTTGTTGATCTCGTTGAAGGTCATCCAGTACTTCACTTTTTCGCGGTAGCGGCGCATCACCACCTCGCTGAAGCGCACGAAGAACTCCACCACCCGGCGATTTTTCCAGCCGCCGTAGGCCTTCACCAGATGGTAAGGCATTTCGAAGTGCGACAGGGTGATCACCGGCTGGATGCCGTATTTCAGCAGTTCGTCGAACAGGTCGTCGTAAAACTGCAGGCCGGCTTCGTTCGGCGCCGCTTCGTCGCCGTTCGGGAAGATGCGCGTCCAGGCGATCGAGGTGCGGAAGCATTTGAAGCCCATCTCGGCGAACAGCGCCACGTCCTGCTTATAGCGGCCGTAGAAATCCACCGCTTCGTGGTTGGGGTAGCGATAGCCGTCGAGCACGCCGTCGGTCATCACGCGATCCACGCCGTGCGAGCCGCCGGACAGCACGTCGGCGATGCTGGGCCCTTTACCGCCCCGATCCCAACCGCCTTCAACCTGGTGCGCGGCGACCGCGCCCCCCCACAGAAAATCCTTCGGCAACTGTTTCATCGTCAATGTCTCATCGGTTTATTTAATGAAGGGTAATAACGCTGCGTTGAGAATAGAGTAGCAAGAGCGAAAGAAATGTCACGATATAACAAATCACCGTGGAAAGTGATTTGTCACAATAAAAAAACAGCCTGTTTTATTTGGCCGAATTAATATGCCCAAGCCGTTTGCCGATGGTTTCAATAATGTAAAGCACGGGGATCTGCGTGGTGATATTGTGATGCCCGCCGATCAAATGCTGCGGAACGTGGTAGGAGAGGTTGAAGTCCGCCAGCCGCGCCAGCGAAGAGGTTTCGTTGTTGGTAATGCTGATGATCTTGCAGTGGTGCAGGCTGAACTGGCTGGCCAGCCGCAGGATCTCTTCGGTTTCGCCGGTAACCGACAGCACGATCGCCACCGCGTTTTTATACATGTCGCTGTTGACGGGATAATAAGGATCGTCGATGTGAGTGCTGAATTTCCCAACGTTGGAAAAAAAGCGCGCGCCATATTTCCCCAATGCGCCTGAGGTGCTGATGCCGACGAAAATAATTCGCTCGGCGGCGGCGATATGCTGCACCGCCTGATCGATCAGCTGATTAAACTCATCGTTGCTGACGCTTTTAAAAAAGCTGAGGATTTCGCCGATGCCGGAATCGACCGGCGGCGCATCGCTCTGTTCGAGATACAGCTTGAAACGAATGCGAAATTCCGAATAGCCGTCACAGCCCATTTTCTTGCAAAACCGCAGCACGGTAGTGGTGGACACGCCGGCGGCCTCGGCCAGCTCGCGGATGGTCATGTACATCACTTGATTCTTGTGTTTGCTGACGTAGTTATAAACCATCAGCTCCAGGGCGTTGAGCTCGGCGATTGCTTTATGGGTAAACATGAGTCGATCCGGCGGCTGAAAACGGGAAGCTTATCTGCGGCTTAACATAGCAAAATTCACCGCCGCTGGCACTGCCGGGCAAAAAGAAAAGCCGCATCAGTCAGGCGCGGCCCAGGGTTCACGACGAACAAATAAAGCAAAACGTTCCGGAAGACATGCCATGAAAACGCGTTTCATCACACCGGGTTAGCATAAGTCAGCGGATCCCGGCGGCAAAATGCCGGTTTCTGCTTTCTAAAGTGAAAGATCGGCAAAGTTATGGCGCCGAGGCCGCGTTGGCGAACGCCAATAATCGCGGCGCGCAATCATAAAACCGGGCTTATCTATAGGAAATTTATAGAAAATACCCACTTTTCGTTAAAGCCATGACGGCTACATTCCCTTAACATTATCAAGTCTTTTGATGATAATTATTAGCACGCTTCGCAATTATTCGTCGCAGTGATGTTACGGATTAAATCCGTTTGTTTAAGGGATAGTTTCACCATGGAAATCAATGTTAATGGCCGGGTGGTTCCACTCGGCGATATCTCGCCCGAAACCCCGCTGCTGTATGTTTTACGCAACGATCTGCAATTGAACGGCCCCAAATACGGCTGCGGCCTGGGGGAGTGTGGCGCCTGCACGGTGCTGATCGACGGCGTCGCCGCACGCTCCTGCTCAATGCCGCTGTCCGCCGTAGGAAACAAATCCGTCACCACGCTGGAAGGCCTGGGCACCGCGGAAGCGCCGCATCCGGTACAGCAAGGGTTTATTGATGAGCAGGCGGCGCAGTGCGGTTACTGCGCCAACGGCATGATCATGACGCTGGTCGCGCTGTTCGAACGGGAGCCGCAGGCCGACGAACAAACCATCAAGAAAGAATTGGCCTACAACCTGTGCCGCTGCGGCACGCATATCGAGATCTTGCACGCCGCCGAGCGCGCCCGCGATCTGCTGGCCGCGCGGAGGCAAGCATGAGCCGCCTCGAACTGACCCGCCGCCAGCTGCTGCAGGCCGGCGGTGTGGTGATGGTCAGCAGCCTGCTGCCTGCGCCATTGAGCGCCTTCGCCGCCGAGTCGGTTGCATCGCCCGCCGATCTGCCGCTGGATCGGGTGGACAGCTTTATCAGCCTCAGCGCCGACGGCCGGGTGACGGCGTTCAACGGCCACGTCGATCTGGGCACCGGCATTCGCACCGCGCTGGCGCAGATCGTCGCCGATGAAATTTGCGTGCCGTTTGATCACGTCACGATGATCCTTGGCGATACGCAACGCACGCCGGATCAGGGGCCGACCATCGCCAGCGCCACCCTTCAGGTGACCTCAGTGCCGCTGCGGCAGGCGGCGGCGCAGGTGCGACAGATGCTGACGGCGCTGGCGGCCAAAGCCTTCGAACTGCCGGCCGAACAGCTGACGGCGGCGGCGGGGCAGGTATTTGTGACCAGGAACCCAGGGCGATCGCTGAGCTATGCGCAGCTGGCGAGCGGGCAAAATCTGCACGTGATGCTGGATAAAAACGTGCAGCTGAACAGCGAACGGCAGAACCACTATGTGGGTCGCGCCGTGCCCCGGGTCGATATTCCGGCCAAGGTCAGCGGTGGGCTGACCTACGTCCACGACCTGCGCTTGCCCGGCATGCTGCATGGCCGCGTGGTGCGCCCGCCATACATAGGCGCCGACAGCAGCGCGCCGTTGGGCGGCGGCCTGCTGTCGGTGGATGAAAGCTCGATCGCGCACCTGCCGGGCATCGTGAAACTGGTGGTGATCAACGATTTCATCGGCATCGTGGCCGAGCGCGAGGAGCAGGCGATCGCCGCCATGCGCCAACTGAAAACCGAATGGAAACCCTGGGCCGGGTTGCCGGATCTGTCGCCGGAAGCGCTGCCCGCCGCGCTGGAGGCCAATCCGAAAACCGACCGTGTGCTGCGCGACGACGCGGGCACTGACGCCGCGCTGGCATTGCTGCATACCGAAGTGCAGGCCGACTATGTCTGGCCTTACCATCAGCACGCCTCGATCGGCCCTTCCTGCGCGGTGGCGGAAGTCAAAGACGGGCGGGCGCAGGTGTGGTCCGGCACGCAAAACCCGCACGATCTGCGCAAAGACATCGCCAGGCTGCTCGAGCTGCCGCCTGGGCAGGTGCACATCACCCGCATGGAGGCCTCCGGCTGCTATGGCCGCAACTGCGCCGACGACGTCTCGGCGGATGCGGCGCTGCTGGCGCGGGCCACCGGCCGGCCGGTGCGCGTGCAGCTGATGCGCGAACAGGAATCCGGCTGGGAGCCGAAGGGCACCGGCCAGCTGATTCGGGTGCGCGGTGGCCTCGACGCGCAAAACCGGGTGGCGGCCTACGAATTGAAAACCAGCTATCCCTCCAACAATGCCGTGACCTTGCCGCTGGTGCTGACCGGCAAAGTGGCCAACCGGGCCGACGTGCAGCAGATGGGCGATCGCACCGCCATTCCGCAATACGAGTATCCGCACATGCGGGTGATCTGCCAGGACGCCGCGCCGATCGTGCGGGCTTCGTGGATGCGCGGCGTTTCGGCGCTGCCCAACGTGTTCGCCCATGAGTCCTGGATCGACGAGCTGGCCTGGCGCGCCGGCGAGGATCCGATCGCGTTTCGTTTGCGCTATCTGAACGATCCGCGCGCGGTGGCCTTGATTGAAGCCCTGAAACGGCAGGCGAACTGGCAAGACGGCCCGGCGCATCGCTCGCGCGCCGCCGGCGCCGAAGTGGTGAGCGGCCGCGGCTTCGCCTATGCGCGCTATTTTCACAGCAAATTCCCCGGCTTCGGCGCCGCCTGGGCGGCCTGGGTGTGCGATCTCAGCGTCAACCGCCGCTCCGGGCAGATCACGCTCGATAAAATCTTCGTGGCGCATGACTGCGGCCGCATGATCAACCCGGCCGGGGTGCGCCATCAGGTGCACGGCAACGTCATCCAGTCCGCCAGCCGGGTGCTGAAAGAGTTCGTGACCTTCAACAAGACGGGGGTGACGTCATTGGACTGGGGCGGCTATCCGATCCTGCGTTTCGACGAGCTGCCGCAGATCGATATCCAGCTGATCGATCGCCCGGATGAAGTGCCGATGGGCGCCGGTGAATCCGCCTCGGTGCCGAGCGCGGCGGCGATCGGCAACGCGCTGTTTGACGCGCTCGGCGTGCGGCTGCGCGAGGTGCCGTTTACGCCGGCGCGGGTGCTTGCCGCGCTGCGCGCCCAGGCCGGCCATTAATCCCCGTCACGAACAAGGACAGCAAAGATGAGTAAGATGAAAAAGATCGCCGGGTGGGGCGGGGTTACGGTGCTCGCCGTGGTGGTGGCCGGCGTTGTCGCCAGCTGGCAACCGGAAATCGCGCCGCTCTCCGCCGACGCGACGCACAGTTTCAGCGAGGCGCAGATCGCGCGCGGCAAAACGCTGGCCGATCTCGGCGATTGCGCGGTGTGCCACACCCGTTCGGGCGGCGAGCGCAACGCCGGCGGGCTGGCGATGGCGATCCCCTTCGGCACCATTTACACCACCAACATCACGCCGGACGTGGAAACCGGCATCGGCAGCTGGAGCTACGCGGCGTTTGAACGCGCCATGCGCCACGGCGTCGATCGCCAGGGCCGCTATCTTTATCCGGCGTTTCCCTATACCGCCTTTACCCGCACGAGTGACGACGATCTGCAGGCGCTGTACGCCTACCTGATGTCGCAACCGCCGGTCAACTATCGACCGCCGGCCACCGACCTGCACTTTCCGTTCAATATCCGCCAGGGCATCTTCGCCTGGAACCTGCTGTTCCTGACGCCGGGCGCGATGCAGGAAAACCCGGCCCAAAGCGCCGCCTGGAACCGCGGCGCTTATCTGGCCGAAGGGCTGGGGCACTGCAGCGCCTGCCACTCGCCGCGCAACGTGTTGTTCGGCGAGAAAACCGGTAGCGACCACCTGGCCGGCGGCGTGGCGGAAGGCTGGACGGCGCCGGCGTTGACCGGCCGCTCGCCCGCGCCGCTCGATTGGACGCAGCAGGATCTGGTCGATTTCATGCGTACCGGCTACTCGGCCAACCACGGCGTGGCCGCCGGCCCGATGGCGCCGGTGATCGAAGAAGGGTTGTCCCGCTTGCCGCAGGCGGATCTGCAGGCGATCGCCGTCTATCTGCGCAGCTATCATCCTGAAACGGCGGCGGGCGCGACGGCGGCCACGTTGAACGCTAAGGCGGAGCGGCAGGTCGAGCCCCTGAGCTCGAAAGGCGCGCGGCTGTTTTCCGGCGCCTGCATGGCTTGTCATGCGCAGGAAAAGGGCGCGCAGATGGCGGGGGTGCGGCCTTCTCTGGCGCTGAACACCAACCTGTTCGCCGAGGCGCCGGACAACGCCATTCGCGTGGTGCTGGATGGCATACAGCGGCCGGCGAACGCCGAACTGGGCTATATGCCGGGCTTCCGCCATAACCTGGATGACGCGCAGATCGCCATCCTACTCAACTATCTGCGGCAGCACTACGCCGGTCAGGCGCCGTGGCCCGATCTGACCGCGCAGGTCAGCCGTTTGCGCGCCGAAACCGCGCAGAAATAGCCGTCGGGGGCTGGACAGCCGCGTCGCGTTGGCGACAATAGGATCTTTCACATGGACAGGGGCAGTAAAATGAATACGTTAGACGCAATCCGCCAGCGCCGCGCCACCAAACAGTTTGATGCGCAGCACGTGATGACGCTCGAAGAGAAAAAAGCGTTGCTGACTATCGCGCTGCAGGGCGCACCCAGCGCTTTTAACCTGCAGCACTGGCGCCCGCTGCTGATCGAAGATCGCGCCCAGCGCGAGAAAATTCGCGAAGCGGCGTGGGGGCAGGCACAGGTCACCGATGCGCCGATGCTGGTCGTGCTGTGCGGCGATCTGTCGAGCTGGGAGTCACAGGTAAAAAACGTCTGGGCCGAGGCGGCGGAGCCGGTACAGCAGTTCATGATCCCGGCCGTCGATCAGTATTATCGCGGTAAGCCGCAGGTGCAGCGCGACGAAGTGATGCGCAGCAGCGGTATCTTCGCCCAGACGCTGATGCTGGCGGCCAAGGCGCAGGGCTACGACTCTTGCCCGATGGACGGGTTTGATTTCGACGCCGTGAGCGAGATCATCAACAAACCGGCGCACTATCAGATCGCGCTGATGGTCGCCATCGGCAAGGCGGCGGGGCAGCCTTATCCGCGCATCGGCAAACTGCCGTTCGACGAGGTGGTGAAAACCGATCGCTTCTGAGCTGGGCGGTGAATGACAAAAGGGAAGGCTTGCGCCTTCCCTTATTTTTTGCGATGCACAGTTCGTTCCAGTAGCTGAAACGGATGCGCCGTTGCAGGCGGTGATGCCACATGGCCAACTCCTTCTACCCTACACGGTGTAAATAAATAACACCGCGCCGGGCGCAAGACGAATGCCTTATTGTGCATAGCTTGCCCGCCGGACGGGATTAACCGGTTGTATCAGCCCGCCGGGCGACCGGCGAGAGCCGCCAGCCGAAGTTCATACCCGCCGCGGCGCCCAGGATCGCCAGCGTGCCCAGCAGCTGTAACAGACTGAGGCGGTGGCCGAACGCCGCCCAGTCCACCACGATCGCCACCGCCGGGTAGATGAACGACAGGGCGCCGACCAGAGAGGTGGGGATCTTCTGAATGGCGCCGTACAGCAGCGTGGACATCAAGCCGGTATGCACCAGGCCGAGGGTCGCCAGCAGCAGCCAGTCGATCGGGGCCGCAGGCGGCGTGGCCAGGCCGGCGAACGGCGCCATCACCAGCGCGCCGACGGTCAGCTGAATCAACACGATCAGCTGCGGCGGCAGCGCGGCCAGCTGTTTGACGATCGCCGCCGCAATGGCGTACATCAGGGCCGCGCCCAGCGCCAGCGCCACGCCGAGCAGATAGTCATCGCCGCCGCCGCCGTTTTGCCGGCCGGTGACGATCAACACCATTCCCGCGAACGCCAGCAGAAGCCAGCCCAGCCGATTAGCCGTCAGCTTTTCGCCGAACAGCAGCGCCCCCAGCGCCACCAACATGAACGGCTGAACGTGGTAGGTAACGGTGGCGACCGCGATCGAGGCATGCGCATAGGCGGCAAACAGCAGCGTCCAGTTGAGCACCAGGGCGATTCCCCCCAGAATGGCGAAGCTCAGCTGGCGCCGGTTGATCGCGCCTGATTTCAGCTGACCGAGTGCGGCGCAGGTCGCCAGCATGGCCAGCGCGCCGAACGCGCAGCGCCAAAACACCACCGTCGCGGGCGGCTGCCCTAAAACGAGCACCGGCCACCCCACGGTGCCGGAGATGGTCATGGCGAGGATCATTTGCACTGCGCCGCGCGTTTTCGTTTTCATGTGGTTTCCCTCGTTGCCTGCCCGCACTTGCGGCAAAGCGGTGCAATCATTAAAATGAACAATCGAACATTATGATGAACATGAATACGAGTGTTCGTCAAGTCGAACAAATGGATGGTATAGCGAACAATGAGCGATAGCCTAATGCAGAACATCACGCCGATCGGCCTCTTGTCGGCGGCGATCCGCCGCGAGCGGGAGCGAGTGAACCTGTCCGTCACCGAACTGGCGAAGCGCGCGGGCATCGCCAAGTCCACGCTGTCGCAGTTGGAAGCCGGCAGCGGCAATCCCAGCCTGGAAACGCTATGGGCGCTGGCGATGGCGCTGGATGTGCCGGTTAGCCGGCTGATTTCACAGCCGAGCAGGCAGGTGCAGGTGATCCGCGCCCATGAGGGAACGCCGGCACTGTCGGAGCAGGGCAACTACGCCGCCACGCTGCTGGCCACCTGCCCGCCGGGGGCGCAGCGCGACATTTACCGGCTGCGGGTGCAGCCCGGAGAAGCCAAGCTTTCCCGGCCGCATCCTCCCGGCACCGTCGAACATGTGATTATCAGCAGCGGGCGCGCGCGCCTGGGGCCGGCAGACCAGCCGCAGGAGCTGAGCGCCGGCGATTACATCAGCTATTCCGCCGATCGCGAGCACGTTTTCGAAGCGCTGGAGCCGGAGACCACCGCCGTGATGCTGATCGAACAGGGCTAACACGGGCGTTGACGGTTCGTTTATTGAAAATGATTCTCAATTATATTAGTGTGCCCGCCTGTTTTGACGCCCCGGCGTCGCTGTTTATTGCCCTTCAAGGACCGAAGATGAAAATCGCTATTCCTTCCCTGCTGTTATTCGCCGGTTTGACGGCGACGCACCCGGCCACCGTGTTGGCCGTCGCACCGCCCGCCGCGGCGGATCAGGGCCAGAACGACACGGCCAACAACGATTTCAGCTTCGTACGCTATCGCGCGGATTACCGCGTCAACGCCAACGCCACCAACGTGAAGACGGAAAGCTACGAAGTACTGCTGAAGACCAAGGCGGCGGTCGAGAAATTCAGCCAGATCCGCCTGAGCTACAGCGAAAAAATGGAAACGCTGGAGGTGGTCGCCGCCTATACGCTGACCGCCGACGGCCAGCGCCACGACGTGGCGCCCGATCGCATCTATACCCAGGAAAGCTACTCCAGCGCCACGGCGCCGCTGTATGCCGACCGCAAAGTGCGCGTCATCGTGTTCTCCAACCTGGCGCCGGGATCGCGCGTGGTGTATGAGCTGCGCCGCACGCAAAACATCCCGTATTTCCCCGACTATTTCGGCCTGTGGGAGACGTTCAGCGTTTTCGACCAGTTCGACGACGCCGAAGTGACGCTGCAGGCGCCGGCCAAGCTGCCGATGCATATCTTCACGCGCGGCGTGGCGGGCGGAGACCAGCCGCAGATCCGCGACGGGCAGGCGCACTGGCGCTGGCATTATTCACGCAGCGCGCCGATGAAATCGCAAAACTGGGCGGCGGACAGCTGGACCTTCAGCCCGACCATCATGGCCAGCACCTACCGCGAGTGGCCGCAGTTGGCCAAGGCCTACCAACTGAAGGCCGGCGCGGCGGCGAAGGTGACGCCGGGCATCCAGGCGTTGGCGGACAACATCACCGCCGGCATCAGCGATCGGCGCGAGCAGGCGGAGGCCCTCTATCGCTGGGTGGCGCAAAACATTCGTTACGTGGCGGTGTATCTGGGCAACGGCGGGCTGGAGCCGAATTCGGCGCAGAGCATTCTCGACAACCACTACGGCGACTGCAAGGATCACGTGGTGATCCTGGAGGCGCTGCTTGCCGCCAAGGGCATTGCAAGCTCGCCGGTGCTGATCGGCATGGACGAAGGCCCGATACTGCCTAAGGTGCCGCTGCTCAGCCGCTTTAATCACGCCATCACCTACGTGCCGGAATTCAAACTGTACCTGGATTCCACCAATCCGTGGGCGCGCTTCGGGCAACTGCCGGAAGGCGATCTGGGGGCGCCGGTGCTGCTGACGCGCGACGCCAAGCTGGCGCGCACGCCGGGCAGCGACGAGCAGCCGGTCAAGAGCGCGCTGAGCGTCGATTTTGTGTTCGACAAAGCGGGTAATCTGCACGGGCAAACCGAGCGTCGGCTGAGCGAAGTGGAAGAGATTGACCTGCGGGGCTACTTCTCGCAGATCAACCGGCAGAACCGGGCGCAGGCCGAAGCGTCGATCATGTCCGCCTCCGGCATCGACGGCAGCGGCGAGGTGGCGATGAACAGCGATCCGCTGGATCTCAAAAAACAGTTCGGTTACCGCTTCCGCTTCAAGGCGGACGACTACGTCGATTTCGGCGTGGTGGGTGGCATGACGCTGCCCAATCCGCCCGGCGGCAAATCGTTCCGCACGCTGTACACCACCACGGCGGCGCCGGGCAACGAAACGCCGTTCTACTGCAGCGCGCAGCGCTACGACGAAACCTACCGTCTGCAGCTGCCGGCCAACGTGCCGATCATCGCCATTCCGCAAGACAGGCAGTTCCGCAATGCGGCGGGCGACTATCGCGTGGCGTGGCGGCGCGACGGGCAGCAGGTGATCGTCAATCATCAGCTGCAGGTGAACGCCATTCGCGGCAAGGAGGCGCTGTGCCAGGCGCAGGATTACCCGGCGTTCCGCGAGCTGTTCCAGCAGGTGCGGCGCGGTTTCCGCGGCCAGGTGGTGTACGGTGAATTGGCCAACGGCAAATAGGACGCCGCTCCGTAGTCGGATAAAAATGGCCCCCAATCAGATGCCTGTGGGGGCCAAAGCATTCCTACTAAGCGATCTTAACCGCGCGCACCTCTTTGGATCTCAATTTCACGCGGATTGGCACCGATTTGTACGAAGGCGTACCGCTCTCCTCATCGATGTAATGCAACGGCACCAGCACGTTGGCTTCCGGGTAGTAGGCGCGGCGCTTACATTTTTGTTATGCCTTTAGTTGATGCCACCATTTGTCGCCATACCAAAATTCCAGCCAAAGCATCTTCCAACGTCTGAGTATTGTGTTTTTCTTCGCCTGCTGTGAGGCTAACAATGGTATTTGCGCACATTGTTCCTCCTTGCACTTGTCCTTCCACTAACTTTGAGCAGCTCTGGATATATTCAAATGTGACTCTTTCTATTTCTTCCTCACACTGTAATTTAAGTTGAGCGATCTTTGGACGGATGATAGCCAGTACGGTCCCGCCATATTCAAGCGCCTCTTCCTTTGTGGGGATTTTTCCTTTATGAATAACGCTATTCCTAAAACCTGTATCCTTACTGGATAAGAGTTGCGGCAACTCACCAAACTCGCTCGCCCAAAGAAACAGAAAAGCACCGAGTTGCCGTTCGGATTGGTTAGAAACCTGTTTCCATACAATTGAGAAAACATCGTTTTCAATGTTTCTCTTTTTACAGAGAACTTTTATACAAAACTCATAAAAGCGCTCCAAGCTTGACGTAAACGACGATACAGCTTCTCGGTAATAGCCATCCAAAATTGCGTTTGCACCGATATCAAAAAGGATTTCGAATTTCTGCTGTTGCAATACGGTTACCGACTTATGTCCACGTGTACAACATGTTTCGTATCGCCCGTCATCGCGAAATTCAAACGTAGTTAATTCATTTGTAGGATGGCCAAGCTCTTGGAAACATGCCATGCATGGCATTAATAATTTCATTAATCTGTCCTTAGTTATCATGACATAGAGCAAAGAGGTGAAGTGCCCAGAATTTTGCCATTATTATATGTTTTTTAGGCATTTCTTGAGGATAAACGTCGTTGTTTTTCCATGAACTGTCGTCAAAATTATCGTCATAATATCTCTGATGAGATTTTTATTGTATAGCATCATAGATAGATGACCTATTCCATGCTCATTAGATACACATGGAATAGGCGGGCCGCCGGGGCGTTACTTGTTCACCACCAGGCCGACGCCGCGGCCGCGCGGATCGGACGCGGTTTCCGGCGTGCGGCCATCGATGCGGATAGCCTGTATATCCCCCATGTTCCAGCCCTGGTCTTCGAGGGTGTAGCCCATGGCTTTCAGCTCGTCCGCCGGTTTGCCGGTCAGCGGGGCAAAGCTGTCATAGTAGAGGGTGTCCTTCGGCAACAGCTGATGGTGCACACGCTGGGCGGCCACTGCCTGCGCCAGCGGCAGATGATAATCGTAGAGGTTGTTGATCACCTGGAAGATCGAGGTGAAGATGCGCGATCCGCCCGGCGTGCCGATCACCAGGCTGACCTCGCCGTCGCGGGTGATGATGGTCGGGCTCATCGAGGAGAGCATGCGTTTGCCCGGCTCGATGGCGTTGGCGTCGCTGCCCACCACGCCGAAGGCATTGGCGACGCCGGGTTTGGCGCTGAAGTCGTCCATCTCGTCGTTGAGCAGGAAGCCGGCGCCTTTGACCACCACGCCGCTGCCGAAGTCCCAGTTGAGCGTATAGGTGTTGCTGACCGCGTTGCCGGCGGCATCGACGATCGAGAAGTGGGTGGTTTGGTGGGTTTCCAGCCCCGGCCGCACCTGTTCGGTCGGCGAGATCGCCGTCGGGTTGATCTCGGCGGCGCGTTTCTTCAGGTAGTCGGGGGCGATCAGCTGCGCTTCCGGCACGTGAGTGAAATCCGGGTCGCCGAGGTAGTCGGCGCGATCGGCGAACACGCGTTTTTCGATTTCCGCCAGCAGGTGGATATAGCGCGCCGAGTTCAGCGGCACCCCCTTGAAATCGGCGGCGCGATCCTCTTTTATCCCCAGCAGCTGCGCCAGCGCAATGCCGCCGGAGCTGGGCAGCGGGGCGGTATATACGGTGTTGCCGCGCCAGCTGATGCGCATCGGTTCACGCCATTTCACCCGATAGTCGGCCAAATCCGCCGCGCCGATCAGCCCATTGTCGCGCTGCATTTGCGCCACCAGCAGGCGCGCGGTTTCGCCGTGATAAAAATCGTCGGCGCCCGACTTGGCGATGCGCTCGAGCGTGGCCGCCAGCTCCGGCTGTTTGAACACCGCGCCGGGCTTCATGGCGCCGAAATAGTCGCCGAAGTTGGTTTTCCCGGCGAACAGCTTGTTGGCGTCTTCACGGTACTGATACTGCTGATCCGCCACGGTGAAACCTTGCCGGGCGTAGCCGATCGCCGGCGTCAGCAGTTCGGCCCACGGCAGCTTGCCGAAGCGTTTATGCGCTTCCCACAACCCCAGCACGGTGCCCGGCACGCCGGCGGCGCGGCTGCCCACCAGGCTAAGATTTTCGATCACTTCGCCTTTCTCGTTCAGATACATAGTTTTACCGGCGGCCTTGGGCGCCACTTCGCGGTAGTCGAGGAAATAGGGTTTGCCGTCGACGTACAGCGTCATAAAGCCGCCGCCGCCGATATTGCCCGCTTCAGGGTAGGTGACCGCCAGGGTAAAGGCGGTGGCGACCGCTGCGTCGACCGCATTGCCGCCGCCCCGCAGAATCTGCGCGGCGACGTTAGCGCCATACCGATCCGGGGCGGCGACCGCACCGGCTGTGAGATCGGCGGCAAAGGCGGCGGGAAGGGGGCAGGCCAGGGCCACGCTCAGAGCTATCGTTTTCAATAAACCGGCAGACATAGACGATCCTTTTAGCGATGTTCAGTTATCAGGTGAATTCAACTAATTATTTTGAAACAGCAGGTTAGCGCGTTTTCTTCGGGCTATTGCGGCGCTTTATTGAAGGTAGCAGCGGTCAGGCGGGGCCGCCTGACCAGAGTGGCGAATCGTGACGTGGCGCGTTATCCGCCGGCGGGCAGCGCCGACTGCAGCCATTGGCAGAAGTGGCGGGCGAGCGGGTTGTGTTCGCTGTCGCGGTGCAGCAGCCACGCCCAGTTGGCGCCGCGCACGCGTTGCTCGGTTAACGGTTGCAGCAGCCCGGCGTCGTGCGCGTGCTGCGCCAGCAGTTGGCTGACCAACGCGATGCCGAGGCCATTGCAGGCGGCGTCCAGCAGCAGACCGGGATCGGAGAAGTTCAGCCCGCTGTCGCGCTGGCCGACGTGCGCGCCGCCCGCCACCGTCCAGTGGCTCCAGTCCATCTCCCGTTCGCCGTGCAGAGTCACGCGCTGCTCCGCCGCCAACGCCAGCAGGCTGGGGTGGCAGGCGGGATAAAGCCGGTCGCTGCAGAGCAGGTTAAAGGTGCAGTCCGCCTGCGCGCTGAGATCGTCACGGATCGCCAGATCGATACTGTCCGTCGCCATATTCGGCGGTTCAAAGCTGGTGAACAGCCACAGGTCGACCTGCGGATGCTGCCGATTGAAGTCGCCCAGCCGCGGCGTCAGCCAGTGGCGGGCGAAAGCCGGGGTGGTGTTGACGATCAGCTGGTTGGGTTTGCGGTACTGATCCAAACGGCGAATGCCGACCGCCAGCTGTTGCAGCATCACCTGCGCGGTGCTGAACAGATCGTGGCCGGCGTCGGTCAGCGCCACGCTGCGGCCGGTGCGGAAGAACAGCGGCTGCTCCAGAAACGCTTCGAGGCTGCGGATCTGTTGGCTGATGGCCGACTGGGTAAGGTGCAGCTCTTCGGCTGCCTGATGAAAACTGCCCAGGCGCGCTGCCGCTTCGAAGCCGCGTAGCGCGCTCAAGGGGGGCCAGTGCTTTAACATTATCGATAAGCCTGTCTAATCAGATGTCCGCTAAATATATCGTTTGTCGCGGTGCCAGGGGAAGATTAGCATAAGATTCAACCGCATAAACGTGAATTATTCGTTTAACCTTTTGAATTATAAATGATTAAAAGAGGTCTTCAATGTCAACTCGTCGCGTGTTTATTAAACAGCTTTCCGCCGTTGCCGGGGTCGGTTTGACGGCCTCGTTAGGCATTCCGTTACGCAGTCACGCAGAAGCTGCGCTTAATCCGGCCTGGCGGATGCCCGACGAAGGGGAACCGCAGCAGCGGGCGTTTCTCGCCTTAGGCGCGCAGCGGGCCATCTGGGGCGAATTCACGGCGGATGTGCAGGCGGCGCAGGGGCGTATCGCCCGCGCCATCGCCGAGTTTCAGCCAGTGACGGTATTTTGCCGCGGCAATGAACGGCAATTGGCCGAGGCCACCTGCGGCAGTCACAACGTCAGCTATGTCGTCACCGAGCTGGATGACATCTGGGTGCGCGATTTCGGCGCCAATTTCGTCGTCAACGGCGCCGGCGAACTCGGGGCGGTGGATTTCAACTTCAACGGCTGGGGCAATAAACAGCGGCATGCCAGGGATGCGCGCCTGGCGGCGTTTGCCGCCAACCGCTACGGTGCCGTTCAACTGCGCCGCAGCGTACTGGTGGGTGAAGGCGGCGGTATCGAAGTGGACGGGCACGGCACCGGCATCATGACCGAGAGCAGCTGGGTGAATGCGAACCGCAATCCGGGCTGGAGCCGGGAGCGGGTGGAGCAGGAGCTGAAAGCGATGCTCGGACTGCGCAAAATTATCTGGCTGCCGGGCATTAAAGGCCGGGACATCACCGACGCCCACGTCGATTTTTACGCCCGCTTCGTGCGGCCGGGCGTGGTGGTGGCCAATCTGGACACCGATCCGGCCTCTTATGACCATGCGGTTACCCAGCAACATCTGGCGATCCTCAAGGCGGCGACCGACGCCGACGGCCGCCGGCTGCAGGTGCATACGCTTTCGCCGCCGCTGGCGCCGCGCGACAGCCGATTCAGCCGCAACAACCCGGATTTTGCGGCGGGCTACATCAACTATTTCGTCATCAACGGCGCGGTGATCGCCCCGGAGTTTGGCGATCCGCAGGCGGATCGGGCGGCGCTAGCGCTGCTGACGGCGCTCTATCCGCAGCGCAAGGTGGTGCAGTTGGAGATCGACGCCATCGCCGCCGGCGGCGGCGGCATTCACTGCGTGACCAGCCAACTGCCAAGGCACGGCCGGTAATACCGCGCAATGTTCAAAAAATGCGCACCGGGTTGTTTGTCACGATCGGCTGTGGTTGGCTTAGCGCTGACACAAGGAGAAAATCATGACCGATTCACCCTCGACTATTCCCACCTGGTATCGCGATCCGCGCGCGGAAGAGGCCATGGCCGATGGCCATGCGCCCATCTGGCGGCATCTTATCGGCCTGGTGCCGGAAAACGAACTGTCCGGCGTGAAGGTGCTGGATTTCGGCTGCAATCAGGGCGGTTTTCTGCGCCTGCTGTACCAGCTCCGCCCATTTCAGCAGGGGCTTGGCGTTGATATCGCTCGCCGGTCCGTCGATGAAGCCAACCGGCTGAAAGGGCATCTGCCGGTGGTTTATCAAACCGATACGCGGCTGAACGGCTGGGACGACCATTTCGATATCGCCTTCAGTCATGAAGTCATCTATCTGATCGACGATATTGCCCAGCATGCTGCCGATATACTGCGGGTGCTGAAGCCGGGCGGCGTTTACTATGCGGTGACCGGTTGCCACACCGGCAACCCGCTGTGGCCGCAGTGGCGTGAACGGGTGGCTGCAGAAACCCATACCGTGGTGCAGGATCGGTCGCTGGCCGACTATGCGCGCATTTTCTCCGCCGCGGGGTTCCAGGTCTCTGCCCGCAGGCTGGGCTTTTCCGGCTTCGTGCCCTATGAGCCGGACGGGTGGATGCCGGATATCGCGGCGGCAATCGACTACTATTGGCACACCAAAACGGTGTTCAGGCTGGTTAAACCCTAAAAATCCTACGTGGCGCAGCCCTCGGCTGAAGTGGAACGCTTTATTGCATTGGCTAAAAACCGCTGCGCCAGTTTGCTGAAACCACGCTGAGCGATATTGCTCCACCATTTCCCGCTTCGACAAGATTTTACCGAATCCTTACGCAACCCTTTCAGAAGCGAATGTCGGCATTCGATATATTGAGAATAGTCATTCTCAATGGGATCGTATTGCAATGCAGAGGAAAACGTTTTTGGTGCTCGGGCTGTCGCTGTTGTTGGCCGCCTGCGATGGGCAAAACGCCGGTGCGCCAGCCGGCGCGGGCGCAGAACAGGAGGTCGGCGTGGTCACGCTGCGCGGCCAGTCAGTGACCCTGAGCAGCGAGTTGACCGGCCGGGTCAACGCCACCATGACCTCCGACGTGCGGCCGCAGGTCGACGGCATCATCAAGCAGCGGCTGTTTACCGAAGGGGCCGAGGTCAAGGCCGGGCAGGTATTGTATCAAATTGACCCTGCCAGCTATCAGGCCAGCTACGATCAGGCCGCCGCCCAGCTGAAAAACGCCCAGGCCACGGTGCAATCCACCCGGCTCAAATCGCAGCGCTATGCGGCGCTGGTGAAAGAGAACGGCGTTTCTCAGCAGGATGCGGACGATGCCAAAGCCGCCTATCTGGCGGCCGTGGCGTCGGTGGCTCAATATCAGGCGGCGCTGGAGACGGCGCGCATCAACCTCGCTTATACCCAGGTGCGGGCGCCGATCGCCGGCCGCATCGGCATCTCGTCGGTGACGCCGGGCGCGCTGGTCACCGCCAGCCAAAGCGATGCGCTGGCCACCATCCGCGCACTCGACCCGATCTATGTCGATCTGACCCAGTCCAGCGCCCAGCTGCTTAAACTGCGGCGCCAGCAGGCGGCGTTACAGCGCAGCGCGGTCACGCCGGTCGCCATCAAGCTGGAGGACGGTACGCCTTATGCCCATGCCGGCAAGCTCGAGCTGACCGAAGTCGCGGTGGACGAAGCCACCGGTTCGGTCACGCTGCGCGCGGTGTTCCCCAACCCCGAACATGAATTGTTGCCCGGTATGTATGTCCACGCCACGGTGGATAACGGCGTCGATCCCAAAGCCATTCTGGCGCCGCAGCAGGGCATAACCCGCAATGCCAAAGGGGAAGCCACCGCGTTGGTGGTGGACGAACAGAACAAAGTGGCGCAGCGCACCGTCAGCGCCGAACGGGTGGTGGGCAGCAATTGGCTGATCGGCAGCGGGCTGAACGAAGGCGATCGCCTGATCGTCGAAGGCACCAGCAAGGTTACGATCGGCGCCGCGGTGAAGCCGGTTGAGGTTTCGGTCGACAAAACCCAACGCGGGGAGCAGTGATATGGCGCAGTTCTTTATCCGGCGGCCGGTATTCGCCTGGGTGATCGCCATCATCATCATGCTGTGCGGCCTGATGTCGATCAATTCGTTGCCCGTTTCGCAGTATCCGGACGTCTCGCCGCCGCAGATCTCCATCTCCGCCACCTACCCGGGCGCGGACGCGGAAACGCTGGAAAACAGCGTCACGCAGGTGATTGAGCAGCAGCTCACCGGCCTGGACGGCCTGCTGTATTTTTCTTCGACCAGCAGCTCCAGCGGCTCGGTCAGCATCAACGTCACCTTTGATCAGGGCACCGATCCGGATATCGCTCAGGTGCAGGTGCAAAACAAGGTGCAGCAGGCGGAAAGCCGTTTGCCGAGCGCGGTTACCGCGCAGGGCGTGACGGTCAAGAAATCCCAGAGCAGCTTCTTGCTGATCGTCGGGCTGTATGACGAAAGCGACAAGGCGACGATGGCCGATATCTCCGACTATCTGGTCAGCAACCTGCAGGATCCGCTGTCGCGCATCGAGGGCGTGGGGGACGTGCAGGTGTTCGGCTCGGAATACGCGATGCGCATCTGGCTGGATCCGACCAAGCTGGCGAGCTATGCGCTGATGCCTTCCGACGTGCAGACGGCGATCGAAGCGCAAAACACCCAGGTGTCCGCCGGCAAGGTCGGCGATCTGCCGGCCGCCGCCGATCAGCAGCTGACCGCCACGGTAAAGGCGCAGTCGCGGCTGCAAACGCCGGAACAGTTTCGCAATATCATCCTGAAAAGCGACAGCAGCGGCGCGCTGGTGCGGCTGGGCGACGTGGCGCGAATTGAGCTGGGCAACGAGGACTACTCCGCCAGCGCGCGCCTCAACGGCCACCCGGCGGCGGGGATCGCGGTCAAGCTGGCGGCGGGCGCCAACGCCCTCAACACCGCCAAGCTGGTGAAGGCCAAGGTGGCGGAATACCAAAGCGCGATGCCGCAGGGCTACAAGGTGGCCTACCCGAAAGACAGCACCGACTTTATCAATATCTCGATCGAGGAGGTGGTGAAAACGCTGTTCGAAGCGGTGGCGTTAGTGGTGGTGGTGATGTTCGTGTTCCTGCAAAACCTGCGTACCACGCTGATCCCGACCATCACCGTGCCGGTAGTGTTGCTGGGCACCTTCGGCGTGCTGGCGGCGTTCGGCTATTCAATCAATACCCTGACGCTGTTCGGCATGGTGTTGGCGATCGGGTTGTTGGTGGACGACGCCATCGTGGTGGTGGAAAACGTCGAGCGCGTGATGCGGGAGGATAAGCTGCCGCCGCGCGAGGCGACGGAGAAATCGATGCGTGAAATCACCGGCGCATTGGTCGGCATCGCGCTGGTGCTGTCGGCGGTGTTTCTGCCGATGGCGTTCTTCGGCGGCTCCACCGGGGTGATCTATCGCCAGTTTTCGATCACCGTCGTCTCCTCGATGGTGCTGTCGGTGGTGCTGGCGTTGACGCTGGCGCCGGCATTGTGCGCCACGCTGCTGAAGCCGGCGCACGACGCGCAGACCGACAAGGGCTGGCTGGGCAAATTCAACCGCGGCTATGAGCGGATGCAGGAGAAGTACGCCGACAAGGTCGGCGGGGTAATCCACCGGCCGACGCGCTATCTGCTGCTGTATGGCCTGCTGTTGATCGCCGCGGCCGTGATGTACCTGCGCTTGCCGACCGGCTTTCTGCCCAACGAGGATCAGGGCACGGTGATGGTGCAGTACACCTTGCCGGCCGGCGCCACCGCCTCGCGCACCTCGGCGGTGAGCGAGGCGGTGACCGCCTATTTCCTCGACCAGGAAAAGGCCAACGTCAGCACCATTTTCACCATTAACGGTTTCGGCTTCAGCGGCAGCGGGCAAAACGCCGGCATGGCGTTCGTCAGCCTCAAAGACTGGAGCCAGCGCAGCGGCAGCGAGAACACCGCCGACGCCATCGCCAAACGCGCCATGGCGCACTTCGCTACGCTGCGCGACGCCCAGGTCTTCTCCATGAGCCCGCCGGCGATCGACGGTTTCGGCCAGTCCGACGGCTTCACCTTCGAGCTGCAGGCCAAAGGGGCGACCACCCGCGCCGAGCTGCAGGCGATGCGCGACCAGATCGTTGCCGCGGCCGCCGGCAATCCATCGCTGCTGGCGGTGCGCGCCAACACCTTGCCGGATACCCCGCAGCTGCAGGTGGAGATCGACAACGGCAAGCTGCAGGCGCTCGGCCTGAGCGCCGCCGACGTCAACAGCACCCTCAGCAGCGCGTTCGGCAGCACCTACATCAACGACTTTATCGATCGCAACCGGGTGAAAAAAGTCTATATGCAGGGCGATGTGCAGTACCGCGCCAAGCCGGAAGATCTTGACCGCTGGTTTGTGCGCGGCACCAACGCGTCGGGCGCCAGCAGCATGACGCCGTTCTCCGCCTTCGCGTCTTCGCACTGGATCTACGGGCCGGAAAACCTGTCGCGCTATAACGGGCTGTCGTCGTTCGAGATCACCGGGCAGGGCGCCACCGGCGTCAGCTCCGGTACGGCGATGAGCGAGATGGAGAAGCTGGCGGCAACATTCTCCGCCGGCAGCAGCTATTCCTGGAGCGGGCTGTCCTATCAGGAGCGGCTGACCAGCGGCCAGGCGTCGTCGCTGTACGCCATTTCGCTGATCGTGGTGTTCCTGTGCCTGGCGGCGCTGTATGAGAGCTGGTCGATTCCGTTCGCGGTGATGTTGGTGGTGCCGATGGGCGTGGTGGGCTCGCTGCTGGCGATCACCCTGCGCGGGCTGGAAAACGACATCTACTTCCAGGTGGCGCTGCTCACCATCATCGGCCTGTCGGCGAAGAACGCCATTTTGATCGTCGAGTTCGCCGAGGAGATGCACCAGCGGGGTGAAACGCTGATTGGCGCGGCGGTCCACGCGGCGCGCATGCGCCTGCGACCGATCCTGATGACCTCGCTGGCATTCACCGCCGGGGTGCTGCCGCTGGCGGTATCCAGCGGCGCCGGCGCCAACAGCCGCATCGCCATCGGCACCGGCATCATCGGCGGCACCATCACCGCCACCGCCTTGGCGATCTTTTTCGTCCCGCTGTTTTATGTGTTGGTGCGCCGCATGTTTGCCCGTCGGCCCGCCAACCCGCCGTCACAGGCAGGAGAATAACGTGTTGCAACGAGTCATGATGTTAACTTTACCGCTGCTGCTGACCGGCTGCCTGTCGCTGGATCCGCACTACCAGCGCCCGGCGGCGCCGGTGCCCGCCAACCTGCCGCAGGGCGAGGCCGGCGGCAACCAGGCGCTGAGCTACCCGGACGTCGCCTGGCGCGACTATGTCCAGGACGCCCGGCTGCGCCAGGTGGTGGCGCTGGGGCTGAACGGCAGCCGCGATCTGCGCGAGGCGATCGCCAATATCGCGTCGGCGCGCGCCCTGTACGGCGAGCAGCGCTCGGCGCTGTTCCCGACAATCAATGCCACCGCCGACGGCAGCCGCGGGCGGGCGCTGACCGGCAGCGGCAACGCCACCGCGCTGAGCCAAAGCTACGAAGCCGCGGCCGGCGTCAGCGCATTCGAGTTGGATCTGTTCGGCAAAAACGCCAGCCTGTCGCGCGCGGCGTTCGAAACCTATCTGGCGAACTCGGAGGCGGCGAAAAGCACTCGCCTGACGCTGATCGCCGATATCGTCACCGACTGGGTGGCGGTGGCGGCCGAGCGCAGCAATCTGGCGGTGGCGCAGCAGACGATGGCGAGCGCCAAACGGTCGCTGGACGTCACGCGCAACAATCAACAGCACGGGATTGCGTCGCTGGTTGACGTGGCGTCGGCGGAAACCGTCTATCAGCAGGCGCGATCGGACGCCGCCAGCTACGCTACCAGCGCCGCGCAGGCGAAAAACGCGCTGGATTTGGCGGTGGGGCAAAGCGTGCCGGAAAGCCTGCTGCCGAGCGGCATCGAGGCGCTCGGCGGGATCATGCGCGATCTGCCGGCCGGCGTCTCTTCGCAAGTGTTGCTGAAGCGGCCGGACGTGCTGCAGGCCGAGCATAACCTGAAATCCGCCAACGCCAATATCGGCTCGGCGCGGGCGGCGTTCTTCCCGTCGATCAGCCTGACCGCCAGCGGCGGGGTGGGCAGCGGTGAACTCTCCTCGTTGTTCAGCCACGGAGCCGGCGTCTGGTCGTTCGCACCGAGCATCAGCCTGCCGATCTTCAGCGGCGGCTATAACACGGCTCAGTTGAACTACACCCAGGCGCAGAAAGACCTGTATGTCGCCACCTATGAGAAAGCGGTGCAGACGGCATTTCAGGAAACCGCCGACGCGCTGGCGCGCAAGGCCACGCTGCAGGAGCAGCTGGCGGCGCAGACCGGCTATGTGGCGGCGGCGCAGCAATATTATCGCCTGGCCGAGCTGCGTTACCGCCAGGGCGTTGACAGCTACCTGACGCTGCTGGACGCGCAGCGCACGCTGTACACGGCGCAGCAGGCGCTGATCGCCGCGCAGCAGACCGCGTATGACAATCAGGCCACCCTGTATAAAGTGTTGGGCGGCGGCGTTGCCGCCGAGCGGCAGGGGGACGGCGTCATCGCCGACAAGACGACGCTCAGCCGCTAACCGTCAACCGCGCGCGCCGGGAGTGTGGCTGCGCGCGGTTTTTTATGGAAAGTGTAAAGAAACGGAAAACCCGGCCGGCGGCCAGAACTCGCCGGGGCAGGCAGAGTCAGACAGAGAACCGCATTCCTCTTTTATTCATACCGGCTCGAGGTCGTCATGGCAGAAGACATTCAGCAACAGGTCATCGCGCTTATCGCCGCCTTCAACGCATCAGGGCGGCTGAAGAAGGGCGTGGTCATCACCCCGGAAACCGAGATCAACACCGAGCTCAACCTGTCGTTCAGCGATTCCAATACGCTGATGCGCCGCTACTTCGATACCTTCGGCGTCGACAGCGGCAACTATAACCACGAGCTGTATTTCCAGCCGCCGACCAACACCGGCCGCTGGTTTTCCCCCTCCGCCTGCAAAGAACACCCCCGGCCGCTGTGCGTGTCGATGCTGGTGCGTTCCGCGCGCGCCAAACGCTGGCTGTACGATATCCACTTTCTTATCGAACAGCTGCGCTAGACCTGATGCGCCGCTTAATCCGGCTCGGCCGGAGGAAAACCGGCTTCGTCCAGCGCGGCGCCGAAGGCAGCGCTGTGCAACGCACTGTCGATGAGCACTTCCCGCCTGGCCGGATCGGTTTGAATGCGCGCCTGCGGGTCAACGTTCAGCAACGCCCGGGTGACGGAACTGGCGCAGCCGCCGCAGGTCATGGCTGGAATATGAAAACGAATCATTTTTACTCTCCTCGTCGATTACGGTGTTTGATAACGGTAAAGCTTGCCAGCGTGACAGGGTCAAACTCTTTTTATGACGATTCACGCGGTCGTCGTGGTTTCGGCTCGCGCATCACCCCGAAATGCGGCGTTTGGCGCGGCGCGATGAGCGCCACCGGTTGCGCTAAACCTGCCAGAATAGGGCAGTCGGGGCGCGTATTGCCGTGGCAATGGCCGGCAAGGCGTTCCAGCGTTTGCGCCATCGTCTGCAGTTGCGCAATCTTGGCTTTCAGCACGGCGATATGGGATAGCGCTACGGCTTTAACATCGGCGCTGGCGCGTTCGCGGTCGTGCCACAGCATCAGCAACGCAGATATCTGCTCAACGGAAAAACCCAGGTCGCGTGAGCGCCGGATAAAACGCAGGCCATGCACGTCCGACATGCCGTAGTGGCGGTATCCCGCATCGGAGCGAGCCGCTCTCGGGATCAGGCCTATTTGCTCGTAATAGCGAATCATCTTCGCCGAAACGCCGGATAACCGGGCTGCTTGTCCGATGTTCATCCTGTCCTCCTGTTACGATGATGCCGATATTCCGCCGGGTTGCGCGGTTGCCGCCGCCGCTTCAGCGCGGCTCTCGACGGCCATCGGCGCCTGGAAACGTTTGAGCCGCAGCGCATTGCCAAGGACGAAAACGCTGGAAAGCGCCATCGCGGCCGCGGCGAAAATAGGCGAAAGCAGCGTGCCGTTCAGGGGATAAAGCGCGCCGGCTGCCACTGGGATCAGGACGGCGTTATAGGCGAAGGCCCAAAACAGGTTCTGCTTGATGTTGCGGATCGTCGCCTGGCTGAGCGCAATGGCGTTGGCTACGCCGCGCAGGTCGCCCGACATCAGCACCACATCGGCCGCTTCTATCGCCACATCGGTGCCTGTACCGATAGCCAGCCCAACGTCCGCCTCCGCCAGTGCCGGCGCATCGTTGATGCCGTCGCCGACGAAGGCGACTTTCGCGCCGCTGTTGCGGAAGGATTTCAACGCCGCCACCTTGCCTTCGGGAAGCACTTCGGCCGCGACTTCGTCAATCCCCAATTGCCGGGCGATCGCCGCCGCCGTCGCGGCATTGTCGCCGGTGATCATCGCAACCTTGAGCCCAAGCGCATGCAGCGCAGCGATAGCTTCCGGCGTTGTTTCCTTAATCGGATCGGCAACGGCGATCACCGCAGCCAAACGGCCATCAATGGCGGCATAAAGCGGGCTTTTCCCCTGGGCGCCGAGGCGCTCGGCGACGGGCTGAAAACGTGTCACATCAAGCCCGAGCCTGATCATGAAGCGATCTGCGCCAACGGAGATCCGGCGTTGGCCGATGCGCGCCGTTACGCCGAAACCGGGTGTGGCGTCGAAACTGTCGACAGCGGCGAGCGTAAGATTCTGCTCTCTTGCCGCCGCGACGATAGCTTCGGCGATGGGGTGTTCGGACCGTGTCTCGACCGCAGCGACCAAGGCCAGTACTTCGTGGTATTCGAAACCGTCAGCGGGCACCAGATCGGTCAACTCGGGGCGGCCTTTGGTCAGCGTGCCGGTTTTGTCGAGGGCGATAACGCCCACATCGCGCAGGGCCTGCAACGCTTCGCCCTTGCGAAACAGCACGCCCAGCTCTGCGGCGCGCCCGGTGCCGACCATGATAGAGGTTGGCGTCGCCAGACCCATGGCGCAAGGGCAGGCAATAATCAACACGGCGACCGCATTCACCAGCGCGAAGGTCAGCGCGGGCGACGGCCCGAAGAACAGCCAAACCAGAAAGGTCAGTACCGCCGCCGCCATGACGGCCGGAACAAACCACATCGTCACCTTATCGACCAACGCCTGAATCGGCAGTTTGGAACCCTGCGCTTCCTCCACCAATCGAATGATTTGCGCCAGGACGGTATTCGCGCCGACTTTTGTCGCCCGGAAACTGAACGCGCCGGTTTTGTTGATGGTTCCGCCGACCACATCGGCCCCCACGGTTTTCTCGACCGGCACCGGTTCACCGGTGATCATGCTTTCATCGACATAAGACGCGCCTTCCAGAACTTCGCCATCCACCGCGATTTTCTCCCCCGGCCGGACGAAGACCACATCACCGGCAACCACCTGTTCGAGAGGGATTTCAACCGTTTCGCCATGCCGTTCAACGCGTGCGACCTTGGGTTGAAGGCCGACGAGCCGTTTGATGGCCTGTGAGGTGCGCCCCTTGGCGCGCGCCTCCAGCACGCGCCCGAGCAGGATCAGCGTGACGATCACGGCGGCGGCTTCGAAATAGACGTTGGCGGTGCCCTGCGGCAACACCCCGGGGGCGAAGGTGGCGACCAGCGAATAACCGTAGGCCGCCGCCGTGCCGACCGCAACCAGCGAGTTCATGTCGGGGGCGCCGCGCAGCAGCGCAGGAACGCCTTTGCGGAAGAAGCGCAGGCCGGGGCCAAATAAGACCAAGGTGGTGAGGACAAACTGGATATACCAGCTTGTCTGCACGCCCAACCCCTCCATGACCCACTCATGTATGGCGGGAATGAGGTGCGACCCCATTTCCAACAGGAATACCGGCAGGGTGAACAGGGCGGCGCCGAACAGGGCGCGCCGCAACGCGCGTGACTCATTTTCGCGCCGTTCGGCGGCCTGGTCGTCCGCGCTGGGGCTATCCGCCGTCAGGCGGCGAGGCGTATAACCGGCGCGGGTGACGGCAGCGGCGAGGTCTTCCAGGGATACGGTGCCGGCCAGATAGCGCACCCGCGCGCGTTCGGTCGCCAGATTGACATTGGCTTCGGTAACGCCGGCGACCTGGCTCAACGCTTTCTCCACCCGCCCGACACAGGAGGCGCAGGTCATATTTTCGATCGCCAGCTCAGTGGTTTCTTCTCGCACGGTATAGCCGGCGCCTTCGATGGCGCGGGCCGCCGCCTGCGGATTCGCCTGGCCGGTAAACGTGATGTCGGCGCGTTCGGTGGCGAGATTGACCGTTGCCGCCTGCACGCCGGGAACCGCCGTCAAGGCCCGCTCGACGCGACCGACGCAGGAGGCGCAGGTCATGCCTTCAACCGGCAGACTCAGACGCACGGACGAAGGCTGGGGGAAGTTGGCATTGGATGAATTCATGTTATGTGCCCTTAAAGGAGTGGCTGGTATCAGCAAGGCTAGAGCTTCCCATCGGGGGAAGGTCAAGGTTCATCGCCGATTTTTGCCGTCATGAACGAACCGGTCGCGCCGCGGCAATCGTTTTTTGCCGCCGCGCACGTCTCCCAGCCGCCGCCGAGCGCTTTGTAGATTCCCACCACGGCAAGCCGCTGACGCGTGCCGGCCTGCGTCAATGCGCGCCGGCTGGCGAAGTCGGCCCGTTCTGCCTCGAGCACCTCCAGATAAATGCCTTCGCCCGCGGCAAAACGCGTCTGGGCGAGCCGGGCCGCTTCGCGATTCGCCGCCGCCTCAAGTAACCGCAGATCCAACGTGCTGACCGCCTCAGCATAGGTTTTGAAAGCATCGTCCGTTTCGCGCAGCGCGCTCAGCACCGTCCGCTCGTAAATCAACAGCGCCTGTTGTGTTCGCGCCTCGCTGGCGGCGATCCGGGCGCGTACGCGCCCGATATCGAGAAATGCCCAGCGAATCACTGGGCTGATCACAGCGGAGAACGCACCGGCGCCAGTCAGCGCATCGAGGTTGCCGGCGATCAGCCCGATCGAACCTCGCGCTTCGATGCGCGGGTAGAGCGCCGCCGTTTCCACGCCAATCATGGCGGTGGCTGCCGCAAGTTCCCGTTCAGCCGCCACAATGTCGGCGCGCCGGGCGAGCAGGGCGCCGGGCGTGCCCACGGCGATCGTCCGCAGCACTGGCGGCTGGCTTCCCCATTCGGCGGAAGGGGGGCGGAATGTCTGGGGCATTTCGCCAAGCAGCGTCGCCAATGCGTTGACGGCGGCGGCTCGGCGGCGTTCCAGCTCTGGCGTCGCCGCTTCGACGTTGCGCAATAGCGCCTCGGCGCGCAATCGGTCGAATTCGCTGGCGGCGCCGGCGCTCATTTGTTTTTTTACCAGCACCAAACTTTCACGCTGGCTGTGGCTAATTTCGGCGACCATCTTAAGTTCGGCGTCTAAACCTCGGAGTTCTAGCCAGGTGGCGGCCACTTCCGCAGCGACGCCCGCCTGAACGCCACGCAGCAACGCTTCGCGGCTTCCCGCCAGCGCCTGAGCGGCCTCAATCGAGCGCCGAACGTGTCCAAAGAGATCGATTTCCCATGTCGAATCAATCGCACCGCGATAGGTTTGCGTATGGCGTGGCTGGGCGGCCAGCTTCTCCGCTTCACCCAGTCGACGCGTCTCATAACTCAGCGCGGCACCGGCGCGCGGCAGAAAATCCTGTCGTTGTTCACGCAACAGGGCTCTGGCTTCGTCTACTCGGGCGACGGCGATGCCGACATCATGGTTCGCCGCCAACGCGCGCTGAACCAAATCCGTGAGAGCAGGATCGTCAAAGAGGCGCCACCATGCGAGTTCGACATTTCCGGCACTCAGCCCCGCCGGTGGTTGGCCGAAGCCGGCAGGGTGACGGGCGACGGGCGGCGAGTAATCGGGGCCCACCGCCGCACATCCGGTTAGCAAGGCGAGCGCGCTCAGCGGCAATAACAAGGTTCTACGAAGATTTTTCATCAGACTCGCTCCTTACGGCTGGCTTTGGCACGATATTGCTCGAATCGGGTCGCCAGGCCGCGAATCACGACATAAAAGACCGGCGTCAGGAACAGGCCGAACAAGGTCACGCCCAGCATGCCGGCGAAGACCGCCACCCCCATGGCATGGCGCATTTCCGCCCCCGCACCGCTGGCGAAGATCAATGGAATGACGCCGGCGATAAACGCGATTGAAGTCATCACTATCGGTCTTAATCGCAGCCGGCAGGCCTTAATCACCGCCTCGAGCGCGTTGACGCCTTCATCCTCCAGGCTGCGGGCGAACTCGACGATCAGAATGGCGTTTTTGGCGGCCAGGCCGACCAGCACAATGAGGCCTATTTGCACGAAAACGTTGTTGTCGCCGCCCAGCAGCCAGACGCCAATCATGGCGCTCAACAGACACATCGGCACGATCAGCAGCACGGCCAAAGGCAGTAGCCAGCTGTTGTATTGCGTGGCCAGAATGAGATAGGCGAGCAGCACGCACAGCGGAAAAATGAACAGCGCCGCGTCGCCCGCGAGCTTTTGCTGATAGGTGAGATCGGTCCATTCGACGGTCATGCCTTCCGGCAGCGTCTCTTTCGCCAGGCGCTCCATCAATGCGGCCGCCTGACCGGAACTGACGCCCATCGCCGCACCTCCCGAGATATCAGCCGATGGATAGCCGTTGTAACGAATGATGCGATCCGGGCCGGAGCCGGGCGTAACGGTGACAAAGGAAGACAGCGGCAGCATGTCGCCGGCCGCGTTGCGCACCTGCAGCCGGCCGATAGCTTCGGCCTGCATGCGATGGGCGGCATCGGCCTGAGCGGTGACTTTGTAGGTGCGGCCGAATCGGTTGAAATCGTTGATGTAAAGCGAGCCGAGGTAGATTTGCAGCGACTCGAACACATCCGCCAGGCTGACACCCTGACTTTGCGCCTGAGTGCGGTCGATAACCACATCGAGCTGCGGCGCGTTGATATCCAGACTGGTCATCAGACCGGCGACCTGGCCCGATTCGGTGGCTTTCATCATCAGGATCCGCGTGTGCTCAACCAGGGACTCAAGCCCCGCGCCGCTGCGATCCTCCACCTGCATCTTGAATCCGCCGGTAGCGCCGAGACCGGGAACGGGCGGTGGCGGAAATACGCCGAGGAAACCATCGGGAATGTCGGCGAATTTCGCCTGCAGCCGACCGGCTATGGCGGAGGCTGCCAGATCGGGCGTGGCGCGATCTTTAAACGGATCGAGCATGACGAACATCACGGCGGCGTTCGGCACATTGACGAAGCCGTTAATCGACAGCCCCGGAAAGGCCACGACGCTTTCCACCCCAGGTTCCGCCAGCGCGATCTTCGACATCTGTTTAACGACCGCATCGGTGCGATCCAGCGAGGCCGAATTGGGCAGTTGGGCGATGCCCACCAGATAGTACTTATCCTGCATGGGCACGAAGCCCGGCGGAACGGCCTGGAAGCTGAAAAACGTCAGAACGAGCAGCCCGCCGTAAATAGCCAGCGCCATCCCGCGGACGCGCACCGTTTTACGCACGGCATTGGCATACGCGTCCGGCGCGCGTTGGAAAGGCCGGACAGCGGCTTGCAAGACGCGCCCAATGCGGCCGGGAGCGCGAGGTTTCGCCGGATGAGGCCGCAGCAACATGCCCGCCAGCGCCGGGCTGAGCGTAAGCGAATTGAGCGCCGACAGCAGGGTTGAAATGGCGATGGTCAGCGCGAACTGCCGGTAAAACTCGCCCTGTAAACCGCTCAGGAACGCTGTTGGAACGAAAACCGCGGCCAGCACCGAGGTGATGGCGACGATCGGGCCGGTGACTTCATTCATGGCGAGTCGCGCGGCTTGCTGCGGTGTTTTGCCGTTTTCTATGTGTCGTTCGACGTTTTCCACCACCACGATCGCGTCATCGACGACGATGCCGATAGACAATACCAAACCGAACAGGGACAGCGTATTAAGAGAGAAGCCCATCAAGTACATGATGGCGAACGTGCCGACCAGCGAAACCGGCACCGCGAGCAGCGGAATCAGCGAGGCTCGCCAGCTGCGCAGGAACACCACTACCACGATCACCACCAGCAGGATCGCTTCCAGCAGGGTCGTCACAACCGACTCGAGCGATGCCCGCACGAAAACCGTGGGATCGTAGGCGATCCGTGAACTGAGTCCGGCAGGAAAGTTGCCCTCCAGGCGCTTGACGGTCGCTCTGACCGCCTGAGCGACGTCCAGCGCGTTGGCGCCCGGGCTCTGAATGATTTGCAGCGCGACGGCCGGCTCGCCGTCGAGCAGGCTGCGCAGCGCATACGCATCGGCGCCCATTTCTATACGGGCGACGTCGCGCAGGCGGGTCACCCGGCCGTCGCTGCCGGTGCGGATGATGATATCGCCAAACTGTTTCTCATCGGCCAGACGGCCGAGGGTATTGACCGTAACCTGAAATGCGGCATTGGAATCGGGCGCCTGACCGACGGAACCGGCCGCCACCTGAACGTTTTGCTCGCGCACCGCAGCGATCACATCGCCGGCGGTTAGCCCGCGCGCGGCGATCAGATCCGGATCCAGCCAGAGCCGCATGCTGTATTCGCCGGCTCCCCAGACCTGGACATCGCTGACGCCCGGAATGCGGGACAGTTCATCACGAACCTGCAGATAAGCGTAATTTGAGATATAAAGCGGATCGTAGCGTTGGTCAGGCGACAGGAGATGCACCACCATCAGGATGTCCGGTGAGGTTTTCTGCGTCACCACGCCCTGGTGCTGTACCTCTGCAGGCAAGCGGGGTAACGCGCGCGCGACCCGATTTTGCACCTGGATCTGCGCCATGTCGGCATTCGTTCCCTGGGCAAAGGTGACGGTCAACGTCATTCGGCCGTCGGTCGCCGCCTGTGAAGACATGTAAAGCATGCCTTCGACGCCGGTGATGGCTTGCTCAAGCGGTGCGGCTACCGTTTCCGCGATCACTTTCGGGTTGGCGCCGGGATAAGACGCCGTCACTTGTACGGTAGGCGGCGTAACCGCAGGGTATTCGCTGAGCGGTAACTGGAATAACGCCACGGTGCCGGCGATCAGCGTCAAGATCGAGAGCACGATGGCGAAGATCGGGCGTTTAATGAAGAAACGAGGGAAAGTCATGTCGCGTCTCCCGCAGCATTCAATTGCTCGATAGGCGCGCCGTCAATCTCGGCGGGCTGCGGCGTGATTGACATGCCGGGGCGCACCAGCCCTTTCACGACGATGCGTTCTCCCGGCCGCAGGCCGTGCTCTATCACGCGCAGTCCTTCAACGACCGGGCCAAGTTCAACGGGGCGGTATTCGGTTTTGTCATTCTCATCGACGACCAGGACATAGCGCCGGTTTTGATCGGTGCCAATCGATTGGTCGGCGATCAGGATCTTGGCCTGCGGCGCGCCGGTTTCCAGCTTGACTCTGGCGAACAACCCAGGTGACAGTCGCCCATCCGGGTTATCGATCACCGCGCGCAGGCGCACCGTTCCCGTCGTGCGGTCGGCGGTATTGGACTGGAAATCGACGCGCCCGCGCCGGGAATAGGTTTTGTCTGCAAGTAACGCCACCGATACCCGAATGTCAGGTGGCGCCGTTTTATTGCGCCACGCGGTCAACGATTGCAAATAGGTGCGTTCATCCACATCGAAATAGACGTGGAGTGGATCGACCGAGACCAGCGTGGTGAGCGGCGTGACGCCGCCGGTGACATAGTTGCCTTCGGTGACGAGCGTCTGGCCTACGCGTCCGGCAATCGGCGCGGTGACGCGGGTGAACTCCAGATCCAACTTTGCCGCCTCCCGCGCCGCTTTCGCTGCGTTGACCTGCGCATTGCTCGCTTTCATCATGGCGGTAGCCGAATCAAACCGATCGCGGGCGATAACGTTTTTATTGAACAACGTTTTAGCGCGCACATAGTCGGCCTGGGCTAGCGTTGAGGCGGCTTCCGCTTCTTGCAAACGCGCCGTCGCCTCGTTCAGCGCGGCTTGAAATGGCCGCGGATCGATGAGAAAGAGCGGGTGGCCTTTTTCTATCAGGCGACCTTCCGGCACATTTACCGCCAGCACATAACCGGCGACCCGAGGCCGCAACTCAACGTGCTTGACCGCGGCCAGCGAACCGGTGAATTCGGCAAAGGGCGTTATCGGGCGGACTAAAACATCAGCCACAGGAACACGGGGAGGCGGCGCAGGTGTCGCCGAAGACGGGTTTTCTTTGCAGCCGGCAACGGCGAAAGCGCCGTTTATCGCCGCTGCGATCAGGATTATGGTTTTGGCTTTCATCATTTGACCTTTCCTACCGAAGTCGACAGTGGAATTCACTGCGTGGAAGCAGTTCATCCCGCGTTATCCGACTTCCAACGTTGGGAAGGTCAAGCGATTTTTGGTTTATTGCAAAGGGGATGCCGCGTCGTCGCTATCTGGTGCGATCCCCTGAACGGCTATTTCTGCAGCACCTCGACGAACTTCGCCAGCCACTGCGGATGCGCCGGCCAGGCCGGGGCGGTGACCAGATTGCCGTCGACGTGCGCCTGATCGATGCCGATCTCCGCATAATGGCCGCCGCCCAGCCGCACCTCCGGCGCGCAGGCCGGGTAGGCGCTGCAGGTGCGGCCTTGCAACACCCCGGCCGCCGCCAGCAGCTGCGGGCCGTGGCAAACGGCGGCGATCGGCTTTTTCGCGGCGTCAAACGCCTGCACCAGCGCGATCACGTCGGGATTCAGGCGCAGGTATTCCGGCGCCCGGCCGCCGGGGATCAAGAGCGCATCGTAGTGCTCTTCTTTGGCGGTGGCGAAGTCGGCGTTCAGGGTGAAACGGTGGCCGGGTTTCTCGCTGTAGGTTTGCGCGCCGTCAAAATCGTGGATCGCGGTCATGATGTAGTCGCCGACGGCTTTGCCGGGGCACACGGCGTCCACCCAATGGCCGATCATCTGCAACGCCTGAAACGGCACCATGGTTTCGTAATCTTCGGCATAGTCACCGACCAGCATCAGGATCTTTTTCTTGCTCATGATCACAACTCCTGCGGGATGGGGATTGCCTAAGGTATAGCCCAGCGGCCCTGGGAATGCGAACCGCGAAGCGCCTATCTATACTCGTGATACTGCGGCGCTTTTCTCGCCGCTCAACCCCAGGGAGGATCCCCGATGCTGAATCTGGCTACCTTGCTTGAAGAGAATGCGCGCACCTGGCCGGAACGGCCGGCGGTGATACAGGACGATGTACCACTCAGCTATCGGGCGCTGAACGACATGGCCAACCGGGTGGCGAATCTGTTGGTCGCGCGCGGCGTGCGGCGCGGTGAACGGGTGGCGCTGGCCTGCCCGAACCGGCCGGAGTTTCCGGCTGTCTATTACGGCATTCTCAAAAGCGGCGCGGTGGTGGTGCCGCTCAATATTCTGCTTAAGAGCGCGGAGTTCGACTATTACCTGGCGGATTCGGCGGCGGTGGCGCTGTTTTGTTTCGAGGGCAGCAGCGGCCTGCCGCTGGGGGAGGAAGCGCTGCGGGCGGCGGCGAACGCGGAACAGTGCCGTGAGGTGTTTATCATCGGCGATCGGTTGCCGCTCGAGGGGGAGCGTTTCAGCGCGGCGATAGCCGCACAGGCTACCGAATTCGCTTCGGCCGCGACGCTCGAAAGCGACACCGCGGTGGTGCTGTATACCAGCGGCACCACCGGCCGCGCCAAAGGGGCGGAGTTGACCCACGCCAATCTGGTGCTTAACGCCTTGGGATCGGTGCGGCTGTTCGACGGTTCGGAGACGACCCCCGATCGTCACCTGGTCACCTTGCCGCTATTCCACACTTTTGGTTCGACGGTGCAGATGAACGCCGGGTTCGCCGCCGCCGCCACTCTGGTGCTGGTCGAGCGCTTCGACGCCGCGCAGGCCATCGCGCTGATGCAACGGCACGGCATCACCTTTTTCGCCGGGGTGCCGACCATGTATTGGGCGCTGTTGAATGCGCTGGATGAACACACGGATATCGAAAGCTTGCGCAGCACGCTGCGTATGGCGGTGTCCGGCGGCGCCAGCCTGCCGGTGCAGATCCTGGAGGATTTTTCGCGCCGCTTCGGCGTCAACATTCTCGAAGGGTACGGGCTGTCTGAGACCAGCCCGGTCGCCACCTTTAACCATCCTCACCGCCTGACCAAGCCCGGCTCCATCGGCCAGCCGATCTGGGGCGTGGAGGTGCGCCTGCTCGACGCCACCGGGCAGCCGGTCGACGCTGTCGATCAGGTGGGGGAGATCGCGGTACGCGGCTACAACATCATGAAAGGCTATCTGAATCGCCCCGAGGCGACGGCGGAGGTGCTGGAAAACGGCTGGTTCCGCACCGGCGATCTGGCGCGCCGCGACGCCGACGGCTTCTATTTCATCGTCGATCGGGCCAAGGACATGATCATTCGCGGCGGGTTCAACGTCTACCCGCGCGAGATTGAAGAGGCGCTGATTCGCCACCCGGCGGTGTCGTTGGTGGCGGTGATCGGCGTCGAACATCCGTCGCTGGGCGAAGAGATCAAAGCGGTGGTGGTGTTGAAAGAGACGGAGGAGCCGATCGAGGAAGAAACGCTGATCGCCTGGAGCCGGGAACGGCTGGCGGCGTACAAGTATCCGCGCATCGTCGAGTTCGTCGAGCGTTTGCCGATGACCAGCACCGGTAAGGTGTTGAAGCGCTGTTTGCGCTGAGGAAAACCCGGCCTGCCGGGGCGGGCAGGCCGGGATACGGGCATCAACCTGGGTAGATGCCGCGCTCTTTACGTGCGGTCAGGATGCGCTCACAGGCCACGATATAAGCGGCGGTGCGCAGGCTGCACTCTTTCTCTGCGGCCTTGTTCCAGACGTGGACCATGGCGTCGGTCATGATCTTGTCCATACGCTCGTTGATCTCGGACTCGCTCCAGAAGTAGCTCGCCATGTCCTGCACCCACTCGAAGTAACTGACCGTTACGCCGCCGGCGTTACAGATAACGTCCGGAACCACGGTGATGTTACGGGAGCGCAGAATGTCGTCCGCCTCTGGGAAGGTCGGGCCGTTAGCGCCTTCCAGCACCAGTTTGGCGCTGAGGATTTCGGCACGCTCACGGGTGATTTGGCCTTCCAGCGCCGCAGGGATCAGGATGTCCATGTCGACCGACCAGAACGCTTCGCTTTCGATCTCGCTGGCGCCAGGGAAGCCGGCGATCTGCTTGTGCTTGGCCTGGTATTCGGTCAGCGCGGCCAGGTCGATGCCGTCGGCGTTAAACAGGGTGGCGGAGTGGTCCTGGATGGTGACGACGCGCGCGCCGACGCCAACGAACAGGCGAGCCGCTTCGCTGCCCACGTTACCGAAGCCTTGCACCGCCACTTTGGCGCCTTCGATCTGCACGCCCAGACGCTTGGCCACTTCACTGCCGGTGACGAACACGCCGCGGCCGGTCGCTTTCTCACGGCCCAGGGAGCCGCCGAGGTGGATTGGCTTGCCGGTGACCACGCCGGTGATGGTGGTGCCGTGGTTCATGGAGTAGGTGTCCATCATCCAGGCCATCACTTTGGCGTTGGTGCCGACGTCCGGCGCAGGGATGTCTTTCTGTGGCCCGATGATGAAGCCGATTTCGCTGGTGTAGCGGCGGGTCAGTCGCTCCAGTTCGCCTTCAGACAGTTTGAACGGGTCGACGCGGATGCCGCCCTTGGCGCCGCCGTACGGCAGGTTGACCGCGGCACACTTGATGGTCATCCAGGCGGACAGGGCCATCACTTCGTTCAGATCGACGTCAGGGTGGAAGCGGATACCGCCTTTGCCCGGCCCACGCGACAGGTTGTGCTGTACGCGGAAACCTTCGAAGTGACGGATGGTGCCATCGTCCATCTGCAGCGGGATATCGACAATCAAAGCGCGCTTAGGGTGACGCAGCGTATCAACCCAGCGTGACAGCTCGCCGAGGTAAGGGGCGACGCGATCGATTTGTTGTAGATATGTAGCCCAAGCGGTGGTGCTGCTGTCTGAAGCGTAGGATAGCTTTTCCATAACCAACCTTTATATATTAGAGGTATTTATTTCGTTTAACCGTGGATTAGCAAGCGCATAACACTTTGCGACGCTAAATTTACCACTAATTATGCCGGTTGTTAGCCCCCCGCTCATCGGGCCAGCGGGCGGTTTTTCGCCGCCTGCAGGGCGGTAAATGAATAGTTAATTACTTTTTGTCGGCAGTGAGCGAGCACATGCATAATTTATGCATGTAAAGCGCATAAAAACCCTTTTTATCTATTTTTCAGAAGCTTGAATGTGATCAAAAAGTTTCATTTTATTTAACAGCCATGTTGACAATGGCGTTTCCCCTCGGCAGCGTTAAAATCCTGTTAAAACGCCGTCTGCCGCCGTGTTTTACCTGGCCAAGAGGAGCATGATTCGAGGCTGTTTTAATGTGTTGCGGCAGAAGAGTGGGCTGAAAAGCGTGTTCACCTGAAACGAACGGGTGACCGATCCCCGGCAAGGACAATAAAGGCGCTTGCGGCGCAGCCGCCGGTGAAGGAGCTGCCAACGCCATCCACTCGGCAAGCGGCGGCAACTGCGGTATGCTAAGCGGCTGAACCGCAAACCAAACCGGGCTATACGGAGACCTCCCAGCGTGCCGAACTCTTCTTCTCAACTCGAACTTTTGCGCTCGGTCGCCGACGGCATCGCGGCGCTGTTTTTCCCGAATGCGGAAGTGGTGATCCACGATCTGGCCACCAACAAGATTGCCTATCTGGCCAACAACCTGTCGAAGCGCAAACCGGGCGATGACGCCGGGCTGGAGGACTTCGAGCTCGATGGCGGCGCCGGCGTGACCGGCCCCTATGAGAAGCTGAACTGGGACGGCAAAAAGATGCGTTCGGTGAGCATCGCCGCGCGCGACGAGCAGGGCAAGCCCAGCTATCTGCTGTGCATCAACCTGAGCACCGCGATGTTCGAGGACGCCCGCAACGCGCTGGACATGTTCCTGTCGGTCACGCGGCTGCAGCCACAGCCGCAACAGCTGTTCAAAGATGACTGGCAGGAGAAGATCAACACCTTCCTGCACGACTGGCTGCGGCGCGAAAACGCCGCGCTCGGCGCGCTGAGCCGCGAACAGAAACGGCGGCTGGTCAGCGATCTCTATCATCAGGGGGCGTTCAAGGCCAAAAGCGCCGCGGACTACATCGCCAACGTGCTGTCGATGGGGCGCGCCACGGTGTACAAGCACTTGCGAGAATTGAAGCAGGAGTAAAGGCGGCGGGAAAGGTGGAAAAATGGGCGGCGCTGGCCGCCCATTTTCGTTACCAGCGGTAGTTGACCGAAGCGATGATGCTGCGGCCGCTGCCATAGAAACAGGCGTACTCGCCGCTGCAGGATGAAACGTATTTCTTGTCCGTCAGGTTCTGCACGTTGAGCTGGAGAGCCGCACCGCGCAGCGCAGACGAGGCCTGGCCAAGGTCATATTTCACCATGGCGTCGTACAGCGTGTAGTGCGACACATCGTACTGGCCGATGGCGTCGGCCGGCGCATCGCCGATGTAACGCACGCCGCTGCCGACGGTCAGGCCGTTCAGCGCGCCGCTCAGGAAGCTGTAGCTGCCCCAGGCGGAAGCGGCGTGGCGCGGGATGCCCGCCGGGCTGTGGCCGATTTCGTCCGCCGAGTTGGAGTCTTTGGTCACCACGTCGGTGTAGGTATAGGCGGCGGTCAGCTTGATCTCCGGCGTCGGCTGGGCATGTACTTCCGCCTCAATCCCTTTGGATTTCACCTCGCCGATCTGCTCGTAGGCGGAGGTGAGACGGTTGTAAGACGCCACATTACGCTGGGTAATGTCGAACCAGGAGAGGGTCAGCAGGGTGTTGCCGCCCGGGATCTGGTACTTCACGCCCACCTCGGTTTGTTTGCCGGTGGTCGGCTTGAGCGGATCGGCGCCCGGCGCGCTCGGGTACAGGTTAGGATCGAACGAAGTGCTGTAGCTGACATACGGCGAAATGCCGTTGTCGAAGGCGTAAAGCAGGCCCGCACGGCCGGTGAACTGGGCGTCGTTGTAGGTCTGCTCCTTGCCGCCGCTGGTGCGATCGCGGGTGTTGACCTGCGACCAGTCCTGACGGCCGGACAGCAGCAGGTTCCAGTTATTCCACTCCAGCTGGTCCTGCAGATACACCCCGACCTGATTCAGCGTCTTCAAATCGCTGGAAGCCAGCGCCAGCGTGCTGCCATCGATACTGGGGCGAACCGGGTTGGCCCAGTCGATCGGGTAGTCGTTGCCGCGATCGCGATACATCTTCGAATCGATATGGCTGTAGCGGTAATCCAACCCGCCCAGCACCGTGTGCTTCACCTCGCCGGTGTCGAACAGCCCCTTCAGCTGGTTATCCACGCCAAACTCGTTGGTCATCTGCGTTTCATGCTGCGCCATGCGGGTGACGGTGTGGTCGTTGACCTTCGAGTTTACGTTATAAACCAGATATTTATAGTCTTCATCGCGGTGGGTGAAGCGCAGGTTCTGGGTAAACGACAGCGCATCGCTGAAGTTATGCTCGAGGCTGTAGCCGATCGACGCCTGCTCGCGCCGCGATCTGTTGAAGCTGGGTTCGCTGATGTTGAAGTCATAGGGCACATAGCCCGCGCTGGTCGAGAACAGCGTGCCGGCGCGCGGCAGGAAGTTGCGCGACCCGGCTTTCGGATCGTTCTGGTAGCTGGTCAGCAACGTAAAGCTGGTGTCTTCGTTCGGCAGCCAGGTGAAGGCCGGCGCGATGGCCACCCGTTGCTGCTTGCTGTCTTTGACGAACTCATGCTCGGTTCTGGCGATACCGTTCAGGCGATAAAACAGGGTGTTGTCGTCGTTGAGTTTGCCGCCGAAATCGAACGCCGTTTCCGCCAGATGGCGGTTGCCGGTGCTGAATTTGACTTCGTGAATGCTCTGGGCGGTAGGGCGCTTGCTGGTCATCACCACCACGCCGCCGGGGCTGACCTGGCCGTACAGCACGCCGGCCGGGCCATGCACCATCTCCACGCGCTCCAGCAGCCAGGGATCGATCTGCCCGGCGCCGCCGTTTTGGCTCGAGAGGCCAAAGTGCAGGCCGTCGAGCAGCTTGGGCGCATAGCGGAAGCCGCGGCTGATCACTTCGTCATTGCGGTTGGAGTTACCGCGGTAGGTGGTGATCACTCCGCTGGTGTAGTTCAGCGCGTCGGCGACCGACGCCGGTTCCTGGTCGTTCATTTGCTCGCGCGTGACCACCGAGATGGACTGCGGCGTTTTGCGCAGAGCGGCGGCGGTCTTGGTGCCGGCGGCGCTCTCTTTGGCGACGATCCCTTTGACCGGCGCGGTCACGCTGTTTTGCGCGTCGGCGGTCACCAAAATCGTCTCATCCGCCGCGGCGGACGCGTGTGGCGCGAAGGGCAGTAAGGCCAGCGCCGAGCCCAGCAACAACCGCTTGGCGGCCGTCGCCTCCGCATTAGAATTGTTTATCCCTTTGTTTTTAATCTTCATTCTCTCTCCTGCATACCTGCGTTGTGTGTCATGCAACCCTGATAAACCCCGAAATATCGGCGAGCGGTCTTTACCCGTCGATGCGGAAACGCCGTGTGCGCACGACGGTAAAAATCCGACAAATAGTATTGAAAACGATAATGAGTATCAATACGATTGTCAGGTTTTGTAAAAATCACTCATGTTATGTAAGGGGCGCTATGGAGTTTTTGCCGGAAAAGAGGCCAGACAACAGTCATGAGGGATTGGCGGCGCAGTGGCTGCGTGAAGAGGCGGCAGGGCAGCCAGAGTGGTGGCAGAAGGTGGCCTCTCACGGCACGCCCATCGTCGAGCCGCACGATGACCGCCACGTCAAAATGACCTGGCTATGGCGCGATCCTGCCGGCGATGAGCGGCGCTCGCCGATTCGCCGCGTTTATGCCGATATCAACGGCATAACCGATCACCACAGCACGTCCCCCAGTAGCCTGACCAGGCTGCCCGGCACCGACGTTTGGTACGGCGCGGCCGTTATCGATCGCCGCTGGCGCGGCAGCTACAGTCTGATCCCCGTCACAGACCGGGATCTTCCTCCCGTCTTCAGCGACGACGAAACGCTGCGCGATCGCCAGCAGCGCGCCTGGTGGATTTCGCTGTTTCCACTGGCGATCGCCGATCCGTTGAATCGCCTCTCGCTGGGGCCGTCTCATCGCCCGCGCCCGGTTTCCCTGGCCCAGGGGCCGGATGCCGACGACCAAAGCGCCTGGCAGGCCGCCGATCGGCCGCTGGACGAGGCGCGGCTACAGCGTTTTCAGTGGCACAGCGAACGGCTCGGCACGCAGCGGCGCGTCTGGCTGTATGCCAGCGGCGACGCGGCGGTGAAAGCGAATCGCCCGCTGGTGTTATTGCTCGACGGCCAAAACTGGATCGAAAGGCACGCGCTGCTGCCGGTGATCGAGAACGAAACCGCAACAGGGCGGCTGCCGCCCGCATGCTGGCTGCTGATCGATGCGATCGACGGCGAACACCGGGAAAACGAGCTGCCCTGCAACGCCGCCTTCTGGCAGGCAATCATCGATGAGCTGTTGCCGCAGGCGCAGAAGCGCGAAGCGTTCAGCGAGGAAGGGGCGCGCACCGTCGTCGCCGGCCAGAGCTACGGCGGGCTGGCGGCGTTATATGCCGGCCTGCATTGGCCGGCGCGCTTCGGCCACGTGCTGAGCCAGTCCGGCTCCTTCTGGTGGCCTACGGTGCAATTCGTTACCCAATTCGAAAAACGCCACGAACTGGAGGAAGGCTGGCTGATACGCCAGGTTCGGCAACGCGACGCGGCGGCGCCAGCGCTCAACGTGATCCAACAGGCCGGCGATCGGGAGGCGGATATCGAATTCGTCAATCGCCAGATGCACGAGGCGCTGACGGCGGCGGGGCACCGCGCCGACTACCGCGTGTTTTCCGGCGGACATGACGCGCTCTGCTGGCGCGGCGGCCTGGTGGACGGCGTACGCCAGCTGCTTTCCGGGATGGAATAACCCACACATTTTGACAGACAGGTAATGAAAATGACTCAGGAACAACAAAACCCGTTCGATGACGAAAGCCTCCGTTTCACCGTTTTGGTCAACGCGCAGCAGCAGTATTCGCTGTGGCCGCAGTTTGCCGACGCGCCGCAGGGGTGGCGCGTGCTGATGGGGCCGGCGTCGCGCGGCGAATGCATCGACTACATCGAAACGCACTGGCAGGACATGCGGCCGGCGGCCTTGAAAGCGGCGGATGCGGCGCGTTAAGCGCCAGACAGCCACATCGATACATTCCGTTTGAGGAAAAGGACAGACACCATGTCAGAAACGCTTTCTTTGCCGGATACTCAGGTCGAGTATCGGGATTATCCGCTGGTTGCGGCGCAACCGGGGATCTGGATCGCCGACCAAATCGCGCTGCGGCGCAACGGCTTCGCGGTGGCGCACTACACCGAACTGCACGGCGCTATCGACCGCTCGGCGCTGGAGCGCGCGATCCGTCAGGGGCTGGCCGAAGCGGATACGGTTCAGGCGCAGTTCTTTGAGGCGCAGGACGGCCAGCCGGTGCAGCGTTTGCCGCTGAACGCCGATCCTGAGCGCGTGCAGGCGCCGGAGTGGTTCGATTTCAGCGCGCGGCCGGACGCCGAACAGGCGGCGCTGGCGCTGATGAACGACGATCTGGCGCAGGATCTGCCGGCGGACGGCGAGCGGCCGCTCTATCGCCATGCGGTGATCCGCGTCAGCGTCGATCGCTGGTTCTGGTATCAGCGCTTTCATCATTTGACCCTGGACGGTTTCAGCTTCGAAGCCATCACCCGTCGGATCGCCGATATTTATCGCGCGCTGCGCCACGGGCTGGCGCCGGCGGCCTCGCCGTTTACCCCGTTCGGCAAGGTGGTGGAAGAGTTTCAGCAATGGCAAACCTCGCCCGCACGTGAGCGGGCGGCCGAATTCTGGCGCCAGCATTTGCGCGATTTGCCGTCGCCGCTGTCATTATCGACGGAGAGTCGGGAGGTTGAAGCGGGCGCCCGGCCGCTCAAACAGGCGCTGGTGCTGCCTGAATCGCTGTTTGACGAAGCGCTGCGCGATGGCGCGCTGCAGTCGCTGCAGCCGGCCGATATCGTCACGGCGGCGCTGGCGCTGTATCTGGCGCGCATGAGCGGCGAAACCCGCTTCTCAGTCGGTTTTCCTTTCATGCGCCGGATGGGATCGCAGGCGCTGGCGGCGGTCGGCCCGGTGGTCAACGTGCTGCCGCTGCTGCTGAACGTGACGCCGGAGATGTCGCTGGCGGATGTCTGCCTGGCCACTGTGGCACAGATCAAGCAGGCGCGCCGCCATCAACGCTATGAGGCGGAGCAGATCAAACGCGATCTCGGCCTGGTCGGCGGCCATCAGGAACTGTACGGGCCGGTGGTCAACGTCAAGGTCTACCACAGCGCCTTGTCGTTCGACGGTCAGGCGGCCACCACCCATACGCTGGCGATGGGGCCGGTCGACGACCTGGAGTTCGAGATCGGTTTTCGAAGCGGCGTATTGACGCTGTCTTTGGTCGCCAACCCGGCCAAATACTCGCCGCGCACCTTGCAGCACCACGCCGAGCGCATCGGCCATTGGCTGCAGCAGTTGGCGCGGCAGCCGCACCAGCCGAACGGTCAACTGGCGTTGATCGGCGTGGGGGAACTCAGACAACTCGCGGCCTGGGGGCGCGGCGCTGAGCTGACGCCGCCGGCGGGCATGGTTTCGATCATGGATGCGTTCCAGCGCCAGGTTGAGCGTCAGCCCGAGGCGTTGGCGGTGTCCTGCGGCGACGTGCGCCTCAGCTACCGGCAGCTCTCCGAACGGGTGATGCAGCTGGGGCGAGTGCTGATCGAAAGCGGCATCGGCGCCGAAGACGTGGTCGCCATCGGCATTCCACGCTCGGTGGACACGCTGGTCGCGCTGTTCGGCGTGCTGGCCAGCGGCGCGGCCTATATGCCGCTCGATCTGGACTATCCGCGTGAGCGCCTGGCGCTGATGTGCGACGACGCGCGGCCGGTGATGTTGCTGACCCACAGTGACACGCGAGCCAACATGCCGGATCTGCCGCAGGTATTGTGCCTGGACGACGCCCCGTGCCTGGCGCGCTGCGCGGCCGCCGCGGCCACGCCGATAACGGACGACGAACGGCGTGTGCCCCTGAACGAGGCGCATCTCGCCTACATGATTTACACCTCCGGTTCGACCGGCAAACCCAAGGGCGTGATGTCCACGCACCGCGGGCTGCTGAACCTGTTCCTGTCGCACCAGGCTTCTCTGTTCGGCCCGGCGATCGAAAAATTCGAGGCCCGCCACGCGCGCCGCTTGCGCGCCGGCCATACCGCCTCGTTCTCTTTCGACTCCTCCTGGGAACCGCTGTTCTGCATGATGATGGGCAGTGAACTGGTTATCTTCGATGAGGAGCTGCGCCGCGACCCCTGGGCGCTGTTGGAACAGACCCAGCAGACGCCGATCGATCTGCTGGACATCACGCCGTCGTTCTTCTCGCAACTGGTGGACTGCGGTCTGCTGAAAGGGCAGTTCCCGCTGCCGTCGTTCGTGATGATCGGCGGCGAGGCGGCGACGCCGACGCTGTGGAACCTGATGCAGCAGCATCCGGAGGTGGAGATCCACAACTATTACGGCCCGTCCGAATACACCGTCGATACCCTCGGCGCGCCGGTCACGGCCGCAGACCAGCCGGTGATCGGCCGTCCCCTCGCCAATACCTCAGTCTGGTTGCTCGACAGCCGCCTGCAGCCGGTGCCGATCGGCGCGGCGGGTGAGCTGTACATTTCCGGCAAGGGCATCGCGCGCGGTTACCTGCGGCGCCCGGATCTGACGGCGGCGCGCTTTGTCGCCAACCCGTTCGCCGAAGGCGAGGTGATGTACCGCAGCGGCGACCTGATGCGCTGGAGCGCGGAGGGCCAGCTGGTATTCATTGGCCGGACCGATCACCAAATCAAGGTGCGCGGCTTCCGCGTCGAGCTGGGTGAGGTGGAAAGCGCCTTGGCCGCCTTGCCGGACGTGGGGCGAGCGGTAGTGATCGCCGAACCGATCGGCGCCACCTATCGCCTGATTGGCTACTGCTCGGTGCAGGATGACGCGCGTCGCGCCTCGCCGGCGCTGCAAAGCGAGCTGCTGGGGCAGTTGGCGCAGCGTCTGCCGGATTATATGGTGCCGGCGATCCTGGTGGTAATGCCGGAGCTGCCGCTGAACGTCAACGGCAAGATTGACCGCCAGGCGCTGCCCAAACCGCAGGAAACGCTGGCGCAAAGCATTCGCGAACCGGCCACCGAGCAGGAGAGGCTGATTTGCCGCGCGATGGCCCAACTGTTGGGAATGGAGCGCGTCGGCGCAGACGACGATTTCTTCGCGCTCGGCGGCGACAGCATCTCGGCGATGGGGCTGGGCACCGCCCTGCGGCGCAAAGGCTATCTGCTGCGGCCGCGCGAGATCTTCGCGCTGCACACCCCCGCGCGCATGGCGCAGGCGATGCAGCCGCTGGCCGTTGGCTCTCAGACCGCACGCAGCGTGCGACAAGGCCCGATCGACGGGCTGCCGATCCTGCACTGGTTCGCCGAGACGGGCGATATGCATCGCCGCTTCGCGCACGGCGTTTTCCTGCGCGTGCCCGCCGAGCTGCAACCGGAACAGCTGCGTTATGCGTTGGCACAGCTGCGCGCGGCGCACCCGGCGCTGAGCGCCAGGATCCGCGACGGCCAGTTGGTGGTCGAGGAAGCCGCTACCGCTGAGTTCATGCAGGTACAGGCCGTATCCGGCGAACTGGAGCTAGCGGCGGAACAGGCGTTTGATGCCGCACTCGAGCAGCTCGATCCGGCGGCCGGCGCCATGATGCAGGCGATCCTGTTGCAGCGTGACGGGCAGAGCCTGGGGCTGGTGCTGGCGATCCACCACCTGGTGGTTGACGGCGTTTCCTGGCGCATCCTGCTCGACGAGCTGCGGCAAGTGGCCGACAGCGCCATGCAGGGGCAGCCGATCACGCTGCCGCCGGAGGAAACCTCGCTCTATGAATGGTCCGCGCGTTTACGGGCCGACGTCGAACGCCGCGAAGCCGAGCTGCCGTTCTGGCGGCAGATGCTGGCGGACGGCGTGCCGCGTTTGGGGCGGCGCGCGCTGGAACCGCAGACCGATCGCATCGCCTCGGTGAGCGAACGGCGCACGCTGCTCGACAGCCGGCTGACCGCCGCGCTGCTCGGCACATTGCCGCAGAACTATCGCGCCCAGGTTGAAGAGATCATGCTGTGCGCGCTGGCTCAGGCCTGCCGTCGTCAGTTCCAGGCCGCTTCGCTGCGTTTCTCTCTGGAGTCGCACGGCCGCGCCGAACTGGACGACGGCCTCGATCTGGCCCGCACCGTCGGCTGGCTGACGGCGGAGTACCCGCTGCGCATCGAACTGCATGACGCCGAGCATAATGAGGCGGTGCGCGCGGTGAAACGGGCGACGCGCGCGGTGGCCGATCGCGGCGTCGGCTATGGCCAGCTGCGTTATCTGCATCCGCAGCGTGACGATCTGGCGGCGCTGGCGCAGCGCAACGCCCCGGAGATTTTATTCAACTACCTTGGGCGTTTCAGCCAGGATGAGGCGCACTGGACGCCGCAGCGCAGCCAGACCCGCTTCCGCGACGCCTTCGCCGTGGCGCAGGATGCGCAGCAGGCGCCGTCTTACGGGCTGGAAGTGAATATCTTTGTCGAGGAGCGGCGCGACGGCGCCTGCCTGGCGATTAACTGGAGCTGGCTGGAGGCAATGTTCAGCGAGAGCGACATTGCGCAGCTGCACAGCGGCATCGAGCACGCCGTGCGTTCACTGTGCGAGTTTGCCGAACGGCATCCCGAACGCGCGGCGGCGACGTTGGTGGCGGCCGAAATCGCCCAGCCGGGCGTCGATGATGAAGCGGTGCGCGCCTGGGAGCGGGAGTGCGGGCCGTTAGCCGCGGCGCTGCCGCTGTTGCCGCTGCAACACGGCCTGCTGTTCCATGCGCAGACGGCGCAGCAGGGCGGCAGCTACAACTCGCTGACGCGCCTGAGCCTCTGCGGCGAACTGGACGCGCATCAACTTCAGCAGGCGCTGAATGCAGTGATCCGCCGCCATCCGCAGCTGGCCGCCCGATTCAACCGCGAGGGTGAGCCGTTGCAGCTGATCCCGCAGGAAAGCCATTGGCCGCTGGACAGCCACGCGCTGCCGCCGCTGGCCGAAGAACAGGAGGTGCAGGCACTGCACCGGCTGGAGCAGCAGGAACTGCAGCGCGATCTGTTCAACCAGCCGGGCGCGATGCTGCATGCATTGTTGGTCAAACACGGGGATAGCGAACGCTACACGCTGTTCCTTAACGCGCATCACCTGATCGTCGACGGCTGGTCGACGCCGGTGGTGCTCAACGATCTGATGCTGGCCCTGCGTGAAGGCGAGCAGGCGTTGCCGCCGCTGCGTTCGAACTATGCCGATATCGTGCGCCGCCTGACCGCGCGGGATGCCGAAGCTTCGCGCCGCCTCTGGCGCCAGACGCTGCAGGACGTGCGGCCGACGTTGCTGTTCGGTGAAGCGCAGGACGATCGCGTGCACGAGCTGGAGATGACGCTGCCGCCGGCCGAGGAAAGGCGCTTGCTGACCCTGTGTCGCGAACGCGGGTTGACGCTCAATACCGTGATGCAGGGCATTTGGGCATTGCAGTTGGCCAGCTGTTGCGGCCAGCAGGACGTGGTGTTCGGCTCGCCGGTTTCCGGCCGCTTTGGCCAGATAGAAGGGGTCGAGGAACACGTTGGTCTGTTCAGCAACACGCTGCCGGTGCGGGTGCGTCTGCAGCACGATCGTTCGCTGACGGAACAGCTGACCGAGCTGCAGCACCGGCAGATTGAACTGCTGGAGCACGACGATTTGGGGTTGGGTGAAATTCAGCACCTGGCCGGGGCGGGCACGCTGTTCGATACGCTGTTGGTGGTGGAGAACTACCCGGACAACGACGCTCTGCTGGGCGGCGCAGGGTCGCTGCGCTGCGACGCCATCCGCAACAAAGGCTATACCCACTATCCGCTGACGCTGCTGGTGCTGCCGGGCGAGCGTCTGCGCCTGCTGATGGAGTACCGCGCCTCGGTGCCGCAGCCTGAGCGCTTCGCCGCGCGGCTGATGGCGCTGTTGCAGCAGTGGATCGCCCAACCGGATTTGCCGCTGCCGCGCTGGCAGTTGCAAACCCCGCAGGAGCAGGCGCTGATCGCGGCGGTCAACCGCACCGGGCAGGCGGTGGCGGACACCACCTTGCATCAGGCGATCGCCGATCAAGCGCGGCGCACGCCGGAACGCATCGCGCTGCAGGATGCCGGGCACAGCCTCAGCTACCGTGACATGCAGCGCCAGGCCGCGCTGCTGGCCGAGCGGCTGACGGCGGCCGGCATTCAGCCGGGGGATATCGTCGCGGTTGCGTTGCCGCGCTCCGTGCGCCTCAGCCTGGCGCTGACGGCGATTGTGCAGACCGGCGCCGCCTGGCTGCCGCTGGACACCGGCTACCCGGACGAGCGGCTGGCCTACATGGTGGAGGACGCCAAGCCGCGGCTGATTATCACCGAGAGCGCGTTGGATGCCCGCTTTGCCGCGCTGGCGCCGACGCTGCTGTTCGATGCGCTGGACGACTGCGGGCGCGAACCGCCTGCGCGCCTGCCGGCGGGGAACGGCGATTATCCCGCCTACGTGCTGTATACCTCCGGCTCTACCGGGCGGCCGAAAGGCGTGGTGGTAAACCACCGGGCGATCGTCAACCGCCTGTTCTGGATGCAGCACGAGTATGCGCTCGATGCGCAGGACGTGGTATTGCAGAAAACGCCGTGCAGCTTCGACGTTTCCGTCTGGGAATTCTTCTGGCCGCTGATGGTCGGCGCGCGCCTGGTGATGGCGCCGCCGGAGGCGCACCGCGATCCGCAGGCGCTGACGACGTTGATCGACGACTATGGCGTGACCACGCTGCATTTCGTTCCGTCCATGTTGGCTATCTGGGTGGAGGCGCTGAACGAGCGGGCGCCACAGCGCGCCGCCGCCAGCCTGAAACGCGTGTTCTGCAGCGGTGAGGCGCTGTCGTGTGAACTGGCTTCCCGCTATCAGGCGTTGGTTACCGCGCCGCTGCACAACCTGTATGGCCCGACGGAGGCGGCGGTCGATGTCACCTACCAACCGGCGTCCGGCGCGGCATTGGCGGCGGTGAGCGGCGCCGGCGTGCCGATCGGCAAACCGGTCTGGAACACCCAGTTGAGCATTCTCGACGCGATGCTGCGGCCGGTGCCCGTCGGCTGCGCCGGCGATCTTTACCTGCGCGGCATTCAGCTGGCCGATGGCTATCTGCATCGGCCGGGGCTGACGGCGCAGCGGTTTGTCGCCGATCCCGCCGGCAACGGCGCGCGCATGTATCGCACCGGCGATATCGCCCGCTGGCTGGAAGACGGCAGCGTCGAGTATTTGGGGCGCAGCGACGATCAGCTGAAGATCCGCGGCCAGCGCATCGAGCTGGGGGAAATCGAGCAGGCGCTGCTGGCGCAGCCGGGGGTAGCGCAAGCGGCGGTGCACGCCATCGAACTGGGCGAGGGCGCGACGGGGCTTGGCGGCGCCGATATGCGCCAGCTGGTCGCCTGGCTGATCGCCCAACCGGGCGTGACGTTGGATACCGCCGTACTGCATCAGGCGCTGGAGCAGCGTTTGCCGGCGCACATGATGCCGGTCAGCTATGTCATGACCGACAGCTTCCCGCTCAGCGCCAGCGGCAAGCTGGATCGCAAGGCGTTGCCGCGGCCGCAGCTGAGCCACCAAAGTGGCCGCATGCCGCAGAGCGACAGCGAACGCCTGCTGGCGGCGCTGTTCGGGGAACTGTTGGGGCGCGAGACGGTGTATGCCGACGACGACTTCTTCGCGCTGGGCGGCCATTCGCTGCTGGCGATGCGTCTGGCGGCGGAGCTGCGTCGCCGCGTGCCTCGGCCATTGAGCGTCGGGCAGATCATGTTCGCCCGCAGCCTGGAGAAGATGGCGCACCTGCTCGATGACGCGCAGGCGGCCAACTCGGCCGAGAGCCGCGGCGTCGGCGAATGCCTGCAGCTGCGGGCCGGCCAAGGCCCGGCGCTGTTCTGCCTGCACCCGGCTTCCGGTTTCGCCTGGCAGTACTCGGGGCTGAGCCGTTATCTGCCGGGCAGCTACCCCATCATCGGCCTGCAGTCGCCAAGACCGGACGGCGCCATCGCCACCTGTGAGGATATCGAGCAGATGGTCGATCGTCATCTCGCCAATCTGCGCCGCCTGCAGCCGCAGGGGCCTTACTACCTGCTGGGCTATTCGCTCGGCGGCACGCTGGCGCACTCGATGGCCGCGCGCCTGCAGCAGCAGGGCGAAGAGGTGGCGTTCCTCGGCATGCTGGATACCTATCCGCCGGAAGGCCAGGATTGGACCGGCCCCAGCGAGGAGGAGGCGCAGAAAGAGGTGGCGCAGGAGCAGGCCGAGTTTATGGCGGAAGATCATGGCGATCCGGCGCTGATGGCGGAGAAGGCGGCAATGTTCGACAGCATCGTCGCCAACTACCGCGACGCGGTGCGCATTCTGTCCCAGGCGCGCAGCCGGCGTTTCCACGGCACGGCGACGCTGTTTGTCGCCGACCAGACGCTGCCGCCGGAGATGGATATCGACGCCGTGTGGGCGCCGTATCTGGATGGGCTGATCTGCCATCACCAGCGCTGCGAACACGCGGACATTCTGTCGCCGGCTTCGCTGGAGACGCTCGGGCCGCTGTTGCATTCGTTGCTGACGCAGCAATACGGGTTGGTATAACGCAACCGGGCCGGGGGGCGTGCGTCCCGGCCCGTACTAAAACATGATATGCAGGACACTATGGCCAGACCTTCTTTTTTTCTTGATTTCAGTTTGCTGAGAAGCAATGCGCATTTCCGCGCGATTTTCTGCGCCCGCATGCTGTCGGTGTTTTCCCTCGGCATGTTGGCGGTGGGGGTGCCGATTCAGATCCAGGCGATGACCGGCTCCACGTTGCAGGTGGGCGTGGCGGTGGCGCTGGACGGGGTGGGCATGTTTATCGGCCTGATGCTGGGCGGCGTGCTCGCCGATCGCTACGATCGCCGCAAGTTGATCCTGTTCGCGCGCGGCACCTGCGGGCTGGGCTTTGTCGCCCTGAGTCTGAACGCCTTCGCCCCGGCGCCTTCGCTGTGGGCGCTCTACCTGCTGGCGGCCTGGGACGGCTTCTTCGGGGCGCTGGGCATGACGGCGCTGATGGCGGTGATCCCGCTGCTGGTCGGGCGCGAAAACCTGGCGGCGGCGGGGGCCTTGAGCATGGTGACGGTGCGCATCGGCGCGATCCTGGCGCCGGCGCTGGGCGGGATTATCATCGTGTTCGGCGGCGTGGGGCTGGCGTTCGCCGTGGCCGCCGCCGGGACGCTGGGCACCCTTGTCCCACTGGTGCGCCTGCCGACGCTGTTGCCGCAGCAGCAGGAGCCGGAACACCCGCTGCGCGCGCTCGCCAGCGGCTTCCAGTTTGTCTGGCGCAATAAGGTGGTGGGGTCGGTGGTGCTGCTGGGAATGCTGATGAGCATCGTCGGCGCCGTCCGGGTGCTGTTCCCGGCGCTGGCGCAGGACGCTTACCACGTCGGCGCGTCCTCAATTGGCCTGATGTATTCCGCGGTGCCGCTCGGCGCGATGCTGGGCGCGCTGACCAGCGGCTGGGTGGGGCGATACGCTCGGCCCGGCGTGCTGATCCTGGTCGCCGCCATCGTCGCGTTTACCGCTATCGCTTCGCTGGGGCTATTCAGCCACCTGGCGCCGGCGCTGTTGGCGCTGGTGTGCTACGGCTATGCCAACGCCATCGCTTCACTCCTGCAGTTCATGCTGATCCAGAGCAATACGCCGGATCATCTGCTGGGGCGGGTGAACAGCCTCGGCACCGCGCAGGACGTAACCGGCGATTCGATCGGCGCACTGGGGCTCGGCGTACTGGGCAGGATCTTTACCCCGTTGATGAGCGTGCTATCGTTTGGCGCATTCGCCGCTGTGCTCGGCGTGCTGGTGGCCTTCAGCGTGCGCACGCTGCGCCAGTGCCGGCCGGCGGACGCGTTGGTCGAGCACGATGAGCCCGCGCCGGCAACCTCGGCGGCAGCGGACAACTAACCCCTCACGGCACCGGCTGTTCCGGCCGGTGCTGTTCCCCCCAGTTGCACATCATGTCGATCACCGGGATCAGCGAACGCCCGCGTTCGGACAGGCTGTACTCCACCTTGGGCGGGATCTGCGGATATTCCTTTCTCACCACCAGGCGATCTTTTTCCAGCTCTTTCAGCGTCGAACTCAGCGTTTTGTAGGAAATGGTGCCGATGCAGCGCTGCAGCTCGTTGAACCGCAATACCGGCTTATACAACGCCAGCCAGTAGAGAATAATCATTTTATATTTGCCGTTGATCACCGACAGCGTATAGCCATAGCCGGTGTCTTCGAGGCTGATGCCCGTTGGGCTGCAGTGGGATTCGGCGGTCATTGAGTGCTTTCTCCAGGGTAAGTATGTGTCGTGAGTGTGCGTATTTTACATTGTTCCAGCATAACCTATGATGCGCCGGTAGACACTTGACTGGAGAAATCGATATGAAAACCCTGGTGGTGGTGACCCATCCCGATATGGCGAACTCGGTGGTCAATAAACGCTGGCTGGAGGAGCTGCGGCGCTATCCGGAGCGGTATACCGTGCACGAACTGCATCAGGCCTACCCGGACTGGCAGATCGACGTCGCCCACGAGCAGCGGCTGATCGAAGCCCATGACAACATCGTGCTGCAGTTCCCGATTTTCTGGTTCAGCAGCCCGCCGCTGCTGAAAAAATGGCTGGACGACGTGCTGACCTACGGCTGGGCCTACGGTTCTCGCAGCGGCTACAAGATGCAAAACAAGAAGCTGGCGTTGGCGGTCACGGCGGGGGTGCGCGCAGAGGATTATGCGCGCGACGGGCGCTATCGCTACTCGCTGGAGGAAATCTTCCGGCCGTTTGAAGTCACTGCCGGTTACGTGCGGGCCGACTATGCCTCGTTCTTCGCCTTTTACGGTAGGGAGGCCGCTTCGGACGGCACGGTGGAACCGCTGCAATCCCACGAATTGGATCGCAGCGCGCAAGGCTATCAGGCATTTCTCGCCGCCCTGAATTAACGGCACGCCCCGGATGCGCCAGGGCGTGCGCATCCGGCTACTCGATGTGAACGCCGAAACCGTCTTGCCCCGGCGCGAGATGCGCTTTCAAAGTCAGCTGCGGGATCAGATAGTCACCGGCGTTCTGCCGCCGGAAGCGGATTGGCTCGGCGTTCCACAGATTATCCAGCCGCTGCCCGAGCTGCTCGCACAGGGCGGCAAAGCGTGCCTCATCGGTTTTGCCGGCGCGGTAGGTGACGAACGGCGGCAGTACCTCGAAGCCTGGGTAGTGCAGCATGCCGTGCTGGATCGGGAACAGGATATCGTCGATCGGCCCGTTGATGCCGCGCGGGGCGTAATGGGACTCCCAGCCGCCGGCGGTAACGATCAGCATCGCCCGTTTGCCCGCTAGCGTACCCTCGCCGTAACGGTCACCCCAATGGGTATCGGAATGCTCACCCACGCCGTAGGCAAAACCGTAAGCATAGACACGCTCCACCCAGCCTTTCAGGATCGCCGGCATCGAGAACCACCACAGAGGAAACTGCAGCAGCACCGCGTCCGCCCAACGCAATTTTTGCTGTTCCCGTTCGATATCAGCGCTCTGCATGCCGTTGGCGAACGCGCGCTGCGAATCCAGCGAAGGATCGAAACGAGCAGTTGCCGGGCCTTCCAGACTGTCGTCGGCGTCGAGCGCCGCTTTCCACTTCATGGCGTACAGGTCGGACACTTGTACCTGATGGCCGGCCTGCGTCAGGCGTTCAACGGCGAAATTTTTCAGTGAACCGGTCAGCGACAGCGGCTCCGGGTGGGCGTAAACAATCAGCACATTCATAACAGCTCTCCTTGGTGTGAGAGCTGCAGGTTAGGGTGTTAGTCGGTATATTAGAAATGAATTACCGTTATCCCAGGTATAACTATGAATAATTTAAGACGGCTGGATCTCAACCTGCTGGTGACGCTCGACGCGCTGCTGGCGGAGCACAACGTCACACGCGCGGCACAGCGGCTCAATTTCTCCCAGCCGGCGGTCAGCGTGCATCTCGCCAAACTGCGGGCGATCTTTGACGATCCGCTGCTATTGCCCGGCCCGCGCGGCATGCGCCCGACCGCCAGAGCGGAACAGCTGCGGGCACCGTTACGCCAGGCATTGGCGGCGCTCGAGTTGGCGATAACGCCGGCGACGCCGTTCGATCCCGCCGTGGCGACCGATACCTGGCGCGTGGCCGCCTTTGACTACGGTGAATCCACCATCGTGCTGCCGGCGCTGAACGGTTTGCGCACGGCGGCGCCCGGCACCCGGCTGGCGGTGCTGGAGATCGCCCCGGCGCGCCTCGCCAAACGGATGGAGCAAGGGGAGATCGACCTGGCGTTTCATACCCGAGAAGGGGCGCCATCCGGCCTGCGGCAGCGCACGCTGTTTAGCGAACGCTATGTGCTGGTGGGCCGGGTCGGCCACCCCAAGCTGCATGCCAGGCTGACGCCGGCGCAATTTTGCCAATTGGAGCAGGTGATGGTCTCGCCGGACGGCGGCGGGTTCTATGGCATGACCGACCGGGCGTTGGCAGACGTGGGGCTGACGCGGCGCGTGGTGCTTTCCGTGCCGCATTTTCTGTTCGTTATCTCGGTGCTGACGCAGTCCGATTTGGTGGCGATGCTGCCGGAGCGGCTGGTGCGCAACCAGCCTTTATTGCAACGGCTTGAGCCGCCGCTGGCGGTGCCGGGCTTTGAAATGACCATGCTGTGGCACGAACGATCGCACCGCGATCCCGCTCACCGGTGGCTGCGCGAACATATCGTGCGGTCAGTGTGAGCGGGTTGGCAGATTAAACGGAGAAGCGCTTTTTGATTCTGTCGACCGGCGTGCCATCGCTGAGCGGCACCTGCGGCAAACGATCGTAATCACGAAAGCCCATTTTGTGATAGTAGGCGAGGCCACCGACGTTATCCGCCCGAATGGTGGCGTTGATGTGCTTGAAACCGTGAGACTTCGCCGCCGCTAATGTGGCAGGGAACAACGCACTGCCGACGCCACGCACCTTCGGCGACAGGCGGGAAAAGGTGGCAATATCTGCGGTATCGGGTGGCAGGGCATCATCTGCGCTCAGCGCCTGGAAGCCCACCAACAGCCCATCTACCTCCGCGACCTGGCAGCTCAGCGCATTGCTGCCGCTGATGAACCATTCGCTGAATTCGGCGGGGGTGAGGGGCGTTTCTATCGCCGTCGTGCCGCCGGCGCCGATCACGTCATTCAATAACTGCGTCAGGGCTTCAGCGTCTTGCGGGGTTACCGTTCTGATCTTCATTGCGTTGCTATCTCCTATGATGAATCGGCTGGAACCATCGAAAGAAGATAGACGCAGGCGCCCGATAATGAAATATCGGAACGTGCTGGACAAAAAGACAGTGAGGGGAATTACATGAACAGGAAGCGGTCGGCCAGCGGAACCCCACGTTCGAGACGCGGTGGCAGCGCGTCGTCGCGATCGTCAGGCTGAGCAGCCTGCGGCGCGGCGTCTTCGGCTTTTTCGATCATCAGCTCGCCGAGCAGGGCCAGAAAACGAGTGATCTTTTGCATATTCCCTCCGGATCCTTGATTACATTGAGAGTGATACTAATCGCCGCTCAACCGAATGGGAAAAACTTAAAACTCATATCCTAAGAACCGGATCGCATATCGCCTGACCGGGCGACGGTGGCCCATCGCCCGGTGTACGGTTTAGAAGGTAACGTTAACCTTGGCCCACAGGGTGCGGCCCGGTTCATTCACCGCGCTGTTGGCCGAGTACCCGAAGGCGCTGTTGCCCGCCAGGTTGAGGTGCTCGCTGTAGGTCTTGTTCAGGATGTTATCCAGACCAGCGCTCAGCTTGACGTTTTTATTCACCTTGTAGGCGGCGTTGGCGGAAAGCACGCCGAAGCCGGCGCTTTCGGCAAAGTCTTTGCCCACCACGTTGCCTTCGTTGATCGCCACGCGGTGTTGGCTGCTGACCAGACGCCACAGGCCGGTGCCGCTCCAGTCGCCGTACTCATAGGTCAGCCCCAAGCGCGCCTCCAGCGGCGGGATCTGCGGCAGCGGGCGGCCATCGCTGGTGTTTTTGCCCCAGGAGTAGGCCAGGCTGGCGTCGGTTTTCCAGTGCTCGCTCAGCTGATAACCCATGCCCATTTCGCCGCCCATGATGTTGGCGTTGACGTTATCGGCCTGGCTGAGGCGCGCGTTGTGCGGATCGTATTTGAACAGGATGAAATCATCGACGCGGCCTACATAAGCGGAGACCCAGCCGTTGAAGCGTTTGCCGTTGTACTGCGCGCCGATGTCGAGCTGCGTGGTTTTCTCGCTCTTGACGCTGGAGAACGGATCCTTGCTGCCGTTCGGGCCAAGCTTCGGCGAGAACAGCTCCCAGTAATCCGGGAAGCGCTCGGTATAACCGACGCCGGCATACAGCATCAGCGGCAGGTCGGCCAGCGTATGCTCCAGGCGCATAAAGCCGCTCGGCAGGGTGTCCGAACGTTTCCCAGCGCTGGCGCTGCGGAAATTCTCCACCAGGGTGCGGTCGAGGCGCGCGCCGCCGATCAGTTTATCCTGTTCGCTGGTGGACCAGGTCAGTTCACTGAAGGCGCCGTAGCTGTTGAACTGGGCGTCTTTTTCCCAGCTGCCGCGGTTCATGCTGCGGTGGGTGTTGGTTTGGGTGTCCAGGCCGCTTTCAAGCTTCACGTCCTGCCACTGCCAGGTGCCCATCACGCGGCCGCCGACGGTGCGGCGATCGAGCTGCATCGTCATGCCGGAGGACATCATGTGCCCGCCGTGGCCGCCCATCCCCATGCTCATGCCGCCATGCCCCCCGTGCCCAGCCATGCCACCGCTGCCCGGCGAGCGCAGGGTGACGTTGTCCATCACGTGGTTGGCGTAGTTGTAGTAGACCTGCGCTTCCAGCTTATCCAGCACGTCGCCGATGTTGGATTTCTCCACCCGCATGCCCAGGCTTTCGCGTTTGAACTGCGAACCGTCCATGCTGCGGCCGGCATAGCGCGCTTCGCCGTTGCCGCGGCCCATAGTTACTTCCAGCAGCGTGTCGTTGTCCGGCGTCCAGCCGAGCGCCAGATCGCCGTTCCACTTGTCCCAGCGCGATGGCACGCGCGTATTCGTGCCGTCCTGATAGTCGTTGGAACGGGATTTGTTGGCCATCACCCGCAGGTAGCCTTGTTCGGCGCCGAGGCTGGCGTCGATGTTCTCGTCCCAGCGGCCGTTGGAGCCGGTCAGCACGCTGGCGTTGCCCTTGATACCCGGCTTGTCGAAGCGCGGGCGTTCACGCTCGAAACGCACCGTGCCCGCCGACGATCCCGGCCCCCACAGCACCGTCTGCGGCCCCTTGGTAATGGTCAACAGATCGAAGCTTTCCGGCGAGATGTAAGAGGTCGGTGCATCCATCCGCGCTGGGCAGGCGCCCAGCATTTCCGAACCGTCGGTGAGGATCTTCAACCGAGAGCCGAACATGCCGCGGAACACCGGGTCGCCGTTGGTGCCGCCGTTGCGGATCTGCGAAAAGCCGGGGATGGTTTTCAGGTAGTCCGAACCGTCGCTGGCCGGCACCGGCTGGCGTGGGGTTTTCGGCGAGGTGACGATGGTCAGCGGGGAGTAGAGCGGCGCGGTGACGGTGATCACGTCGCCATCATTAACCTGTGCGCCGGCAGGGTGTTGATGCGCCTGCGCCGCGTGGCCGGCCAGCAGAAACAGCGGCATGGCGGTGGTAATGGCGCGGGTGACGGCGTTCTTTTTATAAGTCGGTTTAAACATCATCTTTCCTTAAGCTAACTTTTTCCGTGCTTGGCCGAGGGATTATTCAGGCGTGGGGCAGCCTGGCGAAAATCACCATCGGAAAATACGGGGGTTAATTCCATCAACCTGGAAATAACCGGATTAATAATGTCGTCTCGATGATTAACCGTTGGGCGAATTAATTCCGCCGGGTTGAAACGATCAACGGCAATACAGAGAACGGCAATGGGCTTATTGTTAAATCAGAGGAAAGAGATGGGGGGCGCGCGCGGCTGTAATTCGGTGTGAACAACGTGGGCAAACAGAGGGACGAGATAGTGGATCGGCGGCGGGCGCGAAGCCAGCGACTGGGACCAGAACAGCGGGCCGTGGCTCACGTCCAGCAGCGGCGCGTGCAACAACAGCACGCAGTAGCCGCAGGCGCTGTCGTCCATCATCATCGCCATGTTGTGATGGCCGCCGCCGTGCTGCATCAGCGGCTGTGAGGCTTTCTCAGGCTCAGGCGGCGGCGAGTGCATCCCGTGATGCATCGGCATATCCATGCCGCAATCCGCCATGACGGTCGTTCCAGCACTTCCGGCGCGCACATGCTCCAGGGATCGCGAGACCACCGGCGCAATGAACAACATCAGAATGGCAAACACCCCTAACCAGGCGGCGGCCCGATTTCGCGATGCAGAGCGCTGAATTAACGACACAATCAACCTAAAAAAAGGGTTAACACAGGGTAGGGAATTGTACTGGTTTATGTCGAAATGTTAAAACCTTTTATTTCTGGCCAACGATCTGTTGATGAAAATGAGATCAAAACAGTGATTCAAATTTAAGCGAAATTATATGCAAAGCGGCCAAGGGATACGCAGCCAGTTATAAATTCCAAAGATATGTCGAGAATGGAACCCGCAAAAATATACTCAATAACAAGGGCGTGTTAGGCTTTTATTTTTCGCTTGATAAGGGGAAGCAACGATGGATTTGACCACTCAGGACGCACTGGACTGGCTTAATGACGGTATTGAAACGCTCAAAACCGGTGAGATCAACCGTTACAGTGCAGAGGGCTACGCGCGGGGGTATGAGCTCGGTTTTCTGTACGGAACCTTGCGCACCTTACTGGCCACGCAAAAAATTACCCGTGAAGAGTACGATAAGTTACACAGTACACTGAGCCATACCCGCCACGCTTGCATGCGAGAATGACAAGCTGGCTTTGCGGCGTTGCCTGCCGACAACGCCTTGAGCTTATTTCGATTTAACGCGCCAAACGGTGTTGCCGACGTCATCCGCAATCAGCAGGGCGCCGGTCTTGTCGACCGCCAATCCTACCGGTGCGCCATAGAGTTCCTTCTCGTCGTCGGAGACAAAGCCGGTGACCACCGCTTTGAGTTTGCCGACCGGCTTGCCTTGCTCAAACGCCACGTAGCTGACCCGGTAGCCGTTCAGCGGCGAGCGATCCCAGCTGCCGTGTTCGCTGACGAAGGCGCCGCCGCGATACTCGGCCGGCAGAGCGTTCGCCGTGTAGAACAGCAGCCCCAGCGGCGCGACGTGGGAGCTGAGGGCGTAGTCCGGCTTGATGGCTTTCGCCACCAGATCCGGCCGCGCCGGCTGCACCCGCCGATCGACGTGCTGGCCGAAATAGCTGTAAGGCCAGCCGTAGAAGCCGCCGTCCTGCACCGATGTCAGGTAGTCCGGCACCAGATCGGCGCCGATCTCGTCACGCTCGTTGACGATGGCCCATAGCTTGCCGCTGTGCGGTTCCCACTGCAGCCCGGTCGGATTGCGCAGGCCGCTGGCGAAGATGCGGCTGGCACCGGAGGCGGTGTCCACTTCCAGCACGGCGGCGCGGCGGTACTCTACGGCCAGGCCGTTTTCGGTGATATTGCTGTTTGAACCGACGCCGACATACAGCTTTTTACCGTCCGGGCTGGCCAGCAGGGCCTTGGTCCAATGATGATTGATGGTGTCCGGCAGATCGGCCAGCTCTTTACCCGCATCGCTGATGCGCGTTTCGCCCGGCTGATAGGCGTACTGCATGATGTTGCCGGTGTTGGCCACATACAGGGTGTTGCCAATCAGCTGGACGCCGAACGGCGAATCGAGCCCTTCGAGGAAGACATGCTTTTCCCAGCTGCCATCGGCGGCTGGGCGCAGCAGGGTAATCCGGTTGCCCCCTTTGCCGCCTTTACCGGACTGGCCCTTCACCAAACCGGCGATCAGCTGCTTGGGCGTGCTCACCGCTTCGGTGCCCGGCCCGTTGGCTTCCACCACCAAAACATCGCCGTTGGGCAGGGTAAGCAGCTGGCGCGGGTGCAGCAAACCGTCCGCCACCTTATCGATTTTCAAGCCTTCGGCCACTTTCGGCATCTGATTTTGCTGCCAGCCGACGCCCTTTGGCACCTGCATCGGCGGCATCAGGAAGTCTTGCGCCGCCGGCAACGTCGGATCCGGCCCCATTTGTTGTTCCGGTGAAATGACGGCGCTGTTATCGCAGCCGGCCAGCGCCAACACGGCCGAAAGCGCAATCGCGATGGATGATAGCTTCATGAAAACCTCCTTATTATTTTGCGCGGGCACCCACGGCCAGCAGAATGTTGGCGAGGCTCAGCAGCGCGACCACGATCGCAGACAGCACCAGACCTTGCGGCACCACGGCATACGCATCCCGGCTATGCACGAAAGCGTTGATGATGGCGAGAACGATGGCCAGCAAGTTCAGCCAGAAATGGAGCTTGACCGATGGCCCCTGCAGCCGGCCGCTGCCGAACCACACCTGCACCAGGTTAATCAGACGGGGAATAATGGCAAAAATCAGGCCGATGGCGATCAGCCAGCTGGCACCGTTGACCCACTGAATATTCGCCGTGCAGGCATAGATAATGTCGAAAATCAGCGCAGCGGTGAAAAATCCGTAGGGTATCGGATTGAGCCATTCATAGACGGCCACCGCGACCGCTGAAGGCCTTGCTGTCGTTTGCGTGGTCATGCAGGTATCTCCATGAAAAATGATAGGTAAAAAGGGCGTTGGCCCCTTAAAGCTTTGTTCAGATTCACCGATTTGAACAATTTTGATTCTCATTTTTAGCATGCGATGTTAAAACCGAAACCCTCACTGCGGCATTATCAATGGCTTACAACATCGGGAGGATGGGCATGAGTATAGAGCGCGTTCAGCGATTTCTGGCCGAGCACGCGCCGGAAACGGCGGTGACGGTGCTGGCAAAGAATACCGCTACGGTGGCGCTGGCGGCGGAAGCCTTTGGCGTGGAGAGCGGGCAGATCGCCAAGACGCTGTCGTTTCGCGTGAACGACGGCGTAGTACTGTTGGTGATGGCGGGAACCGCCAGAATCGATAACAAGAAGTACAAACAATTCTTCGGCGTAAAGGCGCGCATGCTGCCGGCGGAGGAGGTGGAGGCGCTGACCGGCTATCCACCGGGCGGCGTTTGCCCCTTTGCCGCACCGGCAGCGGTAAGAATTTACTGCGATCGCAGCCTGTGCCGCTACGGTGAAGTGCTTCCGGCAGGCGGCAGCGATAACTCAGGCGTGAGAATTGCGCCACAACGCCTGGCCAGCATCACCGGAGCAGAGTGGATTGACGTGACGGGGTAACGTTAAGTGACCACGTCACAATTGCGTTATGTTAAATAGAGTACAGCGACTCGTGATTAACATGCTGTTTTAGCTGCAAAATTACTAGCTCATCGGGTTATGGCACACCGCTTCGATATTGTGGCCATCCGGGCCGATCACAAATGCCGCATAGTAGTGGGCATGGTAATTGGGCCGTAAACCGGGCGCGCCATTGTCTTTGCCACCGGCATTTAGCGCGGCGTGGTAGAACGCATCGACCTGTTCACGGCTGCTTGCGGCAAATGCCAGGTGCAGATGCGCCGGTTTTTCATCGGTTTGAAACAGGCACAATGACACGTTACCCCGATCGTGACAAAGTTCGACGCCATAGCCGGGTTCGCCTTCGGCAACGATCTTTACGCCCAGCGGCGCGAGTGCATTGAGGAAAAACGCTTTACTAAGGGCAAAGTCGCTGACGCCAAATTTCACATGGTCAAACATGGGGAGGCTCCTGGAATGTGTCCCCATTCAGTATAGCCAACGCCGTGGTGGGCGCCGAAAACGATGAAAACGGACGCCAATGCGCATTTAGCGTACAAATAGTACCCGTTGAAATGACGCGTTTTGGAGAAATCTGCAGTATCGTAGTAGCCACGTTTTGCCAGATTTCACGTAGCGCGATCAAAAAAGCAGGGGATTTTTACTCCTTATCGGCGGAGATGCGCCATTGAAATCATGTCCGGTCATCATTATTGGAGCGGAAAATGACAGAGCGCATCATCACGGTCGAGCCTTATGATCCGCGTTATAAAGATGCAGCGCTGAAACTACGCGAGATATTGGCTGGCGTATTAACGGCAATTCATCATATCGGCAGTACAGCAGTGCCAAACCAACGATTGATATCTTGCTGAAGATTGAAAGGCTGGCGGCGTTGGATGGTGTGAATGACAAGATGCATGACATGAGACCTACGCCGCGTGGCGAGAACGGCATTACCGGCAGGCGTTGCTGCAGCAAGTGAACAGGCGATCAGACAGTTGGCGTTCAGAGATTATCTGCGCAAGCATCATGGTATTGCTGAGCAACCCAAACACCAGGCAGCAGAAGACCGCCGGCAAAACCCGGCGGCTTATGGCCGGTTGAAAAACGAATTAGTTCAACGGCATGAGCAGCCGGCGCTGGCATGATTGGCTGCAGGAGAAAGCCCATAAATCAGGCCTGGACGGCAGAATCCACATATCATTACCTTGGTGCGCATAATGTATATTATGTTAAATTTAGTTGCTGGATACGCACCGGGCCATCCCTGAGCATCTTCTCTCCTCACCTGCAGCTTTATCCCTCTGACATCTGTCTTTCTGCCAGGCTTGTTGTCATTCTATTCGATCGGCTTTTAAACCTGGCTCAATCATCAGTCGGCGTGCCTTGATGAAATCGCATTTGCCAACCCGCCTTGGTTGTCAGAAGCCAAATCGACGAACGCTCTGTGCAACGCACGGCGTGGCCCTGCGCGTCACGCTGAAAACTTTTATACGTCAGTAATACGGCGCTATCACTGATTTGCGCCAGCTTAAAAGCTTCGGCGAAAATCTGCGGATAACCCGTTTCCATCTCCAGCGCCGCAACGGTCTGGCGTTTGTCATAACGTAGGCCTGAGCGGCCAATCTCTTCAAAGTCTTCATGCAGCAATGCCGCGACACGCTTCGGATCGCAGCGCGTTGTTGGCTGGTGCAGTTCAACCTCAAGCGCCTGGATGTGGCTAAGCCACTCTGCAAAATGGGTCAAAATGCCCTCCTTTTTGATCGCGCTACGTGAAATCTGGAGGCAAGAAACTCACACAGGTGTTCAGATTTAAGCTGATGTGATTCCTGCCGTAACGGTTGAAAATCAAACCTGATATTGCTTATTTTAAACCATTACTATAAATTAAACGCAATATCAATTTTTTGGCGAATGGAATCATGCCCGATCGGTCATTACTCTTTTTTTATAGTTTAGCCTTTGCTGCAGTAATTTATTTTATTGTTAAATTCAGGAAGGACATCACAAAAAAGATGGGTTGATACATATAGCTTCATATCTAGTTATCGCCATTGCAATAATACTCTTGCTCAATTCAGATCTTTCTGTTACTGGCATCCTGATTGCCATGTTTTCTTTTCTTGCAGCAGGTTTTATTTTTTTATGCGTTGCCATTTTTCTCAAGGATGTATACTCAACGAAAAAGTATACATTAACTGCCATAAAGCGAATAAAAACGGAAAATTCAATTGATTTCAAAGGAATGCCAGAATTCAAAAGCGGCATTTTTTGCTATAAAAAAACATGGTATGCCATCTATTCACCCTCTTTTAATTTACTTGAAATAGGTGTTAATGCGTTTGATAGCCAACCTGAGTTTGGCAAAAAATTCACCGTACGAACGTTGTCTAGACGCGCTATTACATTCGTTCCGGAAGTAATTCCTGATAAAATCAATGATGACACTGAACTATTCGGCCAACTGGTAATATTTTGTGAAATATCTGAAAAAAATCAGATTATGGTGGAAAATTATATTGAAGCCATAAAAAATGGCTCTGCTACACCCTGGCTTATCTCTGTGCCAGATAAAACGCCATAATTTTAGCATGGCGGAAATGTTATCCGCCATGCACTCAATCAGCGATCTGAATTTCGTCTTGCTTCACATGCGACCGCCGAACCCGCAACTCTCCATGCCGCCAGGCGCCGTCTGCCGTGGCGCGATTGTCGATCAGGCGATTCAAGGCCTCTTCGACCAGCCGGTCGATGCGTTGGCTGTAGCTGGTCAGCGCCCAGTTGGCTGAGCCGGCCTCGTCGATATCGTCGAAACCTACCACGGCCATTGCAGACGACGGCGCCGTTTGCCTGAGCGCTTCGAGCGCCCCTAGCGCCAACACGTCGTTCTCGCAGAACAGCGCCTCAACCCGCTCGCTTTCCGGCGTTGCCTGCAGGTATTCGCTCATCAGCTGGAAACCGCGTTGGCGATCGTAGTGGCCGGCGGTGAGCACTCGATCCAACTGAAAGCCGGCGGCCATGACCGCTGCGCCTCTTTCTCACCACAAACACGGGGATTAACCATCCCCGTGTCCTTGGTTCGATTAGATGTTTTAGCTATTGTGACCGTCTCTTGCGTGCCAGATATGGTCATAGGATGATTCCAGAATAACGCTTATGCTGTCCATTTTCGCCGGCCACTTCAGACTGGCTGGCAAAGCCGGTTCAGAACGGCCCATCTGCGGAAAAATCTTCTCAGGCAGTTCGGCAATCGGCCGGTACATTCCCACCACCTCACCAATAATTACCAGGGCTGGTGATTCGACCTGCTCCTCTGCAACGATCTTTCCTAATGCATCCAGAGTGCCCACCAGCACGCGCTGCTGAGGCTGAGTGCCGCGTTCAATCACCGCCACGGGCGTTGAGCCGGGTAAGCCATGGGCAATCAAGCGCTGGCTGATAACAGGGCTGTTGGCAATCCCCATATAGAAGACCAGCGTCTGGCGCGCGGCGGCCAGTACGGACCAGTCAACGTCCGGTTCCCCTTCCGGGCCATGTCCGGTGACAAACCTGACGGACTGTGCCAGGTTTCGGTGCGTCAGCGGGATCCCGCTGGCTGCGGCACAGCCCATTGCCGCCGTGATACCGGGCACAACATTGCACACTATCCCCTTCTGCTGGCAGCAGGCCATTTCTTCCCCACCCCGGCCAAAGATGAACGGGTCGCCGCCCTTCAGGCGCACTACACGGTGCCCCGCCAGCGCCAGATCAACCAGCAACATATTGATTTCATGCTGTTCAAGGCGATGATTGCGCGGGGATTTGCCGACATCGATCCGCAGTGCAGTGTCCGGCGCCAGCGCCAGCACCGCATCGGACACCAGCCGGTCAAAGACCACGACATCGGCCTGCCGGATAACGCGCAGCGCTTTCAGGGTCAGCAGTTCAGTATCACCCGGCCCTGCGCCCACCAGCCAGACGTCACCCCGGCGCACCGGGCTGCGTTGATCTGCCAGGGCCATAATTTGCGCTATCGGTAACATGTCGCGAGTTTTCATGGGCGTTCTTCCATCGTCAGGGCGGCCAGCTGGCCGGCAATAAACGTTTTCAGCTCCGGCACGCAGGAGCCGCAGTTAGTGCCACATTTCAGCTTTGAGCCGAGCTGTTGCACGCTGTGGCATCCCTGCCGCACGGCGTCGACAATCTGCGCTTCGCCAACAGAAAAACAGCTGCAAATCATTTTGCCGGTGGCGGCCTTATGGCTGCCGGCCTGGCCCGCCAGTAACGCCAGCCGCTGCGGTGCCGTGTCCGGCGGGGTGATAAAGGCAGACAGTATCGCTTGCCTGTCCGGCAGCAGTGGGCTTCGGCGCGCGTAAAATGCCAGCTGCAGTTCGCCCTGCGCCCACACCAGCAGGTTGAAGCCCTCATCCCCCATCCGGGCGCTCTGGCAGGTTTTCCCCTCCAGCGGATAATGTTCATTCAGCCACGCCATCCACTCCTCCTGGAGCGAAGAATCCGCTAACGTAAAATGCGTGACGCCCGGTTGGGTGATGCGGCTCCAGTAGGCGGTGGCAGGCGCGGCGATCCCCTCTCCCCGAATAAACAGCTCTGCATACCAAGCCGCTTTCCATTTCGTCAGATTGACCGGCATATGCTTACTTTCCGGTTGCCCGGAAAGAGGATCGGTAACGGGAGCTATCAGCGCATCGACCCGGGCCTGCCGGCTAAAATGGCTGTTCCAATGGATCGGCACGAAAATACTGCCGCGAAGCTGAAGATGATCGGGTTGCGCGCGTAACAGCAGCCAGCCATGGGATGAGGTTACACGCAGCAACTCACCCGCCTGAATGCCCGGCGCATCATCCGGATGAAACTGACAGTACGGCTCGCTGATATGCTGCATCAGGCGAGCAGACTTGCCGGTTCGCGTCATGGTGTGCCACTGGTCGCGCACCCTTCCGGTGTTCATGATCAGCGGATAAGCCGCAGTGGGCTGGCTGGCGGGCAGCGCCGGGGTGACGGCGATCAACCGCGCTTTACCGTCAGGGTGAAAAAAGGTTTTATCTGTAAATAGTCGCGGCGTACCCTGCGGCCGTGCGGCATTAACCGGCCACTGGATCGGCTGCAGGGTATCCCATTCTTCATTGGACAACTGCGCCAGCCCGCTGATGTCAAACGCCCGAGTGCCTGCATTTTCAAAGCCGGACAAGGCCGCATGTTCGCGGAAAATATCTGCCGGATGCTGCCAGGCAAAGGCCTCCGCAAACCCCAGCCGCTGCGCAACCTGGCTGAGGATCCACCAGTCAGGTTTGGCCTCCCCAGGTGCAGCCAGAAACGCGCGTTGCCGGGAGATACAGCGTTCCGAATTGGTCACCGTGCCATTTTTCTCCCCCCAGCCCAGGGCGGGCAGCAGAATATGCGCGGCGCGGGTGGTGTCCGTGTCACGCAGAATGTCGGACACAATAACCAGAGGACAACGCGCCAGACCGGCCCGCACGCGATCGGCATCCGGAAGTGACACCAGCGGATTGGTGCCCATGATCCAGACGGCTTTTATCTCTCCCTTCTCGATAGCGCGGAAGAGATCGATGGCATTGAGTCCAGGGCTCTGCGCGACGTTATCGCTGTGCCAGAAACGCCCGACCCGTGTAATCTCTTCGGCGGTAAATCCCATATGGCAGGCCAGCTGGTTTGCCAGCCCGCCGACCTCACGTCCGCCCATCGCATTCGGCTGGCCCGTTATCGAAAATGGCCCGCTGCCAGCGTGTCCAATCTGGCCGGTTGCCAGATGCAGGTTAATTATCGCGTTGCATTTGTCGACGCCCGAACTGGACTGGTTGATCCCCATCGAATACAGCGTGACCAGCCGCTGGCTCCGGGCTATCCGTTGATAAAACGCCTGTAATTGCGAGGAGGCGATCCCGCAATAGTCCGCCGTCTTCTCCAGGCTCCACGCTTTTGCTGTCTGTAAGGTTTCTTCTGCCCCGTTCGTGTGGTGCTGCAGAAAAGCGGTATCCAGTTTTCCGCGCGCTGCCATCTCGTTCAGTGCGCCGCAGAACAGCGCCGCATCGCTGCTCGGACGCAGTGCCAGATGCAGATCGGCAATATCACAGGTGGCGGTCTTACGCGGATCAACGACGATAATCTGCATCTCCGGCCTCTCCGCTTTGGCTTTCGCCAGCCGCTGATACACCACCGGATGCGCCCAGGCGGTGTTCGAACCTACCAGAATAACGCAGTCTGCCTGCTCCAGATCATCATAATTGCAGGGGACGGCATCGGCGCCGAACGCCCGCTTGTAGCCCACCACGGCGGAGGCCATGCACAACCTGGAGTTGGTATCCATGTTGCCCGCCCCGATAAACCCTTTCATCAGCTTGTTGGCGACGTAGTAATCCTCCGTCAGCAGCTGGCCCGAGCCATAAAACGCGACCGACTGCGGTCCATGCTCGTCAATCGTCGCCTGTAGCCCTTGTGCGACAGCGTCTAACGCCTGCGACCAGTCCACGGGTTGATGATGGATTTCAGGCTGGAGCAGACGCCCCTGTAAGCCCAGCGTTTCACCCAGCGCGCTGCCCTTCACGCACAGCCTTCCGCGATTTGCCGGATGTGCCGGGTCGCCGCTGGCGGCGAAGCCATCAGCCTGTGGCTGCATACTGACGCCGCAGCCCACGCCGCAATAGGCGCAGGTGGTTTTCACGACCGGAGACGCTGTTTTCATAGGTTGACCGTTTCAATGATTTTGGCGGACGCAACGCCCTGCGTTCGTGCCTGAACCCAGACGCGGCCATCTTCCACTTTCACCGCCCAGCTTCGCAGCGCATGCGGCGAATTGTCCAGGCTGCGGCCGTCCCGTAAGCTGAAGCGCTGTTTATAGAGCGGGGAAATCACCACCGGTTCGCCTTTGACATCGCCCACGAGCCCGCGCGCCAGCACATTGGCGTCGCTGTCTGGTTCATGATTGCTCAGCGCAAAAACCTGCTGTGGATGACCGGGCAGATAGAACAGCGCAATCTGCTGGCTCGCCAGGCGCGCCGCCATTCCCGCATTCGCCGGGATGGCGCTCAGGCTGCACACTTCCACCCAGCCCGGTGCGGGCTCCTGCGTATTTTCTGCGGCAGGCACGGCGAGCATGCTGCGCTCCTCATGCGTTGCAGGCCGCAGTTGTTGACGTTCGCTCACCATCACGACCCCTTCGTCAGGGACCTCGCTGTTTACAAACGGTCTGAACAGCGCCAGGCGATCCGGCGAGGCCAGAGTGGTCTGCCATTCACACTGGTACGTCGCCACCACCGCAGACATTTCACGATCCAGTTCATCCGCAATTTGCAGGCTGTCGTCCAGAATCACCTGGCGCAGGTAGTCGATGCCCCCTTCGAGGTTATCCATCCAGGTGCTGGTGCGCTGCAGCCGGTCAGCGGTGCGGATGTAGAACATCAGTAAGCGGTCAACGGTACGAATGAGCTGCTCTGTGCTCATGTCCTGCGCCAACAAATCAGCATGACGGGGCTTCATTCCCCCGTTGCCGCAGACATACAGGTTCCAGCCCTTATCCGTGGCAATTACCCCCACATCTTTACTTTGGGCTTCGGCACACTCGCGGGTACAACCCGAGACGGCCATTTTGATTTTGTGAGGCGAACGCAGCCCTTTGTAGCGGTGCTCTAATTGCAGCGCGAGCGAGGTGGAGTCCTGTACGCCGTAGCGACACCAGCTCGACCCGACGCAGGATTTCACCGTGCGCAGAGATTTGCCGTAGGCATGACCGGTTTCAAAACCGGCATCAACCAGCTGCTGCCAGATCTCCGGCAGTTGCTCCAGACGCGCGCCGAACAGGTCGATTCGCTGCCCTCCGGTAATTTTGGTGTAGAGCTTGTAACGCCTGGCGACTTCGCCGATGGCGATAAGCCCTTCGGGGGTTATCTCTCCCGCCGGAACGCGCGGCACGACGGAATAGGTCCCGTCCTTCTGGATATTGGCGAAATAACGATCGTTGGTGTCCTGCAGTGGCAAATGCTGCGGTTTCAACAGGTAGTCGTTCCAGCATGATGCCAGTATCGATCCGACCAGCGGTTTGCAGATTTCACACCCGCTGCCGTGGCCGTGCTTTTCAATCAGTTCCCCGAACGTGCGGATATTGCCTACCCGAACCAGGTGATAAATCTCCTGGCGCGAATACGCGAAATGCTCACAGATGTCTTTTTTCACCTCGACGCCCATGTCGGACAGCGCATATTCCATCACCTGCTTGGTGAGTGCGGCGCAGCCCCCACATCCCGTCGCCGCTTTGGTGCAGGCTTTTATCGCCGCCATATCGTGGCAGCCGTTCTTCACGGCGTTACGGACATCGCCTTTACTGACGTTGTGGCAGGAACAAATTTGCGCGCTATCGGGCAGGGCTGCGATGCCCAGCACAGGTTTGTCTGCGCCCGACCCGGCAGGCAAAATGAGGGATTCAGGTTTGGCTGGCAGCGGCATATCGTTGAGCATCATTTGCAGCAACGTGCTGTATTCCGCGCTGTCGCCCACCAGCACCGCCCCCAGCAGCCGTTTGCGATCCTGCGATACCACGATTTTCTTATACACTTCCGCCGGACCGTCTACCCAGCTGTAGTTCTGGCTACCTGGGGTACGCCCATGCGCGTCACCAATCGATGCCACCTCAACACCAAGAAGCTTAAGTTTGGTGCTCATGTCCGCGCCCTTAAAGACGGCGTCGCCGCCCGTCAGGGTATCCGCCAGCGCGCGGGCCATCTGATAACCCGGCGCCACCAGGCCGAAGACCTGCCCGTTCCACAGCGCACATTCGCCGATCGCATAAATAGCCGGGTCGGACGTCTGGCAGCGATCGTCAATCACAATGCCGCCGCGCGGCCCCACTTCAAGCCCGCACGCTCTCGCAAGCTGATCGCGTGGGCGGATCCCTGCGGAAAATAGCACCAGATCGGTTTCCAGATAGCTGCCATCGGCAAACACCATCCGGTAATGACTCTCCTCACCCGCAGTAATGGCCTGGGTTTCTTTCCCGGTATGCACCTTCACGTCCAGCGCTTCAATTTTACGGCGCAGCATCGCGGCACCGCCGTCGTCGAGCTGAACCCCCATCAGCCGCGGTGCAAACTCCACCACGTGCGTATCCAGCCCGAGCTGTTTCAGCGCGTTGGCCGCCTCCAGCCCCAGTAATCCCCCGCCGACAACCACGCCCGTTTTGCCGTTTGCCGCGCAGGCCTGAATGGCCGCAAGATCGTCAAGCGTGCGGTAAACCAGGCAGCCCGGCGCATCATTGCCAGGGATCGGCGGCACAAACGGATAGGATCCTGTTGCCAGCACCAGTACATCGTAAGCCGTCTGCCGCCCCTGGTGATCGACCACAAAACGGTGTTTTGTATCAACGAGCCCGATGCTGTGCCCCAGACGCAGTTCAATCCCGGTCGATTCGAAAAATCCCTTTTCAACCATTGAGAGGGATTCCGCCGTGCGGCCAGAGAAGTATTCGGACAAATGCACACGGTCGTAGGCGGGCGAGGCCTCTTCGGCAAACACAATCACCTGGTATTGCAGATGCAGCTCACGCGCAACCAACTGCTCTAAAAAATGATGGCCCACCATGCCGTGTCCGGCCATAACCAATACGGGTTTCGACATTGAATGACTCCTCGCCACCTCGACGGGTAACGGTTCTGATTTAACAGGCTGTAAGCCAGAGGCATCCGGCTCATTACCGGGACTGAAGACGCTGAAGGGCAACGGTTGACCAGCGGGCGTGCCGATCCGCTGGAGGTATTGCGGGCCATCGCTGATATCGCCCCACAGCAACACCCCTTGCAGTTGGTTGTCGCAGAGCACCAGCCTTCGATAATGCCCGTCAAACGGGTCAAAGGTGGTATGGGTCTGAGCGCCATCGCGGCTGTGTAATTCACCGGCGCAGAACAAATTCAGGCCTGTGACCTTGAGGCGCAGCGGGACATTCTGCACCTCGAATGAAGTGGCTTTGTCGCCCCCCGCCAGCCGCGAGGCCAGCGTTTCAGCCTGCTGCCAGCACGGGGCCACCAGGCCAAAAGTGAGTTCGCCCCACTGGCAACATTCTCCAATTGCCGAGATGTGCGGGTCAGCGGTTTGCAGCTGCGGGTTCACCAGAATACCGCGATCGCACGGCAAGCCGGACCGTTGTGCCAGCGCGATGTTCGGCCGCACGCCTACAGAGAGCACGACCCGCTCCGCCGCTATTCCGCGCCCATCATTAAGATTCACCCTGCTGACGTTGCCAGCGGCATCAGCGCTGAATGACACCGTTTCAGCCTGCAAAATGACGTTGATGCCGCGTAATGAGAGCCCCTCGTGCAACAGTTTTCCGGCGTGTTCATCCAGCTGCTGATCCATCAGATGTGTGCCGCGATGTAGCAGGCTCACCCGCATTCCACGCCGCGCCAGGGCCGCCGCCGCCTCCACGCCCAGCACGCCGCCGCCGATCACCGCAACCGGTTGGCCTGCATAGGCTCCCTGCAGAATATTTTCGACATCCTGCTGAGTGCGGAACCCGTGGATACCCGGCAATTCGACCCCAGGCAGGGGGGGCAGAAATGGCCGTGAGCCAGTGGCCAGAACCAAATGATCGTATGAATAGATCTGCCCGGCGGCCGTGACGGTGCAAGCGTGACGGTCGATTGCCGTCGCCGCCGTGCCTGAGATCAATGTGATGTTGTGATGCTCATACCACTGCGCGTCATGCGTGACTATCTGGCCAAAATCTTTCTCACCGGAAAGCACCGGCGTCAGCTGGATACGGTTGTACGCACTGTGCTTTTCATCGCCGATGATCATGATACGGTAGCGATCTGGTGCGAGCTCACAGAGATATTCCACCAGTCGCACGCCTGCCATACCATTACCGATAACGATTAGAGTCGGTTTAGCCATTGCACAACTCCCCTCATGGAATCAGGCCACTGCCCGGTGTTTTGCATAGAGAAAATGCAGCACCTGCTGGCGATACTGGTGGAACAGAGGATCGTTCGACAAAGCCAGTCGACTGCGGGGGCGTGACAGCTCAACCTGTAACACTTCACCGACTTTCGCCGCCGGACCATTAGTCATCATCATCACGCGGTCAGACAGCAGCACCGCTTCATCAACGTCGTGGGTGATCAGCAAAATGGTGGTTTTCAGACGCGCCTGAATGTCCATAACGGCGTCCTGAAGATGCGCCCGCGTCAGCGCATCCAGCGCCCCGAAAGGTTCATCCATCAGCAAAACTTTCGGTTTCATCGCCAAGGCACGGGCGATACCGACACGCTGCTTCATGCCGCCTGAAATGGCGCCCGGGCGCTTATCGGCCGCATGCTCCATGTGCACCAGTTCGAGATTGTGCAAAATCCAGTCGTGCATTTCGCTTTTGTTCATCTGGTCTTTAAAGACCTGCCGCACCGCCAGTTCGACATTCTCAAAAGCGGTTAACCATGGCAGCAGCGAATGGTTCTGGAAGACGACCCCGCGCTCTGGCCCCGGCCCGGTAATCTCTTTGTTGTCGCACAGCAGCACGCCTTCCGTCGGGCGACTCAGCCCGGCAATCAAATTCAGCAGGGTCGATTTTCCGCAGCCTGAGTGGCCAATCAGGCTGACCGTTTCGCCTTCTGCGATATCAAAGCTGACGTTATCGAGCGCCAGAAAAGTGGTTTTCGCTGAAGGAAAACGTTGAGTGACGCTCTGGACGCTGATAATCGATTTTTCTTTTTTCATCGCGGGCTCCTAGTGATTGTCGTAACTTAAGCGACGGGCAACGGCCATCAGCCCCTGCTCCAGTAACATCCCCACGGCACCAATCAGCAGAATGGCGACGATAATGTTTTCCACGTTGAGGTTGTTCCATTCGTTCCAGATCCAAAAACCGATGCCCACGCCGCCGGTCAGCATTTCAGCCGCAACAATCACCAGCCAGGCGATACCGATGGACAACCGCATCCCGGTCAGAATGTACGGCAGCACGGCAGGAAACAGGATCTTGCGCATTACGGTGAATTCGCTGAGTTTCAGCACCCGCGCAACGTTGAGATAGTCCTGCGGAATGCGCATCACCCCTTCTGCGGTATTGAGGATCATCGGCCAGATAGAACAGATGAAAATGGTCCAGGACGAGGCGGGCTCCGCGCGCTGGAACAACAGCAATCCAATCGGCAACCACGCCAGCGGGCTGACCGGGCGCAGCAGCGAGATAATGGCGTTGAACATGCTGGCGATGAAGCTGAAGCGGCCAATCAGGAACCCGGCCGGGATGCCGACCAGCGCGGCAAGCCCGAAACCAATCGCAACTCGCTGTAGCGAGGCCAGGACATTCCAGCCAATGCCCATGTCGTTTGGCCCGTCGATATAGAACGGATCGGCAAAAATCACCTTCGCCGCCTCCCAGGTCTGAGCGGGCGTCGGGAAGCCTTTACTGCTACTGGCGGCGATTTGCCACAGGAGCAGCAGCACGACGGCCCCGAGAATGGCGGGGATCATTTTCTGCATGAAGCGGCGAACGCTCGCGCGAAGCCGGACAATAAAGGTATCCGTTCTGGCTACCGGGGCGGCTCTCTCGATCGTGATCACTTCTGCGCTGGCGGGCGATTCAACGCTGACCGCGGCAGGCTCCGTCAACGTGACGACATTGGTTTTCAAATTTACGGACATCTGTGGCCTCACTTAGCGTTTCATTGCAAAACTGTTGGCGTAGTCAGCAGGGTTGCTGCCGTCCCAGACTTTGCCGTCAATCAACGTGCTGCTTCGCATGTCGCTGGATGGCAAATTGATCCCGCCAACCGCGGCGGCAGCTTGTTTGTAGACGTCAATGCGGTTAATTTTTTGGGCGATACCGAGGTAGTCAGGATCGCTTTCCAGCAATCCCCAGCGCTTCTGCTGAGTCAGGAACCACATGCCATCGGAGAGATACGGATAATTGACCGCGCCATCGTTGAAGAAGCGCATGCGGTGGGCATCTTTCCACGTTTTCCCCAGCCCATTTTCGTAGTCGCCGAGCATCCGCCCCTGAATCGTCTTGAGTGGCGTGTTGATGTACGCCCGCGCCGCAACGACCTGAGCGGTTTCACTACGATTGGCATCAGAGGTGTCTATCCAGCGGGAGGCATCCAGCACCGCGGCGGTCAGCGCGCGAGCCGCATTCGGGTTTTCAGTCACCCAGGCAGAGGTTGTGCCGAGCACTTTTTCCGGATGATCCGGCCAGATTTCCTGTGAGGTGACAGCAGTGAAACCAATGCCGTCCTGAATCGCGCGCTGGTTCCAGGGTTCCCCCACGCAAAAACCGCTCATATTGCCGATTTTCATGTTCATGACCATTTGCGGCGGAGGCACCACGACATTGCGCACGTCGTTAAAGGGATGGATACCGGCGTTTGCCAGCCAGTAGTAAAGCCACATCGCGTGCGTGCCGGTCGGGAACGTCTGCGCAAAGGTATAGGTCCCCTTCGCACTGGCCTGGACCACTTTTTGTAGCGATGCAGCATCCGTCACGCCCGCCTGCTTTAACTGCTCAGAGAGCGTAATGGCCTGCCCGTTCTGGTTGAGAGACATCAGCATCGCCATCTCATGCTGCGGGCCGGACACGCCAAGCTGCAGGCCATAGAGCATCCCATACAGAACATGCGCCGCATCCAACTCGCCAGACACCAGTTTGTCGCGTACTGACGCCCAGCTCGACTCCTTGCTCGGGATGATTTTAATGCCGTACTTCTCATCAAATTTCTTTACCGCCGCCATCACCACTGAGGAGCAGTCGGTCAGGGGAATGAACCCGACGCGAATCTCTTTCTTCTCTGGCGTGTCGGAACCGGCAGCCCAGACCCGGTTCATGAATCCTGACATCAACATGCTGCCGCCGAGCACCGCACTCCCCGCAAGAAAGCAGCGGCGGGAGAGTTGTCCCGGAGTCTTTTTGTCGTCTTGTGTCATCAGGGCTTCCCGTTAGGTTGAAAAATGGAAAAAAAAAAGCGTCCAGTTAGCGCTCAGTTCCCTGAACGCTAACGGACGCCTTTATCCGTAATGCTGACTAAACCGCCATTGGTTTAGTGCTGTTGCTATTAAAAAGAATGCAGCTTGTGTGCCAACCTGCGGTATCAAAAAAAAATCAGAGGGTTAGCCTTATTCTGTCGCTTTGACGCCCTTTCTGGTGCACCGGAACTGCACATCCTGCACAGCGTAATTGCACACAGAAGGTGCAGTTATTGGCCCGGTTTGTGCCCGTTTTTGCCTAACAGCGCAGACACGGCAAGCATCGCGTCAGCAATTTCCGAAAGTTTCTTATTCTGATTCATTGCCATCTCAAGCAGTGCCTTATGCGCCTGGGGTTCCGTTAAGCCCTGATGCTGCATCAGCAGGCCCTTTGCCCGCTCAACCAGCTTGCGCTCGGTCAGCGTGACGCGAAGTTGAGAAAGTTCGGCATCGAGCGCCTGCAGCTGGCGGGACTGCTGTTCAACAAGCTCAAGAACCGAACGACTAAGCTGCGGCGAGAGTAGCGCGGAGTAATGGCTTTCAGACTGTGGGATTTGGTCAATATTCTGCTGCTGAAGCGCAAGGGCGGCCTGTGCTTCACGGATACGCTGGCGGCAGGAGGCCATCAGAGCAGCTTGCAGCTCATCCTCCACCACTTTCATTCCATCGATTCGCGCCGTCGCAACGTCAAACCAGCGTAATGCGGTATCCGTCGTCTCACCGCCAGGCCTGACGCGCGTGCAGGCAATTCGCCTGAAACGTTCAAATTCACTGCTGTCCTGGTTCATCTGCTGCCGCCACATTGCCAGACAGCGGGGAGCCGCGAATTCCATGAAGGTCTGAAAGCAGCGCTCCTGGCTCTCGATTAAGCCTGTGAATTGCTGTTGCGCGATGACATCAAAATGCCCTGCCGCAAAACCGGCGGCGGCCGTGGCCCGCTCCTGTGCGGCCAGCTCTTTTCCCTGCATAAAACTGAACATCGCCAGCAATGCCCGTGAAATTGACGGATCGCCGGAGATATCCGCCGTTTCGAAGACCAGTGACAAATGCGAGCGAATCACCTCGTTGTAGGCATTCATGGCATCAGGCTGACTGATAGACAGTCCAAGAACCTGCTGACGCAGTTGCGGTAACGTACTGAGGCTATGCAACACCGAGGCAATGCGGCTGAGTAATCGCGGTGCATTCGCCAGGTTGGGGCCGGTAAGATCCTGAGACGCAAGCCACTGACTGACGGCCTCCTCTGCCTTCCGGACCTCCAGTGCCCGCTCACTCAGTTGCTTTCCCCAGGTGTTCCCATGAGAACATAAGAAGATGTTCGAGGTGCCTCGTTCCCGTTGCAGTGCGTGGATCATCAGGCTGACCGCACCAACCAGTTCACCCAGCTGCAACAGCTGTTGCAAACCCGCGATTTCGCTTTTTTTCGACGCCTGTACAAAGCTCAGAGCAGAAAGGGCCATGGAGTAACCTGCTGATAAGAGGAGACTCCTGGATAAAGCAAGAAACGTGCCTGAGACAGGGGCACTTTTCCCTACCGCCGCGCCGTTACAGCATCCATTCGATCGGCAGCCAGCCGGCCACGATGAGAACGATGCGTTTTACCCAGCCGGCGCCGGGCTCTTGCTGATGTATCTCGGTGTGGCCGTCTTCGAAGGCTTCGTTCCAGACCATTTTGCCCGCGGGCGTCAGCGCCGGGCGGTAGGCGGCGTATTCGAGCGGGCCATCAAACAGCTGGCGGGTGTCGGCCGCCAGCGTCGGGCTGTCGATCAAGAAGCCCATTTCGCAGTTCAGGTGCGCCGATCGCGGATCGAAATTGAACGAGCCGATAAATACCCGTTTATCGTCGATGGCGAAGGTTTTCGCGTGCAGCGCCGCACCGGACAGCCCCAGCGGTTTGAGTTCCTGCCGCCCCGTCGGCTGGCCGGCGCGCAGCTTCAGCTCAAACAGCTCCACGCCCGCCTGCAGCAGTTCACGCCGGTATTTGGCGTAGCCGGCATGCACCACCAGCACGTCGGTGGTGTTCATCGCGTTGGTCAGCACGCGAATGGATTTTCCCTGTTTGGCGAGCGATTCAAAAAAGCTCGCCCCTTCCCGGCCCGGCACGAAATAGGCGGAGACCAGATCCAGTTGCCGGCCGACGCCGCCGATAATCTTGCTCAGCTGCGTCACCATCAAACGATCGCGCGAAGCCTTGCCCAGCCCTTTCGCCGGATCGTCGGCCACCAGCTCTACCTGGGTGAATTCCGGCTGGACGACGCCATCGCGAAAGCGCACCGCGCTGGTTTCCAGCTGCACCGCCAGTTTGCGGGCCCGTTCGCTGCTTTCGGTCGCGGTGGCCTGCGCCAGGAAGGCGGAAAGGTCGCCTTTGCCCCGGATAATCTGCTCAACGCCAAACACCGACGCGCTGTTCCAGTAGCGATCGAAGACCTCGGCGGTCTCCGCCACCACGTTGCCGACGCTCAGCACGTCGAGATCGAGGAAATAGTTTTCGTCGCCGACCTGGAAATACTCGTCGCCGATATTGCGGCCGCCGATGATCGCCACGGCGCCGTCGACGATGTAAGACTTGTTATGCATGCGCCGGTTCATGCGCATAAAGTCAAAGGCGTAGCCGGCCAGCTTCGGCGTGCGCACGGTTGACGGGTTAAACAGGCGGATCTCGACGTTTTCCTGGGCGTTCAGCGCCGCCAGGGTCTCGTCCATGGCGACGCCGTTATCGTCCAGCAACAGCCGCACGCGCACGCCGCGTTGAGCCGCGTCATACAGGGTTTTCAGCAGGATCTGCCCGGAGGTGTCGTTATGCCAGATGTAGTACTGGGCGTCGATCGACCTTTCCGCCATCCGCGCCAGCGCCAGGCGGCTGGCGAACGCATCGTGCCCGCTGGCCAGCGGCACCACGCCGCTCAGGCCCGGATGCGCCACCATCAGTTCGGCGGCGCGCGCCGGCAGCTGGGCGGCAGGATCCGCCGGCAATGCCGCCTGCGGCAGACGCTGGGAGATATTCGGCAAACGAAAGATGACTCTGGCCGCAATAATGGCGATCGTCACGGCGAGAATCAGATACACGACAATTTTTATCACAGGAAGCGGCCTCGGAGGTTGACTGCTTTGCTTTATACGTCATTAGGTTGCTTCAATCTATAGGAGAAGCGCGCTATGCCATAAGGCTATAGCGTAAAGCGCGAAGGCGAAACACCAAACAGTTTTTTGAACGCCACCGAATAGGCGCTGTGGCTCTCGTAACCGCTTTCGAAGGCGGCGTGGATGATCGAGTGGCCGGCCAACAGCAGCGGAATGGACGACAGCAGCCGCAGGCGCTGTTTCCACTGGCCGAAGGTGATGCCGGTTTGTTGGCTGAAATGGCGTTGAAAGGTCTTTGCGCTGATCGACAGTGAATCGGCCCAGGCTTCAATGCCGCGATCGTCGGCCGGCGTGATGACCAACTGCCGGCAAATTTCGGCCATTCTCGCCTCTGCCGGCCAAGGCAGGTGCAGCGCCAGCTGCGGCTGCAGGCTCAACTCCTCAAGGAACAACGCTCTGAGCAGCGCATTGCGTTGGGTCTCCGCCCCTTCGGGCGCCAGCGTCGCCAGCTGAGCGATCAGCTCTCGCAGCAGCGGTGAGACCTGCAAGACGCCGTCGCGCAGCGGCAAACGCGCGGCGGTGATTTCATCGACCAAAATCCCGTAAACGCAGATGTTGCTCTGCATGACGATCTGATGCTCTACCCCCGGCCGCAGCCAGACTGCGGTGGTGGGCGGCACGATCCAGCGCCCGCTGCTCGCCTCGACCGCCATAACGCCCTGCTGCGAATAGAGCAAGTGGCAGCGCCTATGCGAGTGGTAAGGAATGACAAAGCCCGCCGGATAGTGTTTCACCAGCCCCGTCACCTCGAACGAGGAGTTTTCGTGGCTGCTGAGGTCGATGCGTTTCGTTTCGGCGTTGTCGACTTCGAATCCCATGGTCGTTTGTCCCTTTTGATAACGCGAATGTCTTTTATTTGATAGAGAGGCCGCATGATCCTCCATATAGTGACGCTGTCGCAAGCCACACCAGGGGCCTTATGCGAAGAAACTCACTATTTACACCAAAATTTCATCGTTCTGCGTAAAACGCAGGCGTTGCGCACGCGCTGCGCAATGGCGGCTCGTTGCGGGGGCGACGCGGCCGAAAGTGATGGATAGGGAAAGCGCGGTGGCATAATCAGGAGGTATACGCATCAATCAGCAGGCAGCTCAGCCCGGGGGGGCGGCTTAATGCTGAAGGGATAGGGAGAGCGCCTAGGCTCTCCTCCATCCAGAGTTGTTATTTCATCAACGGGCCAGCTCGGCGCCGTCCAGCTCGGAAATCGCCAGACAAATCACTTCCGTAATGGCCTGTACCGTATAGGCGGTATTGGCAGGAATGATTAACATCTCATGGGGTTGCAACGTCTGATCGTCAACCTTCAGTTCACCGCTCAGCACCATCAGTTTCACCCAGCCCGGGTGAAAACGCGCCGGTTGTCGGCTGCCCGCATCCAGCTTCAGCAACGCCGTATGGCCAGGCGTTTCCCGTTTCAAAATATGAAAGTGTACCCCATCGTAAGGCATGTTTTCGTAATGCAGTGACGCCAGTGTTCTCTTATGCATGGTAAGTGTCCTCGTGACCTGTGAGTAGCTGCTCCGCCTTCGGTCGCCGTAAAAACGATTGGCGGCTGTCCCTACCGAAAGCACAGGCTCGCAGCCTCTTGGCGAACGGATTAACTGTCGTACTTGCAGCGGCCCGACCGACCGCCGTTTCATGCCTAACCTGCCTCAGGCATGCTACTAAATATATAAGAGCCTCGCCGACGGCGCAAAAAACCGCGGTTCTTATCATTTAATGATGCCCGAACCTCATTTCAAGTGTTGCCGCCAAAGCCCCCATACCGCCATTCAGACGGCATGGGACTGGCCCCCTGCTTTCGCCGCCGGGCGGCGCACTTTCCAGCCCTAGCCGTGGAGCGCCAGGCCTTTTATCGCCTTATCCACCGCTTTCTTCGGCCCGCGCAGCGCCAGGCCGACCAAATCCAGATTGTCCGCGTCTTCAGCGCGAAAAACCTGGCGGTTGGCTTCATCGTGCCCGGTCGCGAACATGGCGTGCACATAGGGGATCAGCGTTAATTCCCGCTCCAATCCTTTGCGATGCACATTTTGCAGGCCCGGCAGATCCGCGGCGAAAATCAGCATCGGCTGCCCGGAAATGGCGCCGTAGCGTCTCCCCTGCGCATCCACGTAACGCTCGCCGATGATTTCCGGGGCCGCGGCGGCGATGCCCGTCGCCAGAAAGGCCACCACGTTCAGCCGCTGCCAGGTTGGCAGATCGTCACGCACGATAAACGCTATCTTGGTATCAAACATATTTCGCTCTACTCCGTTGTGCTGTTAAACGCGCATCATCGGCGATGAGCGAGTTAGCGGTATAGAACGTTTGTGCACTGGCGTTGATAGGCCGCCGGCGATAATCGGTAGGCGCGCTGGAACCAGCGGCCCAAATGGCTCTGATCGGCAAAACCCACCTGCATGGCGACCTGCGCCGGTTCTTCCCCCTGCGCCAACAGCAAGCGTGCAGCCCGCAGCCTCAACCGAACCAAATAAGCGTGCGGCGACTGGCCGAAAGCCCGGGTGAACTGGCGAGTCAAGCGGAAACGATCCAGACCGCACTGAAGAGCAAGTTCATCCAGGCTGGGGTTATCCGCCATGTGTTCGTGCAAGTAGTCCCGCAAGCGATTCATCTCAATTAAAGCGTCATCGCTTTGGGAAGTTGGCCGAACGCGAATATGCCGTGCCAAAAGCGTCAGCAGTTGATCCAGGCTTTGATCGCGCGCCAGCCGGCCTTCCCCCTGATGCAACGCAAAAAATGCCTGGTGGATCGCGGTCGCCAGCATCGGATCGTCGGTCAACGTGCTGTGGAAGGCGCCTTCCAGCACCGAAGCGTCCCCCAATCCGCGGCGGCTCATCGCGTCGGAGACCCAGCGCTGCGGCAGATAAAGCATCGCATAGGTAAACCCCTCGGCCTGCGGCGCATGGCCATCGTGCACCGCGCCCGGCTCGATCAGCATGGCGCGCCCCGGCCGGCTGGTATGCAGCGAGCGGTGGCAATGGAAACGCTGCAAGCCCTGCTGCGTGACGCCCACCAGCATTTCATCATGATCGTGAGGATCGTAGGCATGCCCCTGAAAGTGAGCGTTGACGCTCTCAATACCGGTTTCGTCATCGCGTCGCAATTCGAGCCAGTCTTTATGTTGATGATTTGACGCCATGCAATCAGTCCGGAGTTCTGCTCACAGGAAAAGAAAAAACAGCTTACCCTGACACCGCCGCGGTTGCACGCTCACAGCTCGCAGATGGCGTAAGTGCCCTTCCCGGCCGATTTCGCCTGATACATCGCGCCGTCGGCGCGGGTCAGCAGCATCTCCTCCGTCACATCGCCGCGTGGGGAAATGGCCGCGCCGATGCTGGCGGAAAGCCGTACCTTCTGCGGCCCGATCTGCGTAATTGTGGCCAGTTGCGCCAACACGTTTTCGCAAAACTCGCTGACCTCGCGCCGCGGATCCGTCAACGGCCACAGGATCACCGTGAACTCGTCACCGGCAAGACGCGAGACGCTGTGGCGCTCGCCGGCGCAGGCGCTGAGCAATGTGGCGAAGGTTTTCAGGATCGCGTCGCCGAAATCATGGCCATAGCTGTCGTTAAGGGTTTTGAAGCCGTCGAGATCGATAAACAGCAGCGCCATCTGCCGCTGATGGCAACAGGCCTGCAGCGTGCCCGACAACCGGCGCAGAAACGCGCGGCGGTTGGTCAATCCGGTCAGCATGTCGTGGGTCGCGTCATATTCCAGCCGCTGCTGCAGCCGCTTCAGTTCGGTGATGTCCATGGCGAGAATGTAAAAGCCCTGCGCTTCGCACGGCACCAGCGTGGTGTGGATCATCAGCAGCCCCTGCCGGGTCTGCAGCTCATTCTCAAAACTCACCATTTCGCCCGCGAGGGCCCGTTCGATCATCGGTTTTGCTATCCGATAAACGCTTTCCCCCATGAAATCGCGCACCGTCATCCCCCTGAGGCTGGACTCCTCCAGACCGAACCAGGTTTTGTAGGCGCTGTTGGCGAACAGGTAGCGTTCATTGCCGTCGATCTGGCTGATTAAGGCCGGCATGTTGTCGGTAATGGCGCGCAGACGCTCCTTCTCCGCACTGAGCTGATATTCGGCGAGCACCCGGGTTTCAATCTCTTCGTTGAGTTTTTTGACCACCACGTTCAGCTCCCGCGTGCGGGTTTCGACGCGTTCCTCCAGCTCATGCTGCAACGCGAACAGATCGGCCTCGGCCGCCTTGCGCTCGCTGATATCGACGATAACCGAGATGAAATGGTCCGGTTTGCCGTTCGGCAAGCGATTGAGCGCCACCGTCAGCTGCACCCAAACGATCGAGCCGTCGGCGCGGAAATAGCGTTTTTCCATCGAGTAGGTGCTGATTTCATTTTTCAACAGCTGCTGCAGCTTTTCCAGGTCGGTATTGAGATCGAGCGGATAGGTAATGTCCTGGAAGGTGCGATCCATCAGTTCGCGCTCGGAATAGTGCAGCATTTCGCAGATGCGCGGGTTCACCCGCAGCCAATACCCCTGCAGCGAAACCAGCGCCATCCCTACCGCCGCCTGGGCGAAGGTCTGTTCGAACAGGGCCTCCGTGCGCTGCAGGTCGGACTTCAGGTTTTCGGTATAGACGTGGCGCTCAATACTTTGCAGATACTCCTCCACCACGGCGGCGAAATCATGCAGATCGGCCAGTTGTTCCGGGGAAAACGGCTGCGGGTGGCTGTCGATAATGCACAGGGTGCCGAGCGGCAGCCCGTCGAGCGACAGCAGCGGCTGCCCGACGTAGAAACCGATCCTCGGCCCGCCGATCACCAGCGGATTATCGAAAAAGCGCGGGTCGTTGGCGGTATCGGGCACCACCAGCGCTTCGCGTTGCAAGATCGCATGGCCGCAAAACGAAATATTGCGCGGCGTTTCCCGGGCATCCAGACCGTAGCGCGATAAAAACCATTGGCGATCCCGGTCGATCAGCGACACCAGCGCAATGGTCACGCCGAAGTATTTCGCCGCCAGCCGCGTGATGCGATCCAGTTTTTCCACCGAGTTTGAATCCAGCACGTTCAGCGAATTCAATACCGACAGGCGTTCGGCTTCGTTTTCGGGGAAGCAGGGTTCGAGCATGTTGTCTCCCATTGTGTCACCCACGGATCCGGCGCAGCCAGCCGGCGTGAGTCCGTTCGCCCTATCCGTCGGTCAGCGACAAATATCCTTGTCCATCATAGACTCACTCAGTATCAATCCGATTGCGCATTCTCGCCAGCTTTGCCGGCCGGGCCGGCGATGCGTCGGCCTGTTTTTCGCCCTTGGCTTGGCACAGCCCGGAGACACCTGACTCCAATAAGGTCAGCCGGGTCGTCAACAAGGTTTCTCGTTGTTCATTCAGCGTGGCCATCATCAGCTCGATCTCCGCCAGCCGTTCATCGACGCCGCGTATCAACCCATCCTCATAAGCGCTGCCCTGCAGTGCCAGCACCCGTTGGATCGCCTGCAGCGAAAAACCCAGATTCTGGCCGATTTGGATCTGGTGCAAACGCTCCAGCGCGCTGTCGCCGTACACCCGATAGCCGTTGACGCCGCGCACCGGTTTCGGCAACAACCCCAACTGCTCGTAGTAGCGTATCGCCGAGGCGGCCATGCCGGCGCGCTGCGCCAATTCTCCGATCTTCATGCCCTATTGACCTTAAAGTTAACTTTAAACCTAGTATAGCGCCATTCCCCGTACGACAGGAGCGCAAACCGATGTTTACCCCACTGACACTGCCCAACGGCAGCCGTTTATCCAACCGTCTGGCCAAGGCGGCGATGGAAGAAAATCTGGCCGCCCCGGGCCAATTGCCCGGCCCGGCGCTGTGGCGCTTATACCGCTACTGGGCCGAAGGCGGCGCCGGCTTGATCATCACCGGCAACGTGATGATCGACGGCCGCGCCATGACCGGCCCCGGCGGCGTGGTGCTGGAACAGGACACGCCGCTCGCCCCGTTCGAAACCTGGGCCAAGGCCGCGCGCCAGGGCGGCGCGCAGGTGTGGATGCAGCTTAACCACCCGGGCCGGCAGGTGATGGCGAACATGGGCGGTAACGCGTGGGCGCCCTCCGCCATCCCGCTGGCGATGGGCAAGCACAGCAAGCTGTTCGCCCAGCCGCAGGCGATGGATGAAACGCAGATCGCCGAGGTGATCGCGCGCTTCGCCGCCAGCGCGCACGCCGCCGAACAGGCCGGTTTTACCGGCGTGGAGATCCACGCGGCGCACGGCTATCTGATTTCCCAGTTTCTCTCGCCGCTGACCAACCAGCGCAACGATCGCTGGGGCGGCGAGTTGGCGAACCGCGCCCGGTTGCTGCTGGAGGTAGTGCGTGCGGTGCGCGAGCGCGTCTCGCCGGAATTTTGCGTGGCGGTCAAACTGAACTCCGCCGATTTCCAGCGCGGCGGTTTTTCATCGGACGATGCCCGCCAGGTGGTGCTGATGTTGAACGAGTTGCCGGTCGATCTGATCGAACTGTCCGGCGGCAGCTACGAAAGCCCGGCGATGCAAGGCGACACGGCGGACGGCCGCACTCTGGCGCGCGAAGCCTATTTTCTGACCTTCGCCCGCGATCTTGCCGCCGTCGCGCGCATGCCGGTGATGACCACCGGCGGCATCGCCCGCCCGTCGGTGGCGCAGCGGGTGCTGGACAGCGGCGTCGCGGTCGTCGGCATCGCTACCGCCATGGCGGAAGTGCCCGATCTGCCGCGGCGCTGGCAAACCGGCGCGGCCCCCCATGCGCTGCCTGCCCCGGTCACCTGGCGCAGCAAGGTGATGGCGTCGCTCGCCCGCATGGCGTTGGTCAAGCGCCGGATGCGCGCGTTGAGTGACGATCGGCCGCGCAATGTGCGCTACTCGCCGCTGTTCACGCTGGTCGTCGATCAGTGGCGTACCCGCCGTATCCTGCAGCGTTACCACGCCTGGTTACAGCAACGTTAATGACCGCGGCGCCGGCAAACACGCCGGCGGCCGCACAAAAATCCCGCTTTTTTGATCGCGCTACGTAAAATCTGCAAGAAATCACCGCTCTGGATACTGCGCTTTTAACGCTCGGCTGCTTATATTCATCACAAATTCTGTGTATATAACCGCTTTAGGACTTAAGGTGGTGAATAGATGAAAATAAGCCGCTATTTTCTATTTATGTTATTAATCGGAAATTCACCTTAATAATAAATGCATTAAAGAAGCAGCCAAAGGAAAGCAGAAAAGCATTTTTACGCAATGTTAAAGAAATGTTGTTTTTTGCCGGCAAAACCAACGGTCAACAAATCAACAACATATTGATGAGCCTAAGAAAAAACTAAACAATTCAAAACAAAATCGGCTATTGAGTCCCAGGCGAAAAAGCCATATATTGGTCGCGCTTTTCACAAGGCAGTTACTTTTCTAATTCATTAATTCAATCGTTGCGTCTTGAGACCTTCGGTTGTAGGAGAGATATGATGACGGATAAAGTCCGTATTGATACTTTAGTTGCAAACTCATTAAACGGAAACAATGAAACCTATTTGGCGCGCCAAGCCGAATTTGAGTCGAATGTTAGGAGTTATCCGCGCAAATTGCCGTTGGCAATTGCGAAAGCCCAGGGCGTTTGGATCACTGATGTTGAGAATAATCAATATCTTGATTGCCTGGCCGGGGCGGGAACGTTGGCTCTTGGACATAATCACCCCGACGTCCTGCAAAGCATCCAAAATGTCATTACCAGCGGCTTGCCGTTACATACTCTCGATCTCACGACCCCGTTAAAAGATCGTTTCTCCGATTACCTGCTCTCTCTGTTGCCGGGCGAAGGCAAAGAGTATTGCCTGCAGTTCTGCGGCCCGTCCGGCGCCGATGCGGTGGAAGCCGCGCTGAAGCTGGCGAAAAAGCACACCGGCCGTTCTGGCGTGATCAGCTTCTCCGGCGGTTATCACGGCATGACCCACGGCGCGCTGTCGGTCACCGGCAACCTGTCGCCGAAGGCGGCGATCAACGGCATGATGCCGGAAGTGCAGTTCATGCCTTACCCGCATGAATACCGCTGCCCGCTGGGCATCGGCGGCGAAGCCGGCGTCAAGGCGCTGACCTACTACTTCGACAACCTGATCAACGACGTGGAAAGCGGCGTGCGCAAACCGGCGGCGGTGATCCTGGAAGCCGTTCAGGGCGAAGGCGGCGTTAACCCGGCGCCGGCCGAGTGGCTGCAGCGCATCCGCAAAGTGACGCAGGAGCATGGCATTCTGCTGATCATCGACGAAGTTCAGGCCGGTTTCGCCCGTACGGGCAAGCTGTTCGCCTTCGAACACGCGGGCATCGAGCCGGACATCATCGTGATGTCGAAAGCGGTCGGCGGCGGCTTGCCGCTCGCGGTGCTGGGCATCAAGAAAGAGTTCGACGCCTGGGAACCGGGTCACCACACCGGCACCTTCCGCGGCAACCAGCTGGCGATGGCCACCGGCCTGACCACCCTGCAATACCTGAAAGAGCACAAGGTCGCCGACAAAGTGGCCGCGCAGGGCGAGTGGCTGAAAGGCAAACTGGCCGAGCTGCAGAAACGGTATCCGGTGATCGGTCACGTCCGCGGCCTGGGCCTGATGATCGGCATCGAGATCGTCAAGCCGAACGAAGCGCAGGATCACATGGGCTGCTACCCGGCCGATGGCGAGCTGTCCGCGTTGCTGCAGAAAAAGTGCTTCGAATCCGGTCTGATCCTGGAGCGCGGCGGGCGCAATGGCTGCGTGCTGCGTCTGCTGCCTTCCCTGCTGATCACCAACGATGAGCTGGGTATTTTCCTGGATAAATTTGAGCAGGCGCTGTTGGCCGCCGGCGTCAAGCCAGTCTGATTGGAGCGAATGACCGCGATGTCCAAGTTAAACCCGATTCTGGCTTCCTCGGCGCACAGCGCCGAGGCTTACCGCCAGGCGATCGCGCAGAGCAGTGAAGCCGTCGTGCAGTGGCTGCAACAGCCCGAGATGTATCAGGGCAAAAGCGTTGCCGAACTGCGCGAGCGCATCAAGCTCGACTTCACCCCGCAAGGCCTGGGCAACCAGGCGGCGATCGATCGCGCCATCGAGTACTTTTTGAAAGACAGCCTGTCGGTGCACCACCCGCAGTGCGTGGCGCACCTGCACTGCCCGAGCCTGGTGATAAGCCAGGCCGCCGAAGTGCTGATCAACGCCACCAACCAGAGCATGGATTCCTGGGATCAGAGTCCGTCGGCCACGCTGATCGAAATGAAGCTGATCGAATGGCTGCGCGCCCAGGTTGGTTACCAGCCCGGCGACGCCGGGGTGTTCACCAGCGGCGGCACCCAGAGCAACCTGATGGGGCTGATGCTGGCGCGCGATGCATTCTTCGCGCGTCAGGGCCACTCCGTGCAGCAGGACGGCCTGGTGGGCGATCTGCGCAAGCTGAAGGTGTTCTGTTCTGAAAATGCCCACTTCTCGGTGCAGAAGAACATGGCGCTGATGGGCCTCGGCTATCAGTCCGTCACCCTGGTGAAAACCGATCGCTTCGCCCGCATGGACGTGAACGATCTGGCGGAAAAACTGGCGCAGGCCAAGGCCAACGGCGAGCAGGTGATGGCGATTGTCGCTACCGCCGGCACCACCGACGCCGGTGCCATTGACCCGCTGCGCGACATCGCGCGGCTGGCGGCGCAGCAGCAGATTTGGGTGCACGTGGATGCGGCCTGGGGCGGCGCGCTGCTGCTTTCCGAGCAGTACCGCGACTACCTCGACGGCCTGGAACTGGTGGACTCCATTACCCTGGACTTCCACAAGCAGTTCTTCCAGACCATCAGCTGCGGCGCCTTCCTGCTGAAAGACGAGCGTCACTATGAGCTGATGCGCTATCAGGCGGCCTACCTGAACTCCGAGTTCGACGAAGCGCAAGGCGTGCCGAACCTGGTGTCCAAGTCGCTGCAGACCACCCGCCGCTTCGATGCGTTGAAGCTGTGGATGGGGCTGGAGGCGCTGGGGCAGAAGCAATACGCCGAGATCATCGATCATGGCGTGACGCTGGCGCAACAGGTAGCGCGTTACATCGCCGATCAGGAATCGCTGGAACTGGTGATGCAGCCGCAGCTGGCAAGCGTGCTGTTCCGCTACCGTCCGGCGCAGCTGGCGGCGAACGGCGACGCGGCCGTCGCCTTGTTCAACCAGCGCATCGGCGACGCCCTGCTGGAATCGGGCCGCGCCAACGTCGGCGTGACCGAGTTCGATGGCGTAACCTGCCTGAAGATGACGCTGCTGAACCCGATCGTGACGCTGGAAGACATCAAGCTGTTGCTGGCGCTGGTCGAGAAAACCGCGCAGCAGCTGCCGGCGTAACGTCGCGCAGTCTGCCACTCAAGCCGATAACATGCGTTATCGGCTTTTTTATTCCCTCAAATACGCGACAGGTACTCTTCCAGCACCAGCGGATAGCCGCCGCCTGAAGGATGCTCGATCGCCGCGCCGGCAAACGTGCTGGCTTCCGCTACCCATTTGCGCTGCGGCGGCAGCCCCCAGGGCAACAGTTGCTGGCGTTGATCCGCCTCAAGCAGATTAGTCCCCAGCTCGATATCGATCATCTGATACGGCGTGTTATGCAGCTCGAGGCGGTGCCCGTCAGGATCGCGCAGATAGACGAACAGCACGTGCCCCATACCGTGTCGGCCCGGCCCACGCTCCACCGCGTCACCGAACCCCAGGTTGCCGGCGGTATCGCAGGCGCGCAGGATCTCCTGCGAATCGGGAATGGTATAGCCGAAGTGATGCAAACGCGGCCCCGGCCCATGCAGATACACCAAATCCTGCGTATTGCCCTTGCGTTGCAAAAAGGCGGCACCCATCCCTTGCTCGTTCATATAAATGTCCGAGGCGCGAAATCCCAACTGCGTCATATAAAATTCGGCCGCCCGCTGCACATAGGGTGTATGCAGCTGGAAATGGTCCAGCCGTTGGGCGCTGCCGCCGCGGTACAAATGCACCTGATGGTGCAAGCGCGGCATCACCGGCATACTGGCGCAAAGTTCAATCGGTGTGCCTACCGGATCGGTGAAATGCAGGGTGAGCCCCTGAAACGGCACCTCCGCCCAGTGATTATCAAGGCCTTGCAGATCCAAAAACCGCTTGGCCGCAGCCAGATCCTTTTCCTGAAACACCCGTAGGCCAATGCGCTCGCAGTGCGGCTCCGCTTTGCTGTAGGCGATCACCAAACTGTGATGACAGGCCTCTTCCAAACCGCGCAGATACAGATGGCGATCGTCCTTGTGAGTCAACACCATGCCTACTACCTGGGTGTAAAACCGCTCGCTGGCGGCCAGGTCTTGCGAGGTCAACACCAGATGGCTTGCGCGTGTGATGGCGAATGGCGGATCATACTGGGTAACCGGTATTCGGCTCATTACCGTTCCTTAGGGGCACACGGCCCCGGTTCCGAGGAGCTCAGTAGCACATGATGACGGATTTCAGCTCGGTGTAGGACTCAATGAACGCGCTGCCGAATTCACGACCGATGCCGGAAGCCTTCCAGCCACCGAACGGTACGGCCGGATCCATGATGGTGTGCGAGTTGATCCACACCATGCCCGCCTCAATGCGCCGCATCAGGCGCAGTGCTTTGCTGAAATCATTGGTCCAGAGACTGGCGGACAGACCGTAGGCGCTGTCATTCATCCACTGCAGCAGTTGTTCTTCATCATCGAACGGCATGAAACTCAGCACGCCGGCAAAGGCCTCTTCTCGCATCAGCGGATCGTCATGCCCGTTGGCGCGGATCACCGTCGGCGTGACGTAAAACCCGTCCCCCACCAGCGCCTGCCCACCGCTCAACACCTGGCCGCCCTGCCGTGCCCGTTCGAACAGCGCCTGCATGCGGGCAAAATGCGGTTGGTTGGCCAGCGGCCCGTACTGCGTCGCTTCATCCAGCGGCGAACCGATGCGCAGCGTTTCGACGCGTGCGATTACCCGCTCGACGATTTCGTCGAAGCGCGACGCGTGGATATAAAAGCGCTCGGCGGACGAGCAAACCTGCCCCTGATGCACCAGCCCGGCGAGCATGATGCCGTCTACCGCCCGCTCGGCATCGACGTCGGCGAGAAATGCCGCCGGATTTTTGCCGCCCAGTTCCAGCGTCACGCGGGTCAGATCGGCTTTGAGCGCCGCCTGACCGATAGCGATACCGGCAGGCACGGAACCGGTGAAACTGACTTTGTTGACGCGCGGATGTTCTATCAGCCACTGCCCGACCTGACGTCCGCCGTTGACCACATTAAATACCCCTGCGGGCACGCCGGCCTGATGGGCCAGCTCAGCGAGACGCAGCAGCGTCAATGGTGCGAACTCACTCGGTTTGACCACAATGCAGCAGCCGGTGCAAAGCGCGGCGGCGATTTTCCAGATGGCGATCATCAACGGGAAGTTCCAGGGCACGATCGCCGCCACCACCCCGACTGGCTCCCGGTAGGTCATGGCGGTGTACTGCTCGCCAGCGAACGAAGGGATGGACGGCGCCAGCGTCTCGCCATGCAGCTTAGTGGCCCAGCCTGCGTAATAGCGGATAAAAACGCAGGTATGGTCAACCTCGAAGCGACGCGCGTCGCCGATCAGTTTGCCATTGGTTAAGGTCTCCAGTTGAGCAAACTCCTCGCGATGCGCCTCGAGCAGATCGGCAAGGCGCAGTAAAATTTGCTGGCGTTGCGCGGGCAGACAGCGGCCCCAGTCTCCCTGCAACGCACGCCCGGCGCTCTCCAGTGCCCGATCCACGTCGTCGGCAGAAGCCGCAGCCACATCGGCTATCGTCCTGCCGTTAGCCGGATTCACCACCGGCAAACGCTCTACGTTGGGCGTCGCTCGATACTGCCCATCAATAAATTGTCCATGATCCTGCGCCAAAAAGGCGGAAACCTGCGGCAGAATGTTAATATCAGCCATCGTACTCCTCCTGTTTCATCGGGGGCTAGCAAGCGCCGTCAGGCGCCGGTATCGTGCATGACCGGATTGCTGAGCGTGCCCAGGCCGGCGATCGCCACCTCGACCCGATCGCCGGCCTGTAGCCAGACAGGCGGCTGACGGAAAGCGCCTACGCCACCGGGCGTGCCGGTTACCAGAACGTCGCCCGGCGCCAGCGTGGTAAAGGTCGAACAGTATGCGATCAACGCCGGAATAGAGAAGATCAGTTCCGCCAGCGATGCCTGCTGCATAACCTCGCCGTTGACGCGGGTTTCCAACTGCAGCGCGCTCGGTTCAGGAATGCGATCGGCGCTCAGCAACCATGGGCCGAAGGCGCCGGTGCCGCTGAAGTTCTTGCCGGCGGTAAACTGCGAACTGTGGCGCTGCCAGTCGCGCACGCTGCCGTCGTTATAACAGGCATAACCGGCGACATGGCGCATGGCGTCGCGTTCGGCTATGCGGCGCCCGCCCTGGCCGATCACCACCGCCAACTCGCCTTCATAATCAAGTTGCGCCGATTCCGTCGGGATTAGCAGCGGCTGCCCCTGACCGACCTGCGAGGCGGGCAACCGCAGAAACAGCGTCGGATGGCCGGGTGCTTCGCGACCCGTTTCCCGCAGATGTGGGCGATAGTTGAGGCCGACGCACAAGATCTTCTCCGGATTGACGATCGGCGGCAGCCAGCTCACCTCATCGGCCTTCAGGCTGGCCGGCGCGTCGCGCAGCGGTGCAAACGCCTCAATGCCACCGGCGGCCAGCGCACTGCGAACATCGGGGTAAGGCAGTATGGCGCTGCCGTCCACAATCTCATTTTCTCCGCGCAGCAGGCCGTAACCGGTGCGCCCATTGGCAATAAAACTGACGATTCGCATGGGATCTCCTAACGTGGGGAGCCACCGGTGAGAGCGGGGTTGTCCGTCTGTTCAATAATTCGCTGCGCGGTATCTTGATAGTGCCGGGCCAACAGTTCGATCGCTCGATCCGTGTCGCGCGCCAGCGTGGCGTCCATTATCGCCTGATGCTCGCCGTCCACATCCCGCTCCGGCACTGCGCCGGCCAGTTCATAGCCAAAACGCAAGCGGCGATAACGTTCAGACTGATCGAACAACAGATCGGAAAAACGCAGCATCCACGGTGAACCGCAGGCCATCAGCAGGCTGCGATGAAACGCATAGTGAAGCTGGCTCCAGGCGTGCGTTTGCCCCTCATTTTCCAGACGCGGGCTGCGTTTGAGGCGGTGAAACGCGGCGACGATCCCTGCCTCCCATTCGGCGTCGCCGTTGGCGATAGATAGCCGCAGCGCGTGAGTTTCGATCATTTGCCGGTTGGCGGTAATGTCCTGCAGCTCCTTCAACGACACCTCGCTGGCCCGGAATCCCCGCTGTTCATGGGCGATCACCAAGCCTTCGGTCACCAACCGCGACAGCGCTTCGCGCACCAGGCCGGGGCTGATGTCCAGTTCGGCGGAAATATTGCCGATCACCAGCTTGCTGCCGGGTTGATACTGCCCATCGATAATGCGGCGACGGATCAATGCCACCGCAGCGCCGCTCAGGCTCTTGAACTCCCCCTGTTGCTGCAGCGGGCTTTCCGTGGATTTCATGTTCATTGCCCTCTCTTTTGGTTGCTTCGCTATAACAGGGCGGGATAGGCACCGCCATCCAGGTGCATGTTCTGTCCGGTCATGTACCCGCTCATCTCGCTGCACAGGTAGACGCAGGCGGCGCCGAACTCCTGCGGCAATCCCATGCGCCCGGCAGGAATGGAGTCTATCTGGCTCTGCCGCGCCTGTTGAAAGGTGATACCGCGTTGTTCCATGGCGATATGCGCCATCTGCTGTTGACGCGGCGTATCGAAACGCTCGGGCAACAGATTGTTGATCGTGACATTATCGGCGACGAACTCGCGCGACAACCCCTTGCAGGCCGCCGTCAGGCCGGCGCGCGAGGCGGCAGACAGCGTCATGTGGGCACGCGGCGTGCTGACCATCGCCGACGTAATATTGATGATGCGGCCGAATTTACGCGCCCGCATTCCCGGCGCCAGCGCGCGGATCAACATCAGCGCAGCAAGCAGATTTCCTTGCAGCGCGTCAAGCCACGCGTGTTCATCGAAATCGAAGAAGTTGCCCGGCTCTGGACCAGCATTGTTATTGACCAGAATATCGGCGTCCGGACAGGCGGCCAGCAGGGCCGCACGGCCTTCTTGCGTGGTGATATCGGCGACCACCGCCTGAACTTGCCCGCCGATTTCGGCCTGGAGTCGTTGCCGTGCCGCCTCCAGCCGCTGCGCATTGCGCCCATTGATCCAGACGCTCGCCCCTTCTTTTAACAGCGCGGCGGCGCAAGCATACCCCAAACCGCTGCTGGACGCGCAAACCAGAGCGTGTTTATCCGCCAGCTTCATATCCATAACCGCTCTCTCCTGTCGCCAGATAAGCCCATCGCTGAGCATGGTGATGTTGCTTAAATGTCATGCTAGCGATAAAAAATATAGACATCAACAAAAAATATTCTTTATTATAAAAAATATATTTTTTCGTATTTCTGGCATTTTCACTATCACCCCACTTCAGGGAGAGCGCATGCAAGAGAACGAACGATATGACTATATTGTGGTGGGCGGCGGTTCCGCCGGTTGCGTAATCGCCGGTTTGCTGGCGGAAAAAACCTCCGCGCGCATTCTGCTGCTAGAGGCCGGGCAGGAAGACAAAAACCTGTTCATCCGAATGCCGGCCGGTTTTCCGGAGATCGTCGGCAAGCTGATTTGGCCCTACCAAAGCGACGATGAACCCTATATGAACCATCGGGCAATGGGCATACCGCAAGGGCGCGTATTAGGCGGCGGCAGCTCGGTGAACGGACAGCTGTATGTGCGCGGCCATGCGCAGGACTACGATGACTGGGAGCAGCTCGATGGCTGCACCGGCTGGGGGTACCGCGATGTACTGCCCTATTTTATCAAAGCGGAGTGCAACCAGAGCCTGCACGATGAATACCACGGCGATCGCGGCCATCTCAAAGTCAGCGACTCCGGTTACCGCCACCCGCTGAGCTATGCCATCGTCAAAGCAGGACAAGAGCTGGGCTATCCCTATTCCCTGGATTTCAACGGTAAGCAGCAACAGGGCATCGGTTTTTATCAAACGACCACCTTTCAGGGGCAACGCTGCAGCACCGCCACGGCCTATCTGACGCCGATGCGCCGCCGGCCCCATCTTCACGTAATGACCGGCGTTCAGGTGGAGCGCCTGCTGTTAGAGCGCGATCGCGCCGTGGGCGTTGCCTACGTCGATGCTGACGGCAAACACCGGCAGGCAATGGCGGCTCGCGAGATCGTGCTGTGCGCCGGCGCCATCGGCACGCCAAAGCTGTTGATGCAGTCCGGCATCGGCCCGGCAGAGCATTTGCGCGAGGTCGGCATAAAACCCACACTCGACAGCCCCCTGGTCGGCCAACGCTTGCAGGATCACCTGCACTTCTCCGTCATCGCCACCTTGAAACAGCCCATCAGCCTGCTCGGACAAGACAAGGGCGTCAAAGCGCTGGCGAACGGCCTGGAATGGCTGCTGTTCAAACGCGGCATTTGCGCCTCCAATCTGCTGGAGTGCGGTGGCTTTTTCGCCACCGGCGATGATGAACGTCCTGACGTGCAACTCATGGGGCTGGCGGCGGCAGACAACGTGGACGACAAAGGCCGACAGGCTCAGTGCCAGCATGCAGTCTCGCTGAAGCTGGCCCACCTGCGGCCACTCGCACGTGGTGAAGTACGGCTGCGGGACAGCAACCCGCGTTCGTTGCCGGATATTCGTCTGAATTATCTGGCCGAGGAAGCGGACGTCGCCGCGCAAATCAGGGCGGTGCATTTGGGATTACGGCTCTTTCAGGCGCCTGCATTAGCCAATGTGATCGACCGCGTGCTGCTACCGACGCCGGATCAGCGCAGCGATGAACAGTTGGCAGAGTTCGTGCGCCAACACGGGAAAACCGAGTACCACCCCATCGGCACGTGTCGCATGGGTGCCGAACCGGCGGATTCAGTCGTGGATTTAAAACTGTGTTTGCGCGGCATTAGCGGCGTTCGCATCGCGGATGCCTCGGTGTTCCCACGCATTCCGGCAGGCAATACCAATGCGCCAACCATCATGGTGGCGGAACGCGCGGTCGATATGATGCTGGCAAGCCTCGAGGAGCGAAATAATGCATAAAAAACTGACGCTGACGTTTGACAACGGCCCCCATCCGGTGGGCACCCCGCTGGTGCTGAAAACGCTGGCAGAACGTCGAATTCTGGCTAACTTCTTCCCCATCGGCGAGAAGATCGCCGCAGAAGGCGGCGAGGCGCTAGTCGCCGCCGTCAAACAGGCCGGACACCGCGTCGGCATTCATACCCTGACTCACTCGCTGCCTTTGGGGTTGGGCGCCCCGGGCTTCGCTCGCTATGAGATTGTCGAAGGACAAGCCCGGCTCGGCGCCTACGGCGAATCGCCCCCGCTGTTTCGCCCCTATGCCGGCAAAGGCATTCTCGGGCCTCACGTGCTGAACCAAGAAGCCATCGAGGTTCTGCAGCAGCAGGGTTTTACCCTGGTACTGTGGAATTCAGTGCCGCGCGACTGGGAACTGCCGACCCACGCCTGGGTAGCGCGTGCGCTGGAGGACGTCGCCAGCCAAGCCTGGACGGTGATGGTGTTGCACGACGCGCGTCCGGAGGCGATGGAGCATCTCGGCGATTTCCTCGATCAACTGGTGCTGAGAGACGTAGAGATCACCCAACAATTACCCGACTGGGTGATGCCGATCCAGGCCGGCGTAGCGCGCCATTCTTTCAGCTCGCTGGTAGCGCCGGCAAACGAGTGACAGTGCGATAAGGAGACAGATGATGCAACCCGATAACGTGATTGGCGAATTTCATTATCAACAATACCCGGCTCGGTTACCGCCGCGGGAGGGCGATCGCGAGACGCATCGCCATCAGGTAACGATTGTCGGCGGTGGGCCGGTCGGTCTGGCCACCGCATTGGCGCTGGCGCGGCAAGGCGTCGCCTCGCTGATCCTGGAAAACGACACTCAGGTATGCATCGGCAGCCGGGCGGCCTGTATCTCACGGCGCAGCCTCGAGATCCTCGATAAACTTGGCGTGGCCGACGCCTTTATCGACAAAGGGTTAGCCTGGACGCGCGGCCGCAGCTTTTATCAGGGTGAACAGGTGATGCAGTTCGACATGCTGCTGGATGACAACCAGCAATTTCCGGCAATGATCAATTTGCAGCAGTACTACATCGAGCAGTTCCTGCTGGATGAAGCGATGCGCAATGACGATTTGATCGAAATTCGCTGGGGCTCGGAGGTGCAACGCATCGTCTCGTCACACGATGGGGTCAGCGTGTCGGTGCAGGCGGCAGGCGTTGATTATCGACTCGAAACCGAATGGCTGCTCGCCTGCGATGGCGGCCGCAGCCGTATGCGGGAACAACTGGGATTGCATATGCAAGGCCGGGCGCACAAAGGCCGTTTCGCCATCATTGATATCGAACTGGAAAGCGAAACGCCGGCAGAGCGCCGGGTCTGGTTCGAAACGCCGCTCCGCCCCGGACCGATGTGGATGCATCGCCAGCCCGACAACATTTGGCGCATCGACTACCTGCTGGAGGACAACGTCAGCGACGAAGAGGGGCTGAAACCGGAAAACGTGCTGCCGGTCGTGGAAGACTTTCTGAAGATGGTCGGCGAAATGGGAAAATGGCGACCGATCTGGATCAGCATGTACAACGCCAAGGCGCTGTCGTTGGATGAGTACCGCCACGGTCGGGTGTTATTCGTTGGCGATGCGGCACACGTTGTGCCGATCTTCGGCGTGCGCGGTCTCAACGGCGGCCTGGACGACGCCTACAACCTGGGGTGGAAGTTGGCCTATGTTCTGCAAGGGCGTGCGCCGGAACATCTTCTGGACAGCTACTCCCATGAACGCCGCGGCGCCTGGCGCGAAAATGCCGATAGCGCAAGCCGCAGCGCGGAGTTCATGTGCCCCTCTACGCCCGGCGGCGCCACGCTACGCAACGCAGTGCTGTCGCTGGCGGCCCGTCATCCGCAATTTTCGTCGCTGATCAATCCGCGCCAGACCCACAGCATCCGTTATGCGGACTCATCGCTAAATACCCCGACGAACGGTGATTTGCCTGGGCCGGCAGTGGGTGCGGTGCTGACCGAGTATCCGCTGTTACGGGATGAGCGCCCTCAGGCCTTGACTGGGCTACTCGATGCGCGCTGCTTCACCCTGCTGCGCTTCCCGGCGCAAGAGGAATATGGTGAAACAACACCACCGGCACAGGCGTTGCAGGCGCGTTATCCACTGCGCATCGTCACCGTCGGTTTGCCGGGGCGTCCACGTCACGGCGATGCCGGTGACGTGGAGGATCCACACGGGCGGCTGCATACCGCTTACAGCACGGCGCAAGGCGCCCTGTATTTGATTCGGCCGGATGGCCACGTGTGTTGGCGTTGGGGGCGAGACGAAACGGCCATGACCCAACAGATTGAGCAGGCATTGCTGCGCGCCTGTGGTAACCCAAGTGGCTACGAGGAGAATACCGATGAACGCTGAGCTGAACGACCGTCAACGCGATGAGATCTATCGCCATTTCGAACAGACTGCCGGTCGTTTCACCGGTGAAGCGCTGGCGCTGTTTCTGGCGCGGCTCAATCTGTTGCTGTTGGAGATGCTCGCGGATGAACATGCGGCTCGGGCTTTGATTACCGAGGCCGCTCAGTGTTCCCCCGAAAGCGATCAGCCTCCGGGGGAGAACGCCGCACGCTGATAATATTCTGCCAGGAAGTCCACGAAACTGCGTATGTTAACCGGCAGGTAGCGCCGGTTAACATACAGCACATACAGTGAACGACTGGTCCAGACGTATTCTGCCATCACCCTGACCAGCGCGCCGGCGGCCAGCGCTTCCCTGACCACGAACTCCGGTTCAAGGATAATGCCCCGGCCTTCAAGCGCGCTGGCTAGCAGCGCATCGCCGCTGTTGGCGCGCAGCGTGCCGAACACCGGTACTTCTACCGCTCGGCCCTGCGCATCTAGATATTCCCATTGTTCCGTACGCGGCAACAATGAATACATCAGGCAGTTGTGGTCGCGCAACGTTTGCGGTGAGGTGGGTGCGCCATGTTTCGCCAAATAGTCGGGCGAGGCGCAGAGAATCCGCGGAATGTCGCACAACCGGCGCGCCACCAGAGTGGAGTCTGACAAATTGGCCACGCGGATCGCCACGTCGATACCCTGCTCAATGAGGTTGACCAACTGATCGCTGAGGCAAAACTCAACCGCGACACGCGGATAGCGACGTTGATAAGCCGCCACGATGGTCGCCAGCTCGGCGCGGCAGTATGGGTGCGGCGCGCTGATACGCAACGTGCCGCCCGGTTGCCCTTGATTACCCATATACTCCTCCAACGCCTGGCATTCGGCGGTGATGCGCTGACTGAAGGCATAGCATTCACGCCCTGCCTCGGTCAGCGTCATCGAGCGCGTCGTGCGCTGCAGCAAGCGCACGCCGAAATGCTGTTCCAGTTCGGCGATGTGTTTGCTAACCCGCGGGCGTGAGAGATCGAGCATCTCAGCAGCGGTGGTGAAACTGCCACCGCTCACGACGGCGTTAAACACGCGCAATGCGCTGATCATATCCATTTTGCTTCCCGTTAATTCAGCGCGTTATTAGCACACTATAAGCCATCTATTGGTGCTTGTCCGTTACCAGTGTGGTGCCGTTTGCCCACTCGTCGCAATGCCGTCGTCCCGCTAGTTTAATGGCTCACCCGCTAAGCGGTGTCCACTAAGGGAACCGAGATGAGTAGCCAAAACAAAACTTTCGCCCAATGGCGGCAACAGGCCGCCGGGCTGCAAATTGAAGGCCGAGCCTATATCGCCGGTCAGTATCAGGATTCAGCCGATGGCATGACCTTCGTCGATGCCAGCCCAATCGACGGGCGCCCGCTGGCCAACATCGCCGATTGTGATGAAGCCACGGTCAATCACGCGGTGGCGGCCGCGGAACAGGCTTTCCAAGCCGGTGACTGGGCGCGGCGCACGCCAGCGCAACGTAAGGCAACACTGCTGCGACTGGCCGATCTGGTAGCCCAGCATCAGGAAGAGTTGGCACTCTTGGAAAGCCTGGATACCGGTAAAACCATCCACGAATCGCTGGATATGGACATGCAGGATGTGCAGACCGCCATCCGTTATTACGCCGAAGCGATCGACAAGATCGCCGGTGAAATCGCCCCGACTGGCGACGCGTTCCATGGCATGATCACGCTGGCGCCGCTCGGCGTGGTGGCGGTGATGACGCCCTGGAATAACCCGCTGATGATCGCATGCTGGAAGATAGCTCCGGCGCTGGCGATGGGCAACTCGGTGGTATTCAAACCGTCGGAGAAAGCGCCGTTGACCGGTATCCGCTTCGCCGAGCTGACCCGTCAGGCCGGTATCCCCGACGGAGTATTCAACGTGGTAACCGGAGGCGCGCAGGTAGGCAAAACGCTGGCGCTGCACCCCCGGGTGCGCGCAATGGCGTTTACCGGCTCCACGCAAGTCGCCAAACAGCTGCTGATTTACGCCGGGCAGTCAAACATGAAACGCACATTCCTTGAAGGCGGCGGTAAAAATGCGCACATCATTTTTGCCGACACGCCGGATCTGGCACGCGCGGCGCGCTTCGCCGCGCTGGGGTTCTGCGCCAATCAGGGGGCGGTGTGCGCTTCCGGCACTCGACTGCTGGTGCAATCTTCCATCAAAGCTCAGTTCCTGGCCTTGCTGTTGGAAGAGTTGAAGAAATGGCAGCCGGGCCATCCGCTGGATCCGGCCACCGCAATGGGGCCGTTGATCGATGTTCAACATCAGGCCAACGTGTTGCGCTATATCGAATCGGCACGCGCTGAAGGCGCAAGCATCCTCAGCGGCGGCCAGGCCGACAATACCCTGCTGCCGGGAGGGTATGTACTGCCGCCTACGCTGATCGACAACGCCACGCCGGAGATGACCGCCTCACAAAACGAGATCTTCGGACCGGTCGCCTCGTTGATGACTTTTGAAGACGAGGAGCAAGCCATTCAACTGGCGAATGACAGCGAATACGGCCTGACCGTCGGCTTCTGGACGCCAGACATCGCCAAGGTGCACCGCGTCGCGCGGCAACTCGAGGCCGGTACCGTGTGGGTCAACCATTTCCTGACGCGCGACATTCTTTCGCCGTTCGGCGGTTTCAAGCAATCCGGCATCGGTCGCGATCTGTCGCTGCACGCCTTGCCGCAGTACGGCGAAATGAAGGCCACATGGATTGCGCTGCAAGATATCGCCGCCCATTGATCGGCCGCGAGGAGACATCATGAAACAAGATAAAATCACCGCTAACGTCGGGCGCCGCAAGTTCATTGCCGCCAGCCTGGCGATGGGGGCAGCGGCGGCGCTGCCGTTTTCCGGCTATACGCGTACCACCACTCGCGCCAACGATCTCAAATACGATTTTATCGTGATCGGCGCCGGCTCCGCCGGCTCGGTCGTGACTCGTCGGCTGGTGGACGCCGGCCTGCGCGTGCTGCTGCTCGAGGCGGGCCCGCGCGACGACATGCCGGCGATCCATAATCCGCCGGAAGCGATGGCGCTGTGGCACTCCGCCGTTGACTGGGGTTTTTCAACTCAGCCGCAGACCTTCGCAGGTAAACAGGATATCTATTGGCCACGCGGAAAAACGCTGGGCGGATCCAGCGCCATCAACGGCATGATGTACGTGCGCGGCCTGCCAGAGGATTATGACAATTGGGCCGCGCTGGGCGCCGCCGGTTGGGCCTGGCGGGATGTACTGCCTTATTTCCGCAAAGCGGAAAATTGCAATATCGCCGGCCTTTCCGCACAGCACGCCACCGGTGGCCTACTGCAGGTTTCTCGTCCGGCGATGACCCCGCTGGCCCATGCTTTTGTCGAAGCGGGTCAACAGGCAGGCTTGCGCTGGGTAGGGGATTACAACGACGGCAACGATCCCAGCGGCGTCAGCTTCCCGCAATACACCATGACGCCGGACGGCAAACGGGCCAGCGCCTGGGTATGCTATTGCGATGCCATTAGCCAGGCACCGAACCTGTCGGTCATGACGGAAGCCCGGGTACTGAAATTGTTGAACCAGGGCGATCGCATTACCGGGGTGCACTTCCTGCATCGCGGTATCGATTATCGCATCGAAGCCAAACATGAAGTGCTGCTGTGCGCCGGGTCGCTCATGAGCCCTTCCATTCTGCTGCACTCCGGCATCGGCCCGGCGGAACAGTTGGAAAAACTGGGCATGACTGCGTTGGTCAACCTGCCCGGCGTTGGCGAAAACCTACACGACCACCTGGTCTGCCCGATGGTGTGGTCTTCTCCGCAGCCGGTCGCGGTCGGCTTGGCCTCCGGTATCGAAGCGCAGATCTTCCATAAATCGGCACCGCAGTTAAGCGGGCCGGATACCCAGTCGCTGTTGTTCACCATGCCGTTCCTGCCTGGCGTCAACCAGGGGTATACCGTTACGCCGGGTTTGGTGCGGCCGAAAAGCCGCGGGCGTCTGTGGCTTGGTTCGAACGATCCCCTCCAACCTCCGTTGATGGATCCCCAGGTGTATGCCGAGAACGAGGATTTGGAGATCATGACCGACAAAGCGCTGTTGATGCGCGACGTGATGCACCAGAGCGCCATGGCGCCGTGGCGCGGTCGAGAGCAAGGCATGGATGGCGTGAACAGCCGCGCGCAAATGCGCGACTATATTCGCCGCACTACCGGCTCCTATCACCATCAGGTAGGCACTGCACGCATGGGTGTCGATGACATGGCGGTGGTCGATCCGCAGCTGCAGGTGCGCGGCTTATCGGGGCTGCGAGTGATCGACGCCTCGGTGATGCCGGTCATTCCCAGCGGCAACACCAATGCGCCCAGCATCATGATCGGTGAAAAAGCCGCCGATATGATCCTCTCCAGCCGTTAAAATCTTTGCCGCCCGCTCGCGGGTGGCACTCTTCACATTCTCAACCGGATAAATCATAGCGTGCGAAAAAGATAACCATGCATAATGGCAGACAACGGATGTACATGGGCGGTTTTCACCTGCACCAAATGCTTCCTTTCCTTGCCAGCCCACAGGATACGCACGCATGACCGACCCTGATTTCAACCTGTTGATCGCGCTCGATGCGCTGCTGACGGCGGGCAGCGTCGTCGGCGCGGCGCGGCGTCTCGGTTTAAGCGCTTCGGCGATGAGCCGCACCCTCAACCGGCTGCGCGCGGCCACCGGCGATCCCCTGCTCGTGCGCGCCGGCCGTCATATGGTGCTTACGCCCTATGCCGAAACGCTGCGCGAGCGGACGCGAAATACGGCATTCGAAGCCCGTGCGCTGCTGCGCCCGGCGCAGGGAGCATTAGATCCCGCCGAGCTGGATCGTACCTTCACGCTGCGCGCCAACGACGGCTTCGTCGAAGCCTTCGGCCCGGCGCTGATCGCCGCCGCTGCCGAACAGGCGCCGCGGGTGCGGCTGCGCTTTGCGCCCAAGCCGGAGAAAAGCGACCGCCCGCTGCGTGAAGGGCTGGTCGATCTGGAGATAGGCGTGCTGGGTGACATGGGCCCGGAAATCCGCCTGCAGGCGCTGTTTCGCGATCGCTTCGTCGGCGTGATGAGAACCTCGCACCCGCTTGCGCAGCAGCCGGAGATCGGCGCCGCCGACTACGCCGCCTGCGGCCACGTGGTGGCCTCGCGCAGCGGGCGCATTCTCGGGCCGGTAGACGCCGCGCTGGCGGAGCTGGGGCTGACGCGCCAGATTGCCGCCGTGGTGCCGAGTTTTCCGGCCGCGCTGGCGGTGGCGCAAGCCTCGAACCTGCTGGCGCTGTTGCCCGCCTCCTTCCTGCACGCTCAACCGGCCGACGGCCCGCTGCGCGTCTTTGAGCTGCCGGTGAAAACGCCGCCCATTACCGTGTCGCAAATGTGGCACCCGCGCCTGGACGCCGAGGCGGATCACCGCTGGCTGCGGCAATTGGTGTTGGGCGTTTGTCGTTAAAGAAAAACGGAGTGACATCGTCACTCCGTTCATAATCGTAAAGTAAACAGCGAAGGTTTAAACAGATAATGGGAATTTCAGGAGGAATATCCCTGAAATTCCACGGTCACTGAGCATTAGTTATTGCAATGGCCGCCCTTGGCAAGTTTTACCGCAGCTTTAGAGATAACACGTTTGCCTTCGTCTTCTGTCGATTGACTCAGACCGGCACCACCGACGAATACCCCCATCTTAATGTATTGTCTTACGAAGTAATTCTTCCCCGCTTCGGTATAGATGGAAAGATCGTTAGGAGAAAATTCAGATTCGGTAGAGATTTTATGCTGTTGTCCGCCGTCAACCTGGGTATAGAAAAACGTTTTATCCGCGGTCTCCCCCACGCATTTGCCGTCAAGATAAACATCTTTCTTCAGCGCCTTGCCGACAAAGCTGTCACGATAAATATAGAGGCCCGCTTTGTTTTCATCCAGCGCCGGGAAGCTTTTAGCGTGCGCTGATTCTTGATCTGTTGCGAGGGGGATGCTTGCACACCCGCTTAACAATAATGCGCTCGCCAGTGAGGCGCAGAGGAGTAATCTTTTGGTCATGAAAAATCCTTCGGTATAAAAATGAAGCAAGGAACAACGCTTAATACACTGTGAACATTTAATTATTACATTAAAAATAACTAACAGTTATTATATTGATGGTGGATAAATTCATTTTCAAACAGTGAGTTAGGGGAGGAATCGTGCCCAACACACACGCGATGACGATATTGCCATAAATAAAATTTGATTCAAGAATCAATGTCTAAAATATTACAGAATCATCAATTTAATTGGCCTAATCAACGCTGATTCGCACGTTTAAACTTCCTTGGCCACTGGCCGAAAATAATTTCGTTCAGGTTAATCTCCGTATGTCCACTGCATTCAGAATCTCCCCGCTGCGGGGGGGTTGTTCCCCCTCGCGCGATGGGAGAACATAGCGTTCACGATGCCTGACTCAGTGAAACGCTCATGACGCTTCCCCCTCTCTGGCCGGTATTCGACGGCCATAACGACCTGCTGCTCAACCTGTGGCTGCAGCACGACGACGATCCGGCCGCCGCCTTCTATTCCCGCGTCACGCCGGGCCACCTCGATTTCTCCCGCATGCGGCGCGGCGGATTTTTTGGCGGACTGTTCGCGGTATTTATTCCCCCGGTCAGCTATATCGCCCAGATGCGCAACCAAACGCAGGACGAGGCGCAGGCCGCCTTCGATCCGCTGGCGATCGCCGAACGGCAGATCGCCATCCTGCAGCAGTTGGAGCAGGCTTCTCAGGGGCGACTGCGCATCTGCCGCACCGCCACCGAGATAGAACAGTGCCGCCTCAACCGGCAAATTGCCGCGGTGCTGCATATCGAAGGTGCCGGCATGATCGACGCGGAGCTGACGCAGCTGGAGGCCTTCTACCGGCTGGGCGTGCGCAGCATCGGGCCATTCTGGAATCTGCCGAACGCCTTCGGCACCGGCGTCAGCGGGCCGTTCCCGGGCTCACCCGATACCGGCCCCGGCCTGACGCCGGCCGGCGAGGCGCTGATCCGCGCCTGCAACCGCCGCCGCATCATGATCGACGTCTCGCACATGAACGAGAAAACCTTCTGGCAAACCGCCGCGCTGAGCAACGCGCCGCTGGTCGCCACCCACTCCAACGCCCACGCCCTCTGCCCCCAGCCGCGCAACCTGACCGACGCACAGCTGGGCGCCATCGCCCAGAGCGGCGGGATGGTCGGCGTCAATTTCGGCACCGCCTTCCTGCGTGCGGACGGTAAACGTGACAGTGCAACAACCGGCTTAACAGAAATTGTTAAACACGTTGAGTATTTGATCGCTAAACTTGGTGAAGATCGCGTGGGATTTGGCTCTGATTTTGACGGGGTCAACGTACCGCAACCGCTGGAGGACGCCGCTGGCCTGCCGCGCCTGACGCAAGCGCTGGCGCAGGCCGGGTTCGATAACCGGTTGCTGGAGAAGCTGACCTGGCGCAACTGGCTGAACGCGCTCACCGCCGCCTGGGGTGAATAACCCGGTTACGCTTTAAAGGTTGCGATCTCCGTCACACTTCGCCAACATTGGGCCGGCCGAATGCGAACGTTTCTCATTGGGTTCGACTTATTACGATGCATGCAAAGGAGCACCGCTATGACTACCTGGACTAAACCTGAGTTTGTTGATCTGCGTCTGGGGCTGGAAGTGACGCTGTACATTTCCAACCGTTAATCGCCCGTCTGCCCGCCTTTCGCGCGGGCATTTCTTTCCTTCTTTTCTGGTTTAGACATGCAGATAAAAGTTCTCGGCTCGGCGGCGGGCGGCGGCTTTCCCCAGTGGAATTGCAACTGCGACAACTGTCGGGGCGTTCGCGACCACAGCATCAGCGCCACGCGCCGCACGCAGTCCTCCATCGCCGTCAGCGACGACGGTAAAAACTGGGTGCTGTGCAACGTTTCCCCGGACATTTGCCATCAGCTGCTGGCCTCGCCCGAATTGAATAATCCCGAGGTGCTGCGCGGCACCGGCATCGGCGCGATCGTGTTGACCGACAGCCAGATCGATCACAGCGCGGGCTTGCTCAATTTGCGCGAGGGCTGCCCGCATCACGTCTGGTGCACCCCTGAAGTGCATGACGATCTCAGCACCGGTTTCCCGGTGTTTCCCATGCTCTCACACTGGAACGGCGGCCTGATTCACCACCCGGTGACGCCCGGCGAGCCGTTCCGCACGATGGTCTGCCCGAACGTGCGCTTTACCGCCATTCCGCTGCTCAGCAACGCGCCGCCCTATTCGCCGTTCCGCGATCGCCCGCTGCCGGGCCACAACGTGGCGCTGTTTATCGAAGATACCGCGCGCGGGGTGGCGCTGCTGTACGCGCCGGGCCTGGGTGAGCCGGACGAGGTGCTGCTGCCGTGGCTGCGCCGCGCGGACTGCCTGCTGATCGACGGCACGCTGTGGCGCGACAACGAGCTGGCCAACGCCGGCGTGGGCCGCAATACCGGCAAGGACATGGGGCATCTGGCGCTGGCGGAAGAACACGGGCTGGCGGCCCTGCTCGCCACCTTGCCCGCCAGGCGTAAGATCCTGATCCACATAAACAATACCAACCCTATCCTCAATGAAGACTCGGTAGAGCGGCAAAGCCTGACCGCCGCCGGCATTGAAGTGAGCTGGGACGGCATGAATATCGAACTGTAGGGAACCGCCATGACGCAACCACTGCCCCTGACTCCGCCGGCATTTGAAGCGGCGCTGCGCGCCAAAGGCGCTTATTACCATATTCACCACCCGTACCACATCGCGATGCACAACGGCGAAGCGACCCGCGAACAGATCCAGGGCTGGGTGGCCAACCGGTTCTACTACCAGACCAGCATTCCGATCAAAGACGCGGCGATCATGGCCAACTGCCCACAGCCGGAAACCCGTCGCAAATGGGTGCAGCGCATCCTGGATCACGATGGCTACGGCGGCAGCGAAGGCGGCATCGAAGCCTGGCTGCGCCTGGGCGAAGCCGTCGGGCTGCAGCGCGACGCCCTGCTCTCTGAAGAATTGGTGCTGCCGGGCGTGCGCTTCGCGGTGGACGCCTACGTCAATTTCGCGCGCCGCGCCTGCTGGCAGGAAGCGGCCTGCAGCTCGCTGACCGAACTGTTCGCGCCGCAAATCCACCAATCGCGCCTCGACAGCTGGCCGCAGCACTACCCGTGGATCGACGCCGCCGGCTACGACTATTTCCGCAGCCGCCTCGGCCAGGCCAACCGCGATGTGGAACACGGCCTGGCGCTGGCGCTGGACTATTGCGACACCGTAGAAAAACAGCAGCGCATGCTGGAGATCCTGCAGTTCAAGCTGGACATTCTGTGGAGCATGCTGGATGCCATGAGCATGGCCTATACCCTGAACCGCCCGCCTTACCACAGCGTGACCGCCGCGCGGGTATGGCACAACCAGAGGCTGGTGTAATGACGCTGAACCCTGAACACACCCCCGTCTTCCGCCGCGGCTATCGCCTGCAATGGGAGCAAGTGCAAAACAGCCACGTGATCCTCTACCCGGAAGGCATGGCCAAGCTGAACGACAGCGCCGCCGCCATCTTGCAACTGGTCGACGGCCACACCACGCTGAACGGCATCATCGCCCTGTTGAGCGCCCGCTTCCCCGGCGCCGAAGGGCTGGCGGAAGACGTGCTGGAGTTTTTCCAGCGCGCCTACGAACAAAAATGGGTGACCTTCCGTGACTGAAGCGCGCGCGCCGGCGGTGAACCCGCCGCTCTGGCTGCTGGCGGAGCTGACCTACCGCTGCCCGCTGCAGTGTCCGTATTGCTCCAACCCGCTCGATTTCGCCGCGCAGGAAAAAGAGCTGACCACCGCGCAGTGGATCGAGGTGTTTCGCCAGGCGCGGGCGATGGGCAGCGTGCAGCTCGGTTTTTCCGGCGGCGAGCCGCTGGTGCGTAAAGACCTGCCCGAGCTGATCGCCGCCGCGCGCGAGCTCGGCTTTTACACCAACCTGATCACCTCCGGCATCGGCCTGACCGAGAAGAAGCTGCAGACCTTCGCCGATGCCGGGCTGGACCATATCCAGATCAGTTTTCAGGCCAGCGATGAAACGCTGAACGCCGCGCTGGCGGGCTCCGCCAAGGCGTTTCAGCAGAAGCTGGCCATGGCTAAGGCGGTCAAGGCGCTCGGCTATCCGATGGTGCTCAACTTCGTGCTGCATCGCCATAATATCGGCCAGATCGACCGCATTATCGAACTGGCTATCCAGCTGGACGCCGACGACGTCGAGCTGGCGACCTGCCAGTTCTACGGCTGGGCGCACCTCAACCGCGAGGGCCTGCTGCCGACCCGCGAGCAGATCGCCGACGCGGAAGCGGTGGTGAAACGCTACCGCGAACGCATGGCCAACGACGGCAAGCTGGCCAACCTGCTGTTCGTCACGCCGGACTACTACGAGGAGCGCCCCAAAGGCTGCATGGGCGGCTGGGGCGCCATCTTCATGAGCGTAACGCCGGAAGGCATGGCGTTACCCTGTCACAGCGCCCGTCAGTTACCGATCGCCTTCCCGTCGGTGCTGGAGCACGATCTGCAGCATATCTGGTACCACTCGTTCGGGTTTAACCGCTATCGCGGCTATGACTGGATGCCGGAGCCGTGCCGTTCCTGCTCGGAGAAAGAGCAAGACTACGGCGGCTGCCGCTGCCAGGCGTTCATGCTGACCGGCAACGCCGACAACGCCGATCCGGTGTGCGGCAAATCGCCCCACCACGGCACCATTCTGGCGGCGCGGGAAGCGGCGAATCGCTCGCAGATCGGTATCGATCAGCTGCGTTTTCGCAATCAGGCCAACTCTCGTCTGATTTTCAAGGGTTGACGATGACACCCGCCGCCGCCTCGTGGCAGCTCGACAACGGTTTGGCCGTCAAGGCGATAAGCGATCCTGCCGCCGCGGGCGCCGCCGCGCTGGTGCGCATTGAAGCGGGCAGTTTTCAGGCGCCCGTCGCCTGGCCGGGCCTGGCGCATCTGCTGGAGCATATGTTGTTTCGCGGCAGCGCGAACTACGGCGTGCAAGATGGTCTGATGGCCTGGGTCGCCTCGGTGGGAGGCCGGCTGAACGCCACCACCCAGGCCTCGCAAACCGCCTTCTTCTTCGAGGTGAGCGCAGACCATTTGGCGCCGGGGCTGGCGCGGCTGAGCGATATGCTCGCCGCCCCGCAGCTGGCGGCCGAGGCGATCGCTCAGGAGATTGAGGTCATCGACGCTGAATATCGCCTGCTGCGCGCCGATGTGGAAACCCGCTGCGAAGCCGCGCAGCGACAGATGTTCAGCGGCCTTGACGCAATGCATCGCTTTCATATCGGCAGCCGCGCCGCCTTCGGCAGCGATATTTCCGCGTTGCAGCTGGCGCTGCGGCAGTTTTATCAGCGCTATTTTCGCGCGCCAAACCTGACGCTGTGGCTGCAAGGCCCGCAATCGCTGGCGCAGCTGCATGCGCTGGCCCAGCGCTACGGCAGCCGGCTGCCGGCGGGCAACGGCTCACCGCACGAGAGCTCACCGCCGCTGACCGCTGCGGAAGATTACACCCTGACGCTGCCCGGCACGCCGCAGCTGAGACTGGTGTTTGCCCTGCCGCGCTCCCATTCGCGCGGCTGGCTGCGGCGGCTGGAGCGCCTGCTGCTGGACGAAGCCCCCGGCGGGCTGCTGGCCCGGCTGCGCGCTCAGGCGTGGTGCGATGCCGTTCGGCTCGATTATTCGCGCTGCAGCGAGAACAACGCGCTGCTGAGTTTTATCTTTACCGTCAATCACGGTTCAGCCGCTGAGGCTGCCTGCATCGAAAGCGCCCTGCTGGCGTGGCTGCAGGCGCTGCAGGTGCTGACACCGGCCCAGCTTGCGCATTACGAGCGGCTGGCAAATCGCGATTTCCACCGTTTGGCGCCGCTCGACCAGCTGCGTGCCAGAGCGTTTAGGCTGCCGCCGGCGGAGCCGAACGACGATTGGCCACGGCATATTGCGGCGTTGATTAGCGCGCCGCGCCGTCGCCTGGCCGTGCGGCCCGAAGGCGGCGGTGAAACCCGTGAAATTCAAGGGCTGCCGCTGGCGCTTGGCCCCTTCGCCGGCGCCGCGCTGACGGCTACGACTGAACCCTTCCGCTTTTTCTCCTCCTCGGCGGCGCTGCCGCCCCCGACATTACCTGCCGGCCTGGCGCCGGTGCGGCATCTGCGCCCCGACGAAGCGCAGCCGGTGCTGCTGCTGCTGCCGACGCCGTCCAGCCCCTTCAGTGATGCACAGGCCTACGGCTTACAGGCGGCGCTGCGCACCGGGGCGGCCGAACTGGCGCATCGGGAAGGACATTTAAGCTTCGAACGCCACCAGGGTGCGTGGCTGCTGCAGCTGGCGGGCAGCCCCACGCTGGTCTGCCACGGGATGAGCGAGGTGAACCGGGCTCTGGCGGCGTTGCCGTCGGCCATTCTCAACGAGGCGGCGAGAAACCTGCGCCATACGCAGTTGCAAGAGCAAAACGACATCGCCATTCGTCGCCTGCTGGCCCAATTGCCCGCGGCGCTCAGCGCGCCGACAGCAACAACGGTGCAGTGGCATGCCACCTTAGTCGGCGGCGATGGCGAGTTAAAACGGCAGCTGTCGCACCTGCTGTACGACTTCCCCTATCCCGTGGCCGCCGAGCCGCCGCTGCCGATATATCAGCATCATCGCCCCGTCACGTTGACGGAAAGCGGCGCCGAACACGCCTTGCTGCAGTTTTACCCGCTGCCGAACGGCGAAGCCGAAGGCCGTTGGGCGCTGCGCGTGCTGGCCCAGCTTTACGCGCCGCGCTATTTTCAGCGGTTGCGCGTGGATCGCAACGTGGGCTACGTGGTGCAATGCGCCTTCCACCGCTGCGCCGATGCCGAAGGCCTGCTGTTCGCGCTGCAATCCCCAACGTTCAACGTTGAACAGCTGCGGCAGTTAACCGACGAATTCTTACTGCAAATGCGTCATGAGCTGGCGCACGTGGGCGCAAACGAGCTGGCGCAAACGCAACAGGCGCTGCGGCAAAGCGCGCAGCGCCTCAGCGCCGAGCCATTGCAACGCGCCCGCGAAATCGCCCTGGAAAATCACGCAATCATTGCCGCCGAGCCCATGACATTGACGCAACTGGCCTATTGGCAGCAGCGGCTATTCGCCGCAGGCTGATGTTGCGTCGGAGCCAACCCGACGCAATATAAACGTAGCGAAACAACTGATAACCGGGGGGAGATATATCTCAATAATCGTGTTCCCTCCTGTAAGAATTACATCGGGAAATCATTTGAATAACAGCATGTTGATTAATCGCCTGACCGACTTCTTCCTTTTCCTTTTATGGCAGGCATATATTCTTCGCTTTTTCATTCTTTTAAACTCATAAGCTAGCGATATATAAAACACCATGAGCAGCAACATTAATATAACAATCATAAGTTAGCCCAAATCCATTTAGCCATTTCATATGATTATTATCTAATTTAATAAATTAAAAAATTAGAAACATCCTGTTCTAAAAATTACTTTATCATATCACTCAAACTGGCCTTTTATGCTGGCAGGGATACAGGAGGATTATAATTGCACCGCCCAGTTAGCCCGTCGCGAACAACACAATGGGTAGGCGATGCCGGTCAGCACCATGCTGATCACCCAGGAAATGTCTGCGCCCGGGATCAGATTGGCGTAAGGGCCGGAGAAGAACGCGTTCTCGACGAAAGGCACCTGCACCGCAATACCGCCGAAATAAACGCCGAGCGCGCGGGTGTTGAGCAGGCCGTAGCGCCCGCCGTCGGCGCTGAAAATGGCCGAAATGTCATAGCGTTGGCGGTTAAGCAGGTAAAAATCAATCAGGTTGATCATGCACCAGGGGATCAGCACCGAAATCAAGGCAAAAATCAGGTTCAGGAACAGATGAACGAAGTTGGCCGAGGCAACCAGCGCCACCCACACAGCCCCCAGCAAAATCAGCGCCGAGAACAGCGTGCGTATACGCGCATTCGGCATCCACTGCGGTAAGAAGGTTTGTACCGCAGTGATGAGTGAAAGCACCGCGCCGTACAAATTCATCGAGTTATGGCAGATGATGTTGATCAGAAACAGCACCATCAGCACCGGCCCCAGCCCTCCCGTCGCCTGGCGCACCGCCTCCATGGCATCGTCGCTGCCGGCGACCAGATTGACCGCCACCACGCCGAACACGAAGGCCAAAATGGTGCCGCTGCAGGCGCCCAGGTAGGTATACAGGAAGGGTTTGGCAATGCCGACTTCCGCCGGCAGGTAACGCGAATAGTCTGACGTGTAGGGCGAGAAGCTGATTTGCCAGACGGCGCCGATGCAGAACGTGGCGAACCAACCGGCAATGCTGAACGATCCCCGCTGCCAAAAATCCGCCGGCAGCGGTTGAGAAAACATCAATACCAATCCGAGAATCAGCGCGCTGCCCATCACCCAGGCGCCGATTTTGTTGATCTTGTGGATGAAACGGTAGCCCACCACCCCGATCAGCGTTGCCAACACCGCGCCAATCACCGTCGCCACGCCCATGCTCAATGACGGGATGACGTTATGGATGACCTTGCCCGAAAGCGTGATGTTAGAAATAAAGAACCCCAGATAGATCACCGTGGCGAACACGATCACCAACAGCGAGCCGTAGCGGCCAAACTGCGACCGGCTCTGCACCATTTGCGGTATTCCGACCTGTGGCCCCTGGGCAGAGGTCAGCGCCAGAAAAATACCGCCGAACAGGTGGCCGGCGATAATCGCGCTCAGCGCCGAGAGAATATCGAGATGAAACGTTTGTGTGGAGATGGCCCCGGTCACCACCGCCAGCGGCGCAATATTGGTGCAAAACCACAGGGTAAACAGGCTGCGGGCATGGCCATGACGCTCCCCGGCGGGAACAAAATCGATCGACTTGTCTTCAATAAACGCGGTCTGCTCTGGCTGAGAGTTCATATATCCCCCGGTTAACGTGGATTATTATTTTTTACAGCGTGTTAGGGTGCGAATAGGTCGAAAAAAGCGTGCGTCTGCCCCGGCGACATTGCGGTCGCCTGTATCAATGCGATGAAAACGGGGCTGCCGGCGCGACCTGAGATCGCGCCTGATTGCGCTGACTCAGCGCATGACAAAGGGATCGTCTATCGGATCGTCGCTGGTGCGCAGCCACACCGTCTTGCTGGTGGTGTATTCCAGCGCGGCGTCAATCCCGCCCTCGCGGCCAAACCCCGACTGGCCGTAGCCGCCAAACGGCGCCAGTGGCGATACCGCTCGATAGGTATTCAGCCACACCACCCCCACCCGCAGGCGACGGGTCACCCGATGCGCGCGCGTCAGGTTCTGCGTGAAAATGCCGGCCGCCAGGCCATAGGCAGAATCATTGGCAAGCTGAATAGCCTCCGCTTCGTCCCTGAAGGTCAACACCGACAGCACCGGGCCGAACAGCTCTTGCTTCACGCACTCGGCGTCGGGTTGTGCGCTGCAATCGACAATCGTCGGCGGGTAGTAAAAGCCCGGTGAGTCGATCGCCGCGTGGCCAATCACCAGTTTTGCCCCCTGCTCCAGCGAACGGCTGACGATGGCGGCGATCCGCTCTTGCTGCTGCCTGGTGCAAAGCGGCCCGAACTGGGTGTCCGGGCGATCCGGCGGCCCGATGCGGATGCTGCGCACCTTCTCCGTCAGCCGGGCCAAAAACGCGTCCTTGATGCTTTCCGCCACCAGCAGGCGCGAGCCGGCTACGCAGCTCTGGCCCGACGCGGCGAAAATGGCCGCCACCTGCGCATTCGCCGCGCTGGTCAGATCCGCATCATCGAAAACGATAAACGGCGATTTTCCGCCCAGCTCCAGCGAGGTGCTGGCGAGGTTTTCCGCACTGCCGCGAACGATGTGCTTCGCGGTTTCCGCGCCGCCGGTAAAGGCGATGTGGTCTACCTGCGGATGCGCCGTCAGCACCGCACCGCATTCGGCGGCAAAACCGGTGATCACATTGCATACGCCGCGTGGAAAACCGGCCTCGTCTATCAGTCTGGCGAACGCCAGCAGCGGCGCCGGCGCGGTTTCCGCCGCTTTGACCACCAGCGTGCAGCCGGCGGCGATCGCCGGGCCGATTTTCACCGCCGCAAGAAACAGCTGGCTGTTCCAGGGCACGATCGCCGCCACCACCCCGATCGGTTCGCGACGCACCCAGGTTTCCATGTCGGCTTTGTCGATCGCCAGCACGCTGCCTTCCATCTTGTCGGCCAGGCCGGCGTAGTACCGGTAGTATTCCGCCACATAAGCGATCTGCGCCTGGGTTTCCCGGATGATCTTGCCGGTATCCAACGTTTCCAGCCGCGCCAGCTCGGGGGCGTGCTGCTCCAGCAAGTCGGCCAGCCGCAACAACAGCTTGCCGCGCGCGCCGGCGGTCATATCGCGCCACTCGGCACCCTGGAACGCCCGGTGCGCCGCCGCAACGGCGCGATCCACATCCTGCGCGCGGGCTTCCGCCACCTGCGCCCAGGGTTCGCCGCTCGCCGGGTTGATCGAGTCGAAGGTGGCCGAACCGGCGTCAAACCGGCCGTCGATGTAGAGTTTGAACGATTCCATCAGCGCCTCCGTCAGTGAAATTCCGGCATCACGCAGCGAATGAACCGCTCCAGAGAGGCCTTTTTACGCGCAAAGCTCATGCCGCTGTCGATCCACAACGCAAACTCGTCATACCCCAGCGCCTCATATTTTTTCAGCCGCGTAATGACCTCATTGGCGGTGCCGATAGCCAGGTTGGTGCGCATCATCTCGGCGGAGTAATAGGTATTGGCGGCGATCTCTTCGTCGCTCAGCGGCTGAATCAGCCCTTGCCGCACCGGCCGCTGGTTCTTGAACCAGGCGCCGAAGTAGTGGTAGAAACGGTTGAGCTCTTCCGCCGCCAGGCGGGCGTCCGCCTCATCTTCCGCTACGTAGCCATGCTGCAATAGCATGATCTTCAGCGGCTGCTCGGCGGCGAAGCGTGCACGCGCCTCGTTGAAACAGGTCACCAGCCGCACGATCTCCTCTTCCCCTTGATGCAGTGGCGTAACCTGAACGTTGCAGCCGTTTTGCACCGCAAATTCGTGGCTGTTGGGATCGCGCGCCGCCACCCAAATCGGCGGATGCGGCTGCTGTTTCGGCAGCGGCGACGAGGTGGTCGCCGGGAACGACCAGTATTCCCCCTGATGGGCATAGTCGCCCTGCCACAGTTTTTTCACCGCCGGGATCAGCTCGCGCATGCGCTGCCCGGCATCCCAGGCGGTCAAACCGGGCATCAGCCGTTCGTATTCATAGGAATAGGCGCCGCGCGCGATGCCCAGCTCCAGCCTGCCGCCGGTGATGATGTCGGTCATCGCCGCCTCGCCCGCCAGACGGATCGGGTGATTGAACGGCGCAATGATGGTGCCGGTGCCGAGCCGCACCCGCGAGGTGCGCCGGGCAATGTCCGCCAGATTGATGAACGGATTCGGCGCAATGGTGAAATTCATGCCGTGGTGCTCGCCGGTCCAGATGGCGTGCATGCCGCCGCGATCGGCGATTTCACACAGCTCGATCATCTCCTGGTAGAGCTTTTCCTGCGGTTCGTCGGGTAACGTTCGTTCCATATGCACGAATAAAGACAGTTTCATCACACTCTCCCGTTCAGCCTCAACCGGCGAATTGCTTGATGGCACCGCTGTGCTCATCGCCATAATAGATACCGTAATTGCCCACGGCGTTTTCTTTGACGAACCGGCCCAGCATCGATCGCAGCGCCGGATCCTTGATCGGCAGCCGCGCCAGCGTCGGCATGTCGAACCATTCCGCCGCGCTCAGCTGCGGCGTCAGGCTGCCGGCGTCGGTCGGCAGCGCGCACAGGAAAACGATGTGTTGCTGGTGCTTTTGGCGGTCGTCATAGACGGAATAGACGAAGCCCGGATGGGCATTAATGCCCAGCTGTTGCAGCAGCTCCCCCAACGTTTCGCTGACGCTGCGTTTCTCCACCGCGCTGGACGGCAGTTGATAGCCGCCGTCATTTTGCCGCACCATCACGGCGTGCCCTTCAAACTCGATCAACGCGCTTACCACCACCTGCGGCCCGCCAATCAGCGACTGCGCGTTTTGATAAGGCGTGAAATAAGCGCCGCGGTAATACCCCAGACCGGCGGTGGCGTTGGACTCGAACCCTTCGACCTTGCCGATCAGAATGGCATGGTCGCCGGCGTCCACCACCTGATGCAGCGAGCAGTCGAACCACGCCGAACTGTTATCGATCAGCGGCACCCGTGACGCGCTCCAGCGCCAATCGATCTGCGCAAAGCGGTCTTCGTTCTTTTGCGCAAAGATGGTTGAAGCCTCTTTCTGCTGTTCCGCCAGAATATTGATGGCGAAATGGCTGCACTGGGTAAAATGCGCCAGATTCGCCGAACGTTTATCGATGCTCACCAACAGCAGCGCCGGATCCAGCGACACCGACGAAAACGAATTGGCGGTGAAGCCAATCGGCTTCCCCTGCTTGTCTACCGAGGTCACAATGGTGACGCCGGTCATAAAGGCACCGAAAGCGTCGCGCAACTGCCTGCGTTTATCCGCGTCCATTTGCCGCTCCTAAAGTCAAAGGTTGCTCTGAGGTCAGAAAATCGAGCATCAGCGCGTTGACGCGTTGCGCATCGGTCAGACTGACCATGTGTTTGGCGTTCTCAATGATTACCGCGCGCCCGTTCGGTGCGGCCTGCGCCATTTGCCGCGCCATCTCCGGGCTGGAGTTGGCGTCGTGCTCGCCGGTCAGCACCAACACCGGGCAGCGGATAAGGTGCCAACGCTGGGCATACACCCGATCGCCGGTAGCAAACGCCTGATAGGCGCGGGCGTAGCCCGATATGTCCACCTGTTGCAACCAGCCGCCCACCTGGCGGCGCAGACGCTGTTCGGCGGGATCGGCGCCAAACCACCGGCTCAGCGGCGAGTCGAGCTGCGTCTGGCCGCTGGCCAACGCGCTGGCGCGTTGCGCGACCGCGGCGCTGGCCTTTGCTGAGCGCTGAAACACGCCGCTCATCACCACCGCGCGATTGACCCGCTCCGGATAATCGATCGCCAGACCGGCGGTGATCAACGCCCCCATCGAGTGCCCCGCCACCGCAGCGCTCGGCGCGCCCAGGGTGTTTAAGAAGGCCGCCATCCAGCGCACGTAATCCTCCAGCGTCGCGGCGTGGGCGAAGCCTTCGCTTTCTCCGTGGCCCGGCATATCGACGGCGATGACCCGAAAGTGCGCGCTGAGCGCATCGAGCTGGGGATACCAGGCCTCCGCGTTCATGCCTACGCCGTGGATCAATACCAGCGGCTCGCCACGCCCGGCCTCCAAATACCCCACCCGCAAAGCGGGTTCAGACAGCTGCCGGATTGTTCTGATCATGGCCCAGCTCTTTCAGATCCAGATAACGGTTGCCGATGCGGTGGTGCGGCCGCCCCCCCAGCGCCGCGCCCAGTGCGATGACGATTTCATCGTCGAAGGGCGCGTCGTTGATGTTGAACTGAAATGTCAGGTAGTGCTCGCGGCTGCCTTCGTCGTTTTTCCCCATCATCGGGATCAGGATCGGCGCGTTGGCCGGCCCGCGGGTATTGTTGAACGCCAGATAGCTCTTGCCGTTGACCGCCGAACGGTAGTGGTTGCCGAAATGCAGCGTGTGGATCAGCGCCGAGGCATGTTCCAACTCGCCGCCCAGCCCCACCACCGCGCTTTTGCCGAAGGCTTCCACCCGCTCGCCGGAGCCGGCTTCTTTGAGGATCAAACCGGTCAGCAGCTCGCCCAGCACCGGCGCCATTTCTCGAATCTTTGGCGCCAGATCCTCGACAAAGCCTTGCCCGGCCCAGGGGTTTTTGATCACCGCCGCCGCCGCGATCATCACCAGCGGTTTACCCGCCGATTTGCCGCCGTCGGCGTAGAGGGTTTCTGTGGAAACCAGGGTCTTGCGGATGTCTTGATGCATAAGGGACCTCGAAAAGTAAATCAAATGTTAATCAGATGTCGCGAGTCGAGGGTATAGCATCGGGCAGATTGGTATGTCAAAATTTGGTATACCATAATACGGTATTCTTATTTTCACTTGAGGCGGTAGAGCACATTTGAAAATAACAGCGGTTAATCAATGCATTAGTAAATTTTCGTGGACTTTGGCAGGGAATGAAACGCCGGCCACAACCGCGTCCGCTCAGCACCCTGTGCCCGTGCCGCAGCCGTTGAGCCAGCGGCTATCGGCACCGAAAAGCGGTTTTTTTAGGCTATCTTTCGATTTTGTGAGCTGCGGCAACATTCACCGTTTTGGCGATGCGGCGCGAAATCGGCCGCCGTTGCTTTGCAGGTTGGAAAGATGTTAATAGTACCGGGCAAACGGGAATTCGCGTCGTTATCCGGATTAATGATGATCCACAAAAAATAGAGACAATTATGGTTCAGGCGTCATTGAAGATTGAGAATGCACCGGTCACCTTGCGCGAATTGGCATTGGCGAAAATTAGGCAGGCGATTATCTCAGGGTATTTTCAGGCCGGCGATCGTTTGGTGGAACGCAGCCTGTGCGAGGAGCTGGGCGTCAGCCGCAGCGTGGTGCGCGAGGTGATCCGTTATCTCGAAGCGGAGGGGCTCATTGAAACGCTCGGCAAGAAAGGGCCGATTGTCGCTATTCTGACCTGGGAAATTGCCGAGCAGATTTATACTATTCGCCTGCTGCTTGAACAGGATGCCGCTCACGACTGCGCCTTGAAAGCCGGGCCGGAAGATAAAAAGAAACTGCATGAAAAATTAATTGCGATTAATCAGGCGTCGGCCGGGCAGGACGATATTCAGCGCGTTGAAGCCTCGCAGGCTTTTTATGAAACCATTTTCCAGGTGGCCCATCACGCCATTGCCTGGGAAATCGTTCAACGCCTGAACAGCCGCATCAGCCGCCTGCGCGCCCTGACCCTGAAAACCCCGGAGCGCCAGCTGGCCGGCTTCGAGCGCATGACGCGCATTTATCACGCCATCGAACGAAACAATCCGACGCAGGCCAGGCAAGAAGTCATCGATCACCTGACCGAGGCCGCCGCGCTGGCCAAGCGCATTCTGCAACAGGAGTCCTGAGATGCCCGCTTACTGGATTGCCCATGTTACCGTGAAAGATCCGCAGCAATATCAGCATTACATGGATTTGGCGCCCCAGGCGTTTCGCCAGTTCAACGCCCGTTTTCTCGCCCGCGGCGAACAGGCGCAAACGCTGGAAGGCCCATCGTTTGTGAAACATGTGCTGATCGAATTCGACGACTACGCCACCGCGTTGGCCTGCTACCATTCGCCGGCCTATCAGTTGGCGAAACAACAGCGGTGCCACGTGGCGGAAGCCATGATTACCATCGTCGACGGCTTGCCGCCCGCCCATTAAAAAGCCCCGCCGTTACGGCGGAGGCTGGGTGATGTGAGGCGTGATAACCGCGTTCAGAAGCGCCGGGTCAGGCCGGCGTTTTCCGCTAGTTATTTCTCTTCAGGATCTTCCCAGTTTCAGCCCAGATCTGGCTGCGATAATGATCGTCTTCCTGAGAGAAGAAAAGTACGGTCAGCCCATCCTTGTCCAACAGCGCAATGCCATCGGGAGCAGGACGCCACGCCACAGGCTCTTGCGGCAAGACGTCGGGCGTGCAATCAGATAAAAATTTCAGGCTATAGCCGCCGGCCGATTCCACACTCTCCGCGTTGAGCTGCACAACACAAGACTTTGATTTATCACTGACCGTCCACTGCCCGGATAGCGTTTCGGCGGAAGGTAACACCAGACTGCTTGCCATAGAGGCTCCTGAAAACAAGAAAATTATTCCGACAAGAATAAATTTGCACATAGCTGGCCCATGCGAAACGGTGGGCACCATCGCCCACCGCTGCCGTTTTACACGATAAAGTCAACAGCGACGTCGGCCTGCCCGACGATGTGCACCAGGAAGTCTGGATTTGCACCGCCATGGATATTGAAGGCCAATTCACTCAGATTGCTCTGGGTATCATAGGATACCAGCGCCTCACCGGCCTGCCCGCTGAAATGATCGACAAACTGAATGAAATCACTGCCTTTAGCGCCTTGGTTGAAGAAGGACAGATCGATCTTGTCCTTGCCTGACTCAAAGTCCCAAATGGTATCAGGAGCCCGAACAGGCGAGTCATTCACATCAGAGAAGACAAAAATGTCGTTGCCTTGCCCTCCCCATAATTGATCCTGGCCCGCTCCACCGTAAATGACATCGTTGCCGGCGCCGCCTTTGAGCGTATTGTCTGCGTGATTCCCAACAATGACGTCATTACCTGAGCCCCCTATCGCGTTTTCGATAGTGACGCCAGCGGCGATGGAAACATTCCCTTTTAATCCCCCGACGTCGGAGAAAGCGCCTTCGTTCAAGTTGATACGTTGATTTTGGCTATACCCCGAGAAATCAAGGGTATCATTACCGCCTGCATCCCAAACAGACATCACCAGTTTGTCGTGGCTGTCGTTGAGCGTATAGAAGTCTCGGCCTGTATTTGAATTAAACCCGTAAACGGTGTCGCCGGTTCGGGTGGTCATATTGGCGCCGTAAAGATGCTGAATAGCCGCGATATCATCAACCAGCGGCGCAGCGGCATAGTAATGGCCATGATCCGCATTGGTAATGGATTCATTCCAGTAACTCATTACGCTAAACTGCCGGGTATCTTCGGCGTAAACTGCCTTGGTATAATTTGGGCTGCCTTGCCCCGCATTATAAGTGCCCGGGTGATCTAACCCGAGAGTATGGCCAACTTCATGGGTAATGGTTAAGCGGCCGTAATTACCTAGCTCAGGATGCAAATTTTCGGAGTGATTCTTAATGTTGTACCAACTTTGCCCATCAGAATTGAACCCCCTGTAATCATTGCCATTATATGAGAACGGTTTCAAAGCATACGCTTGTCCTGTCCCCTCATAATTGCCAAAGGTAATATTGGAGGGTTGGCCTGCGGCAACTTCGACAAATTTGATGTTGGCAACATCGGCCCAGGATTGCAAAGACAGCTTCGCCTGTTCTTGTTGCTGTTGCGTGAACGCGCTCAGCCCCGTATCACGTTCCGGGGAGCGGTGGCCCAGGTTCAGTTCGTTATAATCCCAATCCGGGAAGGAATAGGTCACCGTCGCCTCTTTTCCCGTGACGTGCACGCCATTCCAGGTTTTATCGCCGCGCGCGATCTGCAACCCCGCCTGATTTATGTCATAAGACGGTTTGTTATTTATCGTCAGACCATTTCCGCGCTCATGGTAGTGAATAAGATCGTTAACGCTGTCCCAACCCGTTTCGTTTCCATTCATGGTATTACCCATAACTTTCTCCACAAAGTAGCTAGTATTGCTATGACATCCGAAATGTCCCTTGGGGATAATCAAGATCCTGAGAATAGCGATCACCCGATACGCCCCACTCTTTTTGCCTATCCCTTTACAATTGACTTTTAACTACCCGATGCCTCCTTACCCATGATTGAGAACTGATGCAACTGCGTGAGATCGCGATATGTCCGTGCAAAATGCACGGAAATAATAGGCGCATTGATCCGGCAAGGGTGTGATTCCAGAGTTTGCGCGTTGAGGCTAAGTTGAGATGCCGCTCAAAGGAGCGGATGACAACGGCCGTTCGATACCTTGTCTCGTTGCCAGAGACCACAGCAGACGTGGTCTCGTGTTGTGACCGTTGCCTGTTATCCGAACCGTTACCCGAAGAAAATTACGTGAATGCATTTGCGCCACCATCCAGTTTTGCTAATGATTATCATTCGCGAGGCTATCTCACACGTAAGCAAAGTGTCAACAGATGAAACAAAACATTTCTTGATTTGCATCATGATTTTTTCGCTAAGCCCCAGTGAACGGGCGACGACGGGCGTTGCAGAGTGCATAAAATGGCGTTTATCACCGTCTGGACTGCGGTTTTTGTCAGTATTACCGCATAGAGCAGGCAGAATACCGTTCGGAAGTACATCATGGCGACTGAACATTTGGCCACAGAGAAACATCAGGAATGATTAATTTTCACGGCAATAACGCGGCGTGGTCCGATTACTTATTTTTCGCTGCAATATAAGGGATGCTTATAAATAACAGGAGTATTCCTAATGCGCTCACGCGGGATGTATTCCATGCTGGCGGGCCGATTTTTAGCCGCGCCCGCTGGCTATTCCCATTTTAATTGGCAAGACTATATTGAAAGAAGCTCTGCCCTAGAGCGAGAATATGGGTAATTTTCCGAGGAAATACCGCATGACCCTGTTGCCCAAGCAGAGCAATAACAAAAATCCGATTGATCTCTATGGCGAAATCGTAGACGACTTGCCCGGCCTGATTTGCTTCGGCAACCGCCTTGGCGGTTACTTCAATAAACAGTGGCGCGACTATACCGGCGCCATCGCCGGTGAACACGGCGCCGCCGACTGGCTCGATGCCCTGCACCCCGACGATCGCGAGCGGCTGGCCGCGCAATGGCGCCAGGCGATCGTGGCCCTTTCCTCGTTCGCCGGCGAAGCCCGCCTGCGCGATCGCAGCGGCGCCTACCGTTGGTTTATGCTGGCGTTCAACGCCCGGCAGGATGGCATGGCGCTGGAGCTCAGCTGGTACCTCACGGCGACCGACATCCATCCGCAAATGCTGCAGCGCCAGCAAAACGTTCAGGCGCTCTCTATCCAGCAAGACATGCTGGACGCCAGCGTCGACTGCATCAAAGTGATCAATCACGACGGCACGCTGCGCCACATGAACCGCTCCGGCAGCCTGGCCCTTGGCCTTGATCCGGCGCAAAAAGAGTTTGGCATGCCCTGGCTGGGGCTGCTGTCGCCCGAGATCCGGCGCCGCGGCAGTAAGGCGCTGCGCAGCGTCAGAGCCGGAAAGAATGCGCGCTTCACCGGATTGAGCGTGACGCCGCAGGGTAAAAAACAGCACTGGGACAACATTCTCACGCCGGTCAGCGACGAACACGGCGCCGTGGCCGAGATCTTGTGCGTCTCGCGCGACGTGACTTCGCAGCGCGTGATGGAACAACGTCTGTTGCTCGCCAGCGAATATGACGAATTGACCGGCCTGCCCAACCGGCGCCTCTTCAAGAAAAAGCTGAAGCAAGAGATGAAGCGCGCCCTGCACGGCAACAAGTCCCTCGGGCTGATGCTGTTGGATCTTGACCACTTCAAGCTGGTGAACGACACGCTGGGCCACGCGGCGGGCGACCATCTGCTGCGGATCTTGGGTAAAAGGCTCAGCGCCTGCATGAATACGCACTCGTTTGTCTCCCGCCTCGGCGGCGACGAGTTTGCCGTGGTGATCAGCGACGTCGAAAACGAGCAGGATATTTTCCGCATCGCCAACAAGTTTCTGCTGCAGCTGGAGACGCCGATCACCCACGGCGGCAAGACGCTGCATTGCGGCATGAGCCTCGGCGGCGCCATCTATCCCAAAGACGCGCGCGACGCTTCAGAGCTAATGAAATGCGCCGATACCGCGCTGTATGAGCTGAAAGACGGCGGCCGTGGCGGCGTCTATATGTTCGACCGCAAAATGATGGACAAGGCGCGCGCCCGCGCCAGCCAGCTCAACTACGCACGCCAGATCGTGCGCGACAACTGCATCCGTCCCAGCTACCAGCCGAAGGTCTGCCTGACCGACGGCAGCATCGTCGGCTTTGAAGCGCTGCTGCGCTGGCACTGCCCGATCAACGGCGTGCAGCTGCCGGCAACGGTAAGCGAGGCGTTCAACGACTACGAGCTGGCGACCAAGATCAGCGAGGCCATGCAGCTGAAGGTCTTCGCCGATATCGCCCGCTGGCGCGCGGCCGGCGTGGCGGTGCGGCCCATCTCGCTGAACGTGTCGCCGATCGAGTTTTTACGCGACAACTACGCCGAAACCTTCCTGCAGCGCCTGCTGAAGTTCCACATTCCCCACCCTCTGATCGAACTGGAAGTGACCGAACACGCGTTCAACAAGCACGGCTCGAAGTACGTGCTGCGCGCGCTGCAAATGCTCAAGGAGATGGGCATCCGCATCGCGCTGGACGATTTCGGCACCGGCCACTCCTCCTTCAGCCATATCATGGATTACCCGCTGGACTGCATTAAGCTGGACTGCGACTTCGTTCAACGGATGAATACCGAACCGGCGATCCTGGCGATCGTGGAAAGCATCGGCATCCTCGGCCAAAAACTGTCGATCGATATCATCGCCGAGGGCGTGGAAACCGAGCAGCAGCGGCAAACGCTGTGCGAAGCCGGTTTCCATATCGGCCAGGGTTATTTGTTCAGCCGGGCTGTGGAATCCCAGCGGGTGCCCGAGCTGCTGCAGGCGATGCCGCAACTTGTCGACGGCCGTTAAGCGCCCCGCCGTTCGTCGAACGGCGCCAGCTGCATGCCGACCAGCGTCACCACGCAGATGAACGCCCCGGCGTAGAAGGTGGAGGCGGAACCGAACAGCTCCCACAGGGTTCCGGCTCCGAGACTCGCCAGCAGTAGCGCCACGCCGCTGATCAGATTGAACATGCCGAACGCGGTGCCGCGCAGGTGCGCCGGCGCGGTATGCGCCACCATCGCCGCCAACAGTCCCTGCGTCATGCCCATGTGCACGCCCCACAGCGCCACGCCAAACAGCACCCCGCCCCAATGATCGCTCAGCGCCAACACCACATCGGCGGCGATCAGCACCAGCAGCCCGGCTTTCAGCAATCCTTCATGGCTCATGCGATCGGACAGTTTACCGAACGGATAGGCCGAGCAGGCGTAGACCAGATTCATGGCGACCATCACCAGCGGGATCAACGCCAGCGGCGTGCCGCCCTGCTGCGCCTTCAGCACCAGGAACGCTTCGCTGAAGCGCGCCAGCGTGAAGACGGCACCGATGCCCACCACCCACCAATAGCCGCGCCCCAGCAGCCGCAGATTGGCGCGGGTGATCGGGTTGGTGCGCTTGTGGGTTATCGCGGCGGCCGGCTCTTTCAGGCCGAAAAACAGCAGCACAATCGCCAGCGCCGCCGGGATCGCCGCCACCCAAAAGATGGCGCGAAAATCGTTGTGCCACAGCAGCATCAGGCCGACGGCCAGCAGCGGCCCTAAAAAGGCACCGACGGTATCCAGCGACTGGCGCAGCCCGAAGGCCGCACCGCGAATCTCCGGCGGCGTCACGTCGGCCACCAGGGCATCGCGCGGCGCCCCGCGGATGCCTTTGCCCACGCGATCCAGCAGGCGCGCGCTCATCACCATGCCGGACGACGACGCGATGGCGAAAAACGGTTTGCTGATGGCGCCCAACCCGTAGCCCAGCAGCGCCAAACCTTTGCGCTTGCCGAGGTAATCGCTCAGCACGCCGGAGAACACCTTGACGATCAATGCCGTCGCCTCCGCCAGCCCTTCGATCAGCCCGATGACGATGACGCTGGCGCCGAGCGTCGTCGCCATAAACAGCGGCAGCAGGCTGTGGATCATTTCCGAGGAGACGTCCATCAGCAGGCTCACCCCACCCAACACCCACACGCCGCGCGGTATGCGGCCCAACGTAGCGAAACGCGACAGCATGGTTCATCCTCGAGAGATTCAGCGCCACCGGCGGCGCTTCATGACATTTCCAAGATTGGATAGTTGATTTTGTTCGTTCACAGATCTGCCGCCTTTAGAGATAGTGCAACGACCTTGTGACACCCATAATAATGAAGGTAATTAACATAATGATATATAGCAAAAAGATGATTGTGATGGCGGCGCTGCTGAGCTTTTCCGCCGCGGCCGCGCCAGGGGTGGATCTCGTCGCCAACGAAACGCCGATCCACACGGTGAAGAGCGCCGAAGCCGTGGCCAAAATCCCCGCCGGCTTCCGGTTCGTGGAACCCGGCACGCTGACGGTGGCCATTTCCCTGCTGGGCAGCGGCCCGCCGTTCGGCCTGTACGCCCGCGACAATAAAACGGTGATCGGCAGCGAGGCGGACATCGCGCGCCTGATGGCCGACGGCTTGGGATTGAAACTCAAGCTGGTGCCCACCTCGTGGGAAGACTGGCCGCTGGGGGTGGCCTCCGGCAAATATGACGCCGCGGTTTACAACATCACCGTAACCAACGAACGCAAGACCAAATTCGATTTCGCCACCTATCGCCAGGATACGCTGGGTTTCTACGTCAAATCCGACAGTAAAATCACCCAGATCAACACCGCGCCGGATATCGCCGGCAAGAAGATCATCGTCGATTCCGGTACCAATCAGGAAGCGGTGCTGCTGGCCTGGGACAAGGAGAACCGCGCCAAGGGGCTGGCGCCGCTGCAGCCGGTGTACGTCACCGACAAGGCCGCCTCCACGCTGGCCATTCAGTCCGGCCGCGCCGACGCCACCTTCGGTCCCAACGTCTCCGGCGCTTATCAGGCGCGGCTGACCGGCAAAACCCGGCTGGTAGGCATCGTGCCCGGCGGCTGGCCGAAGACCGCCAACATCGCCGTCACGCTGAAGAAAGGCAATGGCCTGGTGGATGCGGTGCAGGCATCGCTCAACAGCGCCATCGCCAACGGCAGCTATCTGCAGGTGCTGGATCGCTGGGCGGAGAGCGACGAGAAGATCGCCCATTCGGAGATTAACCCGCCGGGGCTGGGGGATTGAGAGAGCAACAGGCTCCGCGCAGCGGGGCCTTATCGCCGCTCAATCGAGAAGTGTCATTCCGCCGCCGCTTTCTGCCTTCCCAGCTTGCGGTACAGCGTGCTGCGCGAAACGCCGAGCGCCTTGGCCGCCCGACTGAGGTTGCCGCCCGCCCTGTCGATCGCCGCCTGCAGCGCCTCCAGGCCGGTATCGGCGCTCTCCTGGCGCGGCGCCAGCACCGCGATGGACTGCGGCAGATCGTCCAGAGTGAGCACCGCATGATCGTCCGCCAGCGCCAGCAGCACCTTGAGCGTACTCAACAGCTGCCGCACGTTGCCGGGCCACGGGTAGCGAGCCAGCATCGCCAACGCTTCCGGCAGCAGGCGAATGTCGCGCCGCTCACCGCCCAGCTCTCGCCACAGCTGCATAATAAAGGCCTCCAGCTGCGCCCGCTCTCGGAGCGGCGGAATGCGCAGGCTGTATTCCTGTATGCGGTACAGCAAATCCTCGCGAAACGCCCCCGCCTCAACCTGCCGATGCAGATCGTGGTGCGTGGCGCAGACCAGCGCGAAATCGACCGGATAAGCGCTGCGGCTGCCGAGCGGCATGACCGTTTTTTCCTGTAACACCCGCAGCAGCCGCGTTTGCAGGCCCGCCGGCATGTCGCCGATTTCATCGAGGAACAGCACGCCGCCGTCCGCCTCGCGGATCTTGCCGATATAGCCTTTCGGGTTGGCGCCGGTAAACGCCCCCGGCGCATAGCCGAACAGCTCGGATTCGATCAGCGGTTCAGGCAGCGCCGCGCAGTTGATCGCCACGAAGTTGCCGTTGCGCCAGCGGCTCTCTTGAAACAGGCGTCGGCTGAAGTGCTCTTTACCGCAGCCGGTTTCGCCGGTCACGCACAGCGAAAGGCCGGCATTGAGGATCCGCAGCGCTTTCTGATGCTGCTCGTCATGCCGTTCCGCCGGCGGCGTGGAACGCAGGGCGCTGACGCGGCGCTGCGGCGCCTCGAGCAGAGAATAATAGTGCCGTTGATTGCCGGCCAGCGTCTGACGCGGCGCGCCGGAGGGCTGTCGCAACAGATCGGGGAACAGCTGGGCGAACTCGACGGAGCCGAATGCGGCCGGCGAGAGCTGAAACTCCATCATCGCCAGCCGATTGGCGGCGACCAGCACTTCGTCGTGAAACACCAGCAGCAGCTCCTGCGCGCTGCCCAGACGACCGGCATCGGCGTGCAGGCGCAGCGTCCAGTGACGATCGGCGATCGCGCTTCTGACCCAGCGGTGTTCGATATGCCGCACCGCCTGCATGATCAGGCGCTGCGCATCGCGGTACGGCCGCTGCGCGGGGGCGGAGAGATCCAGTATGCCGGCAATGCGGCCATCCGGCCGATAGATCGGCGCGGCGGTGCAGTTCAACCCGGCGTTTTGGTTGAGGAAATGCTGGTCGCCGCGCACTTCGCAGAACGCGCCCAGCGCCAGCGCGGTGCCGATGGCGTTGGTGCCCCGCTCCGCTTCTCCCCACTGGTTGCCCGGCGCCAACGCAAAGCGCGACGCCTTGTGCAAAAAGTCGGTATTGCCGCGGGTTTCCAGCACCAGCCCGTCGGCGTCGGCGATCACCACAATGGCGGGCTGGCGCGTAATTTGCGCGCCCAGCTGCTCGATCAGCGGCTGTACCCGTTGCGGCACCCAGTCGTTGCGGCTGCGCAGCTCTTCGAGCAGTCCGGCTTTGATAAACGGGATATGGCGATCGGCGCGCGTCAGGCCGTAGCCCCGGCTGCGCTGCCAGGATTCCGCCAGCGGACTGGCGCCCTCGGTGGGCAAGCGGTCGTCAGGCAACATGCGTTTCTCCCCCGTTTGCGAGTGTTGCAAATATGTATCACAGATGTGTACCAAGCGTTGCGACACGGGACACAAAAAAACACCGACGGCGGCGGAATCGCTCGATTCGCCAAGTCATATCATTTTTTAACACGTTAATAAATAAGACCTTTTTATCATCACTCTCGCCTTTCGTTAATCTGGCACGCGCCGTGCTTCTCTGTGCTGCGGCGGCATGCCGCATTCACAGGCGCAGCCCAATAGCGCTGATTTTCATCTGCAGAGAGGTGCTTAACATGAAATATGTCCACCCCGGTTTGCCTGGCTCGCTGGTTTCGTTCCGCAAACGCTATGGCAACTACATTGGCGGCAAATTCGTCGAACCGGTATCCGGCAACTACTTCACCAACACCTCGCCGGTGACCGGCCAGCCGATCGCCGAATTCCCGCGTTCCGACGCCAAGGACATCGAGCTGGCGCTCGACGCGGCGCACGCGGCGGCGGACGCCTGGGGCAAAACCAGCGTGCAGGCGCGTTCCAACGTGCTGTTGGCGATCGCCGATCGCATCGAATCGCGGCTGGAAATGCTGGCGCTGACCGAAACCTGGGACAACGGCAAACCGATCCGCGAAACCCTGAATGCCGATCTGCCGCTGGCGGTCGACCATTTCCGTTACTTCGCCGGCTGCCTGCGCGCGCAGGAAGGCACCGCGGCGGAGATCGACCAGAACACCGTGGCCTACCATATCTATGAACCGCTGGGCGTAGTCGGCCAGATCATCCCGTGGAACTTCCCGCTGCTGATGGCCGCCTGGAAACTGGCGCCGGCGCTGGCGGGCGGTAACTGCGTGGTGCTGAAACCGGCGGAACAGACCCCGCTCGGCATCAGCGTGCTGATGGAAGAGATCGGCGATCTGCTGCCGCCGGGCGTGCTCAACGTGGTGCAAGGCTTCGGCGCCGAGGCCGGCGAAGCGCTGGCTCGCAGCAAACGCATCGAGAAGATCGCGTTCACCGGCTCCACGCCGATCGGCCGCCACATCCTCGCCTGCGCGGCGGAAAACATCATCCCCAGCACCGTCGAGCTGGGCGGTAAATCGCCCAACATCTATTTCGCCGACATCATGCAGGCGGAGCCGGAGTTCATCGACAAGGCGGTTGAGGGGCTGGTGCTCGGTTTCTTCAACCAGGGGGAGGTCTGCACCTGCCCTTCACGCGCGCTGATTGAAGAATCTATCTATCCGCAGTTTATGGAGAAAGTGCTGGCGCGCATCGCCACCATCCGCCAGGGCGATCCCTTCGACACCGACACCATGCTCGGCGCGCAGGCGTCGCAAGAACAGTACGATAAGATCCTGTCCTACATCGACATCGCCAAGAATGAGGGCGGCAACATCCTCGCCGGCGGCAAACGCACGCAGCATGGAGATGAATTGCAAAACGGTTTCTACCTGCAGCCGACGTTGATTACCGGCAACAACAGCATGCGCTTCTTCCGCGAGGAGATCTTCGGGCCGGTGATCGGCGTCGCCACCTTTAAAGATGAAGCCGAAGCGCTGGCGCTGGCCAACGACACCGAGTTCGGGCTGGGCGCCGGGCTGTGGACCCGCGACATCAACCGCGCCTACCGCATGGGCCGTGCGATCAAGGCCGGGCGCGTGTGGACCAACTGTTACCACCTGTATCCGGCGCACGCCGCGTTCGGTGGCTACAAGAACTCCGGCATCGGGCGCGAGACCCACAAGGCGGCGCTGTCGCACTATCAACAGGTGAAAAACCTGCTGGTCAGCTACGACGCCAAACCGCTGGGCCTGTTCTGAGCCGGGCGTAACAACCAGAAGGCCACCCGCAGGTGGCCTTCTTATTTGGCATGGTTGGTGGCGTGATTTATTTCGCCATGCCGAGATCGATCACCATGCGACCGCGAATGGTGCCCGCCTTCATCTCGTCGAAGATGGCGTTGATATCGCCCAGCGGCCGCTTGGTCACTTTCGGCGTCACTTTGCCTTCGGCGGCGAACTGGAACGCCTCTTTCAGATCTTCGCGCGTGCCCACCAGCGAACCCACCACCTGAATGCCGTCCAGCACCAGGCGCGGAATGCTCAGATCCATGCTCTCCGGCGGCAGCCCCACCGCCACCACTTTACCGCCGGCGCGCACCGCATTGACCGCCGAGTTGAAGGCCGCTTTCGCCACCGCCGTCACCACCGCCGCGTGAGCGCCGCCGGTTTGCTGCTGAATGATCTCCTCGGCGTTTTGCGTTTTGGAATTGATGGCCAGATCGGCGCCGATCTGTTTGGCGAACTCCAGCTGGCCGTCGTTGACGTCGATGGCGATCACTTTGGCGTTAAACACGTTCTTGGCGTACTGCAGCGCCAGGTTGCCCAGCCCGCCCAGGCCATAGATGGCGATCCACTGCCCCGGCTTGATATCGGAAATTTTCACCGCCTTGTAGGTGGTGACGCCGGCGCAGGTGATGCTGCTGGCGGCGAAAGAATCGAGCCCGTCCGGCACTTTCACCGCGTAGTCCGCCACCACGATGCACTCTTCCGCCATGCCGCCGTCAACGCTGTAGCCGGCGTTTTTCACCGAACGACACAGGGTTTCGTTGCCGCTGACGCAGTATTCGCAATGGCCGCAACCCTGGTAAAACCAGGCGACGCTGGCGCGGTCACCCACTTTTAGCGAGGTGACGCCCTCACCGACGGCGGAGACCACGCCGATGCCCTCATGCCCCAACGTAATGCCCGGCACCTCGCCGAAATCGCCGTTTTTCACGTGCAAATCGGTGTGGCACACCCCGCAACACTCCATTTTCAACGCCGCTTCGCCGTGCTTCAGCGGGCGCAACACTTTATCCTGAATGTCTACGGTATGGTTTTTCGTCACTACGGCAGCTTTCATGGTGTTTTCCTTAGCAGAGTGGGAAGTACAGTTGTTAATGTAGTGACTGTATTCGGTGAGGGCAAGCGCCGCATGATTTGTGTAAAAACAAATAATTAAATATGAACCAGCATGATTATTTCATAAAAAACAATTAACAGACGGGCGCGATCTCATTCGCATTGACCGCAGCGGCGGCGAACGATCGCGCACCTCTGGCTTGATTCAGCGCTTAAATCGATTCACGGGAATTTTCAGGTAGCGTTGCCCATCGTCTTCGCAGTCAGGCAACACGCCGCCGCGAATATTGACCTGCAGCGCCATCAGCATGAGTTCCGGGTGCGGCAGCGTGGCGTCACGCTGCTTTCTTTGCGCAATAAAGCGGGATTTATCCATGTTGACCACCCAGGGATTGTTCTCGCGCTGCTCTCTCACGGTGCTTTCCCAGCGGGCCTCACGCCCCGCCGGGCGGTAATCATGGCCGGTAAACAGGCGGGTATCCGCCGGCAGGCTCAAGATCCGCTGCAATGACTCCCACAAGGCTTCCGCATTGCCGCCAGGAAAATCGGCCCTTGCGGTACCGCTGTCCGGCATGAAGAACGTATCGTGGATAAACGCCGCATCCGCAATGTAATAAGTGACGGACGCCAGCGTGTGCCCGGGAGACAGCAGGACTTCAGCGCGCAGGTTGCCGATAAAAAAGACGTCGCCGTCCGCGAACAGCGCATCCCAGACGGTATTGGCCGCAGGCAGGTCTTTTAAGTTATAGATCTCTTCCCACAGCCCCTGAACGGCGGTAATTTTTTCACCGATGCCGGTGAAGGCGCCGGTTTTCTGCGCCAGCCAGGTGGCAGCCGAAAAATGATCGGCGTGCGGGTGCGTATCCAGCACCCAGGCCACTCCCCACCCCCGTTGATGGATAAAATTCAGGATATCTTTGGCCTGTTGATGCGAGACCGTGCCCGATCGGCGGTCAAAATCCAGCACCGGGTCGATAATCGCACAGCGGCGCGCCTCGGGATCGGCAACCACATACTGCAGGCTGCCGCTTTCCGGCTCATAAAACGCGTGAACTTCCGCCGTGGCCCGCACGGACCGATGCTTGCCGTACCAGCTGAGCGCCTTATCGGCGTCCGCGCCGTATTCGTCGCATTGGCGGCGAAACTGCGCTTCATCTATCTGACCTTCGCGCAACGCATACAGCAGGGAAAGGCAGGCAGAGCGAGCCCCGCTTCTGCAGTGCGCCAGGGTTTTCTTGCCTTGCCGCAACAGAAACTGGAAGGTGTAAACGGTCTCCCAGGTCAGCGTATCGAACGTATAAGGGAGATAGACGTAGCGCATCCCCCCTTGTTCAGCCAACGCTTTCTCTTGCTGATGGTCAAGATACTCCCCCGGCTCCTCGTCCGGCCGATTGTTGACGATAAGGCGGTAGCCCTGATGAGACAGCGCCTTGAAATCACTCGCTTCGGGCGCGCCCGAAAAGGAGAGTTGAGGGTGGTAAGTGCGGATGCGCATGTTTCTTTCCTTCCGTTTCATAGGCTTTTAAATAACATATACAGGGCCAGCGCCAGGAGCATGAGGGCATAGAGCACGTTGATAATGCCCTCGCGTTTTTTCAGGCGCTCGGCGAGCGCCACCCCCACCACGCCCCCCAGAACGCCGCCGACGATGAGCCAGCACGTAATGGCGAGCGACACCTTTCCGGACATGGCGTAGCTGGCGCTGGTCGACAGCCCCATGGCCGCCACGACCACCAGTGAGGTTGCCACCGCCTCAACCATCGAGAAGCGAAAAAACCAGACCAGCGCCGGCACAACCAAAAATCCGCCGCCAATGCCCAGAAAGCCCGCCAGCCCGCCCAGCGCGAGAACGCTGGGCCATATGATGGCGGGATGAACGGCAGCATGGGAGGACGGCAAGGGGTTGCCGGCAAGGGGATTTCTTTTCAGCGTCAATCCGGCGACCACCAGCATCAACAGGGAGAAAGGCAGGGTTATGTAGTGTCCGTCCGTGATTTTTCCCATCTGAGAGCCGGCCAGAGCCCCCATGACGGCGAGCAGCGAAACGACAAGCCCGGTCTGCCACCTGACGTTGCCTTTGGAGGCGTGCGCGGCCAGGTTGATCAGCGCGTTAATGGCCACAGACATGGCGCTGGTCCCTATAATCAAATGCGTATCCGGCACTTTCACCATATACAGCAATAATGGCACGCAGACGATTGAGCCGCCGCCGCCGGTCAGGGCCAGGAGAAATCCCACAATTCCCCCGGTGACCACTAACAGCATCACGATATAAAAACTGAAATGGAAAAAATCCACTGCGTTAATCCCTTAATGATGCTCATGCCATTTATTAACGATCAGTTCACCGGCAATGTCAAATAAATTATTTCTATTTGTTATTACATATAGCAAAATGGAATATGTGATTTTTTATATAACCACAAGTTCTATGAATTCGCTTTTAATCTGGACGGCAACCCCCTACTTTCTTATGAAAGGAGGCCTGCATGAAACCAGAAAAAATAAACCCCCAGAAAAGCGTCGTTATTATTGGCGGCGGCTCATCCGGAATAGGTATCGCGGCAAGCATAAGGAAGCGAGTTAAAGACATCGATATAACGATAGTGGAGCCTAACGATTGTCATTATTATCAACCAGCATGGACTCTGGTGGGCGGCGGGCTCTTTGATATCACGAAAACACGGCGCTCCATGCATGCCGTTCTGCCCTCAGGCACCGCATGGATACAGGATAGCGTGGTCAGGGTTGAGCCCAGCCAAAAATACATCGAGACCCACCAGGGGCAGAAAATAAACTATGACTTTCTTATTGTTGCATGCGGACTGATTTTACGCTGGGATAAAATAGAGGGCCTTGAAGAAACCCTGGGATTAAACGGCGTCACCTCTAATTATCGTTTTGATCTTGCCGAATATACCTGGCAACTGGTCCGCGAAATGAAAGGCGGCCAGGCGATATTTTCTCAGCCACCGCTCCCCATCAAGTGCGCCGGCGCACCGCAAAAAGCCTTGTATCTGTCATGCGATTACTGGCGTCGCCAAGGCATCCTGAATAATATTAACGTCAATTTCTGCCTTGCGGGCGCGGCGGTTTTCGGCATTCCGCAATTTGTTCCCCCGCTGACCGAGTATTTGGAAAAATACCGAGCACAGGTCAATTTCAATCATCATTTGATCCGCGTTGATGGCGAGAAGCGGCAAGCGACATTTGCCGTAGAGACAAATGAAGAAGGAAAACGCGAGTTAACTCTGCCCTTCGATATGCTCCACGTGGTGCCGCCCCAATCGGCCCCGGCGTTTATTTCGCAAAGCGGCCTCGCTGATGGTGCCGGCTGGTGTGATGTGGATAAATCGACGCTGCAGCATAAGCATTGGCCGGATATTTTTGCGGTAGGCGACTGTTGCTCGACGCCAAATGCCAAAACCCTGGCGGCAGCCCGCAAGCAGGTGGTGGTGGCGGCTGAAAACGTCGCGGCGCTGATTCAGGGCGCGCCTCTCACTGCCCATTATGATGGTTATGGTTCCTGTCCATTGACGGTTGAGAAAGGCAAAGTTGTGCTGGCGGAGTTTGGCTATGACGGTAAATTGCTGCCCACGTTTCCGCTGCTCGACGCCACCCAGCCCAGCCGTCTGGCCTGGTGGCTGAAAGCCTGCTTTTTACCCCGATTTTATTGGGCGGGCATGCTGCGTGGGGTTGAATGGTTTGCCGGCAGCAAGCGGCCGTGACGCGCGCTCGGTCCCCCTCTCGTTCCTGCCGCTGCAGACGCTTGACTATTTGGCGAGACGAGGCCACCATCGTTTGCAGGTTCCTCAGGCTGATTGCAAGCCGTTACCACTACCGGTCGATCATCGATGAAAAATGCCCCCGCCGTTACGATCCACTACTGTTCACAATGCAACTGGCTGCTGCGCGCTGGCTGGATGGCGCAAGAGCTGCTGAACACTTTCGGCGACGATCTCGCCTCCGTCACCCTGATGCCGGGCACCGGCGGGGTCTATCAAATCAGCGTCGATGGCGTAATGATTTGGGATCGCAAGATTGACGGCGGTTTCCCCGATGCGGCACAGTTAAAGCAACGGCTGCGCGATCACAGCTTCCCCGATCGCTCTCTCGGCCACAGCGACGGTAAAAAAGCCCGGCACTGAAAATCGGGCGGTAAGCACGGCTTCAGCTTAACGCATAGCTGGCCGCCATCACGACGCCGTTCATGGTCATATGCAGCCCGATGGGCAAATAGATCCCTTTGGATTTGACTCGTGCGGCCGTCAACACCAGCGAGATGAGCAACAGGGCTGCCAATGTGCGCCAATCGGTGTACTGGGTATGCAAAACGGCAAAGATGACAGACACCGTTAACGCAACCCAAAGCACCTTATCGTTAAACCAATACATCAGCGCGTTAAACAGACAGCCGCGAAATACGATCTCTTCATAGATGGGGACCACGAAAACCAACAAAGCGGCATTGAGCGCCAAAATCTCGCCGGGCAATGCCACCTGCTCCGTCACCCAGGTTTCCGTTTTCTCCACGCCCATCAAACGCGGGAAAATAAACTGAATCACCAACAGCGCGAACAGCAGCAGTGCAAAATCGTTGCGCTTAATCTCGCCTTTGCCCAGTCCTTCTCTGCGGCGGAAAAAGAGCAGGTATAACGAAAAGATAGCGATGAACTCCATTCCATACAGCAGCGGCAGCAATAGCCCTTGTCGCATCAAGGCGGCTCTGTTCTCAAGGAACAGCGGAATAAACGTAATCAGGAACATCAGCAAAAACATGGAAAAGCAGCCGTTGACGGCTCGCGTTCTCGCGATAAACGCATTGTCGACCATATAACCATCCTTAGTTTTGAGCAGCCCTTGACGAAACAGTAGCAAGGTGAGATATCGCGGCAGTTTATCCCCATGCGTTCTCATTGTCATGGAACCCGTTCACAGCGAGCGTCCATTCGCAAATTTCTCCAAGCCATTGGCAACCAGTTGATTTCGCCCGGGCCACCTGCGTTATACTGAGCGCTCTTTTGGCCACGCATTTGACACAATTTTATGATGGAACGTTTGCTAGAAAACGCGATGTACGCCTCCCGCTGGTTGCTCGCGCCGGTTTATTTCGGCCTTTCACTGGCTCTGATCGCCCTGTCGATCAAATTTTTTCAGGAAATCCTGCACGTCCTGCCCAACATCTTTTCTGTCGCCGAAGCCGATCTGATCCTGACCCTGCTGTCGCTGGTCGACATGGCGCTGGTGGGCGGGCTGTTGGTGATGGTGATGTTCTCCGGTTATGAAAACTTCGTCTCGCAGTTGGATATCACCGAAGGGAAAGAAAAGCTGAGCTGGCTGGGCAAAATGGATGCCACCTCGCTGAAAAACAAAGTTGCTGCGTCTATCGTCGCCATCTCCTCCATTCATCTGCTGCGGGTGTTTATGGACGCCAAGAACGTGCCGGACAACAAGCTGATGTGGTATGTGATCATCCATCTTACCTTTGTGCTGTCCGCCTTCGTGATGGGCTACCTGGATAAAGTGACCCGCTCCAAGCACTAAACGCGCTGCCACACCCGATCGCCAGGATCGGGTGCCTCCCTCTCGCTCCTCTCTTCGCCTGTTTCTGCGCCGTCGTTTTTTTCATCTGGCACATCTGATGATAATTTTATTATAATGTTATTACACTCATCATGGACTGAACGCCGGCCCTCGCACCGGTTTCGCCGCAGACAGGATCACGCTCTCTCATGCCATTGACTGGTCACCCCCTGCAATTCAACGATATTCAGGCAATTTTGCCTCATCGTTATCCCTGCCTGCTGGTCGATCGCGTGCTGCCCGCCGGCACCTGCATTGCCGAAGGGCGGCTGAGCGCCATCAAGAACATCACCGCCAATGAGCCGACGTTCTGGAACGGCCACGCACACTTCGCCGGATTTCCCGGCGTGCTGTTGGTGGAAGCGCTGGCACAAAGCACCGGTCTGCTGGCCCACTACTATCTCGGGGCGCTGAATGAGGGGGAGCATTACTATTTCGCCGCCATTCAGCGCGCGCGGTTTTATCGCGCCGCCCGCCCCGGGGACCAGGTGCTGATGGAGGTCGCTTTTGTTCGTCGGCGCGGGGCGATCGCCCGCTTTACCGGCCGCGCCAGCATCGATGGCCGGCGCATTTGCACCGCCGATTTCATGTGCGCCCGTAAATAGGCCGCTTGCCAAAGGAGCCCTGCGAATACCATGTCTCTGGTTGACAGCTTACTTAAAACCCTCGATTTCTCTCCGCGCGGCCAGGTGATCGCTCGCGAAGCCGACGCCTGGGGCGAAATCATCGTTTCCGATCACAAGGACTACCGCACGCTGCGGTTTGACGGCATCTGCGAACAGAGCAAGATGAGCCTCAGCAACCCCGCGCAGCCGATCCACAACTACATCAAAGCGATGCTGATGGCGGTGGCCTGGCAACCGCCGAGCTCGGCGTTGATTTTGGGGTTGGGCGGCGGCAGTCTGCTGCGCGCGCTGCACGCGCTCGATCCGGCGATGCGCCTCGACGTCGTCGAGCTGCGCGCTGCGGTGATCGCCGTCGCGCGCCGCTATTTTACGCTGCCGGCCACCGGCACCATCAGCCTGCGCACCGCCGACGCCATGGACTTTGTGCGCCCGCCCGTCGAGACGCGTTACGATCTGATCTTCTCCGATCTCTATTCGGCGTTCGCCATGGATCCGCAGCAAGGCACCCAGACCTTCCTGGAAAACTGCGCCGCGCGGCTGAACGACGGGGGCTGGCTGGTGCTCAATTACCACGATCTGCCTGACGAAAACAGCCTGCTGTACCACAGCCTGCAGCGAATATTCGGCACCGTACTGTTTTGCGTCGCCCCCAGCGGCAACGTGATCATTTACGCCACGCCGGCCCAGGTGACGCTGCCGCTGAGCGCGCTGCGCAGCCTGGCCGCCGGCAGCGGCGAGCTGTTCAACTGCGAACTCGGCTACCTGTCACGCAAAATAGAGCGGTTGCATTTCCGCTAAAGACGGGCGGCCACGCGGTCTGGCTGGCCGCTTCGCCCACATGGTATTATCATTCAGTTATCATTCTCTGGAGGATCCTGATGGAAAAGAAAACGGCGCGGTTAACGGTGCTGATTGACCCGGACAAGAAGAAAGCCTTGGAGGAACTGTGCCTGCAGCAGGACGTCACCCCTTCCCAGGTGGTGCGCCAGCTGATCCGCGATTACCTGCATAAGCATCAGGTGGACTATCCCAGCCAACCGACTCACGCCAATCCGCGCGTCGAAAGCAATTGAGCGGCGGCCTGCCCCGCACACCGTGAAGCGCGCTTTGCCCCTGCGTGCGTCTCTAATCCGAATCCTCCGTTGCGGTCTGTCCATTCGGCAATATCGCTGCTACTGTTTTATGCGTTCATACTCTCTCTTCGGAAAGGAAGCGCCATGTTCAGCCATATTACCGTCGGCGTCAGCGATCTGGACGCCGCCGCCGCCTTCTACGACGCCATCCTGTTGCCGCTGGGATTACAGCGGCGGGAAGTGACGCCGGACGGCGGCCCCGCCGCCCGCTGCTGGGTGATGCCGGGCCAAACGCTGCCGCGTTTCTATGCTTACCAACCCTTCGACGGGCAACCCGCCAGCGCCGGCAACGGCAGCATGCTGGCGTTTCTCGCCGCCGATGAGCTGGAGGTCAAACGCGCTTACGCCGCCGGCCTGCTGGCGGGCGGCAGCGGTGAAGGCGAGCCCGGCGAACGCGCGCATTACGGCAAGGGCTATTTCGGCGCTTACCTGCGCGACCCCGACGGCAACAAGGTCCATGTGGTGTACCGGGGCGATCTCGCCTGATGAAATGTTCGGTTCATATCGCCACCGGCGTAGACGGATTCATCGCCGACGCGGGCGGCGGCCGCCGAAGGCGATGAGCAGCGCCGCTAACGCCAACAGCGCCGCCACGCCGTAGGTCACCTGCATGCCGTAAGCCGCGGCGGCGGCGCCCGCCACCCGCTGCGAAGCCAGATAAAACAGCGCCCCCAGCGCCGAAGCGCCAGTAATCGCCCCAAGATTGCGCGCCAGGTTCACCATGCCGGCGACCAGCCCGCGCCGTTCGGGAAACAGATCCTTCATCAGCATGGTGTTGTTGGCCACCTGAAACAGCGCATAGCCGGCGGTCAGCAGCGCGATGGGGCCAACATAGCCGAGCACGCCCCAGCGGTTAAGCAACGACAGCAACGCCGCCCCGGCGGCCACTGCCGCCAGCCCAAACTGGCCAATGCGCTGCGATCCAAAACGATCCACCAGATAACCGGCCGGAATGCCGGTCAGGATCGCCACCGCCGGCCCCGCCGACATCACCAGCCCGACCTGCGCGGCGCTTAACCCCAGCGCGCGCGACAGGTAGAACGGCCCGACCACCAGCGTGGCGGTCATGACCGTCATCACCAGCGCGCTGGCCGCCAGCCCCGCCGTCAGGGCCGGATGGCGAAACATCGCCGGCGCCAACAGCGGCGATGCGGCGCGGCGTTCCACGCCGATAAACAGCGCCCCCGCCAACAGCGCCCCCAGCATCAACGCCAGGTTGAGCACACCGAAGTTGCCGCGCCCAAGGGTCATCGCCAGCGAATAGCAGAGCAATGCGCCGCCCAGCAGCAGCGTACCGGCGCGATCGAACGGTTCCTGGCGCGCTGCCGGGCGTGCCCCATCCGGCAAGTATCGCCAGGCGAGCCACAGCGCCAGCAGCCCCAGCGGCAGATTGATAAGAAACATCGCCCGCCAGCCGAAACCGGCGATCAGCGCGCCGCCCAACGACGGCCCCAGCGCGGTGCCCACCGCCGACAAGGTGCCGAGCAGCCCCATCGCGCGGCCGATTTTATCCGTGCCCAGCGCCTCGCCCGCCAGCGCCATGGCGATCGACATCATGGCCGCGCCCCCCAGCCCCTGCGCCATGCGCGCCGCCAGCAGCAGCCAAAGCTGCGGGGCCAGCGCACAAGCGAGCGAAGCGGCGGTAAACAGCGCGATGCCCGCCAGCAGCAGGCGGCGGCGATTAAGGCTGTCGCCGAGGCGGCCGATGCCGATGATGCAGGTGGTGACGGCCAGTAAATAACAGAGCAATACCCACTGCACCGCCTGGAACGAAGCATGGAACGCGGCGGCGAGCGCCGGTAGCCCAACGTTGGCGATGCTGATGCCGAGCGATGACAGCAACATGCTCAGAGACAGTGCGGCCAGTATGCCGCGGACGCCCTGCGGCGAAGGATGGGATAACATGGTAAACACTCCTGACATAGACTGAGGATTAGCCTATGTCAGGGGTTGGAATGGCGGAAGACGCACGGCATGCACTGTATCCATGCGTCTGACGCCTTATCTGACGCGAACCGTTACCAGGCGGCGATCTCCGCCTCGGTGAGCGGCAACGGCTGAGTCACTCCGGTTTCCGCCGCCAGGGTGGCCGCCTCCAGCACCGCCATCACCGCCAGCGCCTGCGCAGCGGTAACCGGATTGCTGCCGGCGCCGCGCAGGGCGTCGCGTACCTGGAAGTAATACTGGCGCTGATCGCCATTCGGCGTCGGCAGCGTGCGCACCGGCTCCGTGCCGATAAACAGGCTCATCGCGTCGTCGTCTTTGCCCCACTCTGCCGAGCCCGGCGTCACGCCGGCCAGCAGTTGGCTCTCCTGCCCGTCGGCGCGCGTTTTGACCACGCTGCCTTTCTCGCCGTGCACGGTAAAGCGCGACACGCCGCCCGCCACCAGCATGCTGCCATGCAGGATCACGCGGTGCGTCGGGTAGTTGAGCACCACGTGGGCCCAGTCGTTAACCTGCGCGTTGGGGCGCAGCGTGGCGATGTTGGCCTGCACGCTGTGCGGCAAACCGAACAGCTGCAGCGCCTGATCGACCATGTGCGGCCCCAGATCAAACCACAGCCCGCTGCCCGGCAGGTTCTGCTCGCGCCAGCGCACCCGCACTTCGGGGCGGTAACGATCGATGTGCGACTCAAAGTGCGTCACCTTGCCGATCAGCCCCTGTTCGATCACCTGCTTCACCCCCAGGTAGTCGCTGTCCCAGCGGCGGTTCTGGAACACCGACAGCAGGCGATCGTGTTTTTCCGCCGCCGCAATCAGCGTGCGCGCCTGCGCCAAGTCCAGCGTAAAGGGCTTATCCACCACCACGTGCTTGCCCGCCTCCAGCGCGGCCAGCGCCAGCGGCGCATGGGTGTCATTCGGCGACGCGATCACCACCAAATCCACCTCCGGCCGGCGGATGGCCTCCAGCGGATCGGCGATCACCTGCGCGTGCGGCAGATCGGCATGCACCTTGGCAGCATCGCGCGAAGCCACCACGCTCAGTTCCAACCCCGGCACCGCGTTAATCAGCGGCGCGTGAAACGCCTTGCCGACAAAGCCGTAGCCAATCAGCGCCACCTGCAACGGTCGAGCGGTATCGTTCATCAGTGTTCTCCTCTAGCGGTCGTCGGCGACGACACAAAGTTCAATCAGTGACTGTTCGTCCAGGTTGTCCCACGGGCGATCGGTAAACAGCCGTTGGATCTGCGCCAGATCCGCAACGTGATGCGGTTCGCAGCGATCCAGCTTCATATGGTCGGCCACCAGCCAGCGCTCGCCGCTGTTGGCCAGCATGGCGCGTTTGACCTCTGCATCGGCCTCGTCGCCGGCGCTCAGCCCCAGCTGCGCATGCACCGCGCAGGCGCCCAGCAAGGCGATATCCGCGCGGTAGCGTTCCAGCAACGCCAGGGTGGCGCTGCCGGCGAACAGCCGCTGGCGCGCATCCCACTGACCGCCGAGCAGAATCAGGTTGATCTCCGGCCTGTCGCTCAGGCACTGCGCGATATCCAGCGAAGCGGTGATCACCGTAGCCGGCCCGCGCAGTGCCTGCGCCACCGCCAGCAGCGTGCTGCCCGCATCCAGCATCAGGGTGCTGCCGGGCGGGATCTGCGCGGCCACCGCGCGGCCGAGCCGCTGCTTGACCTGCGGCAACAGCGCCGCGCGCGCCTGGCGCGGCATGCCGGACGGTTCGAGCGCGATCGCCCCGCCGTGATGTTTCTGCGCCAACCCTTGCCGCTCGAGATCGGCCAGATCGCGGCGCACGGTATCGACCGAAACGCCGATGGCGCCGGCCAATTCCGCCACCGCCGCCTGCCCGCGTTCGCTGAGCAAATCCAATAAATGGCGCTGTCGTGCCGCTTTGTGCATGGGTTTATTCCGCAGTAAAAAGCATAAAACAGCAATATACAGCAGAAAAAAGCATCAGAGAAGCCGCAATGATGCGCACCGGAGATCAAACATCTTTTCGCCTGCGGGATGATGATGAGGGCATAACACATAACAATCAGGAGAGGTGATGAGCATCGATCTGACGTTTACAGACCTGAGCGCGCGCGCCGTGCAATACAACGCCCGCGCTTCGGTGGAAGATTTTGACGCCTGCATGGCGGAATACGCCGCGCTGGCCCAGCGCGCCAGGGCGCAGACGCCGGGCATTTACGATCTGCGCTACGGCATGAGCGCCGCCGAGCGCCTCGACCTGTTCCCGGCCAGCGCACAGCCCGCCCCGCTGCTGGTCTTTATTCATGGCGGCTACTGGCATTCACAGCGCAAAGAGGAGGCCTGCTCGATGGCCGCCGCGTTTGCCCGCCGCGGCGTGGCGGTCGCCACGCTGGAATACACGCTGGCGCCGGAAGCGACGCTGGCGGAGATCGTGCACGAGGTGCGCAGCGCCGTCGCCTGGCTCTATCATCACGGGGCGCCCTTCGGCATCGATCCGGCGCGCATTTTCGTCAGCGGCAGTTCGGCCGGCGGCCACCTGTGCGGCATGCTGATCGCCGACGGCTGGCAGCAACGCTATCGCCTGCCGCCCGACGCGATCAAAGGCGCGCTGGCGCTGAGCGGCCTCTACGATCTGCGGCCGCTGTGCGATATCTATATCAACGACTGGCTGCACCTGACGCCCGAACAGGCGCAAGCCCTCAGCCCGCTGTTTTTGCTGCCGGCGAAAGAACATGCGCCGCAGATCCTGCTCGACGTCGGCCAGCGGGAAACCCAAGCCTTCAAAAACCAGACGCAGGCCTATTATGACGCCTGCCTGGCGCGCGGCCTCGACGTCCAGCTGCTGGCAGATCGCCACTGCAATCACTTTACGCTGGTCAACGAACTGGCCGATGCGGAAAGCGCGATGTTTCGGCAGGTGATGGCGATGATTGACGCAACGCAACCGTAGCCTGCCGTTGCAGCCACAGCCTGGCGGCGATCGCGATCGCCGCCAGTGCGGCAAACATGGCCCCGCACAGCAGGCTGCCCGGCAGCCCCCAGGCAGCGATAAACCAGCCGCCCACCAGCGACCCCACCGCCACGCCCAGATTGATAAAGGCGATATACAGCCCGGTGGCGAACGCCGGCGCCTGCGGCGCTTCGGAGGTCAGCCAGATCTGCGTCACGATCAAACCGCTGGTGTGCGCCGCTCCCCAGTACAGACAAAGCGCCGTCATTGAACCGATATTCGCGCTGCCGTAGCAATACAGCAGCGCATAGGCCGCCATCAAGGCCATCGGGTGCAGCAACACCGTCACCGCACGATGACGGCTCAACCACTTGCCGGCCAACAGGTTGCCCGCGACACCGCCCACACCGAACGCCACCAGAAGCAAGCCGATGGCGCCGCCGCTGAGGCCGATTTCACGGCTGAGGTACTCGGCCGCGTAAGCGTAGACGGCAAACATGGCGGCAAAGATCAGCACGCAGGTGGTGATATTCAGCCACAGCGTGCCGCTGCGCAGGATGGCCAACTGCTTGCCATAGCTGAGGCGCTGCACGGCCGCATCAGGCAAGCGCCACAGCAATCCCAGCGCCGCCAGCAGGTTGACCAGCGCGCAAAATCGGAACGACGCCTCGTAGCTGAACTGCCCGGCGATCCATTGCGTCAACGGTATCCCCAACACCATGCCCATGCTGGTGCCGATAAACGCATAAGCGGTTGCTTTGGTGGCCAGATGCGGCGGATAAAGCGCCGCGGCCGCCACCATCGCCAGTGAAAAGTAGATCGGGTGAAACAACGCCGGCAAAATGCGCAGCAGCATGAGCATGGCAAAGCTGTCCGCCTGAGCGGCCAGCGCGCTGGCTGCCGCAAACACGGCCAACGCGATCAACAGCATGCGTTTGCGATTAAACCGCGACGCCAGCAGCACCAACAGCGGCCCGAACAGCGCAATGGTCAGGGCGAAGACCCCGACCAGCCAGCCGGCCTGCGCCGTGGAGATGCCATAGCGCGCGATGATCTGCGGCAAGATACCCACTACGCCAAACTCGATGCAGTAAACGCCGAACAGCCCCAGCGCGATGAAGAAAATCGGTGGCAACAGGCCCATCACATCGCTCCCGTCGCGGCATAAACCGCCTGACAAATCTCGCCGACAAAGGCGCCGGACATCCCCTCCAGCGCCGTGTTGGTAAACGCCACCACGCTGAGCTGCCGGGCCGGATCGACAAACCACGAGTGGCCATAGGTGCCGCCCATCCGCCAGCTGCCAACGGACTCCGGCGTTTGCGCGGCGACGGGATCTTTCAGCACGGTGATGCCCAGGCCAAACCCACGCCCAGGCCAAAACGGCATCGGCAGATCGCCGATTTGGTTGGTGGTCAGCGCCGCCACCCAATCAGCCGGCAGCACCTGCCCGCCCCCCTGGCGCAACGTTTCCAGCAGGCGCAGGAAATCCTCCGCCGATCCGACCATGCCGGCGCCGCCGGAGGCGTACGCCTGCGGATCCAGCGCACGCGCCGGCGACAGATGAAAACCGGCGCTGCCGTCGATGAACGGTAAACGATCCGGCTGGCGCAGGCGGCGTGGCTCGCCGGCATGATCGGCGTATGCGGCCGCCAAACGCGCGGCGTCCACCGCCAGGAAATCGGTATCCGTCATCGCCAGCGGCCCGGTCACCCATTTTTTGACCGCCTGCGCCAGCGGCAGGCCGCTCGCCTGTTCAATAACCGCGCCCAACACATCGGTGGCGATGGAATAACGCCACGCCGCGCCGGGCGGAGCCAGCAACGGCGCGGAAGCGATACGCCGCACATTTTCCTGCAGGCTTACCGCCGCCTCATCCATGCCGTCGGAGACCGCCGACTGAGCGTAGAATCCCCCTTCCGGCTGGAAAAAACGGTAGCTTAATCCGGCGGTGTGGGTCATCAAATGCCATAGCGTCATCAACGGTTGGGTGCCGTCCGCCAGCCGCGGGCGAAAATTCGGCAGCCAACGCGTGATCGGATCGTCTAACCGCATGCCGCCTTGCGCCATCAGCGCCAACGCCGCCGTGGACACGATCGGTTTGGACACCGAAGCCAGCCGAAACAGCGTATTGCACGCCATCGGCTTGCCCGCTTCGCGATCCGCCATGCCCGCCGCGCGTCGATAAACGATCTCACCGCCCTGCGCCACCAAAACGACCGCGCCAACCAAGCGTTTTTCGCGCAAAGCTTTCTCTAGCGCGCCGTCGATCGCGTTGGTGGAGGATCCGTATTCACTCATCTTTATTGCTCCAGGTAGTCAGCCCATGCTGTCGCCACCGAGCATAGAGCGTGGTGATTAACGGAAAAACAGGCTAGATTTCCTTTCATAGCGGACATTCACGTCCGCAATGGGGTAAGCAATGGATAATCTGTCTGGGGTAAGCGTCTTTGTGCAGGCCGCGGAGACGCTGAGTTTTGTTGAGGCCGGGCGCGTACTCGGCATTTCCGCTTCCGCGGTGGGGAAAAGCATCGCCCGCCTGGAAAACCGGCTGAGCACGCGCCTGTTTCACCGCAGCACGCGCAGCATGACGCTGACCGCCGAAGGCCGGCTGTTTCTGCACCGCTGTCAGCGCATTCTCGGGGAATTGGCGGCGGCGGAACGGGAAATCAGCGATACGCACAGCGCGCCGCGCGGCAAGCTGCGTGTCAGTTTGCCGCTGGTGGGCGGCCTGTTGAATCCGGTGCTGGCGGAATTTGTTCGGCGTTACCCGGAAATTGAGCTGGAAACCGATTTTTCCGACCGTCGGGTCGATGTCATCGAAGAAGGTTTTGATGCCGTGGTTCGCGTCGGCGAGACCGAAGACTCACGGCTGATGAGCCGCCAGCTGGGCACGTTTCATCTGCAGCTGGTGGCCTCGCCGGATTATTTGCGCCAGATGGGGATCCCGCGTCAACCGGCGGAACTGCAAGGCCATGCCTGCCTGCTGTACAAATTTCCCTCTACCGGCAGAGTGGAGCCCTGGCCGATCGCCGGATGGGAAAAGCTGCTCGCCGAGGGGATCAACACCCGGCTGGTCTGCAATACCGTCGATACCCTGATTTACCTGGCGGAAAGCGGCCAGGGCATCGCCTGTTTGCCGGATTTTGCCGTAAAGCGCGCACGGGAACAGGGGCGATTGCAACCGATCTTGTCTGAGCATTGCCACCACACCGGCAGCTTTAAAGTCCTCTGGCCTTCCAGCAAACACCTGACGCCAAAACTCAGGGTGTTTATCGATACGCTGAGCGCCCGGCTTTTTCGGGATTAGAGACGGTATACGCGATGGAGTAATGATGGGAAGGAAAATGCGGGGGCCGGAGGACGAGAGCCGCCCCCTGGCGTGCCGATCAGCCTTTTTTGCGGCCGATAGCGGAAAAGACGTTGAACACTTCACCCAGGCCGTAAATCGCGCCGAGCAAAACGGCCACCATTACCGGCACCAGGACCACCACGGTGGCCAAGCTTTCAATCATTTCTAACATCGTTCTCTCCTGGTTTATAAGCACAGCGAATCTGTGCCGGAAGAAAAGGTTTCCGGCCAATCGGTTGAGTATCGTGGGGAGGCAGTCTAAAACGTGAGCTACATCACACTTGATGCAAGCTAATGTAACTTACACAATTACATTAACGCAATGCAAAAAATGCTCTGCGCGAAGAAGGAATTGGCGCGGGTTTTTATTGCGTATCCGCTTGATATTGCGGCGAACAAGGGACAAAAGGATAGCCTGCGCGCCGCTCGACCTGCCCGGCCATTTCGGCGATGCTGGTTTGCGCCAGGCTGGCTTCCAGCGCGAGACCGACGCGCGCAAACTCTTGCTCCAGCACCGGGGTAATGGCGTGGCCGATATAGCACGCATCATTAGGCCGTGTACGGTGCAGCATGAAATACGGTTGATCTTCCACCGCGCGATACACGTCCAGCAACGAGATCGCTTCCGCCGGCCGCGCCAGCAGCGCCCCGCCGCCTTGCCCCATCTGTGAATAGGTCAGCCCCGCCTCCGCCAGCGCGCCGAGGATGCGCCGCACCACCGTCGGGTTGGTATTGACGCTGCGCGCGATATCTTCGGAACGCACCGTCTGGCCACGGCACAGCGTGATATTGGTCAGAATATGGATGGCAACGGCAAATCGCGTAGAGGTAGACACCTTGGCACCTGCTCAGAGTTTCGTTTATGTCGGACTAAAACATAAGGAAAACGTATCAATTCCCAGTAATACACATAATGAGTAGGGATAAGAAGAATGTCAACCTGCCCACGCCCGGATGCGGCGGGGCTCAGGCTTCGGCACGGATTTCCGCCACTTTGTCGGGATAAAATGCCAGATGATCCTTGATCGCCACCACGGCGTTGTAGGGCATTTCATAGCTCCAGGCCGTATTGGTGCCCTGCTCGCCGTTAAGCGCGAGGGAGAAATAACTGCAGTCGCCCTTATAAGGGCAGTAGCTGACGTGCTCGTTTTTCTGCAACAGCGCCATATTCACGTCCTCACGCGGAAAGTAAAACACCGGCGGATAGGTGGCTTCCTGCAGAATGAGCGCGTTGTGGCTGTCGGCCAGGGTCTGACCGCCGGCACGCACCACGACCCGCGTCGGATGACGGGTCAAGGTGATCGGGTGGTCCGGGCCGGGGATTTTCACCGGTTTGCCGGATGCGGAAACGAGATCGGACATGGCGGCCTCCAGAGTGTGCGCCCCTCCGCGAGGCGTCTTCCCAGTATAGACCCACGATTTTACCCGCGGCCGCGCATTCGGCGAGCAATCGCTTTTCAGCGCCGCAAAATTAAGAATTTTTACCTGTTCGATTTTCTTACGGAGGAATACATTCATCTCAACTTCTACCGGCGGATTAATCGGATTATTTTTAATCCATTAATCAGCCAATTTACCAGGAACTCATTATGAATATTAAACGTGCCGCAGGTGTGTTGGTGGTGGTCATGGCAACGCTTTCCGTTACCGCATGCGGGCATATGTCCAATCGCGATCGCAACACGGCGATCGGCGCGGGCGTGGGCGCCGTCGGCGGCGCGGTGCTGACCGACGGCAGTACGCTGGGCACCCTTGGCGGCGCAGCGCTGGGCGGCATTATCGGCCACCAGACCAGCCGTTAATCATCCGGTTAAAATAATCTCTGCAGGCCGGCGCTTTTTTAACCCATAAGCGCCGGCCTGTTCTTTTATTTAACCGCTGAACTTTCTCAGGACACGAAAATAATAAATAACGTTAAGCGCAGCTTTATTATTCATTAATCTGCGGCGGGGTTATTTATTGCGTCGGCAGCCTGAAACGCGCCATCGCTTTTTCTAACCGTTCCGATTCGCCCTGCAACCACTGCGAAGCCTCGGTCACCGCGTTCACCACCGTGCCGGTTTGCCGCGCCACCTGATTCAGCGCCGCGATGCGCGCCGTCACGTCCTGAATGCTCTCCCCCTGATTGAGCGACGCCAGGGAGATTTCTCCCATCAACGCACTGCATTTGTTCACCAGATCGATAATTTGGCGCAGGTTGCCCGTCAGTAGATCCACCGCCTGCGAGCCTTGATCGATTTGCTGCAGCGAACGGTTGATCAACTGCTGAATATCGCGCGTCGAATGGCTGCTCTTTTGCGCCAACAGACCCACCTCTTTGGCCACGATGGCAAAGCCGCGGCCGTGCCCCCTGGCGTGCGCGGCCTCGATCGCCGCATTCAGCGCCAGAATATTGGTCTGGAATGCCACGCTGTCGATCAGCGCGACGATGCCGCGCATCTCGGCCGATTGGTTGACGATCCCCTGCATCGAAACATTGACGGTTTGCATCATCCGCTCACCGGCGCCCGCGCACTGCCGGGCCTGTTCGGTTCGTTGGCTGGCCTGCTGCGCATATTGGCCGTTTTCTTCCACCCGCGCCGCCAGCTGCCGCACGTGCTCGGTCGCCAACTGCAATTCGCCGTCCTGCTTCGCCGACTGCGCCGTCAACAGTCGATTGCCGTCCGCCAGCCGCCCGACGCCGTTCAGGATCCCGCCCGCCGCATCGCGCACCTCGCTCACCAGGCGCTGCAGGCCGCCCTGCATATGGCCAATGCTGGTCTGCAGCTGACGCATCTCACGGTTGAACGCGCGCCCAGGCGGCAGCGGCCGTGAAAGATCGCCGGCGGCCAGTACGTTGAGGTGCGCGATCGCCTGCCGCAGCGGTGCGATCACCCAGCGAGAGACGCCGAACCAAACGCCCACGGCGATCAGCGCCAGCGCGGCCAACGCGCCGAGCGCAAAGGTTCTGGCCTGCTCCAGCGCCGCCAACTGCCGCACGTTGACGTCATCGCCACGCCGTTCATTCAGCGCCTGGTAAGCGAGATACTTCTCGTTGAAATCCGCCTGAAACGCCTGGATCGGCACGGCGAAAAACGCATCGATGCTGTTGCCCTGCAATCCTTGCGCCTGCTCTTTCAGGCCGTCATAGAACAGGCGATAGCTGTCTTGCAGGGCACCCGGCGCTTCCGGCGCATCCGCGCTCAAGCGCTCGAACCGGGCAAAGGCCTGCGCTGAAGCCTGCAGCGCCGCCAACGACTCATCCAGCAGGCTGTGCCAGCTGCCGTCGGAACCGGTGGCTTTGTCCTGCAGATAATAGATGCCCGCACGGTTCAGACTGTCGCTGGCCGTCAGCAGCGACAGTCTGGCGCGATCCATCGTCGCCTGCTGGCGATGCAAGGCGTCGCCCGTCACCAGGTTAACCTTGGCGTCGCGCAGAATATTGGAAATAAATACGGTGGAAAACAATTGCAGCAGAGAAAATAGCGCGATAACGCAAATTACGCCGCTTAATAAGCCCATGCTCTTGCCGAAGCCAAACGCGCGCGGCAGCGCTGCCGCAGATTTTACCCTGCGGCCCAGTGTCAGTTTTATGTTCATGATTTTTAGTCAGTAATACCAGGATGCCGCGAGTCTAACGGGCATTGATGACACTAATATTTCAGCCTGCTTTGCGTCGCCCCCGCAGACCAATAATCGGTATTGCCCGTCAACTCTCATTTTTATTTCTTGACTTGTTTAATACCGGATTTATAGTTTTTCCATTAAACAAGAAACAAAGTTTCATATATTAACCGACGCTGAATTTAATATATGAAACGCACAATAAAATCGTCTCAAATATAAAACCAATGAGCGTAAATGCCCTGTTCACAGGTGAAACTCGCTCGCCTTAATAAACAGTCTACTTTCATCAGGGGCCAGGCATGCGCACGATAACGCTTTGTTTTTTTCTTGTTTCACCAGTGAGTTATGCGGCCACCGCCGCATTGCCCAACGACGCTGCCGCCACCGCGGCACCGGTAAAAAAAAGCCGTCCGGCATTGCCGCATATTCATTGGCAAAGCGAGGATAATAAAAAGAATATTGATATCGGCGGCGCGCTGCGCGCCAATTATCGCTATGAAGACTGGCACAGCAGCAATTATCGGAATCCGCCGCATTTACGCTTTGACGCCTTTCGCATCGATGCCGCCGGCCAGATAAACGACGCGTTTTTCGATAGCGGATTCTGGTTTCAGGATCGGCGCAAATACGCCATCGACCGCGCCTATGTCGGTTACCACCTGTCTGAACGTTCCGCCGTGCAGCTTGGCGCGCCGTTCAAACCGTTCGGCCTGATGCCCTACCCGCAGTTCGGCTGGTCGTACGGCATTCCGTTTTACCTCGGCTTTGGCGTCAACACCGGGCTGGGCGCCAAATACCAATATCAGCATGACGATTGGGCCTTCGACGCCGCCTACTACCCGCGCATGATGCCGACCGGCGTGCGTTACGCCCCCGACGTCGCCAGCTACGACGATCTGAAAAACACCAACTATGCGTCACAGCACCTGCAGCGCAACGAAAAACGCGATCAGGTAAACCTGCGGCTGACGCGCGCTTTCCATCAGGGCGGCTGGGACAATGAACTTGGCGGTTCGCTGGCGGCCTCGCGGCTCTATAACCAGGCGACCGGCGATAACGGCAGCTTCTGGGCGGCGGGTTTACATACGCTGGTGAATTACGATCCCTGGCATCTGTCCGGCCAGGTGATCCGCTACGGTTACGATGCCAAAGGCCCGGCCGGGGCCAACAATTCGGTGATCCTGATGGGGGGCAACGGCCTGACGCCGGCCTATCTGATCCCGTCGCAGGCCACCACCGCCGCCATCAACCTGGCGCGCGACGTCGACGTGCCCTGGGGGCCGGTGAAAAAGCTGCGGTTCTACAACGACTACAGCGTGCTCTGGAAAGACAGGCACGGCGGCTCAGATTCCAAAATGAACACGCTGGGGGTTCAGGTGTTCGCCATGCCGGTGATGCTGTGGGTGGATCTGACCTGGGCGCAGAACGCCAACCCGTGGGGCGGCGTGGAAAACGCCACCGGCTGGACCGGCACCCAATCCTCCGGCAGCAATAAATGGTATTTTCGCACCAACGTAAACATCGGTTACTACTTCTGAACGCGGCGGGATCTACACTGAAGCATCGCCGCCAGCCGGGCATGGTCGACGCGCTGTTCGCCCGCGACGCCGGGCTGGTGAACGCCGATCAGCAGGCGCTGAAGCGCCTGCAGGAATCTCGCTCGCCCTCGGTTACCCCTTGACCGACGACACCACGTTAAGCGGCTGGGCGTCCGGCAGAATATTCATGTGCTCCAGCACCTGGGCCATGATCTTGCCGAACACCGGCCCGGCCACCGAACCGCCGAAGTGCTTGCCGGCTTTCGGGTTGTTGACCATCACCACCAGCGCCACCTGCGGATCGCTGGCCGGCGCCACGCCGGCGGTGTAGTTGATGTAGCCGCCGTCGTATTTGCCGCTCGGGCCCATTTTCTCGGCGGTACCGGTTTTGATCGCCAGCCGGTAGCCCGGCACCGCGGCGCTCACCCCGCTGCCGCCCGGCAAGGCGTCGCTCTCCATCATATGCACCACGGAGCGTACCGTATCCGCCGGCAAAATGCGTTGCCCCATCACCGGCGGCGTCACCTTGGTGATCGACAGCGGCCGATAAATGCCGAAGGAACCGATCGCGGCGTACTCGCGCGCCATCTGCAGCGGCGTCACGCGCAGCCCATAGCCGAAGGAGAAGGTAGCGCGTTCGATATCGGCCCAGCGTTCACGATGCTGCGGCAGATAGCCGCTGCTCTCGTTGCCGATGCCGAGCTCGGTCGGCCGCCCCAGGCCAAAGCTGCGGTAGACCGCCGGCAGCACCGTGGCCGGCAGCGCCAGCGCAATGTGCGATACCGCGATGTCGCTCGATTTTTGCAGCACGCCGGTGATGGTCAACTTCGACCAGTGGCCGACGTCTTTGATCAGGTGACCGTTCACCCGATACGGCGTGGTGTCCAGCACCGTATCCGGCCGGATCAGCTTATGCTCCAGCCCCACCATCACCACCACCGGTTTCACCGTCGAGCCTGGTTCGAAGCTGTCGCTGCTGCACACGTTGCGAATGTCTTTCGCCGGGGTGCCGGCATAGTTGTTGGGGTTGAACGACGGGTAGCTGGCCATGCCGAGGATCTCGCCGGTGTCGATCTTGACCAGCACCGCACAGCCGGAGTCGGCCTGGTTGGCCACCACACCGTCGCGGATCTGCGCATAGAGCACGTACTGGATAAATTTGTCGATGCTGAGCGTCACGTTCGGCGGCGGCACCGGATCCACGCTTTTAAGCACGCCGATCACCGCGCCGCTGCCGTCCTTCTGATAGACCCGCAGGCCGTTTTTGCCCTGCAACAACGGGTTGAAGCCCAGCTCGATGCCCTCCAGCCCCTGGTTGTCCTGGCCGACGATGCCGATCAGCCCGGCGGCGTCCTGGCCCATCGGATAAAAGCGGCTGAAATCCTGCTCGGTGCTGACGCCGGTCAGGTGCAGTTTGCTGATGTAGGCAGCGTTGTCGTCCTCCACCTTGCGCGCCAGATAGACGAAACGCTTGTGCGCGTTGCTCTGGATCAGATGCTGCACGTCCGCCAGCGGGATCTTCAGCACGTTGGCCATGCTCTGCCAGCGCTCGTTGCCGGTGTCCGTCTGGGAATCGAGAATATGCTTCGGATCCAGCACGATGTCTTTGGACGACACGCTGACCGCCAGCGCCTCATCGTTGCGATCGGTGATCATGGCGCGGTTGGTCGGCACCACCTGGGTGCGGATCGAACGCTGGTCGGCCTGATCCGCCAGCTGCTGGTGCTCCAGCAGCTGCAGGTAACCGACCCTGAACGCCAACAGAAAAAAACAGACCAGCATGCCGGCGCAAATCCAGCCGAAACGAACTGTGGAATAGGTTTTACCGCTTTTTTTGGTCGATGGCGCCACTGTTGTGTTAACCCTGCGTTTTTATTCGGTTTATGGTGTTATTTCAGTCTACCTTGCCGGAAATGGTCAGGAGATTGCAGTTTGTAAGAAAGTAAAAACAAACCGCCTCACCGTTGCACATCGGCACTGTCGTTTAACTGCGGTTTACTTTGCCCCGCATCGCCGGGCTGCGGCGCGTTGGCCGGGTCAAAAATATGGTCGAGGATGGCGCGGGCAGTCGGCCCCGCCACCACGCCGTTACCGCCGCCGTTTTCCAGGATCAGCGCCATCGCCACCCGTGGGTTTTTGTAAGGCGCGAACAGCGTATAGAAGATGTGATCGCGCAGCCGCACCGGGATCATTTTGGCGTTGTAGGTCTGGTTTTGCTTCAGGCTGAATACCTGCGAAGTGCCGGATTTGGCGGCGATCTGATACGGCGCGGTGTGGAACAGCTTGTACCCGGTGCCGTTCGGCAGATTGGCCATGCCGTACATGCCATTGCGCACGATGCCCCAGTAAGGCGAATGGGGATCGCCGATCTGCGCCGTTTTCGCCGGCGGCGGGTAGCGCGTCACCCGGTTGCCCTGCTGCAGCGAATACAGCAGGTGCGGCGTTTTCACCTGGCCGTTGTTGATCAGCGTGGTCAGCGCTTTCACCATCTGGATCGGCGTCGCCACCCAATACCCCTGGCCGATGCCCACCGAAACCGTATCCCCCTGATACCAGCCTTTTTTGTGCACCTTCAGCTTCCAGTCGCGGCTCGGCAGCACGCCGCGGTACTCTTCGTTCAGATCGATGCCGGTGGACTGGCCGTAGCCGAACTGGCTCAGCCAGTGGTGGATACGATCGATGCCCATCTCATACGCCACCTGATAAAAGAAGGTGTCGGCGGATTCCTCGATCGCTTTGGTGACGTTGAGCATGCCGTGGCCGGTTTTCAGCCAGTCGCGGTAGCGGCGCTCGGTACCGGGCAGCGTCCAGGTCGGCGCGCCGAAAAAGGTGGTGGTGGGCGTGATCACCCCGGCAAACAGCGCCGAAACGGCCATGTAGGGCTTCACCGTCGACGCCGGCGGGTATAAGCCCTGGGTGACGCGGTTGATCAGCGGCAAATCCGGGTTGGTCAGCAGCGCCTTATAGGCCTGATAGCCGATGCCTTTGACGAAAGGATTGGGATCGTAGCTGGGGCTGGAAACCATCGCCAGGATGCCGCCGTCGCGCGGATCTTCCACCACCACCGCGGCGCGCTGCCCCTTCAGCACCGATTCAATGTACTGCTGCAGCGGCAGATCCAGCGTCAGGTAGATGTTCTTGCCGGCCTTCGGCGGCTGCTCTTTCAGCAGGCGGATCACGCGACCGTGATTATCCACCTCCACCTCCTGATAGCCGGTGGTGCCGTGCAGTTCGGCCTCGTAATAGGCCTCGATGCCCTGTTTGCCGATGTTGCGGTCGGCGGCATAGTTCTCGCTCAGCCCGGCCTTGTCCAGGCGTTTGAGATCGCTGTCGTTGATCTTCGACACATAGCCCAGCACGTGCGCCAGCTGGGCGCCGTAAGGATATTCACGCTGTTGATAGGTATCGATCGTCACTCCGTCGAAACGGTATTGATTGACGGCAAAGCGCGCCACCTCGGTGTCGCTCAGCCCGGCTTTGAGCGTCACCGGTTTGTAGCGGCTGTTGTGGTGCATGTCGTCGCGAAACGCGCTGATGTCCTCCGGCGTCAGGTCGACGATCGGCGTCAGCGCCTGCAGCAGTGCCGCCATGTCGCTGATTTTGCTGGGCGTGATCTCGATACGATACAGTGTCACGTTTCGCACTAAAGGCGTGCCGTTGCGATCGAAGATCAGCCCCCGGCTGGGGGCGATCGGCAGCATTTTGATGTCGTTCTGGTTGGAGCGCGTCTGGTAAAAGCCGTGCTGGCGGATTTGCAGCCGGTAGAGGTTGACGATCAGCGCGCCGAAACAGACCACCACCAGCGCCAGCGCCACGCCTGCCCGGCGGATAAACAGCCTCTCTTCCGCAGAGTGGTCGCGAATTGTTTCTTTTAACAGGGCCATGCGGTGCCGATACCTTTTGCGTCACATTTCCCCGCAAAATCAGGGGACTGAAAAGCCGGCAAGCATAGCGTTATCGGGCGCACCGCCCCATGAAAAGGTTGCTAATGAAATGGCATAACTGTTTCAGCATATTGGAATGTTACCGGCGGCGTTTTTTTCACCGCGCTTCCCATTGAGCCGCCGTTCGCCCCAATGCTACAATGTGATCTGAATCACAATATTCCCGATATTTCCCCGCATTTCCCTGTCGGCGCCCTGCCGGATGCGGATTTTTGTTACATAGGATCGAGTTCGATGAGTACCATTGCCACCGGTTTAGTCATGATGCGCTGGGAGTTGCTGAGCGCCGTGCTGATGTTCTTCGCCAGCCAGTTAAACGTCGTTTGCCGTAAAACCAGCCGCAACGGCATGGCGTTCATGTTCAGCAGCCTGGGCCTGTTTACCGCCTGCTGGTTCGTGATGGGCCTGATGGGCATCCACCTCACCTTGGAAGCTTTCACCCAATTCTGGTCATCGGCCTGGGATCGCTACGTGGACGTGGTCAGTACCATGCCGGTCGATTGGCCGATGCCGTAACCTCGCCGCGGGGGCGACGCACCGGCCGCCCCGCCGATTATTCCGTTTCCGTTGATGGCGCCGCCGCCAGCCGCGCCATCAAGGCCCCCGCCTCAATCAACAGCGCCTGCTCCCGCTCCGTTAAACAGTTTTCCATCGCCGCCAGCAACCACGCCTCGCGCCGGCTGCGGCTCTCCTGCAGCAGGCCCAGCCCGGCGGGCGTCAGGCGCACCCGCACCCGGCGTTTGTCTTCGGCATCCGGCGTGCGCACCAGCAGCCCATCGGCCTCCAGCTCACGCAACGCGGCCGCCAGGTTTGAGGAACGCATGCGCTCCGATTCCGCCAGCAGCGACGGCGTCGCCTCGCCGCCGTGGCGATCGATAGCCCCCAACAGCATCAGCTGGGCCCAGGATTTTTCGTCGCTGCGCGATTCGCGCCGCATACGGCGCACCAGCGACATTAACTGCGTGCGCAGCAGCGTCACGTCTTCAGGGTGATCTTTTTTCATTGGCATCAATCTAGCGTTCAGTTTATCTCTGCTTTCACACCGCCGGATCGCGCGGCTCTGGCTTAACCCAATTACCTATGATAATATAGCTATTAATATATAGCAAAAAGACACTGCGTCGGCAGGGTTACGTTTGCTCACGCATTGCCTCTCGCCGATTAATTAGCAGTGTTATTATTATTTACTAAATAAATCCCTCCTTATTCAACGTGGTACGGTAAGCCGATGGAAGCGTGGAAAGTCAATCTGATCTCGGTCTGGCTCGGGTGTTTCTTCACCGGGCTGGCGATGAGCCAAATCCTCCCTTTTCTGCCGCTGTACGTCGAACAGCTCGGCGTCAGCGATCACCAATCCCTCAGCCTGTGGTCCGGGCTGGTGTTCAGCGGCACCTTTTTGGTCTCGGCGGTGGTGTCGCCGCTGTGGGGCAGCCTGGCCGACCGCAAAGGCCGCAAGCTGATGCTGCTGCGCGCCTCGCTGGGCATGGCGATCGTCATCGCGCTGCAGGGGCTGGCCACCAACGTCTGGCAGCTGTTCGCACTGCGCGCCCTGATGGGGCTGACGTCCGGCTATATTCCCAACGCCATGGCGCTGGTCGCCTCGCAGGTGCCGCGCGATAAAAGCGGCTGGGCGCTTGGCACGCTTTCTACCGGGCAGATCTCCGGCGTGATCGCCGGGCCGCTGCTGGGCGGGCTGATGGCCGACCATCTGGGGCTGCGGGTAGTGTTTTTCGTCACCGCCGGGCTGATGTTCGTCAGCTTCCTGGTGACGCTGTTCCTGATTAAAGAGCGGCGCATCATGGTGAAAAAAGCGGATCAGCTGAGCGGCAAGGCGGTGTTCCGTTCGCTGCCCTATCCGACGCTGATCCTCACCCTGTTCGTTTGCACCCTGATGATCCAGCTGGCCAACTCGTCCATCAGCCCGATCCTGACGTTGTTCATTCGCGAGCTGTCCGGCGACGTCAGCAATATCGCCTTTGTCAGCGGCATGATCGCCGCCGTGCCCGGCATTGCAGCGCTGATCTCGGCGCCGCGCCTCGGGCGGCTCGGCGATCGCATCGGCACCGCGCGCATCCTGATCGCCGCGCTGCTGTTCACCACCGGCCTGTTCGCCGTGATGGCCTGGGTCAATACGCCGCTGCAGCTGGGCATTCTGCGTTTCCTGCTCGGCTTCGCCGACGGCGCGCTGATGCCGGCGGTGCAGGCGCTGCTGCTGAAGTATTCCTCCGATCAGGTGACCGGGCGCATCTTCGGCTATAACCAATCCTTTATGTACCTGGGAAACGTGGTTGGCCCGCTGCTGGGGTCGGGCATTTCGGCGATGATGGGGTTCCGCTGGGTGTTCGCGGTGACGGCGGTGTTGGTGCTTTGCAATGCGCTGCAGCTGCGCCATCAGTTCAAAAAAGTGGAGAGCCAACGCGCGGGATAACGGGGAATGCGGGGAAACGCCTCAAGCAGTGGTGGGACAATGACGCCCATCAACCGTGCCACCACTGCCAAAGGCGGCCGTAGCCTACTCGACGCGGCGATCGTTTGGTATTTATGTAAGTAAATAAAGTGTTGCGGGCGTGTTGAGGGCCGCCGCAGCGGCCCTTGCGGATCAGAACATGGTATTGTCGTTGGCCGATTTTTCCGGCACATCCTGATTGACGTCCCAATGCTCGGTGATTTTCCCCTGATCGTTCACCCGGTAAATATCCACGCTGGCGGTACCGCGATCCTGCGGGTTATTTTGGTATTTGACGTGAACGTAGACCAAATCGCCGTTGACCGCGCTGCGGTATATTTTGGCGCTGTACTGCGGATTGTCTTTAAAGGTCTGGCTGAAGAAATCCAGGAACGGCTTGATGCCGTCGCCGACGAACGGGTTATGCTGCTTGTAGTTTTCCACAATCAGCTTCTGCGCCACGCCGATGTCGTGGCGATTGAAAAAGCCCGCATACAGATCTTCCACCACCTTCAGCTTCTGCTGAGCATGATGATAACCGCCTTTGCCGGCCGATTTGTCAGACGCCGCCTGATCCGTTGACAGCGCCGGGTAACTCGCCAGCAAGCCGCCGACGATCGCACAGGTGATCAATGCCTTTTTCATAACTGCTCCTTATTTTCCTGAGTGACCTACGATTTTCAGCTGCCCTTTCAGATGGGTGAAGCTGCCGTCCTTGGCGGCGATGTTGGTGTACACCTCGCCGCGCTCAAAGTCCTCGATATGCGTCACGTTGTCGCCGGACTGCGGCTCATGCCAATAGACCATATAGACCTTTGGCCGGATCTCCACCGCGGTGTACTGCACGGTGTCGGTGATGCCCTGCGACGCCTCGCCGATACCGGTGAACGTCATGGTCTTGTCATCGGTAAAATCCAGCTTGAAGGCGAAATCGCCGAAGGTCACCTGCACCACGTTACCGACCGCAATGAACTGCCCGTGTTTTTCCGTCATCGTTGCCGCCTTACTGTTTGTCAGGGAGGGTTGCGCCGCCGTAGCGGCGGGTAATGCGAGGGGGAAAGTCAGGGCTATCGCCAGCGCGATGCCCGTTCTCTTCACTGTTTTCATCGTTCCTTCTCCTTTCCGTGGTTGAAAACGAGAATCATTATCATCACTTGGCAATGGGCAGAAATATAAGAATAATCTCTATTCCTATCAGGCACCTGGCGGCGAAAAAAGACGGCGAAAAATCGCCGCGGAATGGCATGGCAATAGCGCGTTCTGGCCATTGGTTTTTACGCAATGAACGGAATTTCTGCTTTCAGGAAGGGAAACTGCTCGGAGATTTGATGGGTCTATAGCGCAGATCGCTTTAAGCTAATGCGTATTTGTTCTTAAGCCGCCCCCCCCCCCCGAAAGGCGGCGGCGAACGGCGTGGCATTTAACGCAGCCAGGGCGTATGGGTGACACCGACCAGCAATCCTTCCGGGCTGAGCAAACGGGTAACGCTCTGCCCCCACGGCTCTTCGCGGTTGGCGACCAACAGCCGATAACCGCGATCGACCAGCCCCTGGGTGGCGGCCGCCATGTCGGCCACGTCGAACTCGATCCACGCCTGCGGCAGCGCGAGATCCGCCGGCCAGCGATCGTCGCCAAAGCAGGACTGCGCCGCCTGCGCCAGCGGCCACAGGGCGAAATGCTTCACGCCGTCCAGCGCGCCTTGCTCCGACAGCAGATAGGTTTCGTTGCCCGGCATCGGCTTGAGCGGCAGCCCCAGCGCCTCGACATAAAACGCCTTGCTCTCGTCGCTCTCACGCGTGATGGGCCCGAATCCGGCGACAAACAACACGCCCAGCCCGGCAAATGGTTGATCCATGCTGCACTCCCTTTCGGTTAGCGCCCCTGCCGCACCTGCAGCGGAGCAAATCCATAGGCCGCCTTGAAGCGGTTGCTGAAATGGCTGGCGGAGCTGAAGCCGCACGCCAGCGCGATCTCGGTGATCGGCTGTTGGCTGTGCCGCAGCAGCCGTTCCGCCCGCTGCAGCCGGGCGCGCATCACAAACTGGTGCGGCGCCAACCCGGTGGCGTGCTTGAACATGCGGGCGAAATGGTATTCGCTCAACCCGGCCTGCGCCGCCAGATCCGCCAACAGCAAAGGCCGATCGAGGTGGTTTTCGATATATTCCCGCACCCGCCTGGCCACCGCAGGCGCCAGGCCGCCGCGCGCCTGCGGCAGCTTCCACTGCAGCTGACTGTAACGCTGGATCAGATGCGACATCAGCAGGTTCGACGCGCTGCTGAGCGCCAGCAGATTGGCGCTATCCCGCCAGTCGCAGTTGAGCAAAAACTGGCGATACAGCAGCGTGATCTGCGGATCTTCACCGAAGCTGCGCGGCTCTACGTTGATCGCCGCCGGGCTGCGATCCCAGGTCTGCTCCGCCAGCTGCCGCAGATGCCCGTCGGTGCAATACAGGTGCACGAACGACAGATCGCTGCGCACGTCCCAGGTGGAGGCGTATTGGCGCGGCATGATGCAGAACCGATCCGGCCCGCCGCCGTTGCGCCAGCCGCCCGGCACCTGCTGGTAGCACTCATAGCCGTCGGCGACGTACAGGCTCAGGGTATGGTGGTCGGCGCTTTCCTGCGTGACGCGATCGTTGCAGTTTGACCAGGCGGCCAGCTCCACGCCGGTGCCCAGCAGCACGCTGCCGTGCAGCCGCGCCTTGTGCTCACGCAGTGTTTCAAACGCCTGATAGTTGGACATCGCCGGCCCCGTTGTTCGACATGCAGACAGTGTAAAGAGTGGCGCCGCCGCATACCAGCCGCCGCCCAGCGCTTTTGGCAAAAAAAGCGCAAGAATATGCAACTGGGCGCAAAGCGCTGCAAGCGCCGCCGCGCGCCAAAGCGGATACTGCGCCATCGGTTTTTTCGGAGTAACAAATAGAATGAATGCGCTGTTGTACCTCGCCGTAGTGCTGATTTGGGGCACCACCTGGATTGCGATCACCCTGCAACAGGAAGGCCCGGTGGCCATTCCCGTCTCGATTGCTTACCGCTTCGCCATTTCCGCCGCGGTGATGTTCGCCGTGCTGTTGCTAACACGCCGCCTGCGCCGCCTCGCCCCGCGCGATCATCTGTTCTGCGTGCTGCAGGGCTGCTGCGTGTTCGGCTTCAACTTCTTCTGCTTCTACCACGCGGCGGCCTACATCAGCAGCGGCCTGGAATCGGTGATCTTCTCGATGGCGGTGTTGTTCAACGCCCTCAACAGCCTGCTGTTTTTCCGCCAGCGCCCCAGCCCCAACCTGCTGCCGGCGGCGCTGCTGGGTTTGACCGGCATCGTGGCGCTGTTTTGGCAAGATCTGGCCGCCACCCGCATGGCGCCGGAGCTGCTCAAAGGCATCGGCCTGAGCGCGCTCGGCACCTACGGCTTCTCGCTGGGCAACATGATCAGCACGCGCCATCAGCGCCGCGGGCTGGATATCTTTTCCACCAACACCTACGCCATGACCTACGGCGCGCTGCTGATGGCGCTGATCGCCCTGGCGCAGGGCGCATCGTTCCAGATCGAATTCAGCAGCCACTATATCGGCTCCCTGCTGTACCTGGCGATTTTCGGATCGGTGATCGCCTTCGCCGCCTACTTCAGCCTGCTCGGCCGCATCGGCGCCGGCGCGGCGGCTTACAGCACCCTGCTGTTCCCGCTGGTGGCGCTGACCATCTCGACGATCTACGAAGGCTACCAGTGGCACTTCAACGCCGTGCTGGGGCTGTGCCTGATTCTGCTGGGCAACCTGGTGATGTTCGCCAAGCCGGGGCTGAGATGGCGACGGGCAGGTATGCCAAAACAAAATTCAACCCTTTGAAGCCATTGGCGAATATCGTTATCATCAGGTTTTGTTGATAACGGATGATGGCCAATGCTCAGAAGCGATGATGTGACACCCCGTGCCTACAAACAGGTGGACGTTTTCACCGCCACGCCGCTGCTCGGCAATCCCGTGGCGGTGGTGCTGGAAGCCGAAGGGCTGAACGACGCGCAGATGCTGGCATTGGCCCGTTGGACCAACCTTTCGGAAACCACCTTTGTGCTTAAACCGGCGCACCCGGCGGCGGATTATAAGGTGCGCATCTTCACTACCGAAAAGGAGCTGCCCTTCGCCGGCCACCCGACGCTGGGCACCGCACACGCCCTGCTGGAAGCCGGATTGGCGCCTAAACGCCCCAGAACGGTGATGCAGGAATGCGGCGTCGGCCTGGTGGCGATCAACATCCTGCCGGAAGGCGCATTGGCGTTCGCCGCGCCCGAAGTTGAGCTCCGCCCAATGGCGGTTGAGGAAACAGAACGGCTGATGGCCGCTTTACAGCCGGCGGTGATTGAAGCCGATACCCTGCCGGTTATTGTCGAGATGGGCATCCGCTGGCTGATGGTGCGCCTGCCGGATGCGCAATCTTGCCTGGCGGTGATGCCGGATCAGGCCATGATCGAACGGTTGCAAACCGCCTGTGATGTGGATGGCGTAGTGATTTATGGCGCCTGTTCTGCGGCCGAACCGGCAGATTACGAAATGCGCGCATTTATGGTGGAATGCGGCGCCTTGATCGAAGATCCGGTAACGGGCAGCGCCAACGCCTGCCTGGCGCGCTTGCTGAAGGCCAACCGCTTCCCCGACGGCGACCGAACCGCGCAGGGCTACCTGGTGCGCCAGGGCACCCAACTGAAGCGAGATGGCCGCGTGAGCGTGCGCTTTATTGACGGCGAGCCCTGGATCGGCGGGCAGTGCTGCACCCTGATTAACGGCACATTGGGTATTTAGTTTGGAGATGTAGGATAAGGAAGGCGTTGGACATTTGGAGGGGTGTTTACCCTATCGGATCGCGATTCATGAATTGCTAAAAACAAAGCTTTCCTCTGCTAAGTTATGTTCTTTCCTATGTTGCACATCCCAGTCAAAGTAGCCATAAGGCTGTTTGGATTCTACGCCTTTCAGCCAATACTGTTCACCATAAGCTATCAGCATTGCCCAATGATATTCAATTTCATGGCTCCTGAGACAGACAGCCGTATAACTGTTGATAGGCTTGCACACTAAGCTCGATGATAAAACCAATAACTCCGCGTCACTTTCAGACTTTTGCGCATATTTAACAATGACCGCTTTAAGCATTTCCACCCAAGTATAAAAATTGAAAACTACAGTTTCATTCGAGCCATTCTCATCTCGAAAAAGGATACCATCAACCAGACTAGATTTGTTAATCATTGGTAATCTCCATCCTTAATATTAGTTTTAAAGCAATCAATGTCAATTAGATAAATACTACTCATTTAACTCCTGATGATCCCAGGTTTTTCTATGAAATCAAAAAACCAAAGAAATTCTTTGGCTCTAAATGCAGTGAACTTTCATGGTCACCATCTTTATATCTTACAATGAATACTGAGAACGGCTTTTCACTATAATCCACTGCAACTATTTTAACTTCCCGTTCAGTTTTAAACGCTTGTGAATAGATTGACATCATAGAAAATTGATCATCCACATCTACCTCAAACCACGGAGCGATGTTTTCAACCAAATGTGAATTAACAACCCCATCATCATCAATGTAAAATTCAAATATAACCTCACCAGATATAAAGTAAACCCTGTCATACATCGGGTGAAAAACCGGCGGCATATCCGAATCTATGTAGCCAGTGACAACTATATCACTGACCCCAAATTTAATCACATGCTCACTAAACTTACTCACATACTCCATAAGCTATCGCCAGAATGAAAAATCAGATACGAAAATTTCGTTTATTGTCAATCCACTAGGAATATGGCTTATCGCATCGGCGATTTCATCATATGGAGGTGGGAGTATAAACGAAACGCCAAAGTCATCATTAATAATGATTGAACCATTGTATATTTTCTGTGAAACCGTCAGCTTGATTACATCTGTTATTTCCATTCCGGGGGATATGATTTCGTTGTAACTCCCATTATAATAAGAATTACATCCAAGTGATAAAATAATACCGTCTTTATCAGTTACGACGGTCAAAGTATTGTCGACTATATATGACTTTCGCTCACTCCCGTCAGGTAGGAAGTGGGTTTTAATCTTAACGCTAAATCTGGAGTGCATCTCATTAATATATAATGAAATATTTTCATTTAGAACGACATTCCCTATAGAAGCACCCGAAACAATTCTAGCGTTAAAATCAATCATGTTAGATACCGTAATATTAAATTATTTATCAATGTGTACGGATGGATATTTGAAAATTATCAAATCTGCTCGTTTAGATACTTTTCATTCTAAACATTCAGAACCGACTGAGAATTGTCGGCTCTAGCAACATCACTTATTTTAATCATTAAAAACTAGAGTGTTTCTCTCAAGATTGTGATCTTTTATATAGCTATCCTCCCATTCAAAATAATCATCCGGTGCTGTACGAGGAAAACCCTTCTCAAAATATCTATCACCATGTGACATTACCATACCCCAATAATATTCATCCTCATGACCTAACATACAGGCCTCCATGAAATTCTTGGGTGGTGTCGTAAACATAGGTGTATTGTTAATTATGTAACTTGCTTCCTCTTCACTTTTTCTTCCATAAAAAACAATTACTCCATAAATAATATGGACCCAAGAATAAAAATTCATAATGACACTTTCATTTTTATTGGATTCATTCACAAACACCAATCCATCTTTTAGTTCATTTCGTTCAATCATGTTACTTACATCCTGATTTGTATTTATTAAATGTTGTTGCTGCTTTATCACTATATATTGCAAAATGGGAACCACCAGCCCTAGGTTTACCCCCTCTCCTGAAATCTTTTAAATTCAATAACATAGGGCCACTCACGGCATCATATGAATGTGCAAGAGTTCCTGCTCTAGCCTTCGTGACAAACTCAGCCCACTCTGCATTTGCTGAACCAAACGTTTTAATATTAAGTTTGGCTAATTCTGAATTTGGCACATCAAATTGAGTTATAGACATATTTCGGTCGGTTCTCATCTGAGCCCACCTTTCCGCTTGAGCTCTATCAGTCGTAACATAGAATCCACCTTTGCCTGCTGGATCAAAGTCTTTTAGTCCGTTTCCGTAAGAAGGGTCTATTGCTCCTTTAATATCACCAGCATGATAGAATGTCGTTACATCCTCATTTGTCAACCCCAACGGATCCACCCACATCAGCGGGTTCGGCGCATACTGATACAGGTTCAACCCGCCGCGCAACCCTATCGGATCCTGCGTGGTGAAACGCCCCACCTCGGGTTCGTAGTAGCGGAACAGGTTGTAGTGCAGGCCGCTTTCGTCGTCCTGATATTGCCCGGCGTAGCGCAGCGGCTGCTGGT